>JAFRXD010000097.1 GCA_017441605.1 Thermoguttaceae bacterium | reverse complement strand
GCGGGGTTGGGCTCGCGCCGCTTCCTCCGCTCGGCGCGGAGCCGGACGATCCGGACGGGGCGGGAACGGGTTTCGGCGCGACGGAGGGGGCGCCGACGCTCGGCGCGGCGCCGGACGCAAGCGGGACGCTCGCGGATTTGCCGCTTGGATAATACTTTTCGGCGAGCCCTTCAACGTCGACCCCGCTTGGGAAATATCCGTTGTCTTCGAGATCTTTGAGCTCGTCGACGAACTTCTTTCTAGAGCCGCTTTCTCGCGCCAAATCGTCGATAGACAGGTTAAAGGGGTTCCAGCCCTCGGGAGGCGGCGCGTTTGTGGATCCCGGATCGAGATCGAGGATATTGTCGGAAGACGGGGAGCCGCTTTCGGATAAATCGAGGGGCGCGTTCGTTTGATCGGAATTGTCGATCGCTAGGCTGTCTTGAAACAGTTGACTGAACCCTTCGGGGGCTTGGTAGCCAAAAGAATCTCCTTCGGAGAGCCGTTTAAAGATCTCTTGAACGAACCAGTCAATATCGTTCTTATCGAAGAGCCCTTTGAACGGCAGTTTGCCGTCAAGTAGCTCTTCGACGGCGTAAAAAATATTCTCTTGGACTTCCTCTTTGAAGTCGGGATCGTCGAACGATCTTCCCGCTAAATGTCCGACTTTTCCCCCGGCTCTTTCGATAACCCACTCGGTCTCGCGGGGGTATTTCGCGACCTTGCTCGCGGTCGAGCCTTCGGAGGGGGTCGAGCTTTCGAGAGAGTCGAGATCGTCCTCGGCGAGCAAATGCTGGACGATCCCAACGACGTCGCTAATAGAAAACGGATCGTAGTCGCCGTCAAAGAACGTTCGTCCGACGGCGGCGGTAATATTGCCGACGTTTCGCGCGTCTTTTCCGTTAAGAGACTTGCGCAAATTTTCCTTAACGTCGCGCAGTAGCCGCTCGGCGATTTCGGGGAACGCTTTGATTTTGTCGGGGGTCGCGAGCAATCGCGCGCGCTCCGCCTTTTTCCTCATCTCGTCCTTAAACGACATAGCGGCGTCTCGCTTTTAGTTTTCCGCCCATTCGGACGTTTCTTTCCAGTATTCGTACCGAGCTTTCATAAACTCGTCGTCGCGCCCCCAAAACGCTTTGAACAGGTCGAAAGTCAGTCCTCCGACGGCTCCGCAAGCTCCGTAGTAGACGGCGAGTCCGGCGAAGGCGAGGGACTCGGGGGCGTTAAGGTCGAGTCCGACGAGGATTTCGTTCCATCGGAGTCCGGTTTGCCGCCCGGCTCTTTCGATATAGCTTCTAGGCGCCGCTCCAAACCCGGCGCAAAGTCGCGCAATAAAGGCGCATTTTTTTTTACGGCGGCGAGATACCGATAGAACGCGAGATAGAGTCGAATTAGCTCGCGGATCGTGAACCCGCGCCCCGAGTCGACGTCGTAAGGCTCGACTCCGAAGGCGGCTCGAACGTTTTTCGCGAACTCGGACAGTTTCTTGTCGTCCCCTCGCAACGCGCCCCTGACGTCCTCGCTCATAACGTCGATCCCGACGGCTTTGATCCGGATATAGGCGTAGAGCGGATCGATCTTAACGACGGAGTTTCCCGCCTTGTAGTAAAAGATCCCGCGCCGCGTTAAGCGGTCGAACTCTTTGTCTTCTCGACGGCGTTTCAAAAACTTGAACATAAGTAAAAGCCCCCTTTGCGCTCGCGAAGCGCGGTTTTCAAGTTCCGATCGACGAGACGCTCGGACAACCGTCCTCGAACTCGTTCAAGCTCTGCGTTCCGTGGAAGTACAGGAAGCGAGCGCTCGAAGTTCCGGCGGGGTGGGCGGTGATCGTGAAAGTCGTCTTTCGCTCGGTCGTGCTGATATTGAACTCGCGAGGATTGGACGCGAGCTCGCACTTTGGGAACCAGATCGTTCCGCTGTGTCCGCAAACCCACAGCGAGAATCCGTAATTGTTCGCGAACACGGCGGTTCCCGGAAGCCTAACGGCGCCCTCTTCCCCGGCGGGAAGGTAGAGTCCGGCGACGATCGTTTTCCAGGCGTCGGTCGCGTACTTTACGAGCGTTCCGCGAATGGTCGCCATCGCGCCCATCATAATGAAGTCGGCGGGGTTGCCCTCGCTTCCTCCGCAATCGTCGGAGTTGACTCGGTGGGTCAAGTTATTGACGGAGACTTGGACGCCGCTTTCGGTAACGCCCAAGTCGGAAGCGTTGCCTCCGGTTCCCGATATGTTGGCGGGGACGTAAGCGGTCGCCAAACAGTTTTGAGCGCCGACGAGCAGTCTCGCGGGACCGTCGACATAGATAGTGCTCATTTTTAACCTCCGTAAGGTCTAACGTGCAAACGGGACGCGACGCCGCCGAAGTAGACTTCGGCGCGGTGGGTAATCCCGTTTAGGTTTTGAAGTTGGACGGCGGTGGGGGCGACGAGCGAGGGCTGACCGGCTTTTTCTTTGGCGTCGGACTCGACGATCGAGAAAAGCCTTTCCCCTTTGCGGAGTCGCTCGAGGTACTCCTCGGCGCTTTGTCTAATTTGGGCGGTCGTTTCCCTCGACTCTCCGCCGCGTCGTCCGTACAGAAACGCGAGCGCGAGCTCGCACATAACGCGCTTGGCGAGCGCGAGCGATTCGGGCGCGAGACGTTCGAGTTGCTCGTCGGAGTACATTCCGGCGACGGACAGCGCCGCCTTGAGCTCCCCTTTGGCGTCGGCGAGAGCCGCCCCCAGTATCTCGCTGTTCGCCAATTCGCTCGCGTCGTGTCGCGCGTCGTCGTCGAACGACAGTCTCGTCAGTTGTCTGGCGTCGTATCGTTCGATCATATCTTGCGCGGTCGCTTCCATTTTGGAGCCTCCCCGCGTCAAGTGGACGAGCTAAACAAATTGGTCAAGAGGACGCCGGAGATCGGCGCGATCACTTGGGCGCAATAGTCTTCGGTAACGGAGAGGATCGTGCGCCGGTTTCGCGCGTCGTCGAGTCGCTCGGCGGTCATTTCCTCCTTCGCGAAGAGCGCGACGGTGGAGAAAGACGGACCTTGCGGGGCGGTAATTCCGCCGGGTCGAGCGCAAATAACGGCGGTATCGGCGGGGAACAGCCATTCGGTCTGCCGCGCCGAGCCCTTTTTGGAGGTAACTTTCACGGCGTCCTCGACGACGACTTTGATCCCGTACAGAGTCGGCGGGAGACCGTAGGGACCCGCTTCGAGGGTTCCGCGCGTCATACTCCACGCGTCGGGGGAGCCTTTCACGTAGTCGACGATTTCTTGGGACGTCATCATTTTGGCGGCGGCTTCCGGCGAGAGAACCAAGATCAGGTCTTTTTGCTGGACGGCGCCGAGGGTGTCCTTGGCGATCTTGTTCACCGCGTCGAAGATCGATTTCTTAATCGAGAGCGACGAAGTGATCGACGCGTCCCACTCTCCGTAGTCGGTCGCGACGTCGAAGACGTGCGAGACGTCGTAGACGCTCGAGTCGGTGAGCGCGTCGACGACGAGACAAGACCGCGCGGTCATCGCTTGCCGTCCCAGAATGTTCTGGTATTGCGCGAACATATCCCACGAAGCCTGTTCGGTCGTGAGGTATCCGAGCGTAACGGGGAACGATCGGCGAACGGTCTTGTACGTCTCGTTCGCGAACGATTCGTAGTTTTGCCAGCCGAGAGGTAGCTCGGAGGCGTCCGCCCAAACGGAGTCGTTCGAGTTGATAAAGCGAGCGCAAACCTCGTTGGTCATTCTCGTAAAGAGCCCGACGTTTTCGCTGACTTTGATCGTTTGGCAGTAGTTGTTGACTTTGAAGTCGTTCACGTTTCGCGCGAAGTCGATGATCAGATTGTTCGTCGCTTGCGTGTTCGGGACAAAGGTGTTGTACTGCGAAGGATATTGCGGCGTGATAGCCATTGTGTCTCTCCTTTCTTACCTTAGGCGGCGGCGCGTTGAATTTCAACGGCGACGCGGATCTTTTGCCCGGCGGCGGTCGAGGCTTCGAGGGCGCGAGCTCCAACGAGATCGCCCGTCGAGGCGGCGACGCCCTTGCCGTCGGCGTCCGATTTCAAGAGGGTTCCGGCGGCGACGGCGGCGGCGACTTCGAGCAGGCACTCGCTGTGCTCGCCGAACACCTTAATGGGGAGCCCTTCGGTTCCCGCGAACCCGCTCGACGCGTTGGTGAACCCGTCGATGGGGACGACGGTCGTTCCCTCTTGCGAGATCCCGACGACGGCGGCTCCGGCGGTCGCCTGCACGACCGTGAACGGGGCGGTCGTCGCCTGTTTGACAAAGCGGCTCGGATAGATGTTTCCGCCCGCGACGTACTGAATGCGATCCATTGTTACCTCCTAGATCTAGCGGGCGCAATCGCCGCAATTTTTGCGCGCTTCGTCGCGCAACTCTTCGGAACTTTTGGAAACGCCTTTCGCCGAGTACATATCGGAGAGGCGCATAACTTCGGCTTCGAGATCGTCGCCGCGCTCTTTCGAGTACTGAACGGCGCCGGGTCGATCCGCCAATTCGGCGGGCGCGTTGCGAACGAGCCCCGGGGGAAGTTTGATCGCGGTGGGAACGCGCCGATAGTTCGTCGCGATCTCTTCGCAACGTTTCGCGAATTGCGCGTCGGTCATCTTGTTGTAGCGGCATTTCTCGCGCTCGGCGCCCTCGTCGAAAACGTAGTTTTCGCGCAGGTCGGAGAGCTTCGAGTAGCGCTCTCGCGAGACGACTTTGTTCGTCGTCCAATCGAACGCCAACTGCAAGTTTCTGACTTTCTTTTCGAGCGAGGAGAGCCTCTCGCCGATGGAGCCGGTTCTGTCCATATCTTCGTTTCCTCCGTAAATGGGATTGCCGTCGTCGCCGAGGTCTTCGTCGTCGTAATCGTCGCCCAAGTCCTCGTCGTCTTCGTTGTTAAAAGAATCTTTTTCGTCGTCGAGCTCGTCGCCCTCGTCGGATTCCTCGTCCAAGTCGTCGAGCTCGTCGTTTCCTTCGTCCTCGCGCGCGGCGTACTTTTCTTTTTTGAAGTCGTCGTCGTCGGAGTCGAACTCGTCGACGAGCGACAAGTTCGCGCCGCCGGGGGCGCGTCCGAGCAGGTCGGAGTCTCCTCCGTCGTCGTCGAGCTCGAGCCCTTCGTCTCCGAGCGAACCGTTCGGGGCGGCGTCGAGCTCCGCGCCGGTCAGATCGCCCGCGTCGGGGGGCGCGGTTCCGTCGGAGTCGGCGGCGTACTTCTGTTTGTCCTCGTCGAGCGGCT
Organism: Thermoguttaceae bacterium; assembly: GCA_017441605.1. Lineage (GTDB taxonomy): Bacteria > Planctomycetota > Planctomycetia > Pirellulales > Thermoguttaceae > RUG369. The sequence goes on along the minus strand of JAFRXD010000097.1, from coordinate 5,667 downwards.
CGCCCGCTTCCGGCGCTTCGTCGCCTATCGGGGCTTCGTCGACCGGTTCGAGCGGCTCGGCGTCGGGGATCGGCTCCGCTTTTTGGGGCGCGGTCGCGAGGGGCGCGGCTTGCTCGTCGCCGAGGGCTCCGTTTTGTTCTTTCATTTGTCGGCGCAAGAATTTAAATTCCGGCGTTTCGAGGATCGCCGTAACGATCGTTTGGGCGATCTCTTGCTGTTCGCTAGAGAGTCCGTTTTCGTTCATCGAATACTTCTCCTTCTTCTCGGTTTTGGCGACTTTCACGGGACCGGGCAGACCGGAATACGCGCTCGGCGCCTGCGGGGCGATCGAATAGTAAACTTTTTCGACTCCGCCGTTTTCCTTCGCGTAGAGAACGCCCATATCGCTCCACGGGGTGTCGGCTCCCAAAAGGGAGATGGGATCGAGATACATATCCTCGTAGTTTTCTTCCGCCCAAATTTCGGCGCTTCGTCTCGGATATTCTTTGAGGAGTCCCACTTTGTCCTTTTCAATGCGGAAGTCGGCGAGGATCGCGAGCTTGTCTTTCGCGGGGGTCAGCCAGCCGAGCCGGAACGGACCCGCCCAGCCGATTTTTGGGGGCTTCGCCGCGCTCGACTCCGACGAGGTGTGCCCGATCACGACGGGGGCGAAGTCGCCCGTTTCCTCGATTCGCCGATTGGATCGATTCGCGACGAGCTCGAGCTCGCGTTTTCCGAATTGGAGCGTCCGCCCGTTTTTGAGCGCGGGCTGGTGCTCGACGAACACGGGGACGTTCTCGAATACGGCGTAATCGTCCGAGTTTAGGATTCTTCCGGGGTCGGTCGTGGACGCGATCGGCAGATCGTCCCCGACGGTCGGCGCGACGACGATAATTTCTTCCATAGCGCGTTATCCTTCTTGCTCTTGTCCTTGCGCCCCTCCGCCGAGGGCGGCGAGGAACGACGCCGCGTCGCCTCCTTGCTCTTGCGGCGCCGCCTCTCCGGGGGATTGCTGTTGAAAAGACGGATTGATTAGTTTGGGCTCGTCGTCTTTCGGCGGGGTCATTCCCGCCGCGTCGAACGCTTGCTCTTGACTAATGGGGGCGCCCATATCGTAAAGCGTTCGGATCGACGTTAGCCGGTCTTGGTGGTCGATCTCGTCGGTCTCGATATGGAAGCGCAAACACCCCTCTTCCAAATTAGGGAAGTTGAATTTGCGCGCCTTGTCGACGAGCTCGTTCGTTAGGGTCTCTTCGAGATTGAGCGCGTCGTACTTAATGATCTGTAAGTAGGTCTCGAGGTGGATCGTCGCGAGATTGGATCCGAGCCCGGTTCCCGCGCTCTCGGTCGTGAGGGTTTGCCCCAAGATATAGCGCTTAATCTGGTGCTGGAAGAACTCCTTGACGATTTGAGCGCACGTGTCGGCGCCGGACATGCTCGGCTCGATCCGTTGCATTTGATAGGACGGTCCGCTTTGCCCCTCCATTTGAGGAACGAGGACAATATTGCCGCTGTGCCCGTGCCGGTTCTCCGCCGCCTTCGCGATCGCGTCTCGCGCGTTTTCGTTCCCGGCGGGGTAGTACCAAATTTCAAAGCCGGTCGCGCTTCGCTCGATATACTCCATGAGCCAAGCGAGCGTTTCCTTCATCAGGTACCAAGTCCAATAAATGCGCGAGCGGATCCCGACTCCGAAGATCGAGCCTCCGGAATAAGGATCGTTGTAGTCGCCGTCCTCGACGAGGTGCCTGTGAATAATGAACCGATCGCGCTGTTCGTCGGTCAGGAAGTACGCCGAGCCTCGGTCGGTCGGCATGATCTGATTCGGCGCGACCTCTTTGACGAGATTCGTTCCGTACCCGATTCGGATCCCGACGACTTCCTTTTCGTAGGGGGCTCCCTGCAAGACCTTGTAGACGATTTTGTCGCCGCTAACGGGAACCCAGTTGTAGATGTAAAAACGCGGCTCGCCCTCGACTTGCGTTTGTCCCCACTGCATTTGAATCCCGTACTTGCCGTACCAGAGCGCGGACAACAAGTTTTCTCGGAATTGCAGGAAACGCGGGGTCTTTTTGACGATCTTTTCGACGATCCGCGCCGCGTCGTTTTGCGCTCGATCTTTCGGATCCTCGGGAACGATCCGCCATTCGAGAAGCGCGACGGATCGACGGCGCATTTCGACGCATTCCATTACGGCGAGGTCGTTGCGCATATAGCGCGAGTTTTCCCACGCCTCCTTGATCGCCTCGTCGGTCGGGAAGTACGTTCGAGCCAACGTGTTCGCGAACCCTTGGAAGGTCGCGATATGGGGAACGGGCGTTCCCGCGAGCTCGACGCGCTTTTTCGTCGCGTCCGTTTTGAGACTATCGCGAAGCCGTTTCGCGACCGCCTCGGCGATCGCCGTTAGCTCGACCTGTTTCGACGTCCAGTCGAGGCTCTTGTCCAGCGTCGTTTCGTCCATCGCTACGCCTCGCTCACGTTGATTCTGATCGCGAACTCTTTGTTAATGAACGCTGTTCCGTCGAGCGCCGGATCGCCCATCGCGTAGCGCATTTTCACGGCGAGATCGTAATTCGCGTTCACTTCGGAGAAGGGCGAGACCCATTCGCTAACGCCGTCGACTTCGACGGCGCGATACGGGAAGATCTCGACGTTGTACTCCTCGAACGAGTCGCCGACTAGTCCGGTCGGGACGTCCAGCGGCTCGACGTGATAGCACGAGGAATCGATCGGGACGTCGACGAACCCCTCGACGGGGAACCTTCGCCCGCCCGCGACCTTGTAAACGGTGTAGGAGAACTCGTCGAGCTCCGCCGCCGAGACGCTTAGCGGATCGCCGTAAATGTCGCGGATCATCGCGTAAAACTTGGGCGAGTCGCCCGCTTTCACATTGACCGTCAATTTAGGTACCCTATCGTGTTCGAGGTTTTGAGCCAACCGTACCGAACGACGCTCGCCGCCTCGAAGTTGGCTCGCGGCGCGACGTAAGCCGCGACCGATCCGCGCTCGACGAACGAAACGCCGTCGAACGTGCGAAACGACGCGGCGCCGACGGATAGAAAAGAATAAGGCGGGGTCGACGCCGCGACCGTTTCCCACGTCGCGCCGTTGTCGGTCGACTTCTCGATTAGAAACGATTTGCCGGTCGTTTCCGTCCAAGTCAGCGCGATATTTTGCCCGCTTCGCGACGCGCTAAAGCTCGTTACGCTCGCGCCGTAGGTCGTCGCCTTAACGCCCGTTAGCGTCGCGGAGCTCGTCGACGCTCCGCTAGGAAGCGCGAGATACCCCGTCGAGCCGGTCGTCGCGGAGAACGTCGCCGCGCCGACCGTCGCGCCCTCGGTCGCCGCGAGGATCCGATCCGTTCCCGAGAACGAGACGGTCGCGCCCGCGCCGACTTCCAAGTAGTCGATCGTCGTATTGGCGGAGATCTTCGCCGTTCCGTTCGCCGCGACGACGAAGTAAGAGCCGTCGAACGCGCCGATCGATCCGCTTCGAGCGTGTCCGAGGAAGTCGGTTCCGGTCGACGCGCCCCCCGTCAAGTAGGGGCTCGTCGCGGTTAGGCGGAAGTCGCAATTAGTCGCGTCGACAAATCCCGCGTTGGCGAAATCGACGCTATTCTCGCCGTCGATCAGCGAGTTCGTTTTCGTTACGGTTCCCCCCGTTCCCCCGACGGCGGCGCGATTGGATTCTTTTGCGAGAGTGCACCCGTTGATCGTTACCGTCGCGAGCGAAGCGGAAGCGACGTATAGAAACGCGGGGCAGGGAATCGTGCTGTTGTAGGTTCCTCTCGCAGTATTGTTGAAAGCGACGCAGTTGTTGAGCGCGACCGTCCCCGTCGTGTTCGCGCTCGCCAACTGGATCCCGCCCGCGTAGTTGCCCGATCCGCCGTAAAATCTGCACGATTCAAACGTCCACGAGTCCTCGGCGCCCAATCTCGATATATAGAAGGGCGCCGCGTCGCTTCGATACCCGTTTTTAAAATCGACGTACTGAAACGTTATATTCAAAGACGTTGAGACGTTATAGAATCGATTTACCCCTTGCCCATTCAAAACAATGCGATGCTCGGGCGTTCCGACAATACTAATAGACTTCGACGGCAACACGGACTCGAGCGCGATCTCAATATCGCCGTTCCAAGCGACGTTTGGATCCGGCGCGATCGTATCCCCAGCGCTCGCGCTCGCAAGCGCCGCGCGAAGGGAGCCGTCTCCCGAATCGCTGTTGTTCGTAAAGTAAACCGTAGCCATTACTCGTTTGACTTCCAAAGTTCGACGTAGGTTTTTACGGTCAGGGTCTCGCCCTCGGCGAGATCGCTTTCGTTGATCAGGAACGCGCTACTCGACGCCTCGACCTCGGCGCCGATCATTTGTAGAACAGCCTTAGCTGAGTTCATCGCGGCGTCCTTTTGCGCGTCGGTGATGTGCCCGCCGTCCTTGCGCTTCGCGCCGATCGTCAAGACGATCAGATCGCTCTTGTCGGTAAAACCCGCGATTTGCGGGGTCTCTTGTCTAATCAAAGTCGCGGACATTCTCAACTTTCCTCTTCGCGCGGAAGCGCGTTAAATTCCCCAGATAAAATCCTTTGCGTCCACCCCCCCATATTTCTCGAATATGGGCGATCTCCTCGTCGGAGATATAGCGCCGATTTTCCTCTCGCTCGACTTCCTGAACGACGTCGAGGATCTCCTGTCGCGCCTCCATGGTAAAGTACCCGCTCGCGAGTCCCTTTTCGAGGCGTTTCTTGTGGTTTTCCAACTTGCACAGCCGACGCTTCTCGGGATCCTCTTTGATCGCGCGAATGAACCGCCGGATCTTCGTTTGTCCCGGGGTGCATTGCTTTTCGCAAGAGGACTTTTCGGCGCAGACGGTGCAGAGCCAGCACCCGTCGCGTTGCGCGACGGTATCGCCGGGATAGAGTTCTTTAAGCTCGTCGATCGTCTCGCCCCAAATAAACGTTCCGAGCCCTTCGAGATACCCCCAAAGCTCGCTCGTCTTGACGTCGGCGAGCGGGAAAGAATCGTCGATTTTGAGCCGCTTGCGTCTCGGAATAAGCGACTCGGGGGATCCGTTCTTCGTTAGTCGGCGGAGGCGATCGGTCGATTCCTCTTTTCGCGTTCCGGAGAACGTCAAACAGCCGCCGCTTCTCGCCGCGAGCTCCTTTTCGCTCGCGAGGGACGGATCCATCTTCGAGTAGCGAGTGCAGTAGCGGAAGCGAAAATCGGGGGGCGCGTACCCGTCGCCGATGATCCTAACGAGGATCGTGTCGCGAGGTTTTGGGCGCAAGATTTTAGGCTTCGCGAGTCCGGTCGCCGCTATGCGCGAGAAATTGCGCTCGATCCGCTCCAACTTTCCGTCGACTTCGTAGCGGGTATCGTTGAACGCGACGATAATTTCTTTCGGAGTCGACTGTTCGCGAGCGACTTCGAGCGCGAGCTGGAGTAGAAGCGTGGAGTCCTTGCCGCCGCTATAAGCGATATGCCAAGGGCGAGGATCCTCTTGCCACAGTCTTAGAAAGCGTCCCCGCGCCTTGTCGATCTCGGAGGTCATACCGCCGCCCTTTAATAGAAAGGCGTCGGTTTATCGACCTTTCAGCGATGAAATTGATAGTTCGATCGAACGAGAGCGCGTCGGGGACTGTCGCGCGTCTTCGTTCCTTTGCGCGTCATTTTACGCGACGCGCGAGATAATG
>JAFRXD010000096.1 GCA_017441605.1 Thermoguttaceae bacterium | reverse complement strand
CTGTAAATAAAGCGTTCTTACCGAGATAGTCTTTATATACTCGTCGAATGCGTTCTTCGCCTATTTCACAGATATTGTCGTACCCTTCTGATCGAGCGATACTTTCAGCGCTTGTTTTTTCTTTTAATTGAATTAGGATAAACTTGCGTTTTCCTCCGTCCGATAGATTGGTTTCAATTACGGCTTGCGCGGTAGTTCCGGAACCCGAGAAGAAATCAAGAATGAAACAATCTTTGTCTTGTACAAGTTCGATTAAGGAACGAATCATTTCAAGGTTTTTCGGATTGTTGAACACGTTTGCGCTCATAAGTTCGTTTAGAGCGATTGTCCCTTGATTGGTTGAGAAATCTTGCACGCTTTTCGCATTTGTATAATAAACTTCTTGATATTGCAATCTTCCGTCTATAACCGCCACCTTTTGTTTGTCCACAAAAGTTCTTTTCTTTATGGCGTATTTTCCAGGTTTACCAGTAACTATAAGATTCCTTTTTTCCGCGTTAATTTTCTCTAACGACCAAGTCCAGCAACCTAATTTACCCCTAACGCGAGGAGGTCTAATTGGTACATAGCCATTGTTTACAAGTTCTTGATCAGTAACGTAAACAAGATTTTCGTCATTTGAAGTTTTAGCTAAAACTTCGTCGTAATCCATTCGTCCGATTATGTCGTTTGTGTTAGGATTGAAGTATATAGTGTTTCCTAATTTAGGACGAGCGTTTAACGTTCCTCCGTCCCCTCTAGTCGTTATACTATCGTTGATATAGAAGAATTCTCCATTTTCCTCAAAAACGTCTTTGTAGACATAGGTCTTCTTCATAATTGACGGTAGGACAGACCCGTCTTTCAGTAAGGTGGAGCGCCTATAAATAACTATATATTCATGATTTTTCTGAAGGTTGATGGAATCGTTTTTGGCGTTTAGTTTGTTTTGAATTATGGCGCCTATGAAATTGCTCGCGCCAAAAATTTCATCGCAAACTTTTCTAACGTTGTGCATCTCATTGTCGTCTATTGAAATAAATATAACCCCGTCATTGGATAACAAATCCCTAGCCAACATCAACCTCGGATAGATCATATTGAGCCAATCGGTATGAAAACGACCATTGGTCTCGACGTTCTGCACAAACCGATTCCCCAAGTCGTCAACCTGCCCGCTGTTCTCGACGTACTCGTCGCGATCTTGGCTAAAGTCGTCCTTATAAATGAAATCGGATCCGGTATTATAAGGCGGGTCGATATAGATCATCTTGACTTTGCCGAGATAAGTATCGCGCAAGATTTTGAGGGCGTCGAGGTTATCGCCTTCAATATAGATATTCTCGGAATCGAACGCGCCCTCGGTTCCGTCGCGTCCGACGGAGCGCTCGGGGACGGGGCGCAGGGTTTTGTCGGTGGGCTCGTTGGCGAGTTGGATCGACTTGCGCTTGTCGGGCCAAGTGAATTGGTAGCGCTCTTTGGGACCCTCGACGAGTTCTTTGGACAGCTCTTGGCGGAGGACGTCGAAGTCGATCTTGCGCTCGGGCTTGCCGTCCTCGCCGAGGGCTTCGGTAACGGCGTTGGGGAATCGGGCGGCGATATAGGCGAGGTTGGAGTCGACGAGGTTCGGGGTTTCGCGGTTAAGCTTGTCCATTGGTTCGTGCTCTCGGGGCGCTAGGGATTTATTGGGACGGGCGGAACGTCGGGGAACTTGGTCGCGGTAAACGGAGCGGGTTCGTTTATCTTGGTCGAGACGCGTTATTCGCTTGTCCCGCGCCCTTCCTTGGAAAGGATCTCTTTAATACTTTTCTTTAAAGCGGGAACGTCGTTTGTTATCGCGTCCCAAACGGTTACAAAGTCTAATCTTTCGTAGTCGTGAACGACGATATTTCTCATACAAACGATCGATCGCCAGTGCGTTTCGGGATGGTTTTCGCGAAACTCTTGGGAGAGATGGTTCGTCAGTTCTCCAATTTGCGTTACGCAACTAGTGGTCGAACGTTGATACGAAGTATCGCGACGGAAAGATTCAATGTCGTTTCCAAATCGCGCCAAATCGTTCGCTATTTCGTCGCAGTAATAGACGATCTTGTTTAAAATGACGCGATCAGTTCTCTTCATAGAGCAACTTTCCGTACGACATAATCGACTTTAGAAACTTCTTGTCCTCTATCGTTGTCGAAACGACGTCGACGTGTTTATGAAACGCGTCTTCCAGATCGAGGACGAAATCGTAATACGCGATTAATCCTTTGATCTTCCCCTTGTCCATATAGAAGTCGAGATCGCTTTCGTCGGTCGCTTTTCCTCGAGCGTAGGAACCGAACAACGACAAACTCTTGACCCCGTGCTTTTGGGCGATGGGAATCGCGATTTCCTTGATCTGATCCATTGTCAGCGGCATAATGGGCTCCTCTTTTCAAACGCGAGTCGCGTTGGCGCGACCGTCGAGAGCCTATTGTAATTAGATTTTCATGGAATTTCAACGCCGCCGAGCCCAAAAACGAAAATTTTTGTCGATTATTGGGAGGGAAGCGCCGCCTCGCGCTCCGCCTTGAGCCTCTGACATTTGAGATGCAAATCGAATTTGAGGCGCGGCTGTTTCTCGCGTTTGACCGCTTTTTCGGCGGCGGCGATCTCCTTGTCGAGCGCGTCGACACGGTCCTGAACCGCGAGTTTTCCGTCGAGATCGAGGTCGTCGCGTTGGGCGATTCGCGGGTCGCGCAGGGCGATTTGTTCGACGAACCCCTCCCAGACTCTATCGAGGGAGCGCCCGAGGAGCTTTGGGGGCGGATCGGTCGCGGGGCGCCACTCGGTTTGGTAGAGCCGCCCCCGAGCGAGAGCGAAGCGCGCCTCGTCCCCCAGGCGCGCGCAAAAGAGGCAAGGGCGCGGGACGCGCCGAGCGATTTGCTCGAGGATTTTCGGGGAATAGTCGCGCTTTTTGAGCTCGAGGCGCAGGACGTCGATCTCCTCGATTTTCGAGCGAACGGAGAAATCGAGAGTTTCCGAGGTCAAGACGTTCACTAGGACAAAGCGCTCGACGTCGGCGACGAAGGAGCGCTTCAATTGCGGGGAGAGGTCGAAATGGACGTAGAACCGCTCCTTGTCCAGCTTGCGCTCGACTCGGGTCGCGTTGGGGTAATCGAGAAAATTCGCGTCCATTGGGTTAGTTCATAACGACGAGATAGCAAATCAGTTCAAAGTCGTCGAGCCCCGCGACCTTCTTTTCGAGGAAGCTCGTCTTGGCGGCGGTGAAGAAGGAGTCGACGTCTTTTTGCTCCTTGACGTCGGCGACCGACGCGACCGCTTTTTGCAGGAGGTCGGCGATTTCGTCCATTTTCTCCCCGTCTTTGGTTCGACGAGCGAATTTTGCGCACAGTTTCGGGTCGGGCTCGCTTTTCCCGACGCACAGCGCCCTGGCTCGGTCGAGAATCTCTTTGGGACCGGCGTCGCTCGCGACGATCCGACCGTCGAATCCGACGTAGACCAAATGATAGGGACGCGAGCGATCGCGGGACTTCTTGTCGCGCTTGGCGTCGCGAGTTCTGAGAACGAAAATAACGCCGGGTTCCCCTCCTTGGACGACGGCGTAGAGCCCGGTCGGCTCGCTCTTTAAGTCGCGCGATTTCGCGGCTTCGATCAAATCTAATTTAAAATCGTTCAGTCCGAGATCGACGATGGAGACGCCGGTCGACATATCTTCGAGGTCGACGACTTCCTTTTGGAGCTTTTGGAGTTGTTGTTTTCTGAATTCGAGCTCCAGTTGCTCCTCTTCGCTCGCGAGGATATTATCGTCTCCGGTCGCGGCGAGATCGACGAGTTTCATTCTCGCCTCGACGCGCGACTTGAGCGCGATGTACTCTTCCAACTCGACGGCGGGCCAGAAGTTGACGAGCAAAATCTTGTCGTTGGCGCTTCCGATTCGGTCGACGCGCCCAAAGCGCTGGATAATTCGCGCGGGGTTCCAGTGGACGTCGTAATTGACGACGCAGTCGCAATCTTGGAGGTTTTGCCCTTCGGAGACGCAATCGGTGGCGATCAGGACGTCGATTTCGGCGTCGAGGTTCGGGAAGGCGGACGCTTTGTCTTTGGAGCGCGGAGAGAAACAGGTCAAAACGGCGTTCATATCGCGCGGGATTCGCGGGTCGCTCGCGCGTCCGGCGATATTCCCGGTTACGAGCCCGACGGTTAGCCCGAACTTGTCTTTGAGGATCGGCGCGAGATTGTCGTAGAGATACGTCGCGGTGTCGGCGAACGCGGTGAAGACGAGGACTTTCTTATTGCCCGGGTTGATCGGGTTCCGCTGTTTTTCGGCGATAAAGTCCAAGAGTTGGCGCAGTTTGGCGTCGCGTTTTGGCTCGATGTGCGACGCGGCGTCGCGAATTTCGCGGAGGGTCGTCGCGTCCTCTTCGAGGACTTCTCGCCATCTGTATCGATCAATGTCGGCGATTTTGATTTTGAGTTTGTCGCCGACGGTGAAATCGAGCTCGTTTTGGTCGTCGTCGTCGAAGTCGTCGAGGGTCAACTCGGGAGCTTGCGCCGTCGGGTCGAGGGGAGCGTTGGCGTCAAATTCGTCGATTTTGTCGAGCGTCGACTCGACGAGACTCAGGACGCGATCGACGGTCGCGCGGAAAGACCAAACGGAGCTTTCCAGGCGCTTGAGGAGATTGATCGCCATAAGGCGGCGAAGCCCGAACTCGCGGTTTTCCTGATTGAGGGCTCTGCGCCCGGCTTCCCCCAGCGCTTTTTCGTATTTGCTTTTGCGAGAGGGCAGGACGTAATGGGTGGGGACGTAGATCGCGAGGTCGAGGCGCGTTAGGTCGGCGTAAAGCCCCTTGTAGTCGACGAATCCTTGTTCGGTCGCGAGGGAGGGTTGAAAAGAGCGGGGCGGGAGCCGAGTCGGGAAAGAGGCGGCGCCGTTATGGTCGTAGTATTTCGCGACGTGCTTTCGGGATCGCGCGATCGTCGCGGAGTCGAGGAGTTCGAAGAAGTCGTCGTCGAGGGTTTTGAGGAGGTTTTCGGCGGTTCGTTGGCTCGGCGCCAGTTTGCGCCAGCGGTTGTGGGCGCTTTGGGCGCGTCGAAAGATCTCGTCGACGGAGCGCCCCTCGCTCGAGCCGAGTTTCGCGTCGAGTCGCTCGGAGTCCCCTCCGGCGGCGATCGCGATTTGATATTTCAGGTCGAGGAATCGGTTGTTGACCGGAGTCGCGGAGAGCATAAGGACTTTGGTTCGGACGCCGGGTTCGATCGCCTTTTTAAGGAGGCGGGAGTAGCGGTTGTCGCGCCGCTCGTCGCCGTCGACGCGAGAACTCGGGCCGTTTCGGAAGTTGTGCGACTCGTCGATCACGATTAGGTCGTAGTTGTCCCAACGGATTCGCGCCAAGTCGATTCCGTTGGAGACGCCGCGATCGCGGGAAAGATCGGTGTGGAACAAAACGTCGTATCGGAAGCGATCTTCGGCGAGGATATTGCCGACGTAGTTGCCTCGGAAGGAGTTCCAGTTGTTCTCGAGCTTTTTGGGGCAGAGAACCAAGACGTTTTTATTGCGGACTTGGTAGTAGTACATAACCGCGAGCGCGGTAAAGGTCTTGCCGAGCCCCACGCTGTCGGCTAGAACGCAACCGTCGAAGCGCTCGAGTTTATTGATCGCGGCGAGGGCGGCGTCGCGCTGGAACGGGTAGAGGGAGCGCCAGATTTTACTGTCCTTGAACCCGGTCGCGACGTTTGGCAGAACGTCCTCGGAGAGTTCGTCGAGGTAATCTTTAAAGATATGGAACAGCGCGATATAGTAGATCGCCTCGGGGGAATTGTCGCGATAGAGTCGCTCGATCTTTTCGAGGATCGCGGGCTTGACGTCGCGCGATTGGGCGTCGTCGCGCCATAGGGGATCGAATCGCTCGAGGAAGACGTTCGCCGCCGGTAGTTTCGTTATCATCGCGAGCGCGGCGCTCGGCTCGATCCCGAGCGCTTCCGGGGTAAGACCTTCGAAGGGAGAATAGGCGAAGTTTCCGACGGTCGCGAACGATTGAGCGGAGACGCCGTCTCGGAGAGCGCGGAATTCGGCTTTATCTCGAACCCACTCGGCGCATTTTCTCGCGACGACCGGACGGGTTAGATTCGCGCTCGAACCGTTCTCGAAACGCGCGTCGGGAGAGTTGTAAAGGAAGCGAAGCTCCGCGAGTTTGTCGAGGGTTTCGCGCAGTTTCCGAAAAGCGTCGAGCGAAAAGGCGCCGGAGGAGACGCTCGCCTTGTCCCCGAGACGGATCGTCTCGCGGAGGTCGTCCGCTAGGGTCGCGTTTACGTTGTCGATTAGGGCGAAGTCGTTCATTGGCTTTTCTTTTCCCAGGGCGATTCATTCTATTATTCGCGACTTCTCGCGACTCTTTAAGGCGCGAATCGCGAATCTTGGAAGACGGTCGACTCTTTTAGGCGCATTATAGCGCTCGTTCGCCAAGTCGCAACGGGCGGGACGGGTTCGCGCGAGAACTTGACCCGGGGGCGGCGCGTCTGTATAATAGAAGCGGCGCGCTCCGACGCGGATAGGAGTTGGGACGCGAGTTCGCGTCGGTTTTCGACGCGTTCCGATTCGCGAACCAACCCCTCGCAAAAGGAGACCCAGTTTTGCGCAAACCGAGCGAGAACCCAGTGAAACCGAAGCGAAACGTTCGCGACAGCGTCTTTACGGACATGCTTTCGCGCAAGAAATACGCGCTTCGGATGTACAAGGCGCTTCATCCCGAAGACCTTGACGTTACGGAAAAAGACGTTAGAATCGTTACCTTGAAGCGCGTTTTCACCAACGGTCGCTATAACGATTTCGCGATGGAGGTCAAAGACAAATTCCTCATTATGGTCGAGGCGCAATCGACCTGGAGCGACAACGTCGTCGTTCGAATGTTCGTTTATTTGGGGTTGTACTGGACGCGGGTCTTTGCGGGCAAATCGGGGCGCAAACTCTATTACGAGGATAAAATCGAGCTTCCCGTGCCCGAGACCTACGTTTTGTACTCGGGCAAACGCGGCAAGAAGATTCCGAAACGAATCTCGTTGCGGGAGCTTTTTTTCGAGAACGATCCGAACGCGCCCGATTTGGTCGCTCGGGTCATTTCCGGCAATCCGGACGCGAAGACCAAGACGATTATCGACGAATTCGCGTTTTTTGAGCGCGCTTTTATGGAACAACTCGGCAATAAAGAGATTCCGGTCGAAGAGGCGATCCTCAATACGATAGGAGTTTGTCTCCAAGCGGGGGTTCTCGCGGAGTATCTTAACGAAACCCGAGGGGAGGTTGAAAACGTCATGAAACGAAGCAGCGATTACGATCTGGAAATCCTGGCGCGCGTCGACGAGGCGGTGGAGAAGACGAAGAAACGGATGAAAAAAGCCGCCGATAGGCGCGTTGCGAAACTTACCGAGGAAAACGCCGCGCGCGTTGCGAAACTTACCGAGGAAGCCGACGCGCGAGCGGCTAGCGAAAGATTAGCGGGAGAGAGAGACCAGTCGATAACGATCGCGAAGCGGCTTCTCGCGCTCGGAACGACTCCGGTTTCGCAGATCGCGCGGATAACCGGGCTCTCGCGGGCGTCGGTGAACAAACTCGCGCGGGCGATTTAGTCGCGAATCGCCGCCGCGATTCGCGTCGCCGAAAAGCCTTTTTGTTCGCGTCGCGGTTTGATAAACCAATCGAGTTTCCGCCTCCGGCGGATCAAGAGGGACTATCCCCGTGAAATCCCCCCTATTGAGACTCTTGCAAGGCGCCGGGTTTTCTTGCGGCGCGCTCGTCGTCGGGATCGCGTTCGGGCTGTTCCTGACGCCGTATATGCTAACGCGCTTGGGGGACGAGGCTTACGGGGTCTACGCGCTGGCGTCGCTATTCGCGGGCTGGTGCGGGCTGCTCGACTTCGGGCTGACGACGACGGCGAGCCGGTACGTAACGCGCCATTTTACCAAAGGGGATCGCGCGGGGGTCGACGAGACCGGGTCGACGGCGATCGTTCTCTTCGGGGGGATCTCCGCGCTCGTCTTTTTGGTCGCAGTCGGGGCTTTCGCGCTCGCGAAACTGTTCGGGGATCGGTTCGATTCGACCGGGCTTTTGGGGGGCGCGCTCTTTTTCGCGGGGGCTTCGTTCGCGGTATCGAAGATTTCCGACGGGGTCTGCGGCGTTATTAAAGGCGCGTTGCGACAGGACTTGACCGGGGGAACCGTTCTGATTTTTCGGGTTCTCTTCGGGCTGGCGAACTTCGCGATTCTCTACTTCGGCGGGCGCGTTATCGCGCTGTTCGTCGGGAATTTCGTCTTGACGACGATTCAATTGCTCGTTTGGATCTTCTTGGTTCGCAAGGCGGTTCCGACCTTTCGGTTCTCGTTCGCCAACTTTCGCAAATCGCGAGTTCGAACCCTCTTTAACTACGGGTTTTTCGCGTTTCTCGCCCAGGTCGGGGAGCTCGCGGTCAATCGGAGCGACTTGATTCTGATCGCGATTCTCCTCTCTATGAAGGACGTCGCGCGGTACAATTTGGTCGTCGTTACCCTCGCGAGCTATTTTAACTCCTTTCTTTACGAGCTTTCCGGCTGGGAGACGAACTGGTTCGCGCGGCTCGGCGCGATGGAGACGACCGAGGAGGACGAGCCGGGGCTCGCGCGCGGGAATCGCCGACTGAGCGACGCCTTTTACGCGTCTCGGGACGCGATCGCGCGCGCGTCGATTCTCGTCTCGCTCTTCGGGGGGTTCGGGCTGGTCGCGCTGGGCGCCCCGTTTATCGAGCGCTGGATCGGGGCGGAGTATTTGACCGCGTTTCCCGCGCTGGCGCTTTGGGGGGTCGCGGCGGGGATCTATCGCGGGAGCGCCGAGACGAACGCGCGATTGCTGCAAGGGTTGGCGCGGCACCGGGTTCTGGCGCTGGGGGCGATTCTTCACGGGGTCGCGAACGTCGTTTTGAGCGTCGTTTTCGTCAAGGCGGGGCTCGGACTGTTCGGGATCGCGCTCGGAACGGTTCTCCCGGGGTTGGCGATCCATTACGTCTGGCTCCCGAACGTCGTTTGTCGACTGGTCGGGGAGCGGCGTCGAGATTATTGGCGGCGGCAGATGAAGACGACGCTGGTCGGGGCGCTGGGGCTGGTCGCGCCCGGCTTGCTGGTATGGCGACTCGCGGCCCCGGAGTACTGGCGACTTGTTTTGCTAACGCTCGCCTGCGCGGCGCTTTACGGGGCGGTCGCGTTCGGGCTCGGGGCGACGAAAGAGGAGCGCGCTCGGGTAGTTTCTTATTTGCGGGAGAAGATTCGCGGAACGGGGAATTAGCTCTTTTTCCGCGCGATCGGACGGGTTAGGGTCTCTTGGAGCTCGCGCTTGGTCTCGTCGTCGACCCGGTGCGACTCGCTTATTTTGCGAATCGCGCGGTTCATCGTTTGGTCGTCGAGGGAGTTGTCTTTGAGGTATCGGAGCGTCTCGTCGGGGCGCTTAATAAACGCTTCGCACAGCAGCCAAGCGATTCCAAAACTCACGGTCGAATGATCGACTTTGGGGGCGAGGTCTTCGACGCGATCGAGAACCGCGCCGATATAACTTTCGTTTAAAAAGCGCTTTAGCATAAAGACGAGCCCGACGCGCCGGTAGTAGGGGGCGTCGCTCGAGAGGCAGAAGTTGAGGAACTCCCAGTGCGCGGGCAACTCGTCCGGCTTGGGCTTGACGGCGGCGCAGAGCTCGTCGCAGATCGCCCAGGAGTCGACGAGGGGGAGATAGGCGGCGAGGGCGCTCAAGCGCTTGTCGAACGGGATCTTGGCTTTTCCGAGGAGAAAGGCGATCGCGAGGCGCTCCTCGAGGAAGTCGGGGGTCGCGCGCTTGCGTCGGGATTTGGATTTTGGAGGGAAGAGGAAGGCGTCGAGGGCGCGCTCCCCGTCGAGCGAGAGGATTTCGTCGACGATTTGCCGAACGACCCCGACCCGGATTCCGTAGAGGTCGCAACAGTTTTTAGGGAGCGCGTTGCGAAAGAATTCGCGATAGCCCGGGTCCGCGAAAGGGGTTAGCCTAGCGCGGAGGGACTCGACCGGCTTATTGAAGTCGAACCAAGAGGCGTCGAGCGGTTGTCGGGCCATCGCGAGCGTCCTTTCTTTCAAGCGCTTTTGGAATTAGCGCTTGGGTTGCGTGTTGAAGAGAATGAAGGAGTAGGCGTCGACCGCTTCCTCGACGATTTTGGCGGTCGGCTTCCCGGCGCCGTGCCCGGCTTTGGACTCGATTCGAATCAAGACGGGGGAGGTCGGGTCGGACTCGGCCTGCATCGTGGCGCCGAATTTCATGGAGTGCGCCGGGACGACGCGGTCGTCGTGGTCGGAGGTCTCGATCATGGTGGCGGGGTATTTGACGCCTTTTTTGACGTTGTGGAGCGGGGAGTATTTGAGGAGGTATCGGAACATTTCCTCGCTTTCCTCGCTGGTTCCGTAGTCGGTCGCCCAAGCCCAGCCGATTGTAAACTTGTGATAGCGCAGCATATCGAGCACGCCGACTTGCGGGACGGCGGCGGCGAAGAGGTCGGGTCGCTGAGTGAGCGCGGCGCCGACGAGCAGCCCGCCGTTGGAGCCGCCGTTAATCGCGAGGGTCTCTTTGGACGCGTACTTCTCTTTGATTAGATATTCGGCGGCGGAAATGAAGTCGTCGAAGACGTTTTGCTTCTGGGTCTTGGTTCCCGCTTTGTGCCAAGCCTCGCCGTACTCCCCGCCTCCGCGCAGAATCGCGACCGCGTAGACTCCCCCGCGATTCAAGTACGGAATGCGAACCGGTTTAAAACCGGGCGTCATATTGATGTTGAACCCGCCGTAGCCGTAGAGGATCGTCGAGTTTTGCCCGTTTTTCTCCATTCCTTTTTTATAGGAGACGAACATTGGGGCGCGCGTTCCGTCTTTGCTTTGGTACCAGACGCGCTCGCAGACGTAATCGTTCGGATCGAACCCGACTTTCGGGGCCCAGAAGAGGGTCGACTCGCCGGTTTCGAGGTCGTATTTGAAGAGGGTGGGCGGGCAAATGAAGGACGAGAAGGAGTAGAAGAGCTCGGGGTCGTCTTTCTTGCCGGAGAACCCCGCGACGCCCAAGCCGGGGAGTTCGAGCTCGCCGAGCTTTTTGCCCTCGTAGTCGTAGAACGCGCACTCGTGGGCCGCGTCTTTCAGATAGACGGCGAGCAGTCGATCGCCGACGGCGCGAACGGCGGAGAGGAGGACGTCGGACTCGGAGAGGACGTCTTTCCAGTTTTCGGGCTTGGGATCGGCGGGGTCGACGACGACGAGTCGGCGATTGGAGGCTTGGAAGTCGGTGAGCAGATAGAACTTGCCGTCTTTAACGGCGACGACTTCGGTCTCGGCTTCGAAGTCGGGATAGAGGACGTCGAATTCGAGTTTGGAGTAGTCTTTGGCGTCGCGAAGGTCGGCGAAGAGGACTTTCGCGCCGTAGGTCGACTCGTTTTGGAAGACGAAGAGCCAGTTTTCGTCCTCGTCGACGGAGGCGACGCAGTTGCGGGACGGGTTGTCGGGATCGGCGAAGACGAGCGCGTCTTTCTCTTGCGGCTCGCCGAGCTTATGGTAGTAGATCTTTTGGTTTTCGTTTTTGGCGGTGAACTCTTGACCCTTGGGGGGCGCGTCGTAGCGGCTATAGAAGAACCCGTCTCCGACCCAGGCGATGGAGGTGAACTTCGCCCAGTGGATTTCGTCGGAGGTTTTTTCTCGGGTTTCGACGTTCATTACGAAAATGTCGCGCCAATCGGATCCGCTGGTCGAGGTCGCGAAGGCGGCGAATTTTCCGTCTTTGGAGACCTCCATGTCGGAGAGGGCGACGGTTCCGTCGTCGGAGAGCTCGTTGGGATCGAGGAGGGTTTGCTCCTCGGCGTCGAGGGAGGTTTTATAGCGCTGGACCGATTGGTTTTGCAGTCCCGTATTGGTGGAGTAGAAGTACCGCCCGCCGCGCTTCCAGGGGAGCCCTTGCTTGGGGTAGTCGTAGATCGCGGTCATTTCCTTGCGCAAGTCGTCGCGGAAGGGGATCTTGGCGAGGTAGGACTGGGTCAGGTCGTTTTCTTCCTCGATCCATTTGAGGAGCTCGGGGGTCTTTTCGACTTCCATCCAGCGATAGGGGTCGGCGACTTTGGTTCCAAAGTACTCGTCGACCTGGTCGCAGACGCGCGCTTTGGGGTATTGGTATCGTTGGGATTCTTGGGCGCGAGCTTGAATCGCGAGCGCGAGAACCGCGAGGGCGCCGATAAGGATTGTTTTCATCTTTGGTTTCCGGGTTTTAACGATTGGACAAACTTTCGCGAGAATCGGACGATTCCCGTTTTCGCGTCCATTATACCAGATTCTCGCGCCGTTGGGGCGCGTTGACAAAAAATATTCGTCTTGTAGACTAAAAGGGGCGTTTTAAACGCCTTTTGAATTGCAACCCGGAACGAAGGACGCCCAAATGCACGTGCCCGACAACTACCTTGGCGTTTCGACTTGCGCGACCCTCGCGGTCGCGAGCGCCCCCGTCTTGATCCATTCGATTCGCAAAGTGGCTCGCGATTTTCCAAAGGAGCGGTTTTCGGCGCTCGGGGTCGCGGCGGCGTTTTCTTTTCTGGCGATGATGTTCAACGTTCCGCTGCCGGGGGGCACGACGGGGCACGCGGTCGGGGGGACGGTTCTCGCGGTTTTGCTGGGCCCCGAGGCGGCTTGCGTCGCGATCGCGATCGCGCTAACGATTCAGGCGCTCCTCTTTGGGGACGGCGGGGTCGTGGCGCTCGGGGCGAATATCTTCAATATGGCGATCGTTCTGACGTTCGGAGGGTATTTCGCGTTCGTCGCCTTGCGGAAATTGTTCGGCGTCGGGGCAAAAAGCGCGACCGAGGCGCGATTTCGGGTTCGGGACTGCGTCGCGGTCGGGATCGCGTCGTACGTCGGGCTGAACCTGGCGGCGCTCGCGGCGGGGGTCGAGTTTGGAATCCAGCCGAGTCTTTGCGCCGACGAGGCGGGGCGCGCGCTCTATTGCCCGTACCCCCTTTCGGTCTCGATTCCGGCGATGGCGCTGGGGCATCTGACGCTGTTCGGCTTGGCGGAGGTTCTTTTCTCGGTCGCGGTTTACGGGTTCGCGGTCAAGGCGGCGCCCGGTTTCGCGACGAACGAGGCGGTTTTCGCGGCGCCGACGGGGGAGGAGCCCTCGGGGAAACGCGCCGGTTCCGGTCGCGCGGCGCTTTATTTCGCGCTGGCGCTTCTTATCGCGCTGACGCCGCTCGGCCTTTTGGCGCAAGGGACCGCCTGGGGCGAGTGGGGCGCCGACGAGATCGCCGAGACGACCGTCGACGGAAAGCCGCTCGGCTATACCCCCGAGGGAATGGCGAACGGGTTCGAGTGGTCGTCGGTCATGCCGGACTACTCGGCGAGCGGATTGCCCGACTGGTTCGCGTACGTTTTGGCGGCGATCGTCGGGGTCTCGCTCTCGGTCGTTCTGTTTAAGTTGGCGTCGGTCTTCGTTTCGGAGAAGAAGGTCGCGAATTAGGAATGAGCGAAACGAGAACCCCCGACTGGCTTTTGCGCGAGGAGCGAATCGATCCCCCGAAGGATCGGGGGGCGTTTTTGCGCAAGTCGGCGGAGGCGCTGCGGTTCGCGCTCTCGAAGGCGCGGCGAGTCGACGAGCGAAGTCGGCTCGCGCTATCGACGCAAGCGAAGCTGGCGACGACGCTTCTGATCGTCGGGTTGGTCTCGGCGTCGCGGACCTTCTTGTTCGTCGAGATCGTCGGGGCGGGGCTTTTGGCGCTCCTGGCGACTTGCGAATCGCGGAAGTTGGCGCGGGTCTTGATTTTGCCGTTGCAGGCGACGGCGCTCTCGGCGATTATCCTCGCCCCCTCGCTGCTGTTGGGGCAGACCCGCGCGATCGTCGTCGTTCCGGTTAAGACCCTCGTTTCGACGACCGCGCTGTCGCTGCTCGCGCATTCCACGAACTGGAACCGGTTTACCTGCGCGCTGAAATCGTTCGGGGTTCCGAGCGCGGCGCTCTTTATTTTCGATTTGACGCTGAAATACGTCGTCGTCCTGTGCGAGCTGGCGTTGGAGACGCTCGACGCGGTTCGGCTGCGCTCGGTCGGTCGGGACCGCCGCAAGGCGCGAACCCTAGGCGGAATCGTCGGGACGCTCTTTTTGCGGTCGCAGCGCGCGGCCCAAGAGCAGTTCGACGCGATGACGTGCCGCTGTTTTTCGGGGGAGTATCGGCGATTTAAGGCACCGTTTCGCCCGATCGATTTATTGGCGGTCGCGGTCTGCTCGGCCGCGATCGCTTTGTTCGCCTATTTGGAGTTCGCGCCGCGATGTTTCGACTAATTGGGGTTTCCCACGCTTACGACGACGGGGTTTCCGCGCTCGAGGACGTCTCGCTAAAGATACCTCGCGGTCGAGCGGTCGCGCTGACCGGGGCGAACGGGTGCGGGAAAACGACGCTTCTTCGCGTTCTCAACGGGCTGATCGCGCCGACGAAGGGCGAGTATTTCTTCGACGGGGCGCGGATCGACAAGGCGGCCCTGAAAGACGCGCGATTCGCGAAAGAGTTTCATCGGCGCGTCGGGTTCGTGTTCCAAAACGTCGACGCGCAGCTGTTTTGCGGAAGCGTCGAGGACGAGATCGCGTTCGGGCCGAGGCAGTTGGGGCTCTCGGAGGCGGAGTGTCGCGCGAGGGTCGACGATTGTCTCAAATTACTGGGAATCGAGGCGTTGCGAAATCGCGCCCCGTACGCGACCTCGGGGGGCGAAAAGCGCCGGATCGCGTTCGCGTGCGTTTTGTCCCTCAATCCGGACGCGCTCGTTATGGACGAGCCGCTCGCCGGGCTCGACGTCGGCGCCCAAGAGACGGTCGTCGAACTACTTAGGTCGCTGAAGGCGGCAAAGAAGACCCTCGTGTTCGCGACGCACAACGAGGCGCTCGTTCGAGAGATCGCCGACGTTCGCGTCGGAATGGACTCGGGGCGGATCGCGGCGATCGAGGAGCCCCCGAGGAGTCGCGAGAAATGAGCTCTAAACGAAATAGCGAAGCGAGCTCCCCGCTCGTCAAAGAGATTAAACGAGTCGCGATCGGGATCTATCTCTTGGACGCGATTCTCGGTTGCGTTTTGATTCGGCTTTGGACGACGCGGGATCGCGACCGGGAGCCGATTCCGGAGATCGCGTCGACTCGAGTCGCGACGCCGAGCCGAACCGCCGAGAGCGCGCCGCCTTGGGAGAGCGCGAAATCCGGCGGCGAGCGCGCGTCGGAAGGTCTCGACGCGGCTCCGGAGGAATTGGAGGAGATCGACGCTTCGGAGGGCGAGTCGAGCGAGTTCGCGCCGATCGCGTCGGAGGACGACGCGGGAACGGCTAAGTTGGCGGAATCGAACGATTTGGAGGAAACGCCCCTATTGGAGATCGACGACGAGTCGACCGACCGCGATTTCGATCCAAACTCGACCTCGGAAGAATTTCGGAATTTGAGCGCGCTCTTGGCGGGCGCGAGCGCGCGCGCGAAGAAAGTTTTGGAAGACGCGACGCGCTCGGCGGAGGACGCGACGAAACTCGCGGAACCGACGGGGAGGACTCGCGTCGGCGAGGTCGAGATCGCGTCGGGAGAAACCGCTACAAAAGAGATCGCGATCGACGCGTCGCGATTGAAGTTCGGCTCGGCGAGGGTTGGGGATCGGGCGGTCGTTCGGGTCAACGGGGTCGAGTTCGCGTTTATACGCTGTCCGATCGGCTCGTTCCACATGGGGAGCCCCAAGAGCGAATTCTCGCATTGGGTCGAGACGGAAGAGCTTCACAAAGTTAAACTTACCCAACCGTACTGGCTCTGCGAGACGGAGACGACGCTGGCGATGTGGCGCGCGGTTATGGACGACGCGCCGGCGGGATTCGAGGGAACCGACCCCGACCTGCCGATCGAGTTCGCGACGTTCGCGCTGTGCCAAGAGTTTATAAGTCGTTTGAACGGGGCGCTGAAGGGGAACGAGGGCTGGGTCTTTTCGTTGCCGACCGAGGCGCAGTGGGAGCGCGCCTGTCGCGCGGGGACGCAAACCGCGTACTATTGGGGCGACGAATGGGACTCCTCGAAAGCCAACGGCGGGGAAGGAAAAGCGGACTCCGAAAAGAAACTCGCGCCCGTCAAGAGTTGCGCGCGCAATCCGTTGGGGCTCTACGATATGCTCGGGAACGTCGCCGAGATTTGCTTGGACTATCGCGGCAATTTTTCGTCGGAGCCGGTCGTCGATCCGCTCGACGCGACCCCGCCGGACGATTCGGGGTTCGACGACCATACGACGCGCGGCGGATCTTATTTCAAGGGGCGCGGGGCTTGTCGTTGCGCGTCTCGTTGGGTCGCTTGGAGCGACTCCGGGCGCGGAGTCGGATTTCGCTTGGCGATCGTTAAGGCGAATAAGGAGCCCCGACCCGCCGACGACGGAGCGACGCGCGGAAACGAACTTGTTGGCCAATAGGTCTTTAACGGTGGAAGAATGAAACGCGCTTTATTGATCGGTTGCGACGATTATCGTCATTACGGAGAGGTTCGTCGCGCGGAGTCGGACGCGATGGAGTTCGCGTCGGGTTTGGCGCGCAACTGGGGGTTCGCCGCCTCGGAAATCGCGATTCTGACCAGTCGGGGCGAGGGCGACGAGCGCGTTTCGTGGGAGGCGGTCGTCGCGCGGTTGGAGCGATTCGCCAACGAGGGCGCGCTCGACAAGCTGGTCGTCGGCTTTTGGGGGCGGCGCGTTATGCGCGCCGACGGGCGCGAGCTGTACTTGTGCCTGCCGGAGACGAGCGTCGAGCGACCCTCCGCCTGTTCGATTCCCTACGGCAATTTAATGCAAGTCCTCGCCGAAGTCGGCGCGACGGAAACGTTTTGCTTTCTCGACTGCTGTCGCGCGAACGAGCGCGAAGCGGACTCCTCGGGGTCGGTCGACGAAATCGCGCGGCTCAAGGCGGGGGCGAAGTATCTGGCGGCGACCGTAGGGCATAATCGACCGGAAATCTCCGCCAAGGCGTTCGTTTTGCGATCGTTGCGCGGAGAGGACTCGAGCGAGGAGGACGCGCTCGACGGCGACAATTTTACCCGAAGGTTCTTAAACGCTCAACTGCTCGGGGCGAAGCGAGGCGACTTCTCCTTGAAATCGGTCGCGAAAGCCGCGGTCAAGACGATCGGGCGAGGCTCGAGGCGCCTCGATTCGTTTCGGATTCCGTTTTGCGCGTCGTGCGGGAGAGGGGACTTCGCGTTCGACCCGCGACCGGACCAAGCCCTCGCCGCCGGCCCGCTTCTCGGCGTCCCGCCGACCGACGGCGTCGACCGAACGAGCGCGACCCCCTCGGCGACCACCGTCGTTTTGTCCTCGACCCCTTCCGACAAGTACGTCGATTTAGACTCCGAGGGGAACGAGAAGGTCGAGGCGCCTCTCGAGGAGGACTCGAAGAGGACGCGCGCGACGATTAAGCTCGTCGCGATCGGGGTTTGGATCGCCGTCGCGATTATGGCGGTCGCGTTCTTTGTCGCGCTGGGGTCGAAAGGGAGGTAGGCGCTCGTTCGGCGACTCTATCGATTGGGTTGGGCTCGGGACGGCGGGTTCCGGGGTTCGGCGCGTTGTTTAGCTTACTTTAATATGGAAGCGTTGTTATGACCGCGTTTATCATCGTTTGCGTTATTGTCGCCATTGGCGAGATAGTTCGATACCTATTGTTGCGGAATCCCCATCGGGAGCGCAAGTGGAGGTTCGACCGGCTGAAGCGCGTCAAGGGCGGGACGTTCGATCCCAACGCGACGGAGGCCGGGGAGCGCCGGGTTATGGAGATCGCGGGGGTGGAGTTCGCGTTTCGGTACTGCCCGCCGGGAGAGTTTTTGATGGGGAGTCCCGAGGACGAACCGGAGCGCGAGGACGTTGAGACGCAACACAAAGTCGTCTTGACGCGCGGGTTTTGGCTAATGGAGTCTCCGCTGACGCAGAAGCAGTGGAAAGCGGTCGCGGGGTTTAATCCCAGCAAATTTAAGGGTGAGAATCTCCCCGTCGAGACGATTTCTTGGAACGATTGCGACAAGTTCGTAAAGACGTTGAACGAGAAACTTAGCGAATTGCCGGAAGGTTGGCGTTTTAGCCTGCCGACGGAGGCGCAATGGGAATACGCCTGTCGCGCGGGAACGACGACGCCCTTTCCTTGGGGAAATTCCCTAAACGGCGATAACGCGAATTGCGACGGAAACTATCCCTATGGAACGGAGGAGACTGGGACCTATCTTAAAAAAACTACGCCGGTCGGGAGCTATTGGTCGAACGATTGGGGACTTTACGATATGTGCGGGAACGTCTACGAATGGTGTTTGGACTATTACGGAGAATACCCGAAAGGGGAGGTTGTCGATCCGGCGCGTCTCGATTCGGGGGACGAAAAAGATTGGGACGACGATGGGAATACCGTGTGGGAGAAAGGCGCGGGCTCGGACCGCGTTAGGCGCGGCGGCTGTTGGGGCAGCTACGCCGTCTACTGCCGTTCCGCCTACCGGAACTGGTACGACGCGGACAGGCGCAACTACATCGCCTTGGGGGCCCGACTCGCCCTAGTTCCGACGTTTTCTCGTTGACGTTTCGTCGCGCCCCTTTTTCAATGAAAGCTAATTCCTTTAAAAGTCGCGTTTTGGTTTTTTGAAGCCCAAGGAGCTCGCCGCCTCGAGCGCCTCGAGCGCGCGGCGAGCGGGAGAGATTCAAAAAATCAAAACGCCCTCGCGCGGAGGATATCCGCCCTCTTTTAACGACGCGTTGGCGAGGAGGCGCGAGAGGCGACGGGAGAGTTCCGACATATGTTCGAGATCAATTCCGCTTGCGCGTCGTTCTGTTTAGGGGTACAATGAGGGGCGGGAGTAGGCGCGGTCGCCAACTTTCTAGGACGCGAGGAGCGATATGGTAAAGAAACAAGCCGAAGCGGGCGAAGCCCCGAAGAAGAAGCGGAGCGCGAAGAAAACCTCCTCCGCTAAGAAGGCGAAGCGAGTCGAGCCCGAGGCGCTTGCGCCGCTGAACTCGTGGACGGACGATCCCGAGGTCGAGGAGTTGCCTGGACGGCGCCGAGTATGGACGAGTGTTTTCCGGTCCCCGCGGGACTCGAGAAATACGCGTTTCATATGGACGTCCAGAGCGTCAATATTACGAAGCTTTGGAAAGAGGGCGCTTTAAAAGGCTCGCCCCACCTTCGCGCGATATTTACGGCGCTCGCGGCGGGAGGCAGCTACCAAATCTCGGAATTTTTCGTCGAAATCATCGGTCTTTTTAATCAAATCGAAGATTTTGACGACGACGCTCGTTATAGTTTGAGATCCTGTATTACTTACGCGTTTCAGGTGGCGGGACAGTCGGGACAACGGATAACGCCCGAGGTTTACGACAAAGCGAGAAAACAATTGGAGAATCGAGAAATGAGAGAAGAGTTGGAAATTTTTCGCGGCTTTGCCAGCGAAGAGGAACTGAACGAGCGGCTGGAAAAGGGGCGAAAAGAGGGCGTGGAAGAGGTCGCGTCGAAGATGTTGGTCAAGAAGTTCGCGCCCGAGGATATTTCCTATTGCACAGGTTTGACGCTTCCGCAAATCGAAACGCTCGCGGCGAGCTTGAATCTGGCGTAGCGCTCGTCGTTTCGCGATTTCGTTCTCGCTCGCGACGCGTTGGCCGTTCTCGGATTTGTCCAAGCTCGCTGATCGTCGTCTTTTTCGTCGGCGCCGACGAAAATTGGACGGCGCCGAGTATGGCCGAGTGTTTTCGGTTCCCGCCGGGCTTGAAAAATACGCGTTTCAAGCGGCGGTTAGGATTGGACGGAGAATGCCGCCCAAGTTGTGTTACGACGCGTTGCAAGAATTGGAGGACGAGGAGATGAAAGAAGAATTGTCGGTTTACGACGGTTGGATTAGCGAGGAAGAATCGAAGGAGCGTTTTGAAGCGAGGGGCTTATCCACGTTGATGGGACTCGTTAACGACAAACTTCTTGCGCAAAAACAAGCGGCGGAGCGGGCGAAGATGACGGTCGCCGAGTTCAAGAAGAAGACAAAGGCGCTCGTCGCTTGATTTTTCTTCTCCAAAAATCGAGACGAGCAACGAAAGGTTGGCGCGGCATTGACGAGCGAAATGGAAAAAAACAACGAGGAACCCGAATCGCCTCGTTTTAGCTCTAGTTCCGACGGGTCGGCGACGCGGGTCGAGACCTCGCTCGGGGGCGTTTATCGGATCCGCGCGCGCGTCCTGCCCTATTTAACGGGGTTCGTTCATCTCGCCCCGTTCGAGGACGGTTGGGCGCTGATCGACTCCGGAAGCGGGACCGAAGAGTCGAACGAGGATATCGAGCGCGGATTCGAGGTCGTTCGAAGGGAGTTCGAACCGACCCTCGACGTCGCGCGCGTTAAGCGGATCTTTTTAACGCACGCGCACGTCGACCACTCCGGGGGCGCGAGCTATTGGCGAGAACGGACCGGGGCGGAGGTTTGGATCCACGCTTTTGAAAGTCGACTACTAACCGCTTACGACGCTTGCGCTCGAGTCGAAAACCTGCGATACGAGCGGTTTTTGCTCGAGTCGGGGGTCGCGTCGGAAAAGATTCGCGGAATTCTCGACGGGTTTGGGTTCCGACCGGGTCGCGTTCGGGAAACCGAGGTCGCGCGCAAACTTATCGGAGGGGAGCGCGTCGGCGACTTTCGATTCGTCTATTTGCCGGGGCACAGTCCGGGGCACGTCGCGATTCTTTTCGGGGACGTCGTTTTTTCCGGCGATTTGCTTTTGTCGAAGACCCTGGCTCAGATTTGGCCGAGCCGCGCGACGCCGCAAACGGGCGTCGTTAACTATCTTCTGTCGCTCGACGAGTTGAGGAGAATCGCGCTCGAATTCGAGCGGCGCTTGGGAGCGAAGTTGACCCCGCTTCCCGCCCACGAGGAACCGATCGACGATATTCCGCGAGCGACGGAGCGCGCGCTGCGCGGATTCGAGCGCCGGAACCGACGGTTGCTCGCGCTGCTAGAGGAGTCGGACGCGCCTCTTTCCCTCGAGGAGATCGCGAACAAGATGTACTGGAGCGGTCGGCCGAACCGCGAGTTCTTCGCGTTGAGCGACGTCGGAGCGCGCGTCGAGTTCCTCTTGCAACTCGGGCTCTTGGAGATCGTCGAGACGGAGCGACTTTCCGCCGACAATCCGGTTCTAAGATACCGCCGCGCGCTATTTTCCGATGCAGAATCGGCTGAAAATACGGTCGAGAAGATCCTCCGCGCAAACCGCGCCCGTTACGATTCCGAGCCGGTCGAGCGCGACGCGGAGCTCCCCCGCGATTAGAAAATCGTCGCAAATCGCGGCGTCGTCGAGAATTGCGAGCGCGTTTCGCAGCACGTCGCTCGCCTCGCGCAGGGACTCGCGGCATCGGATCGCCGTCGACGGGACGATTTCGCCGTTTTCGAACCCGTCGCGGAGTTTCGCGACGATTTCCCGAGCGAGCCGCTCTATCCCGAACCCGGTCGCCGCGGAGGTCGAAACGGCGCCGGACGCGTCGCGTCCTCGCGCGTCGTCGCGCTTTGTGAGAACGACGAGCGTTGGAATCTCGGGAGGTATCGCCGCGTCGACGAGCGGATCGGGGGCGTCGGGGTTCTCGAGGCATTTGAGAACGAGCGTCGCGTCGGCAAAGACGCGCGCCAGAACGCGTTGCGCCAAGGCGCGAGGGGCGCTCTCGTCTTCTTCGGTCGTTTCCTCGACGCCCGCCGAGTCGACGAGCAAAAAGCTTATCCCGTCGACCGTTAGCTCGCGCTCGAGATAGTCGCGAGTCGTTCCGGCGCGGTCGGAGACGAGCGCCCTGTCGAATTCGCCGGTTCCGAATCGCTCGGTCAGCGCGTTGAAGAGGGAACTCTTGCCGACGTTGGGACTTCCCGCGAGCGCGACCCGCGGGGTTCGGTCGAGCCCTATCTCGCTTTTGGCGCGATCGAGCGCGTCGGCGACTCGCTTTTCGGCGGCGCCGAGGCGTTCGCGAAGCTCGTCGCGCGTCGCGAACTCTATGTCCTCTTCCGCGAAATCGAATCCCGCCTCCAGGTCGCAGAGCAAGTCGAAAAGATTCTCCCGCAGTTCGTCGAACTCGCGCGCGAGCGACCCCGAGAGTTGCTTGAGCGCGACGCGAAGCTCCGCGTCCGACTCCGCGTCGACCGTTCCGAGAATCGCCTCCGCTTGGGTGAGGTCGAGCCGTCCTCCGAGAAACGCGCGCAGCGCGAACTCGCCTCGGTTCGCGAGCCGCGCGAGCCCCGATTCGCAGATCGTCGCGACGGTCGCGTCGAGAATCGGCGGCGCGCCGGGAAGGTGCAGCTCGACCGCGAGCTCGCCGGTAAATCCGCGTCCGGCGGGCCAATAGAAGAGCGCGCAGGGAACGAGGAGCTCGCTCGCGTCGGCGCCCCAAGGGGCGAGCCAGCCGTCGGCGATCCCGGGGCGCGAGGCGTCGTCGAAAAGGGCGCTCGCGTCGACTCGTCGCGCGTCGAGGTTCTCCGGCGGGAACTCCTCGCTCGGCTCGCGCTTAAAGAAAAGGGGCGCGACCGCGTTGAGCGAGTCGTCTCCGGAGAGTCGGACGACCCCTCGCGCGGACGCGCCGCGCGCCGACGCTTGCGCGACGATCGTTCCCTCGGAAAACATCTTACGCCTCAATTTTCGCTTTTTCAAGCGAGATCGGTTTTCCGGCGGCTTTCGCGGACGCCCAGACGGAGAGGAGCTCGCGATTGATCTTGGCGTTGTGCCTTACGTCGACCGGGAATTTTTCGCAAATAAAAACTCGGTTAATCGAACGAGTTAGGGGCGATTTCTTGAGAATCTCGAGAACCTCGCGGCAGAACATTTCCTCTTCGACCTCGTTTTCGGGTCGCTTGTCGGGATAGGGCTCGACGACCATGGCGGGCTCTTTCCAACTCTTGCGAAACGCCTTGGCGCGATCGGTAAGCTCTTTGGGGAGCGCGCAAGCGGGAGCGAGAGGGATTCCGACGAGCGCCGACCGAAAGACTTTCGGAGCCTCGTTGGAAATCGCTTCGCAAGGAATACTAAACATCGGGCCTTCGGCGGTTTCGACGCGATGCGACTTTCGCCCGCAGAACCAGAACCGATCTTGGTCGTCGAAATACCCGACGTCCCCGACCCGTCGCCACGTTCGCCCGTCGTTTCCCTCGACCAGCGCGAGCTCGTTCGCCTCGACGCGAGTAACGTACCGAGGAGAGCACTGCGGACCGGAGACGAGAAGCTCGCCGATTTCGCCTCGCGACAACGTCTTAACGTCGTCGATATGGCGTATCGGATCGTCGAGAACCGGGACGATCCTCTTTTCGAGGGGCGCGGGAAAGAATCGCCCGACGCAAACCCCGGCGCCGACCCGCGTTCTGGCGCAGGTCTCTTCGAGAACCTCGCGCGATTCGATCGAGGCGAGCGGGAGCGATTCGGTGGCGCCGTACGGGGTGATAATTTCCGCGTCGTCGGGGAGAACTTGGCGGAAACGGCGCAGGAGATCGAACGAGACGGGAGCGCCCGCGATGACCGCGCGCTTGAGCGTCTCGATTTTGCGACCGTTGGCGAGGCAATAATCGACGACGCGGTTCCAAAGGGCGGGCGAGCCGAACGATTGGGTGATTTTCCAGTCGTCGGCGGCTTCCAGAAAAAGTTTGGGATCGACGGAGCCCGGTTTGGTCGCGTCCATGTCCGGGATGACGGCGGTCGTTCCCATCCCGGCGTTGAAGAGCCCGAAGAACGGGAATCCGACCAGGTCGACTCCACCCGGTTTGATTTGGAGGCGCTCCGCGATTTGCTCCACTTGCGTTTTGAACATGCGGTGGGTGTAGAGAACCCCCTTGGCGACCCCCGTGCTGCCGCTGGTAAAGATAATCGCGGCGGGATCGTCGAGTTTGGTTTGGGGATCCTCGGGCGCGACCGGCGGACCTTTGCGCGCCGCGTCGAGAGACAGCCCGCCCCAAAGCGCGCGACCGCCGACCGTTACGTTGAGCTTCGCCTTGGGAAAACGGCGACGATAAAGAATTCGCGCGAGCTGAACTCGCCAATCCCCGACGAATCCGTCGAGCTCCGCCTCGCTCAGACAGGCGAGCATTCTTTTCACGCCCATCCCGGGGTCGATGAGAACGAGCGTCGCCCCGGTCTTATAAAGCGCGAAAACCAAAGAGATAAAGTCGATTCCCTGACGAACCATCAGGGCGAGTCGCGCTCCGGGGCGAACCCCGAAACGACGGAGCGACGCCGCGATTTGATCGGAATCGCGATCCAGTTCCGCGAACGTTACCGCGGCGTACTCCCTCTTGCCAAAGAAGTCGCGGCGAGGTTTCTTCCCTTTGAACAAGGGCTCCGCGATCGCGACCGAATCGGGAATCAATTCCGCCGTCGCGCGGAGGCGCTCGGCGATATTGTAATACTCGGACATAAAAACCTCGCCGCTCTATCGTCGCGAATCAGTCGGACTCGTTGACCAACCCTTTGACCCAATCGTTTTGAAGCATATCGGCGCCGGGGCAAACGGTCTTCAAATTCGGGAGGGTCGGAACCTCGATCTGCCCGACGACGGCTTTTAGGAGGTCGGAATTGACGTCGTCCAGTTCGCCGTTGGTCCAATACTCGTCTTTGTGCCCGAACGCGCAGTAGAGGACGGTTCCCTTCTTTTCCTTTCGCGCCCAAACGCACGGGAACGCGGGGCGATCGTAGCACTTATTGCGACCGTCTTTTTTCATGTCGGCGGTCTGTAGGGACGCGAGAACGCGCAGGTCCGGGGCGAAGTTTTTGTTCGCGTACCACTCCTCGTGAAGACGGAAACCGGGTTTGCGCTTGGCGAGGGACGGGAGCGTTTCGTCGCAAATCTCGACGGTCGCCTCTTGTTGCTCGCCGTGAATAATGAACTCCCCGCCGGTAACGCGAATGTACTCGTGTTGCTCGTAGTAGGGGTCGCAGAAGAACCCGGTGTGGCGATTGAACGTGTCGGTCGAGCTGTGGAAACCGAGGAATCCGGTTCCGCCGCGAATCGCGTCGAAGAGGTTTTTAAGCCCTTGCTCGGTCATCGGATTTTGATTGTCGCCCCCCTCTTGGTCGAGTTGACCGGAGGTGTAGAAGACGAACGCGGCGTATTGGCTCAGATCGCCGTCGAAGACCTTGCCGTCTTTTGTGCTGACGACTTCAAATCCGAGCGGCTTGGCGAGTTCCGTTAATTTCTTGGCGGCGAGGCAGTCGCCGTTTTCGTCGAATTTGATCGGAGAGTGCTCGAATCCTTGCGAACGACTGAAGAAGAGGATCTTCTTGGCTTCCCCTTCGGCTCCAAAGAGCGGAGAAAGCGTGGAAACGAACGGTAAAGCCGCCGCGATGGAAGCGGACGCGGTCAAAAAGTCTCGTCGTCGCATGGTACGGTTCCTAAATTTAACGCGGGGATTTGTGTTCCGACGAACTCCGGACCCGCGTTCCGGAGATTCGCTCTCGTTTCGCGCATTATAAACGCTCGCTCGCTCGATTTCAACTTTTTCGAGGCGATTTTTTATTTTTCATAGGGTCTGATTCGCAATTTCAGCCCTCGCTCCTCGCAAATTCGTCGGCATCGCTCTTGCTCCTCTTTCGAGGTTACGACGTCGACGATCGTCATAACGACGCTCGGAACGTATTTAACGCAGTCTTGGGCGTAGCGAAGCATCGCGTCGTAGGACTCGATTCCGAATTTCGAGCGGGTCAGTTTGAAATAGGTTTCTTTGTCGCTCGCGTTGAGGCTAATGGAGACGGCGTCGACGAGTCCTTCCAATTTTCGCGCGGTCGGCTCCTTCCAAATGAGATCCGCGAGCCCGTTGGTGTTGACGCGAATTTTGACGCCGCTCTTGGAGCGAATATATCGCGCGACGTCGAGCAGAACGTCGAGTCGCTCGGTCGGCTCGCCGTAGCCGCAAAAGACGACCTCGTCGCGCTCGTCGAGATTCCATTGGTCGAGACTTCGACAAACCTCCTCAAGGGTCGGCTCGCGCTCGAGCCAGAGCGAGTCGGACCCCGCCACGCCGTCGCCGTTCTGGCGCAGGCAAAAGACGCAAGAGCAGGGGCAGCGGTTCGTTAAATTGACGTAAACCCCGTTTTTAACAAGGTAAGTAATCGTGAGCGCTTTCATCGCGCAAACCTCAATTCGCTCGTAGTTCGTCGAGTATTTCTTCGAAGCAAACGCCGTCCGTTAGAGGGAGATCGAGCTCGACCGCTCGCGCCATCGCTTTGGCGATAAAATTGGACGCTCGGCGAACCGAGCGCGCGAAATCGACCCCGTTGACCGCGTCCGCCGCGACGATCGCCGAGAAAACGTCCCCCGTCCCGGATCGGCAAGGTCCGACGCGAGGCTCCTCGACGATTTGCGGCGTTGTCCCCCGCTCGAACACAAAGTTCGCGAGCAAATCGCCGCGCTCGACCCCGGTAACGACCACTTTTTCCGGACCGAGCTCGCTTAGCGCCTCGCACAGCGCGAAAATTTCCTCGTCGCTCATTTCGGGGCGATACGGCGCGCGCGCCAGAACGCACGCCTCGGTTAAATTCGGGGTGATCGCGTCGGCGAGCGGCAATAGCGACGAAAGATTGTTCGCCAAATCGGGGGAAAAATTAGAGTACAATTTGCCGTAATCGCCCATCACGGGGTCGACGACCGCGATCGTTTGGTCGTCGTAAAACAGATCGAAAAATCGTCGAACGCGCGCGATTTGTTCCGGAGAGCCAAGATAGCCCGTTAGAATCCCGTTAAACCGCAGATCCAGCTTTTTCCATTCGTCCATATAGGCGTCGAAATGCTCGGTGAAATCCGTGGAAAAGTAGCTGGCAAACCCCGTGTGATTCGAAAAAATCGCGGTTGGGAACGGGCAGCACTGGATTTTTAGCGCCGAAATGATCGGGAGCGCCGCCGCGATGGAACAGCGACCGAACCCGCAAAAATCGTTGATCGTCGCGATCTTCTTCTGGCGGTTGTGGGATTGCATAAACCTTCTCCTTCGAGTTTCGCCTTGCGGCGCGCGTATTATACAACTTTTTCCGTTCGTTCCTAGTCGCGTTTTTCCCGTTTGGACGAAAAGGTCGTTTCGCGCGCTCGACCGAAAACGTCGCAACTTGACGCGGCGGCTTCCTCGCGTATAATTGGCGAAACGGGCGCGGGTCGCGCTCGCGTCGTTCGCGCGGAGGTAAAGCGTTAATGGAAACGTTCGAACAAACTATAATTTACGGCGTCGGTTTGCTCGGCGGGTCGGTCGGGTTGGCCGCGAAGATCGCGCGTTGCGGCGGCAAGATGATCGGGCTGGGGAGGTCCCCGGAGAAGCTGAAGCGCGCGGTCGACTTGGGAGCGATCGACGTCGGCGCGACCAGTTGGCGCGAGGCGCTCGAGCTTTGCGACCCCGGCAAGCCCACCTTGATCGGGTTCTGCCTTCCGGTCGAGACGAACATTCGCGCCCTGCGCGAGCTTTGGGAATCGCGGTTCGAGCCTTGGTTCGCCGGGCGAGACTACGTTATCTCCGACGTTGGCAGCACGAAGAGCGGTTTCGCCAAAGCGGGCAGGGAGCTTTCCGCGAGCGGCGACCTACCCGACGGAACCCGCGTCGCGTTCATTCCCGCCCATCCGATCGCCGGCAGCGACAAGTCCGGGGTCGAGAACGCGCGCGCCGATCTTTTCCGCAACAAGCTGACGATCCTCGCCCCTTGGGTCGCCGCCGACGAGCGCCAAGACGCGCTCGCCTCGATGCGCGCGATTCCGTCCGACTTCTCGACGATGGCGTCCCACAGCATCGCGGGCGAAAATATCGACATGATTCGCCGCCTGCGCGTCTTTTGGAGCAAACTTGGCGCGCGCGTTCTGGAAACCTCCGCGGAGGAGCACGACCAAATACTGGGTCGGACGAGCCATCTGCCGAACCTCGCCTCGGTCTTGACGATGAGCGTGGTTCCGTTGGACGAATTTCTCTTTACGGGCACCGGTTTTCGCGACGTGACGCGCCTGTCCGGAAGCAGTCCCGACATGTGGGTGGAAATCTACAGCGCGAACCGAGTCGCCGTGCTCGACGCGCTGGAGCGTATGGAAAAACAAATACTTCGCTGGAAGAAGTTCCTTAGCGACGACGACAGCGAGTCCATTTATAACTTTTTACGCGAAACGAAGAAGAAACGAGATGCTCTGGGAAGTTGATATTTTTGCCGCGCCGGGACTGCCCGACGTCGCCGCCGCCGAAGCGACCGCCGACGCCTTGGATCTGGGATTTTCCCCCAACCTTACCTTTGGGACGGCGCGCGGTTATCTCGCGCAGGGCGACTTGACCCGCGAACAGATCGACGCCCTCGTCGAGAAATTGCTCGCCGACCCGGTCGTCGAGCGCGCGACCGTCGGGCGAGTCGGAGATCCCGCCCTCGATCTCTCCTTGAGAGGCGACAAGGGCAAGATCGTCTACGCGATTCCCAAGCCCGGCGTTACCGACGCGGTCGCCGACGCCGCCTTGAAATCCGCGAGAGAGTTCGGAATCGTTCCGGAAGCGGTTCGAACCTTTAAAAAATACTGGATCGACGGCGCGAGCGACGAGGAGTTGCGCCGCCTCGGGCGAAAGCTTCTCGCGAACGACGCGATCGAGCAAGTCGCCTACGGCAAGCTCGATTTCGACACGCTGCAAGTCGGTTCTTCGTACAAATTCGAGCTGATCGTCGTTCCGATTCGCCGCTTCTCCGACGACGAGTTGCTCGCGTTGAGCAAAGACATGGGGCTGTACTTGTCGCTCCTCGAGATGCGAACGATTCAAGAACATTTCGTCAAACTGG
Source organism: Thermoguttaceae bacterium (assembly GCA_017441605.1). Lineage (GTDB taxonomy): Bacteria > Planctomycetota > Planctomycetia > Pirellulales > Thermoguttaceae > RUG369. The sequence goes on along the minus strand of JAFRXD010000096.1, from coordinate 24,051 downwards.
ATCGCGACCCGACCGACGTCGAGCTCGAGACGATCGCCCAGACCTGGAGCGAGCACTGCAGCCACAAGACCCTCGCCGGCGTCATCGAGTACGACGACGGAACCGGGACGAAGCGCCTTTTCGAAAACATGCTCAAAGAGACGATCTTCGACGCGACGGTCAAGATCCGCGAAAACCTCGGCGAGAGCGACTTTTGCGTTAGCGTCTTCTCCGACAACGCCGGCGTCGTCAAATTCGACGACGAGCACAACGTCTGCTTTAAGGTCGAAACCCACAACCACCCGAGCGCCCTCGAGCCTTACGGCGGCGCGAACACCGGGATCGGCGGCGTGATTCGCGACCCGATGGGCACCGGAATGGGCGCCAAGCCGGTTTGCAACACCGACGTGTTCTGTTTCGCGCCCCCCAAGCTCGACGCCTCCGAGGTCCCCAACGGCGTCTTGCACCCGCGACGCGTCGTCAAGGGCGTTGTCGCCGGCGTTCGCGACTACGGAAATCGCATGGGCATTCCCACCGTCAACGGGGCGGTCTATTTCGACAAGCGCTATCTCGGCAACCCGCTCGTCTACTGCGGGAACGTCGGGTTGATACCGGTCGACAAATCGTTTAAAGAGCCGAAGCCCAACGATTTAATCGTCGCGATGGGCGGGCGCACCGGGCGCGACGGCATTCACGGCGCCACGTTCAGCAGCGTCGAGTTGACCAGCGAGAGCGAGACCGTCTCCGGCGGCGCCGTGCAAATCGGGAACGCGATCACCGAGAAGACCGTCTTGGACGTTATGCTCGAGGCGCGCGATCGCGGTCTGTACGACGCGGTGACCGACTGCGGCGCGGGCGGTTTTTCCAGCGCGGTCGGGGAAATGGGCGAGGATATCGGCGCCGAGGTCGATTTGAGCGCCGCTCTCCTGAAATACGAGGGGCTCTCCTATTCCGAGATCTGGATTAGCGAGGCGCAGGAGCGAATGGTTTTCGCCGTTCCGAAAGACAAGTGGCCGGAACTCAAGGCGCTTTGCGACTCCGAGGACGTCGAGGCGTTCGTCCTCGGCGAGTTTAAACCGAACGGACGGCTCGTCTTGAAGTACGACGGCAAGGTCGTCGCCGATCTGGAAATGAAGTTTATGCACAAAGGGCGACCTCGCGCGGTTCGACAAGCGATTTACCGTCCGACCGACGTCGCGCCCATTACCGTCGCCCCGGAGGGCGTCGAATTGCCCGCGCGAACGATCGCTTCCGAAGCGGTTTCCCGCGCCCAATCTTGCGGAAAAGAGTTCAAGTCCGCCGCCGCGCTCGATTTGGAGGCGATTCTCGGCTCCCTCAACGTCGCCAGCAAGCATTGGATTATTCGCCAATACGACCACGAAGTCCAAGGCGGCAGCGTCTTAAAGCCGCTGGTGGGCGTCGCGTCCGACGGTCCCGGCGACGCCGCGGTTCTGCGCCCGAAGGTCTCCTCGCGACGAGGGCTCGTCGTCTCGAACGGCATGAACCCGAACTACGGAGACTACGACACGTATCACATGGCGACCTCCGCGATCGACGAGGCGATTCGCAACGCCGTCGCCGTTGGCGCGAATCCCAATACGATCTCCATTCTCGACAACTTCTGCTGGGGCGCGTCGGACAAACCGGAAGTTCTCGGCTCGCTCGTCCGCGCCGCCTTGGCTTGCCGAGAAGCCTCGATCGAGTTCGGAACCCCGTTTATTAGCGGCAAAGACTCCCTGAACAACGAATTTCGTCCCGAGGGGAGCGACGAGGCGGTCGCGATTCCTCCGTCTCTGCTCATTAGCGCGATGGGGCAAGTCGACGACGTCGAGACCTGCGTCTCGATGGATCTTAAAAAGCCCGGCGACGCGATCTACTTGGTCGGGACCACGAAAAACGAGCTCGGCGGCTCGCACCTGTCCCTGGTTCGCAACTGGGTCGGCGGGCAAGTCCCGACGGTCGACGTTCCGCTCGCCAAACGAATTTACAACGCGATTTACGCGGCGACCCAAGCGCGGCTTATTAGCGCCGCGCACGATTTGAGCGAGGGTGGGCTCGCGGTCGCGCTCGCCGAGTCCGCGTTCGCCGGAGGCTTTGGCGCCGAGGTCGACTTGGCCGCGGTCGAGCTCGCGAGCGAATCCGGCTCGCTCGGCTCCTTGCCCGGCGTGGACGACGTCGCCGACTGCGTTAAATTGTTCTCCGAATCGAACTCGCGATTTATCGTCGAGGTCGCGGAAAAGAACGCGGAGGCTTTCGAGAAGATTTTGACCGACGCGGGGGCCCCGTTCGTCGCGATCGGAAAGGTCGTCGAGGAACCGCGTTTGACGATCAAAGGCTCCGCCGGAGGCGCCGCGATCGACGCCGATTTGGCGGATCTCAAGCGCCGGTGGCAAAAGCCCCTCGATCTGGGCGGCGAAGTCGACTGAAACGAACACGAGAAGCCCGGGGATCGCGGTTCCCGGGCTTGACCAACGCAACAATATACGAGCGCTAACGAAACGACACAATGAAACCTAACGTATTAATTTTGCGAGCTCCCGGCACGAACTGCGATTTGGAAACCGCCTACGCGTTCGAATTGGCGGGCGCGACGACCGAGCGCGTTCACGTCAATCGCGTCTTGGAAAACCCCGCTCTTTTGGAGCGCTTTCAAATTTTGTGTTTCCCCGGCGGGTTTAGCTACGGCGACGACATTGCCGCCGGGCGCGTGATGGCGACGAAAATTCGCGTCAACCTCGTCGACGCGATTCGCAAGTTCCGCGACGACGGGAAACTTATCCTCGGCGTGTGCAACGGGTTCCAAATCCTGATCAAGTCCGGAATTCTCGTCGCCGACGACGACAAGGGCGCCCCCGTCACCCTTACGTGGAACAAGTCCGGCGTCTATACCGATCGCTGGGCGCGATTGGAAGTTAAGAGCGACAAGTGCGTTTTCCTCAAGGGGATCGAGAAAATGTACTTGCCGGTCGCGCACGCCGAAGGGAAATTTATGGCGCGCGACGAGAGCGTTCTCGACGCGTTGGAAGCCCAAGGGCGCCTCGCCCTCCGATACGTCCCGAGCGACAACCCCAACGGCGCGGCGCGCGACGTCGCGGGGGCCTGCGACGAGACCGGGCGCGTCTTCGGGCTGATGCCCCACCCCGAGCGCCACGTCGACAAGACCCAGCGACCCGACTGGACCCGATTCCGAGACGACCCCGATTTCGCGACTCGCGTCGGGGACGGTTTGCAAATCTTTAAGAACGCGACGGAGTACTTCGCTTAATCGCGGGCGCTTTCGGCGCCTCCGGATTTTTGATACGGCAATAAAGAAAACGGAGTCGACGGGCTTATGTCCGCGACTCCGTTTTTGTTAAGCGACGGCGCGTTTAGCGGCTACTTCTGCGGGTCGATTTTGTAGATTTGCCCGTTGTAGTTGAGCGTAACCGGCTCGGAGAACACGAGATACTGCGAGAACTCTCTGCCGTTGGCGCCAACGAGCTCGAAGTACTTGTCGCCGAATTGAGCGACCTCGATCGGCTTTTGATTCTTTTCCATTTCCTCGTCGATCGACGCGTCGATCCAACGACCCTCTTTGAAATAGAACGTTTTTCCGGCGATTTTGCGAATCGCGTCGATTGGTTTCGTTTCCGGAACCGCGCTCGGCGCGCTCATAGTTCCCGGCGCGCGCTTTGCCGCGCTTCTGGGAACGAGGAGCGCTCGACCTCCGGTCATTCCGCTTCCGCTCGTCGAGCCCATTCCGCCGCCCATCGAGCCCATTCCGCCGCCCATCGTCGCGACGGGCCCCGGCGCGGCGCTCATCGCGAGCTCCATGCTTTCGCTAGCGGAATCGTCGAGCGAGGCGAGCGATTGGGTCGAGCGATAGTTCTGTTTGAGCGAGCGCTGCGCGAACCCGGACGCGTCGGACGTCCGCGCCTGCATCGTTCCAACGTTCGACGCGACGATTCTCGCGTTGGACATATTGTCGTTGAGCGCGACCGAGTCGTCCGCGAGGAACGACGTGTACGGCGTGAGGATTCCGTGCTCTTTCGCCAGATTGAGAAGCTCGTCGAGGAGTTCCTTGTTCTCGCCGTTGAGGTCGAGTTGGTCGACGATTTCCCCGACGCGTCGAACCGCCCAAAGTCGCTCGACGTACGAATAGGACGAGTCGGGGCTCTTGGCGGTCAGCTCCCCGTCGAACTCGAATTTGACGTCTTTTTCCCCGACTTTGCCGCTCGCGATCATCTTAATCGCGCCCGGCTTGGAATAGCGCCCGACGACGACCAATTGCTCTCCGGCGAAGACGTCGGTCTTGTCGGACGGATAGACCAAGTTGGTGAAATACTTTTCGTCGGGATTGTCTTTTAAGACGAATTCGAAGGAGACGTCGGAGAAAACGGGGGTTTCGATCCTCGAGTACAACTTGGAGACGCGATCCTCGATGTTTTCTTCCGGCTTGACGTACTCGCCGCTTCCGCGTCCGTCGCGAACGAAGCGGTCTAGGAGTCGCGAGTGGACGTCGTGCCCGACCCCGAAGGTAAAGACGCGCGCCTTCGTTTTGTTTTCCGTCCGCGCGAGCTCCGCCAGCTTCATTTCGTTCCGTTCTTTAACGGTCGGCTCGCCGTCGCTTAGGAAGACGAAATATTTCGGATTGGCGGAATCGTCTTGATCGAACTGCGCGAACGAAACTTTGAGCGCGTCCTCGATATCGGTTCCCCCGGTCGCTCGAACCGCCGACGCGTAGGCGAGCGCCTCGGCGCGCGTTTCCGGCGAGGCGACTTGAAGCTCGGGCTTGTACAGTCGCGCGTCGTTGGAGAAGAGAACGATATTGAATTTGTCGCCGTCGCGAAGGCGCTCGAGGACGTATTTGAGCGAGTCGCGCGCCTGTTCGATTTTCTTGCCCATCATACTGCCGGAGACGTCGAGGGTGAGAATAATCGTTTTTGGAAGGGGCGTCTTCTCGTCGTCCTCGATTTTAGGGGACGCCAACATCAAGAAAAATCCGTCTTTCGAGTCGTCGGGACGATAGGACTGCACTTTCGCGGTCAGCTCGTCGGCGCTCTGGTCGAAGAAGAGCCGGAAATCGGCCCCCGGATCCTTGTTTTCCAGGACGACGCTCGCTTTAACGACGTTCTTGCCGTTGCGATCGATTTTCAAGTCGTGCGCGGGGGAATAGACGTTTTTGATCTCGGAATCCCCGACGATCGTAACGTTGAACGACGTCTTGCCGATCGGTTTGGACGTGTACTTCGCGCACCCGGTCGGGAAAAGGAACTCGACGAGCCCGTCGCCGGTTCGCAGGAGTTGCGAGTAGCTAATCGTCACGGTTCGCGTTTCCCCGGCGGGAATCGGGAAGACGCTCGTTTGGAACATTCCGGTTCCAATCCATTCGAGCAGCGCGGGGTCGCGGTTTTTCCTAACGATCGCCTCGTAGGCGCTCCTCGCCTCTTTGGCGTCGAGGAGTTTCGCGGGGTACTCTTTTCCGTTGACCAAAAGCGTCATCGCTTCGATGGCGCCGTCGTAGGGCAGGGGAAAGACGAACGCGGTTTCGATCGTCGAGGAGCCCTCGTTTTTGAACGTTTGTGAGACGTCGACTTTCGCGACCCCTCCGTTGATCGTCGCGTCGACTTCCAACGATTGAATCGCGTAGGGGGTCGGCGCGGTCGGGGGCGCGACGATCGGTCGGCGGACCCAGCGCGGCAAACTATGAGGGTTCGCGGGTTCGATCAGGAACCCCTGCGCCGAGACGGGGACGGGATTGATCGCCGCCGTCAGGACGAGCGCGACGAGCGCCGCGAGGATTTGAGTTGGCGATAAAGAGCGTTTCATTGCGCGTTGTCCTCCAAAGGCTTCGATTGGTTGGGACGCGGCTCTCGAAGACAATGCGGCGCCCCCCTTTGGACGTTTCCGCTCGCGCCTATTTCTTGCGCCCTTTTTGTCGATTCCGACTCGTCGCGAACAAAACCAAGATAAAAATATACCGTTGACTCGCGTTTTTGCGACGTTTTGATACCAAATCGAATATTTTTTATAAAAAAGTTAGAAAAATCTAACTTTTCCTATTGCAAGAAAATTTTCCTATGGTAAGATGCGAGCGTCGACGGAAGGCTATAAGGTTCGCCTGACGTCGCCGGCGGTTTTGGTCCTTCGGGGCTTCGACCGGTCGATTCTTTCTTGCGCTCTCTGACCGGGGGGCGAGCGGACGTCTCCTAACCGCTCCCCCCCGGAGAGATTTTGAAGAGGCTCGGGCCGCGCGCCGCGCTCGCTTTTTCGCGATGAATTTCGCGCTTCTTGTTTAGAATTAGTTGAGGCTAATCTTTGGAGTCGCTCTTTTCGCTCCCCTTTTCGTCGAGCTTTTCCGACTCGGACATTTCTCGAATCTTTTTGCGCGCCGCGAATTCGAGAATCGCGACGAGCGAGAGGATCAGCGCCGTTTGAACGAAGACCAGCAGCGCGAATCCGAATCCGACTTGATACAAGTAAAGCGCCCCCGTCGCGCAGATCGCGGTCGTCAGATAAATCGTCGCGACCGCTTGAGTCTTGGAGAGCCCGAGCGCGACGAGACGGTGCGAGTAGTGGTTCTTGTCCCCCTCGAAGGGGCTTTTATGGTGATGGAGCCTCACGATCACGACGCTAATCGTGTCGTACAAAGGCGTCGCGAGAACGCAAATCGGGACGAAAATCGCGGTTTTGGGCGTCGACTCGCCGACGAACGTGATCGAGAGCGTCGTCGTCGCGAGAAGAAAGCCGATAAAATATGCTCCGCCGTCTCCCATAAACATCTTGGCGGGAGGACGATTGAGCGCGAGGAATCCGAGAATCGCCCCCGCGAGCGCGACGAGAAATCCCCCCAAGAAATACTGCGGTTCCCCCGAGATCGGGTTCGGCGCGAAGAGAAACGCCACCGCCGCGAGGAACAGCGCGCAGATCGTCGCGACTCCCCCCGAAAGCGCGTCCATATTGTCGAGCATATTGAACGAATTGATCAACCCGACGATCCAAAAGACGCTGACGATCCAAGTGATCCAAGGATACTCGACGAAGAACGTCGCGCGCCACCCGCAAGCGACCGCCGCGATCGCCACGAGAAACTCGACCCCCAAACGCGTTTGCCAAGGAAGCCCCTTGCGATCGTCCAACGTTCCGAGAACCACTAGGATCGAGCCGAGTCCCAGTAGCGTCCAGAGCCGATCTAGGCGCGACGCGACTCCGCCGATATGCGTCGCGACAAACTCGGGAAAACGAGAGGCCGGAATCCCGAAAACCGCTCCGGTTTCCGGAGAATACCCGAGCGCGACGACCGTCAAGAGCGCGAACGGCAAAAGCGTTCCGAACCAGATTCCCAACCCGCCCCCCGTCGGGATCGGGACGACGTGGATTTTGCGATGACCCGGCTTGTCGATCAAGCCGAACTTGGCCCCGTATTTCTTGACGAAAAGACACGTTAGAAACGACACGAGACCGGCGAAGATCGCCAACTGCGCAAAGAGAATCGACATAGAGCGCTCGGGTATTGGCGGCGCGAACCCGCGCCGCGCGGTTAACGTTCGGCGCCGAGGGCGGACGTCGAATCGAACGAACAGTAAAGATCGGACTCCGGAAAAACGGGGGCGATCGCGTAAACGACCGACCCGCCTAAATCGGACTCCGACGACGCGGGACTCGCCGCGCGAGTCGGACGGATCGGCTCGGGACCCGGTTTGGACTCCGGCGCGATTTCGGCCCCGCGCTCGTCCAAGACGAGCTTGACGAATCGCTGGAAGATCGCGAAACGCGAATCGCGCGGACGATCGCGGCGAACGTCGCTCGGCGCGATTTTCGCGGGCTCTCGCGCTTCCTTGGCGACCCTCGCCAGCGCGCTCGACGCCTCGGGCGCGAACTCGACCGCGTCGAAAACGAGCGTCGGGGCGGGCTCGAACTCCGGCTCGCGCGCCGACTCGGCGACCTCGACTAATTCGACGTCCCTTTCGGCGCTCGGTTCTGCAAACTCCGCGATTTCTTCGGACAAATTCCCCTCTCGTTCCGTTTCCGTCGGCTTCGCGCTCTCGGTCTCGCTCGGCGCTTCCCTCGTTCCGCTTGCGGCGGGCTTCGTTTCCTCGGTCGCGGAAACGCGCTCGCGCTCGGGAGCTTCGGGTTTCGCGATTTCCGTCGCGGGGGGCGCCTGGGAATCGTCGTAGAACGGGTACGCGGCCCGATAGTCCGAGGAACCGGTTTCGGACGCGACGGCGCGGTTTTCTCGCGCCGAATCGTTCGCGAGAAAATCCTTAATTCGTTTGAGCGCCGAGAGCGCGTCGGCGCCTCCGACCCGCTCCGGCTCCCGCTCGGTCGCCGACTCGAAGAAGATCCAACCGTCCCGCTCCTCTTCGGGGATTCCCGCGTCGAGGTAGCGCGACAAGGGCGCGGACTCCCCGAACCCGCGCTCGAGCTTTTTCTCGCGCGGGTTTTCCGAGTCGTCTCGCGTTCTTTGCGGTTGCGTCGACAACGTTTCGTTCCTTATCGCTAATCGGTTGGATTTGCCGAAAATTCGGCTTAATCGTTATTATCGTCCTTCGCGACTCGATACTTGAGCTCTCGAATCTCGCGTTTCGAGGACTCGAAGAATTTTGTTGCGCTCCGATTTTTTCGTCGGTATAATGGATAGGGTCGAGGCGAGAAGCCTCGGTTGGTTTGCAACGCTGTCGAAACTCGGAAGAAAGGCGTCGAAAATGAGCGCGACTCACAAACTTCGTTCGTTGGCATGGAAAACGCCCTCGAAAGCGTCGGCGCCGATCGACGCCTTCGTTCGCGGCCACTTGGAGATGCTGGACCAGACCCTATTGCCGACCGAATTGAGACGGATCGACTGTCGAACGATCGAGTCGGTTTGGGAGGGGATTAAAATGTTGCGCGTTCGAGGCGCGCCCGCGATCGGAATCGCCGCCGCCTACGGGACCTGCGTCGGGTTGCAGACGGTTTTCTACGACGTCGACGGGACGCGTCGAATTCCGACCGAGGACGAATTTTTCGCGCGCCTTTCCGAGACGACCGCCTATTTGGCGACGAGTCGCCCGACCGCCGTCAATCTGTTCTGGGCGCTCGACCGAATGAAGGCGAAGGGCGAGTCGCTTCGAGGGGCGAAATCGGTCGAGGAAATCGCGCTCGACTTGCTCGCCGAGGCGGACGCGATCCGCGAGGAGGACGTCGAGCTGTGCCGCCGCATGGGGCGATACGGCGCCGCGCTCGTCAAAGACGGGGGGGCGTACCTCACGCACTGCAACGCCGGGGGCCTCGCGACCGCCGAGTACGGCACCGCCCTCGCCGTCTTTTATTGGGCGACCGAAGAGGACGGCAAGAAGATTCGCGTCTATTCCGACGAAACCCGTCCCCTCTTGCAGGGCTCGCGCCTCACGGCTTGGGAGCTTCGCGAGAACGGCGTCGACGTTACCGTCATTGGCGACTCGATGGCGGCGGTCGTCATGCGCCAAGGGAAAATCGACGGAGTGTTCGTCGGCGCCGACCGAATCGCCCGCAACGGCGATACGGCGAACAAAATCGGGACCTATATGGTCGCCTTGTGCGCCAAAGCCCACAACGTTCCGTTTTACGTGGTCGCCCCGCGCTCCACGTTCGATTTGACGCTCGAAACCGGGGCCGGAATTCCCATCGAGGAGCGCGACCCGAACGAGCTCCGGTTTTTCCAAGGGCGCCAGTCCGCGCCCGAGGGCGTCGACGTTTACAACCCCGCCTTCGACGTGACGCCAGCGGAGCTGATTGCGGGAATCGTTACCGAAAACGGCGTGATTTCCCCGGTCGTTCCCGAATTGATCGACGAGGTCGTCGGGAAGAATCGAACGGTCGAGGACGTCTTGAAAGAAAGGGCGAATCGGGAGGTCTGACAATGGCAAAGAAATACGCCGAATACGACGATTTAGGGGTTCGTTTCATCTACCCGAAGAATTGGTTCGCTCGAACCGAAACGTGGGACAAGGGAACCTACTGCATAACGGTCGACTGCCCCGAGGGGAGCTTTTGGTCCCTCTCGATTATGCCCAAGACCGCCGACCTCGACCAAGCGGCGAAGGACATTGTCCGAACGATGCGCGCCGAGTACGAGGAAATGGAGGAGCGCGAGATTCGTCGGTACGTCGCCGATCGCGTCTTAACCGGCTATGAAATCGACTTTTTCTACCTCGATTTGACCAGCGCCGCCACCGCGCTCAAATTTGAGGACGGGCGTCGCGGTTACGTGATCTATTGGCAGACGTGCGACCGACTTACGACCGAAGGGGAATCCCTGTCGCGAGCCGATATTTTCGACGCGATGACCCACTCGCTCGTCTCCAATTTGACCGGGCAGGAGCCCGACTGGGACGACGAGGACGACGACTTCGTCTTCGATAGGAAACTTTCCGAGCGCCAGGCGCGCGAGGACGAGGATCGCGAGTACTTTCGCCGCAAATACGAACAAGCGCGGCTCGACGAAGAGGAGGCGAACTGGCGCCGAGGCGGCGAGTCCTTGGACGACGAATTCGAGCGCGTCGGAACCGGAGGATTCGGGAGCGACGAGCGAACCGAGGATTTCCTGCGCGACTCCGACGACGAAGAGGTGGACGAGGAGTTCGAGCGCGAAGAGTTCGACGCCGAAGACGACGATTTGGACGAGGACGACGATTTTTGAGCGCCTTCTTTGAGCGCCGCGAGGAGACCGACCGTGCGACTTTTTGCCCCGGACGAACCCGATTTCAACGAGGGCGTCGAGGAACTGGCGAAACTGCTGTCCTCGGCGAGGCGCGTCGCGTTTCTCACCGGCGCGGGCATTTCGACCGATAGCGGGATTCCCGACTTTCGCTCCTCGACCGGGCTGTACCAAACGACCTCCGAGGAGCTGTTCTCCATCGACGCCTTTCGCGCCGACCCCGAGCGGTTCTACCGCGCCTTCGCCTCGTTCTACGCCAAGATCGCCGACGCGCGACCCAATCCCGGGCATCTCGCGATCGCCAATTTGGAAAACCGCCTGGGCAAGAAAGTCGACGTCGTCACGCAGAACGTCGACGGCTTGCACTCCGCGGCGGGATCGACCAACGTCGCCGAGATACACGGGACCCTCCGAACCGCGTCGTGCCTCGAGTGCGAGAAGCGATACGCGCGCGACTATTTCGAGACCGATTTGCGCGAGGGTCGCGCCCCTCGCTGCGCGTGCGGGGGAGTGTTGAAGCCCGACGTTACCTTTTTCGGCGAGGAATTGCCCGCCGGAGAGTTCGCGAAGGCGCGTCGCGCGATGTGGGACGCGAGGCTGTTGCTCGTCGTCGGGACCTCGCTGCAAGTCTACCCGGCGGCGGGGCTCCCTCGCGACTGCGACGCGGGGGCTCCGTTCGTCTCGATCAACTTGACTCCGACCGCCCTCGACCCGCAAGCGGCCCTCGTCTTTCGCGCTCCGATTATCGACGTTTTGCCCCGCGCGGTCGCCCTAACGAGCCCCGAGGCGCCGTAGGTTCCCTCCCGTTTCTTTGCGGTTTTTTCTAAATTGCTCTGGACGCCCGGGGCGTTATTGAGTACTCTCCGCGAGACGTGTTTGAGCGAAATGTCCGCGTCGGCGCCAGGGAGGGTCGACGGTCGTTCGCGTCGGTTTTCCCGCGGGGTTCGCCCCGCGAACAAGAGGTTACAATGCCCGACTTTAACTTTTTCGAATGGATTCGCGAGGGCGTAAAGCGCTCCGTTTTGATGGGCGTTTCCGACGCCGTGGAGACGATGGGCGCTCCCCACGACCCGGAGGCTTCCCGCGATAAGATTATGGCTTTTCTCAAAGAGGACGCCGAGACCCCCTCGGCCACCCGCAGACGAGTTAGTTCGTCCGCTTCGAGCGGGCAGCGAAAATTGGGCCGCTCCATCGCCGAAATTCACCCGACGAGCTGAGCGAACCCTTTGCGCGAAAAGGATTTTCCTTGCGAAAAACGTCGAAACCGAGACGGCGGTTCGGCGTTTTTTTTATTGGCGAATCGGGTTCGAAACCGACGCGTCCCGCGCCCCGCTAGCGCTTGATCAGCGCGCACGTTAGGTCGTTGACGTTCGTCCCGGTCGGACCGGTTTTGATTAGCGTGTCGATCGCCTTCAAGGCGCGATGGGAATCGTTGTCGCGCAGCGTCTCGAAAATATCGAACCCGAGCTTTTCCAACTTCTCGGCGCTTTCTCCGTCGCAAACCGCCCCCGCCGCGTCGGTCGGACCGTCCGTGCCGTCCGAGCCGAACGAAAAGAGCGCGACGTTCTCCAACCCCGCGATTTCTCGCGCCGCGCTTAAAACGAGCTCTTGCGCTCGTCCCCCGAGCCCTTTGCCCGTCAAATGAACGACCGGCTCGCCGCCGACGATAAACGCGAGCGACCGAGGCGTCTCGGCGCTCGTCCGAACGATCGAGGCGAGAAAACTCCCCGCCTCGCGCGCCTCGCAGGAGAGCCGATCGGTGAGAAGGACCGGGAAATAGCCGAGTTTCTCGCAAGAGCTCGCGGCGCTTTGGCAGAGATATTTCACCGAGCCGGTCGCGCGGGTTTCAACGTTGTCCAACTTCTTCGGAGTCTCGATCGCCAGTTGTTTTCGCGCGCGTTCCGAGAGGTCGAGCCGGTATTTCTCGACGATTCGCGCCGCTTGTTCGCAAGTCGACGCGTCGGGATATGCGGGACCGGAGGCGATCATATCGAGCGGATCCCCGACGATATCGGACAAAAGAATCGAAAAAACCCTCGCTGGGGCGCATATCTCCGCGAACCGCCCTCCTTTGACCGCCGAGAGCCGCTTGCGCAAGGCGTTGATTTCGACGATACTCGCGCCGCAAGCGAGGAGCCGCTCGGTCAGCGCCGCGATTTCCTCGGGGGGAATCGTCGGTTTTTCAAAGAGCGCCGAGCCGCCCCCGGAGACGAGAAACAGAACGACGTCCTTCTCGCCGAGCGGCTCGACGAGCCGAATCGCCTCCTCGGTCGCGTCGTACGACGCTTGGTCCGGCACGGGGTGCCCCGCCTCGCAAATCGTCAATTTCCCGAGCGGACCTTCGGCGCATCCTCGCTTGGTAATAACGATCCCGTCGTCGACCCGATCCCCCAGCGCGTCGAGCGCCGACGCCGCCATTTGCCAAGCGGCTTTCCCGATCGCGACCAAAACGAGCTTGCCCTCGGGATAGGGAAGCTCGTCGATCGCGCGACGAACCGCGGCGTCGGGGGAGGCGTCGCGCAGCGCGTCGGAAACGATTCGCTCGACGTCGCGCCAAAGGGAAACGGTTTGAGGAACGAAGACTTCCATCGCGCTTAACTCTCCCGAAGCTATACGAACTGACCGAGTATAATCACCGTAATAATCGACGTTAAGCCGACGAGCAGCGTTGACAAAACGTGCGTCTTGTACCCGTCGATCGTCTTCGTCAATTCCCCGAAGTTGAGCACGACCCAGAAGTAGGAGTCGTTGACGTGCGAAACGGTCATCGCCCCCGCTCCCATCGCGGTTACGGCCAGCGCTTGGAGTTCCGGCGTGTCGAATCCCAGGGTTCCGAGCAACGGTCCGACGACCCCCGCCGTCGTGGTGATCGCGACGGTGCTGGATCCTTGCGCCGTCTTCAAAATCGCCGCGAAGAGGAACGGGAAGAGGAATCCGAGCGACTGAAGAACGTTGGCGTGCGCGGTGAAAAACGGAATTAGGGGGCTTCTGCCGACGACCGCCCCGAGCGCTCCGCCCGCTCCCGTGATAAAGAGAATCGGCGCGGCGACTTGCAGGGAGTCGTTCGTCAGTTTGTAAAGCTCCTTCATTTTATCCGTTTGGATCAATAGCTCGAGGCTCGCGAGGAATCCGACCGAGATCGCGATCACCGGCTTGCCGAGGAAGGCGATCAACGGAATATCGAAACGCGCCATCGAGCAAAAGGACGAAACCGCCATCAGAATCAACGGGAGGACGATCGGCGCGAAACTGAGCGCCGCGCCGGGCAGCCTTCCGTAGGACGCGACCAATTCCTCGTAAGTCTTAACCGCTTCGTTTTCGTCCATGTTTTGTTCGCGCTTGTCTTTGACGTATTTCCCGATAAAGCGCGCGAAGTGGCAGGCGACGACCAGCGCCGGGATCGAGACGATCGCCCCGTAGAACATAATCGTCAGCATATGGTTCTCCAGCCCCAGGATTCCAGCCGCCGCGACCGGACCGGGCGTCGGAGGTATCAGGCAGTGCGAGATGAAAAGCCCCGTCGCCAGCGCTACCGTCGTGGAAACGGAGGAATAGTGAAGCCGCTTCACGATCGCTCGGCGCACCGGATCGAGAATAACGAACCCCGAGTCGCAGAAGATCGCGATCGACGCGATCCAGCCCATAATGGCGAGCCCCGCGTCGGGGTGTTTGCGACCCACGATCCGTATCACGCTGTCGCTCATTCTGAGCGCCGCCCCGGTTCGCTCGAGGATCACCCCGATGAGCGAGCCGATGAGCACGATGAGCCCGATCGTCCCAAACGTCGACCCGAAACCGCCGGTAACGACTTCCACGACCTCGTCCAAGGGAACGCACAGGAGCCCTAGAAGAAACGCCGTCGAGATGATCGACGTAAACGGGTGAATTCGCAAAAAGGCGATCGCCGCGACCATCAGCCCGATGACCAAGATAAAGACAACGAGAAACCAAGCGCCGGAGAGCATTGCCGATACCTCCCTTCGTTGATCGCGTTCCAAACTCCGCGAGCGAAACGCGAGAACGCCGATTGACTTGCCTCGTCGCGACGCGTCGACCGCGCCTCGAACGAACGGTCGAGACATTATGGCGCCAAAAATTTTTTTGAAAAGAGGGGTTGCGCGTAAAATATTAGTTGCACAATAGTTGATAATTGATACAATGTGTGGAAAGAGCCGCGACGACGAGGCGTTCTCCGTCGAAGCGCGGCTAGAAAAGGAAGGACCGTCGCAATGACCCACAAGACTCGATGGGCGAACCTCGTTTGGTTCGTCGTCCTTTGCGCCGCGACGATTTGCGCGCGGGAAACAGTTTTCGGAGCCGAAAAGGAGAAAACCGTTTTGGAAGAGAAATTAACTTTGACCCAAGAGTGGGACAAGACCTTTCCCAAGAGCGATAAGGTAAATCACCGCAAGACAACGTTTCGCAATCGGTACGGAATAACGTTGGCGGCCGATCTTTACGAGCCGAAGGGCTATTCGGGCAAACTGGCCGCGATCGCGGTGTGCGGTCCCTTTGGCGCCGTGAAGGAGCAGGCTTCCGGTTTGTACGCTCAAACGCTCGCGGAGCGCGGCTTTTTAACGATCGCCTTCGACCCGTCCTATACCGGCGAAAGCGGAGGAACTCCTCGCTGCGTTGCGTCCCCCGACGTCAACACCGAGGACTTCCAAGCGGCGGTCGATTTTCTGTCCGTTCAGGAAAACGTCGATCCGGAGAGAATCGGGATTGTCGGGATTTGCGGTTGGGGCGGAATGGCGCTCAACGCCGCCGCGATCGATACGCGAATCAAGGCGACCGTCGCCTCGACAATGTACGACATGACGCGAGTTACCGCGAACGGATACTTCGATTCGGAGGACTCGCCCGAGGCTAGACGAGAAAAACGAGTCGCGCTCAACGCTCAACGAACCGCCGATTACAAGTCCGGCGAATACGAGCGCGCCGGAGGCGTCCCGGACGTTCTGCCCGACGACGCCCCGCAGTTTATGAAAGATTACTTTGCCTACTATAAGACCGAGCGCGGGTATCATCCGCGCTCGCTAAATTCGAACGACGGTTGGAACGTTACTTCGTCCCTCTCGTTCTTGAACATGCCTATTTTGCGCTATAGCGACGAAATCCAAAGCGCGGTTTTAATGATTCACGGCGAGAAAGCGCATTCTTGCTATTTCAGCCGCGACGCCTTCAAGCGCCTCCAGGGCGACAATAAAGAACTCCTTATTATCCCCGGCGCCTCGCACGTCGATCTGTACGACAACCTCGACGTTATTCCGTTCGACAAGATAACCGAATTCTTTAAAGCGAACTTAAAGTAGGCGTTTTTCCCGCGAACGTCGGGACAAGCCGCCGCGCTCCGAGTCCCGACGGATAAGATCGTTTGTTTGACAACCGGCGCAACGCAAAGCAAAGAAGAAAGACAAGATATGAAAAAAACGCTATTGGGCTTACTGGCCTTTGTCGCCTTGGCGCTCCTCGCGACTTCGGAAATCCGCGCTTTCGAGCCGACCGACGCCAACGAAGTCGCCGTCTACGATACCCGATTGATCCCCGCCCCGACCGAGACTCGCTACGGTCGAGGCGTCGTCGTCTTCAACGACAATCTCCGCCTCACCCTCGTTCTCCCGAACGGCGCCGAGCTCGACGACGCGTTTAAGTCGGGGCTCGAAGAGGTTCGCGCGCGCGCTTCGAAGGACTTTGCCGTCGAGCTTAAATTCGACCTCAAATCGGTCGACGAACTGACGAAAGAGATCGAGAGCGACCCCGCGCGAACGACCGACGAGGTCGAGTTCGCCAAGAAGCTCGCGAGCGACGACGCCCTCTTCAAGCGAACGAACGGCTACCAGTGCCTCGGCGTCCGCGATCAAAGCGAGTCGAAAGACGCGACTCCCGAGGAGACGATCGCGCGCCGGAACGAGTCGGCGGGGACGCTTATCGTCGCCGCCTCCGATTTATCGGGATTCCGCGACGCCTTTAAGACGTTGCTCCAGCTAACGGAGACGTTCTCCGCGACCGATTCGATCGCGACCTCGCGCTATTTCGTCCCGGAGTTCGAGATTTCGGACGCGCCTAAAATGGCGTTTCGCGGGCTGCATTTGTGCTGGTTCCCCGAGACTCGGCTCGATATGATCGAGCGCTCGATTCGAATCGCCGCCTACTATAAATTCAACGTAATCGTGCTCGAATTTTGGGGCGTTTTCCCGTTTGAGGCGAGCGACGCCTTGTGCTGGGACGAGTTCCGCGTCGACAAAGCGGAGGTTCGAAGGCTCGTCGCGCTCGCCAAAACCCTTGGGGTCGAGCTCGTTCCGCAAATGAACCTCTTCGGGCACGCCCCCGGCGCTCGCGGCGCCTCCGCGAAACATACGATTCTTGACTTCCACCCGGAAATGGAGCCGCTCTTTGAACCGGACGGATGGACCTGGAACGTCCGCAACCCCGCGACGCGCGAGCTTCTTACCAAATGCGTCTTGGAACTTTACGAAACGTTCGATCGCCCCCGCTATTTCCATATCGGCTGCGACGAGGCGTATTCCGCCGGGACGAGCTTTCTCTCGCGGCGCAAAGGCGGGTACGTCGACGCGCTCGCCGATTGGATCGTCTATTTCCGCGATCTGTTCAAAGAGCGCGATTGCCGGATTATGATGTGGCACGATATGCTGATCGAGTCGAAAGACTTCCAAGGGTACGTCGTCGGAGGGAACCAGAAAACGCGCGGGCTGATCGATAAGCTCCCCAAAGATATTCTTATTTGCGATTGGCAGTACGGCAAACCGAAAGAGAACGAGGAATGGCCGACGACTACCTACTTTATGAACGCCGGATTCGACGTGATCTCGTGTCCTTGGAATCAATTGGAGGGGATTCGCAGCCTCTCCGCCAACGTTCGCGACAAGGGCGCGTTCGGAATCCTCTGCACGACGTGGCACACCTTCTACGGGGACGGTATGCGCAATATTCTAGTCGTTGGCTCGAATTGGACTTGGGGAACCAGATATCGCGGATCTTCCTATGGCGACGCGTTTAATCGCCACCTTCGCCAAGCGCTTCGCGACTCGGAGACCAAGGATTACCGAACGAACGGCATTCACGATTGGCAAGTTCCGCCCGAGACCAACGTGCCCCACTAGCGCGTTGAATGGCCGGTCGAATTCATTAACGCGAGCTTGACCTGAAATCGATTCGCTTTTCGACAATAGAAACGGCGCCCTCGGCTCCGAGCCGGGGGCGTTTTTTGTTTCGGTTTAGACGACTAGAACCCCGAGAATCGTTGGCCTTTTAGGGAATATTTCAATATTTTTGGGACTCAATGCTCGAGGTCTATTGAACCGCGCGCGAACTTGCGGTACAATGGGGTTCCGGGGCGCGTCCCTTCGCCGTCGACCTTGATAATCGCGGCGAAACGTTGATTTGAGAGAGATCGCGCGAGCGGTCGCCGCAGAGGTTTCGCAATGCCCGACGATTCTTCAAAGAAAACTCGCTCGACGATCGGAGCGTTTTTTAAAATCGGGTTTTGGATCTTCTATTACGCGATGGTTATCGTCGGGACGACGACGCTCGCGCTCCTCGGAGCGCTCGCGTTTTTCAGATACCGTTGAGACGAACGAGACGTTGCGCCCGTTTGGCGCCAAACGGGCGATTTTGGTCGCCGGAAGAGAACTTGCTCAAAAATGAGAGGGGACTTTGCAATGACGAATGAATTGGAAAACAAAGCCGACGTCGCGAATTCGTCGACCGAAATAACCCCCGAAGCCGAGGGCGCCGCGAAAAAGAAGCCGAGCCTCGGGCGCGTCTGCTGGAAATGGAGCGCCAGGGGAATCGGTTTCCTCCTGTTTCTGGTCGGATTGGCGACGACGCTCGCGGTGGGGCGGCTCGTTTATTTGGTTTGCGTCGCCAAGCCGCTCGACGCAGCTTACGAAACGATCGACGACAACGACCGCGATTACGCGTTTATCGAAGGGGAAACGAGCCATTGGAAGGAGCTTTCCAATCGCAAGGCGATCGTCTTTCAGCGCGCCTTCGTTACCGACGCCGACCTCAAGAGTTTGGTAAATCGCGAGGACGTCGCGGCGGTTTACTTGGTCCAATGCCAAAATATCACCGACGCCGGGGTCGAACTGCTCGCTAGCCTTCCGAATTTGCGCCGCCTCGTGCTCGACGGTTGCCCGAGGCTCGAAAACCCCGACTTCTCGAAGTTTTCGCGACTCGATTTGAAGCGCCTGAGCGTTCGGAACTGCCCAAAGTTGACCGATAAGTCGGCGCGCAAAATCGCGAAGATTCGCTCCCTTAAAATCCTGCAAATGACCGGTTGCGATCAGTTGACGGAGAAGGGGGTTCTGCCCTTGGCGTCTCTTCCGCTGATGGAGTTCGCGCCTCCGGAGTGTCTTTTGAAAGACGAGACGATTTCCGGAATAACCCGATTTGAGCGTCTCCGCGATCTCGTGATCGCCGGAAAGCGCGGCGAGAAGTTGCCCCTTACCGACTCCGGGATTGCCGCCCTCGGGAGTATGAGGAAGCTCAGAGGCGTAAGGGTCGAGAATTGCCCGAACGTCTCGGAAACCGCGTTAAAAGAGCTCTGCGCGGCGGCGAACGCGAAGCGCTCTTCGATTTACGACTGGGAGTTGGAGTACGAATTGGTCGCGACCGAGCCGACGATCCGGAATCCCAGATCTGGTCGCATTGGAACCTACGACCGTCGTGCCGATTTGTCGGCTTTGCCTCCGAGACGTCCGAATTTGCCGAGCGAGATCGACGTCAACGAGGTCAAGATCATCGACTTGCGCTGAGCGCGTCGTTCGGGGGCGCGAACCTTTGCGATTTGGGGCTCGCGTCGATCCGCGCGATCGACGCGAATTACTCCGTTCGTTTGTTTCCGTTAAAACGTCGGTTTCTTGCGCGCGTCCGACTTCCCCGCGAGCTCTAGAAAGAACGACTCCGTTTGTTCCGATACCGACGCGCTTCTAAACCGTTGCGAAGCGATGCGTGATCTTCTTCCAATTTCGCGTCTAAGTTCTTGATTGTCCCACAATTCAATAATTTTTTCCACCCAAGGGGCGACTTCCTCTTGATCGGGAACAATTTGCGAGTTTGGAGTAAATCGACTCGGGATCGAGAGGACGCAACTCTTGTCCGTCGCGACCTCGGGAAGCGCTCCTCGATCCGAGCAAACGACGGGGATCCCGTTCATCGCCGCCTCGACGACAACACGACCAAAAGACTCGCGCCAGAGCGACGGAACGAGGAGAACTCGCGTTTGAGAATAGATATTTCTCGGGTCGAGCGAGACGTTCATTACGGAAACGTTTGGCAACATTCCCGCGACCTCTAAATAGGATCTAGACGTTATTTTAGAACGTCCTTCGACAATGAGAACCGGGACGTCCGGACGAATTCTAGCCAGTTCCCTCGCGATTCCAGCGAAGAAGTAGAGCCCCTTTTCGAGCGCCGGATTAACGAACGTCAAGTACTTCTCTGTATTGTGGGACGCGACGATTTTGGACTCGTCGATAAGGGAAGGAACGACGCGAGACTCGATTCCGAGACGCTTTTGGTAAAACGCTCGCGAAAATTCTGAGGGAACAATAATCGAATCGAATTCTTTGAACAAATCCTTGTCGTCGTACGCGAAGTTGCAGAGGTAAAAGACGTTTTTAACGTTTTCTCTCCGAGCCGCGCGAGCCGCCAATCGCGCCGCCCAATACCCTCCGTAAGTCAGGTAGTAGTCGGGTCGAAACGCGCGAATTTCGTCGACGAAAAGTTTTAGAAAAGCGAGTCCCGTCGCTCTCGAAATGTAGTTGCAGGGACGATTAGGCGCGAAAGCGTCGGGCGCGAGAAAGACCTTGGACGAAACCCCGAAGTCGTCAAACTGAAGCAAATCGAAGTCGACTTTTTGATCGTTGACCCGCGCTGTCGTTCTTTTCGCGTCGACGAGAAGTCCGCGTTTTTTCAGGGTCGCGTAGAAATCGCCTCTCGCAAATCGAGGGTCGTCAAAAAAAGAACCGGTTATCGTTCGCGCGCTCCAACCTTTTCCGACCAAATCGAGAAGAAGGGAGCGCGCGGAAATCGCCGCGCCGCTCCCTTGGTCGAGATAATTGTGGTACGATGAAAAAAGTATCTTTTTCATCTGTTTAACGCTCTAACTTTTCGTAGACGTTGGGTGGAAAATATGCCGAACTGTCGTAAGTTCCCACTTTGACTCCCTCCGGAATAGAGAGGGAACCGTCCCAAGACGCGATTTGAAGTTCCCAATCGTAGATCGCCGACCTTTTATCATTGACCTTTTTGCAAAGGTCCTTTAACGCGTCTTCCGAGACGTTGGGACAGTTGTCAATTCTAATCCCCCGCAGTTTCTTCATCGAAGCCAATTCCATAATCCCGGCGTCGGTTAGGGGAAGTTCTTCCCCCTGCGCCCCTGCCACGATTAACTCGCGCAACTCTTCAAACCTTGTTATATTTGAAATCGTTTCGTCTTTGAGAAGACACTCGGGAGGCGCGAATTCCACTAGCGGAAGAGACGCGAGAGGGAGAATTCCCTTTTCCGTTAGTTGAGAACAGCCCGTCAGACGCAAAATTTTGAGCGAGCTCAGTTCCGCGATTTTTTGAACCGATTCGTCCATTAGGTCGGAACAGTTGCGAACGCACAACCTTTGTAGGTCGTTCAGAACCGCTAGTTTTGAAAAATCGGGGGTTTGAATTTGAGAGCAGGAACACAAAGCGATTCTGCGCAAGTTGGGAATTCGCGATAGAGAATCGAGACACGCGTCCGTAATGCTCGGACAATCGATAAGATAGATGGCGGCGATGTCTTCGCGGTCCTCTAGTTTTGCAATGTCCTCGTCGCTGATGGAAGAACCGCTAAAAATGAGCGCGGTGGGTTTGGAGCGATCAATAAAGTCGTCGTTCAAACCGCTATTATGTCGATAACTGTAATAAGCGTTCGTGTCGTCGATTTTTTCGCGGGCAACGTCTTTCGGTTTGGCTTCATTGACTTTAAACCAAATACGTCCCACAATAAAAAGCGTTGATAAACCGACTAACAACACAAATGACAACAAAAGAAAAACGAAGCCTTTCCAAAAACGCTTGGGAAAACTGATTGGAGGTTTTGTTTTGACATTCTTGTCCGATTCACAATCTACTTCTTTTGTCATTATATAATTCCTTAATCAAAAAAATAGCTTTTATCATTCTACAAATCGAGCCAAACGTCCCCAACCATTTGAGAACGTTTGGCAAATCGATTGTTGAATTCTTTCTACGTTAGGACGAAGGTCTCAATATCGTTGGTATTTTGGCAGACCTTCGCGCGAAAAACTTAGAGAACGGAACAAATCACTGATTTGGTACTTCGACTCTTTCATAAGTCAAAGTGATTTGATAGGTGGCGTGTTCCGTCCATTCGCCCGTTAGCCAATATGGACTGCCTAGAACCTCAAATCCCAAGTCGAGGGGATCCTCAAATTTGTCGCGAATGGAACAGAAATAGTCAACGTTGAAGATATAACTCTCCGTGATCGTCAAGACGCCAATGCTATCGTAAGTTTCGGTTCGCGATTGAAGGCTGGCGTAGACTGCGGCGGTTACGTTGGTACTCCCGTTGCCGTACACAAACAAATTATTTGAGGGATCTAGGGAAGTGGTAACGTCTCGATTAACGTTGGCGCTTGGCGGTACGACAACTCTTTCTCCATCAAGTAAGTTTGAAGCAATGCCTTCAAACAGGTTATCTTCGAAATTGCTCCAATTTACGAGATTATCTCCCTCGAACATTGCTCGACGGTAATCGTCGAGTAGACCGTTATCATTGAGACTTACGCAGTCTCCGTCTTCGGGAGAATCGCCAAGGGGATTCGGATCTGAACGATAGTAATAACCGACGAAATCTTGCCAAGACCATTCATCGCCTTCTTCCGCAGGGCGACTTGACGACCAAGAGTTCCGGTATTGATAATCTAGGTCGGTGAGAACGTATGTGTACAACGGGTGCGGAGCGTCGGCAATTGTCGCCGATATGGAACCGCCAATTGAGGTTCCTCCACTGTTTTGAGTTAGCCCGAAAGCTATTTCAATCGTTTCGGTTGGCTCGACAATGTTGTCGGCGGCGGGGAAGACGCACATACTGGTTCCACCCGAGACGGCAATTCTGGTAGTATTATTGGAACCAGGAATAATGGCAAGAGGAGCGGAAGCGGGCGAAGTTCCTTCGTTGATGAAGAAATCGCTTCCGATGATCGCCGTTCCCGTAATTTCGATGAAACCTTGGTAGCCTGCGGGAACATCGGGGACGGTGAAGACGAAATATGAAGTCGCCCCACCGTTTAAACTGTACCCTCCCGCCTCGTCAAGATCGGAAGAATCGGACGTTATCGTGGGGGTTCCCGGCTCAACTTGACCACCCCCGCTACCCCCGCTTCGATTTGGCTCGTCGCCATTGTTTTCGAACGAACCAAGAGACGCTAGGTCGAGATAATATTTTGTTGGGTCATTGAAGTCAAGAGCCGTTATATCGTCCGTGTCGCTCGAATAGGTTACCACTTGACGAACAACGCCAGTGGAAATTTCAATCATTTCGAAATCGATATCCGAAGCGAACGCCTCGCTAATTGAACCGTTGTTAAGCGACGATTCCTCGGGAGAAGAAGATGAATCGTTATCGATCGCCACCGACTCGACTTCGTTCAAAAGTTGATCGATAATCACATCGTTGTTGTTTTCGGCGGACGTAAGAACGGCGGTTTCGAAAGTAGTTTCCGCAGAGCAAACGTCAGTTTCCACCGAATTGTCCGCGCCATAGGGGGCGACGGAAAGAAGGTTCCGATCCTCGAGATGTTCCAAATACAATCGAAGTTTCTTATTCGAACTCATTGTGAGTCTCCATATTTGTCCAGAGGGTTATGGAAAAACGTAACGGGTCGAATACCGCGCTGAATCGCCTAACTTCAGCTCAGCACTATTTCTCATTGTAGTCCGTTCCAAAATCGTGTCAACAGTTTTTTAAAAAATTTTTTAAAAATGTTGTAAAAACAGTGATTTTGCTCTGGCAATATAAAATGAATGTCAAGTTATCGCGACTTAAATCTTGTGGTGATATAAATTTGTTGAGTTACATAGTGCTAATAAAAGATTTACGAATGATAAAGCATTCGTGTTAATAGGATAGGATAGGATAGGATGTTTCGGATCGATCGCGAACGATGCTTGATTTGACAATCAAAAGGTTTCGCGACAAACAAGCGCGTTATTGACGAATCGACAGGATAAACCTCGTTCTGTCTTTTATTCTTGACGGCGTTGTTGAAAAAATCTTTTGAAAAACACGAAATTTTGCGCAATGTTCAAGTCGCTTGTTGCGTATAAGGGGTACTCGGACGCGAGTCCAGCACAACTTCCCCTTGTATATAGGAGACCTCCTAAATGGGTAAAACCGG
>JAFRXD010000095.1 GCA_017441605.1 Thermoguttaceae bacterium | reverse complement strand
TTCAATCCCCGAGCCTATTATCAATCAAAACGCGCTACGAAAGGAATTTACCAGAATGTTTAGCGAAGATTATCAACTCGAAGCCGTTTCCCGAAACGCCGTCGCGAACTCCGAAGTCTCGAATCCGTTCGGAGGATCGCTTGTCAATTCGTCGAGCGTCGGAACCGCGCAAGTCGTTTCTCGCGAACTCGCCGAAATGCAAGCGCAGATCTACCTCGCGAAGTAATTCCCGAGGGAATATGTTTCGGCGCGGGGAGAATACGAAGCGTTTGAGAAATACATACGGAATAAATAATTTATTACTTGGGAAGAAGTTGCGCGCGATCGGTTCGGTTTTAAAATCCTCGTCGCCGAAAAGAATGGCGAATAATTAAATCGGCAAACCCGCGCGCATTGAAAACGCTTCGCCCGACCATCAAAGGCGTTTCTCCTTTGCCGGATCCTCGACGCTTGCCCTTCGCAGAATTGGCGAACCCTTTTCGCGCTTTGGCGGATCGGCGGGCTCCGTCAACAAGAGCCGTTGCAACTAACGTGGAATTGCGTCAACTGGGAGAAAAAGCGGTTGCTCGTTCCTTCCCCTAAGACGTCGCGCTACGAAGGTCGCGAAAGCCGGTTGATTCCGCTGTTCCCGATATTGGAGCGCGAACTCGGTCGCAGTTTTGAGGAATGTCCGGAAGGCGAGCTTTATATCGTTTGGGAGAACCGGCGGAAAGGTTTTGATTCCGGATTCAAGCGGATCCTTTTTTGGGCGGGATTGTCGCCTTGGTCGAAACTCTTCCAAAATATGCGAAGTTCCCGCGAGAACGATTTGATCGAGGACGGGTACCCGCCGCACGTCGTTGGCGCGTGGCTCGGGCATACCGGAAAAGTGCAGGAGCGGCATTACCTCCGAGTCCTCGATTCGTTTTTCGATAAAGCGGCGGAAGCCCCGGAAAACACCGAGCGAAGTCGCGGGACCCGTTCCGCGTTTCGCAAGGACTAAAACGAGGACTAATTTCTCGTTAATCCTCGTTAATCTTGGTTAATTTAGGTTAATCCCAAAACGGGCGTTTGCTCGGTAAAAACCCGGGCGACTCGATAAAAAAAGGGCTTTCGGCGAAATTACCGAAAACCCTACGAATAGCCGAGGCGGGACTCGAACCCGCACGCCCATTACAGGCAGGGGATTTTAAATCCCCAGCGTCTGCCATTCCGCCACTCGGCCGCGAAAACAACGCGTTAGGCAGGAATTTTAACCTAATTATTCGTCGCGTCAAGGACCGGTTTGGGCGAGGAGCCCGCAGCGGGTTGGAATTGTGGCGCAAGAATCAGTTTTTACGGGGCGGAGTCGACGAAACCCACTTCCGGCATATTCTCGTCGCGAACGGTATTTCCGTAGACTCCGCGAGTCGCGCAGCTATCGCGGACCTCCACGATCAGGGGCAAACGAGACGTAACGTTTTTTACCCCTCGAAACATATTGTTTTTTATGGATTTTTCGTCGTTGAGGGTCCAGATTGAAACTTTGACGCCATTGGATTCGAGCCATTCGCGAACGTCCTCGGTCATCGCTTGATAACTCGAGTTGACGGTGAAATTCGCCAATCCCAATTTGTCGATTTTCTCTAGGAACGAGTCGGATTTTTTCGACATGTTCTCGTACGAGTCAATTCGATTGGGGTTCATCCAGAAATCCAAACCGTCGTTAACGGCTTCTCTTATTGCGTCGACGTTCGCGAGAACGGTTTCGTATTCGACGTCGCCCGCCATAATTACGCGATCGAGGGGAAAACCGGTTTTTTTAATTAGGTCCAATTCTTGAAGCAAGACGCGGTCTTCTTTGGCGTCGAGTTGAATTCGAACGCTTTTAAACTTTTCGGGGTCCAATGCGTTTTGATCGTGTTCGGAAGGCGTCTCTCCCATCAGCAATTTGAACGCGCTTTCGAGGGTGGGGGCGCGATCCGCTTCGGATTTGTTATGGGAAATAACCAAGACGCCGGAGCTATTATTGCGGACGTCGACTTCGATCGCGTTCGGCGAGAATTGAGCGATTGCTTTAACAATATTGGCGATCGTATTGTCCTCGCTCCCATCGCGAACGCCCCCCTTCGCGGCAAAACCGGCGTGGGCGGTTACGATTTCGGGAAGAGCGGAAGTATTGGTCGGTTTTGCCAAACCGACGATTCCCCCTAGTCTTCCTTTGGGCGATCGCTCGTCGATCATCGTTCCCTCGTAATCGCTGAAGGCGATTATTCCAAAACATTGCCCCGCCAAGCCTCCGATGGGAGTTTCCGGGGCGACGGTTCGGTCGATCGTTACGTCGACTTTCGAAACGACGTTATTTACGACGCCGTTAAGCGTCGCGGCGATTCCCCCGGCGCGCCGCGTCGCTCCGGCGAGCTTCATTTGTCCCGAAACGGTAAGATTGATTATTCGCCCCTTTTCGCCAACGTAGGCGAAAAGCCCGGAATTTTCTTCGTCGATTATTTCCAATCCCTTTATTTCTTTATTGTTGCCGTCGAACGTTCCGTTAAACGAGATTTGGGCGCAAAGGGGGCGCCAGGGGGCGCGTAGCTCAAGGTTCGCGGTTAGGAGGAATCTCGAGTTTGGAAACTTTTCCACCAAACGAAGTTTTTCCTCCGCGTCGATTAGAAACGGAGACTCCGCCGTTCCTTTGCCTTCGAGCGCGGGGGGCGTTTCCGCGGATTGTTCTTCGCGCTCCGGAGGCGTCGTTGAAACGAATTCGGCTCCCGGCGCGAAACGAAACGCGGTCGAGACGATCAAAAGGAGTAGCGGCGCGGACGACGCCAGCGACAGATATCTAAGTGCTCGTTTTTTTCCCGTCATTTAAATAACCTCGCGGCTTATTGCGGAGAGCGAAAGAAAAGAATCCGCGCATGGGCTCCCTCTCGCGAGGAAATCGCGGATCTCGACGGTCTCATTGTACGCCTCCGCCTCGCGCGCGCCAAGTCGTTTTTTGACGAAATTCGTAGCCGGGTTCTTGAAAGCGCTCGCTCGCGGACGTATCATAATCGAGCGTCGGCGGTCTCGGCTCGCGTCGAGGCGTCGTCGCGGCATTAGAAACGGAAGGAAAAGGAATCGAACAATGACGAATAGGCGAACGTTTGTTTTGTTGGGACTCGCGTTTTCTTGCGCGGTTATCGTTGGTTTATTTAGCGGTTCTCGCGCTCTTTTGGCGCAAGAGTCGTCGGACGCGAAGCCGTTGAGAGTACTGCTCGTCGTCGGCGGGCACGGGTACGATAAAGAGAATCTTCACGCGATGCTGCGCAGTTTTCCGAACACGGTCTTCGAAGAGATTACCATTCCGGAGAAGCAGGATCTTTTGAAGCCCGGTCTTTCCAAAGACTACGACGTTCTGATGTTCCACGATCAATCGTTTTTCGAACTTTCCGACGAACAAAAGGCGAACTTGGAAGCGCTTTGGGGGGAAGAGGGCATGCCCACGGTAATGCTCCATCATTCGCTTATCTCGCACCCCGAATTTCCTCTTTTCCGGGAAGTGTTCGGCGCGCAGTTCCTCCTCAACGAGACCGAGATCAACGGTCGGACATATCCCAAATCGACGTATCTTCGCCCGACGGATCTGAACGTCTATATCGTTCAACGCGAGCATCCCATAACCAAAGGCGTTTCCGATTTTAAATTGAACGACGAGGTGTTTAAAAACGTCTACTTCAATCCGCATATCGACGTTTTGGCGACGACCGATCACCCGGAATCTGACGTTCCGGTTTTGTGGACTTGGCGCTATAAGAAATCGCCCGTCTTCGGGATCATTCAAGGGGACGCGGGCGGAGCGTTCAACGATCCCAATTATCGAAAACTAGTTTATCAAGGTCTTTGTTGGCTCGTTACTCAATGACGCTTTCGATCGTCAATTCAGCTTTTTTCTCCCCTTGAGGACCATAAGATGAGATTCTTGCTAAAAGGACTGGGCGTCGCGTTTTGTCTTTCGACCCTAGGCGCCTGTTTTGCCGCGTCGCCAATTTTCGAACCGGGGAGCGCGGTCGACCAGCCGAGCGAATGGAAGTCTTCGGATCCCGCCAACGTTCGAGAGGACGGCGCGTTGCGGCTTTCCGATTCCCTCGAGACCACCGAGTTTTTGTCGAATAAAATAACTTTCGAGTCTCGGAAATTATATCGCTACTCGTTCAAAATGAGCGCCGTCGGCGAATCGGGTTCCGGCTGCGCTTGCAACGGAGTCGATTTTTTCAATAGCGATTTTTACGGGACCGAAATCGGCGATCGTCCTTCGACCCGGTACTCGACCGTATTTTTCACCCCGGACGGAACCGAAGGGAAAACGAGCGCTTCGGCGCGTTTCGCCAAGTGGGAATCGCGTCGCTCGTTTTGTCTTAGCGAACCGGAAATCGTACCCGTTCAACCATTGTTCAATTTGATTGAAAACAAGGACGGACAGTGGCTTCCGCTAGGCGGAGGCGAATCGATCGACGCGGACGGGGCCTACGAGTTTTCCAGTTTTTCCTCGCGCGAGCGATCTAATTACGATCGTCCGCTCTTCGCGGCGAATTCCAGTTTTAACACGGATCGATGGGGAATAGGTCGAGATTCGTCGGTAACTTATCGATTCGAACTCGAACCTTGCGACGCGTCGACCGGAAAATTGCGCGCGTTGGAACCGATTCCTTTCGTTTCGGGAAAAATCGACGTTCGCGTCGGTTATTACGTCAAGGGGACGCTGCTCGTCGAGTTTAGTTTAGACGGCGAGGCGTGGGATTCGGTCGGCGAGATCTCGAGTCTCGGAGGAAAAGAGATTTCTTTGGACGACCGGCTCGCCGACAAGCCAACTTGTTTCTTCGTTCGATTTAGGGGTAAAGGAGCTAGCGCCGACGACCCCGGTTGTCAATTGCAGATTCATAAGGTTACCGCGTCGTTGAAGACCGATCGGGGCGATCGCGCGGCTTTCGTCGGGGTTGGGGCGACGACTTTTGTCGATTATCCCAACGTCGAATCGGTTTCGAGCGCCGCGAGCGCGACGTTGTTCGGAGTCGACGAGAACGAAAATCTTTGGGCGATCGACAATCAGACCGAGAAGCCGTTTAAGCTAACCTGGGATTCCGAGAAGCTTTCGCGCGGCGAAGGGTCCTATTCCGACGACGTTTCCGGATCGCCCAAGAAGATTTCCTACAATCTCAAGCTCGGTCGTCCCGCGACGGTAACCCGAACGGTTTATCCGTACTTTGAACAGGATTATACGAAGAAGATCGCGAACGCGAAGGTCGTCGACAAGACCGGTTCCGAAGCGGACCTTAGTTGGTGCGAAGCGGATTATCGCGTTCCTCGCGATCCGAGAACGCGCGAAATTCAGGACGAGCGTCAAATTCAACTCGTTTGCGCCAAGAACGATTTCGAGTCTTTTCAAATAGTTCTTCATTCCGGGGAAAAGGGACTTTCCGACGTCCGCGCTCGAGTCGTCGGAGATTTGAAAGGGACCGACGGAACCTCCGCGATTTCCGGCGATAACGTCGCGATCCGACGCGCCTATTATCATTACGTGTCTTTGCCGACGGACGAGACTTGCGCGATCGGCTGGTATCCCGACGCGCTGATTCCGTTCGAACAAGGCGCGGACGGACGCGGAGCTCCGCTGAATCTCGATCCTAATCAAAACTTTCCGATTTGGGCCACGATTAAAGTCGATTCCGGCTCTCGCGCGGGCAAGTATTCCGGCGCGATCGAAATAACCGCGAACGGCGGGGATTTCGTCGCGTTGTGTCCGTTCGAACTGGAGGCGCTCGATTTCGCGCTTCCGGTCAAAAACACGTTGGAGACGGCGTACGGTCTTTATTACGGGAATATTGACAACTATCACAATTTAAAGACCGAGGAGGACAAGCGGCTCGTTCACGAGAAGTATCTCAAAATCTTTTCCGATTACCGAATTAGCACGTACGATCCGACTCCGCTGGACCAGTTTACCGTCGAGTGGAAGCCGAACGAGAATCCTCCCCGCTGCGAGATCGATTTTTCCGCGTACGACAAAGAGCTCAAACGGGTCTTGGACAAGTACCATTTCACCAATTTTACGGTTCATATGCGCGGTATCGGGGGTGGAACTTATCAAAATCGTTACGAGGGCTCCATCGAGGGGTATAAATCGGACACGCCGGAATACAAGGCGATGTTCGCCGACTATTGTCATAAGTTGCAAGAGCATCTTCGCGAGTTGGGCGTTCTCGACTCGGCTTACATCTATTGCTTCGACGAGCCCGAGGAGAAGGACTACGAGTTTGTCGCGGGCGAGTTCGCGAAGCTAAAGAAATACGCGCCCGATATTTCGCGAATGCTAACGGAGGAACCGTCCGAAAAGTTTTCCAAGATTCTCGAAGAGAAGGGCGCTTCAATCGACGTTTGGTGCCCCGTGAGCCCCAACTACTCCAACGAAACCGCCAAACCGCAGCGGGAGAAGGGCAATCGTTTTTGGTGGTACGTGTGCTGTTTCCCGAAAACGCCGTACTGCACGGAATTTACCGATCACCCCGCGCAAGAGTTGCGGCTTTGGCATTGGCAAACGTTCGAGCGCAACATAAGCGGTTGCTTGATTTGGGCGGCGAATTACTGGACGAGCCCGACCGCGTTTCCCGATTCGTTCCAAAATCCTTACGAAGACCCCGCTTGTTACGTGCACGACGGCGCGTATTCTCCCGGAACTAAAGTCAATTGGGGGAACGGGGACGGCCGCTTCGTTTATCCTCCGCTGTCGGCGGCGATTCCAGGACTTAACGACGGGAAACCGATTTTTGACGATCCTTGCCCCAGCGTTCGCTGGGAAATGATTCGCGAAGGAGTCGAGGATTACGAGACGTTCGTTATTTTAAGGCGGCTGCTTCAAGAGAAGGGAGAAAAGCTGTCCAAGGAAGAAAACGAGCGCTTCGCGAAACTCCTCGATTTCAGTTCGATCACGAAAGACGCGACCCATTTTTCCGACGATCCGCAAGTTCTGTTGCAACGCCGATTGGAAATTATGCGCGCGATCGTCGAACTTGAGAAAAAGTAATTCGCGCCCCATAACGGATCGACGCCAAATCTAAAAAGACTCTCGTCGATCGCTCGCTTTTTCGACGAGAGTCTTTTTATTGACTATTTGAAAAAAGAGGAATTAGAGATCCTCTAAAAACGGTTCGACGGGAACTCCAATATCGCCGACGAACAATTCTCCGACATAATCTTTAGCGCTCTCTAGCGCGAGACCGGTTTTGTTCGCCGCGAGGGTCGCGGTCATTTTCGCGCGAACCGCGTCGGAGGAAACGGAACCGTCGGACGGATTCAAGCCGGAGGGGACGTCGATCGCGCAAACCGGTTTATTAGAATTATTTATTAACGAGACCAACTTGTCGTAGGGCGATCTCAACGCGCCTTTGGCGCCGGTTCCCAACAGGGCGTCGACAATCCAGTCGCAGCTCGCCGTTTCTCGCGCGAAACGCTGGCGCGAGGCTTCCGAGTCGTCGAAGACGAATAATTTTTCCGGGTCGTTTTGCCCCGCGGCTTGGAGGACGTCCAAGTTCGTTCGCGCGTCTCCGACGTATTTGTCAACCGCCTGAACGAGGGCGACTCGACAATCCAACCCCAATAATTCCAGCCGCCTCGCCAAAACGAAACCGTCGCCCCCGTTGTTTCCTTTTCCGCAACAAATCAAGACGCGCTTGGGCGCGACGCATCCGTTCAGTTTAGGCGCGTTTGTCAAAAAGATTTCCGCGACGGATCTTCCCGCGTTTTCCATAAGGAGGACCGAGGGGATCTTCCAGCGCTCGACGGCTCGGGAATCGACGGAACGAACTTGTTCCGGCGTCAGAATCGGAGAATTCTTCGCGGGAGCGCTCGTTTCGACCTTTCGACACACGTAGGCGCGCAGAAAGACGGAATCGTCAAAGACTTTCTCGACGCGCAATCCAACGCGCTCCAAGATTCCCTCGATAACCCAATCGAACGCGCTAAATTCCGAAGAAATGTGGGCGTTGGCCTCGCGCCCCGCCGCCTCGCTCATTTTATCGAGCACGAGCTGCGTTCCCTCTCGCCATTCGGAAATGGGAAAGTGGAACACGACGTCGAAGAGATAGAAAACGCCTCCCGGTTTGAGGGCGTCCGAAACGTTTTGCAGCGCGATCGCTTTCCAGAAGTCTGGAAGATGGTGCAGGGCGATCGAGGAGATTGCGACGTCGATCGGTTCTCCGTCGTGTCGATACGTGAGAAAACCCTCGCGGAAGAGTTCGACGTTCTCGATTTTTCGCGCCGACAATTTTTCGCGCAAAATCGTCAGCATCGGTTCGGCGGGGTCGATTCCGTAAACTTTTCGGCAGAATTTCGCGGCGGGGACGACAAAGGCCCCCGTGCCGCAGCCCAAGTCGAGAACGACGTCCTCCGGTCGCAGTCCGGTTCGCTCGCGGATCAAGGCGAATTCCGCGTCGTAATCGCGAAACGATTCGTGCCTTTTATCGAATTGGCGCGCCACTTCGACCGCTTCGTAATCGACCCCGGAACACTGAAATTCGTTGTACAGCCACTTGGGAAGATTTGCTATCCGACTCATTGTCGACCTTGTCTCTTTCTCTTCGTTGACGAAAAAACGCACCGCCCATTATAGTTTTCCTTCGAGCCCTTTCAATCCGCTCCTTGGACTATTGAAATCTCTTCTCGGATCGCGCCCATTCTTGCTTTTTTCGCGCTTGTTTCTTGAAATCGCGTTTTCGACCGGGTAGAATGGTCGCGACAGTTTGCGACGCCCGATCGCGCCTTTGGTCGCGGCGATCGGCTTTCACCGAGTATCAGACCAGATGGAGAGCTCAATGCGCAATATTTCCCGACGTCGTTTTATAGAAGAGTCGATTTTCGCGTCGGCGGCTGCAGCCGCGACGACCGGCAGCCTTTGGGTCGCTCGACCCGCTCGCGCGCAGGACAACGTTTCCGCCAACGAAAAGCTTGGCGTTTTGATCGTCGGTTGCGGCGGTCGGGGCGGTTCGCACATGGGCGAATTTCTTGGCGACAATCGCGTCGAGATCGTCGCTGTTTGCGATCCGGACGCTCAACACGCGAAACAAGCGGCGGACAATATCGAGAAGAAGTCCGGGCGGCGCCCCAAGATCGTCGCCGACATGCGCGAGGCGATCAACGACCCCGCGGTCGATATCGTGTCGTGCGCGACGTGCAACCATTGGCACGCGCTTTGCGGCGTTTGGGCGATGCAGGCGGGCAAACACGCTTACATCGAAAAGCCGATCTGCCACAACGTTCACGAGGGCAAGGCGTTGATCGCCGCGGCGAAGAAGTACGGGGTTATGTGCCAGGTCGGTTCTCAGTGCCGATCGAATCCGGCGGTTAAGGACGCTTTCGAATTCGCCAATTCGGGCGGGATCGGGGAGATCAAACTGACGCGGGGACTTTGCTACAAGCGCCGCAAGTCGATCGGGGCGCTCGGAAAATACTCCGTGCCCGAGTCGGTCGACTACAATCTGTGGAGCGGTCCGGCGCAAATTATCGATCCGCCGACGCGTCCGAATTTCCACTACGATTGGCACTGGCAACGCGCGTACGGCAACGGCGACCTTGGGAACCAAGGTCCTCACCAGACCGACATCGCGCGCACGTTCCTCGGAGTGACCGAATTCCCGACGAGCGTCGTTTCTTACGGCGGTCGTCTCGGGTATCAGGCGGAGCGCAAGGACGACTCCTACGTGGACGCGGGAGACACCGCCAACACCGAAGTCTCCATCTACAACTACTCCGACGGTCGAACGCTCGTTTTTGAAACGCGCGGGCTCGAAACCAAGGACTATCGCGGCGCGATGATCGGCGTGGTCGCCTACGGTTCCGAGGGCTACCTCGTGCAAGTCAATTACGGTCTGTGCGTCGCTTACGACCTCGACGGCAAGGAGATCAAGAGATTTGAGGGCGGTTCCGACCGATACCACTTCGACAACTTCATTACCGCCGTCGTTAACAACGACTACGCCAGCTTGAACGCGGACGCTCGTTGCGGTCATTTGTCCGCCGGTCTCAGCCACATTGGCAATATCTCCTACTACCTCGGGGAAAACAACAAGGTTTCCGTCGACGACGCGCGCAAGATCGTCGCCGATATCCCCGGAAACGACGACAATCTCGACACGTTCAATCGAACGATCGAGCATCTCGAAGCGAACGGGGTCGATCTCAAGAAGTACCCGATTTCGATGGGTCGCGTTTTGAAGCTCGATCCCAAGACCGAGTCTTTCGTGGACGACGCCGAGGCGAGCGCGATGGAAACGCGCGATTATCGCGGCGACTTTGTCGTGCCGAGCGCCGATAAGGTTTGATTTGATCGGTCGTTAAATACGGCGATTTTGGTCGCTCGAGACTAGGGTCGCTTTTCTTTCAACTTATCGAACGTCGCCGTTGGACGAAACGCGTTTAACGGCGGCGTTTTCCCACTCGAGGAGTCTTTCGCGCGACAATGGATTCGTTGAACGCAAATAACGACGCCCTTTTCAAGCAAATCGAGGCGAAATATCGCGAGACGAAGGAGAGAATCGGCGAAGCCGCGGTTCGCTCCGGACGCTCCGAAAAGGACGTTCTTCTCGTCGCGGTTTCCAAATACGCGGAGCCCGACGACGGAATCGTCGACGCCTTTCTTCGCTGCGGAGCGACCGATTTGGCGGAGAATCGCCCTCAAAAGTTCCTTGCCAAAGCGGAATATTGGCGCGAATCCCCGTATTGGAACGAGCGACGTCCTAAGGAATTTGTCCCCGCGATCGATCGCGACGACGCTTCCAACGCGCTCCGTTGGCATTTCATCGGAAATTTGCAGCGCAACAAGGCGCGAAGAATCTTACCGTTCGTTTCGTTGATCCATTCGGTCGACTCTTGGAAACTCCTCGAAGCGCTCGAAAGAATTCTCGACGAAGAGGCGGAGCGCGGCTCGGAAAACGACCCGCTCGTTTTCCCGAAGCGCGTTTCGGTCTTGCTCGAAGTCCACATTTCGGACGACGACTCCAAACAAGGATTTTCGTTCGAGGAGGCGGAGCGCGCCCTTCCAACGGCGCTGGAATTAAAGCGCGTCGAGGTTCGCGGGCTTATGGGCATGGCGGGGCTTTCCGCCTCGCGCGACGAAACGCGACGACAGTTCGCGAGTTTGCGCGAGCTCTTGGAGCGACTTCGCGAGCGATACCCGGAAGCGCGCGATTTTCGCGAGCTGTCGATGGGCATGAGCGGCGATTACGAAACGGCGATCGAGGAGGGTTCCACGATCGTTCGGATAGGTTCAAGTCTTTATCCACAAAAGTGAAACGATATGAAGCGCATTATTAACGCGACGATGTTCGCGGCGGTCGCGCTGGCGACGGTCATCGCCGCGGCGGACGATTCCGGTCGGGGAGGGTTTTCTTGGCGAACGGACGACCGGTCGTTCTCCTTGTTCGACGGATCCCAACTCGTTCTCAAGTTTAACTACGCGTTTCTCGACCACGCGAATCTCGGCGTTCCCGAGAGCGAGTCTCGGCGTTTCGCGGGCGACTACGTTTACCCGTTGAACGGTATAAGCGGCGAGAATTTGGTCGACGACGCGCCGAAGGACCATTACCACCATCACGGTATGTTTTGGACTTGGCCCGGCGTTTTCGTCCATCAAGAGGACGGCTCGGTAAGGAGCTACGATCTTTGGACTTCCAATACTAAGATTCGTCAACGTTTTCTCAATCTCGACTCGATGGAAGTTCGAGACGATTCCGCCGTTTTGGTCGTTCGCAACGGATGGTTTATCGAAGGGGGCGCGACCGAGCCGGACGAGAAGCTGGACTCCACTAAAACGGGTTTGGCTATCGCGAGCAACGAGAAGTATTACGGAGAAAAGATCGTCGACGAAACGATCGCGCTAACGATTCATTCCGTCAAAGAAGTCGAGGGGGTTAAAACGAGGAGCGTCGACGTCGAACTGACGCTAACGCCTTGCTCTAAAGACGTCTCGCTGCAAGGCGCCGAGAAGAAAAGCTACGGCGGGCTTACGATTCGGTTTAAACCGCAAGGGAAAAACGGGGTCGACAAATTCATTTCGACCGACGAGGGCGTCGCCGCGGACGATATGCCGGAGAAGAGGTTGCGCTGGGCGGATTACGCGCTGCGCCGCGGTTCCGACAAGCCTTTCGAGGGAGCGTCGATTTTTCTGTCCCCCGATTTTCCGGACTTTCCTCCGACTTGGTTGACGCGGTATTACGGTCCGTTGTGCGTCGGTTTTCCCGGAGTGGAGGCGCGACGATTTAAGGCCGGCGAGCCGGTTTCGATGAAGGCGCGCGTTTTTATTCACGAGGGGCTCTTGTCC
Source organism: Thermoguttaceae bacterium (assembly GCA_017441605.1). GTDB lineage: Bacteria > Planctomycetota > Planctomycetia > Pirellulales > Thermoguttaceae > RUG369. Next base: position 6,423 of record JAFRXD010000095.1, on the reverse strand, counting down.
CCCGAAACGCTGACGAAAATTTACGAAAGTTCTTTTTAACAACCGATTTATAAAGCGACGCGTTCGGGCGTCGGGAGAGCGATTATGAGAAAACGCGCGATTTTTGCGGTCGGCGGCGCGTTGACCGCGCTTTCGATTTGGCTTTGCGGCGCGCTATCGACAAGCGCGTCGGACAACGTCGAGGCGACGAGTTTCCCGATGGGTGACGCGGTTCTTACGATTTCCAACGACGCGACGGTTCAACTTGTTCGCGCCGACGGGTCGGAAATCGGCGAGCGTTGCAAGGGGTTCGGGCTTCGTCTCGAAGACGGGACAACTTTTTTCGCTAAAAGTTTTGGTCGTCTCGAGGGCGCGGCGGACAACGCGTATCGCGCGGTTTTCGAAGACGGTTCGATCGCGACGTATCGGATCGAACGAGGAAACGGTTTCGTTCTCTTCCACCTCGACGAACTCGAGACGAAATCGCCGGTCGACGAAGCGTTCGTCGTTCGCGTTTCCATACCCGACGCGCCGATCGCCTGGTGGATCAACACTGCGACGCTCGACGACGGTTTTCGCGTCGGGGTGATGACCGCGTCGATCAACGCTCTGCCAATGGAATATCGCGGGTCCGGGGAAAAGGCGGACAAAAAGGGTTGCTCTCACACGTTCCGAAAGTTGTCGAAATCGGAGATTCAGGACAAGGACGGTCCCGACGATTCCCCGGTCGCCGAGTTTTGCGCGACTTCGACCCTCGGCGAAAACGCCGGTTGGTCGGTTCGGGGAAAAGATATTCGAGGCGGGCTCGATTTGAGCGGTTGTCTCAAACTCAGGGCGAGGGTTTACGGGGACGGCAAAGGCGAAGCGCTCAAAGTTCAACTGCTTGGCGAACAGGGCGTTCGAGACGATTATATCTACATTGATTTTGAAGGTTGGCAAACTTGCGAATTGGACGCGCCCGCATTGAACGATTTATCCTACGATAAGGTTCAAAGGATACTTTTCTATTATAATTCGTTGCCCGCGAACGATTCGGTTCGCTGCCTTATCGATCGCGTCGAGGCGGTGTTCGACGACAACGGCTCCGAACGGGTCGTCGTCTTGGAGGATTTCTCCGGGGACGCCTTGCCCTATTGGGACGCCGAAGGCGAGGTTCTCACCGCCAAAACGGTGGCTCGACACAAGCTGTGCCCGGCAAGTTGCGCCATCGTCGCGACGAAACCGGAGAACTGGAATCGCTCGGTTCAAGCGATGCAAGTCGCCGCCGGGATTCCCTCGCCGGTTCTCGACGGAGGTTGGCGCGGCGAATCGCCTTGGTTGCACCAATCCTACTTCTTCTTGACCTATTTTAAAGCGGACGAGTACGAAAGCGCGCTGGAGTTCGCGAAGCGAGGCGGGTTCAAGCAAATTCTTTTATTGCAAAACACTTGGACTTCCTCGACGGGGCATTATCGGGTCAACAAGGACGCTTTTCCCGGGGGCGTTCCCCAATTGCGCGAGACGATCGAGAAGTTCAATCGCGAGGGGATTCGTTTTGGTCTGCATTTTCTCGGCGCTTCGGTCGACAATAACGATCCTTATTTGACGCCGGTTCCCGACAAGCGGTTCGTAACCGACGTCGAGACGAGACTCGTTCAAGACGTTTCCGCAGATCCCGAGCCCGTCGCGCTGAAGACGAAGGATCCGGGAACGATTTTCCCCGTCGGGGAGGATCCCTATATGGGCTCGGGGCAAATCGTTCGGATCGACGACGAGCTGTTGGAGTACGCCAAGACCGACGAGTCCGGGTTGCTCGAATGCCGTCGGGGCGTTTACGGGACGAAAATTTCGGAGCACAAGGCGGGGACGAAGGTCGTTCATTTCACTCGCGCCTACGGCTACCATCTTCCCGACTTGGACACCGATTTCATCGACGAAATCGCGTCGAACTTTGCGGAGCTCGCCAACCAACTGCCGATCGACATGATCTACTTCGACGGTTCGGAACTCCTTCAGCGACCGGGGGAAGGGAGCGAGCATTGGTACTACAACGCGCGACTGCACAAAGCGTTTTACGACAAGTTAAAGAACAAGAACCTTTTGGTTCAAGCGAGCAGTTGCTCCCCGTTCTCCTGGCACATGATCGCGCGAAATGCCTCGGCGGACGGACACGACGATCTCAAGGCGTATTTGGAGGAGCGAAGCGGGGGATTCGATCCCAAACACACTTCGGGCTCTTATCTGGACGTCGGTTGGTACTACGCCTACGACCGCAATTCTACGCCCGACATGTACGAGTACTGCCTTGGGGCGACGATCGGGTACGACGCGTCGTTTTCCTTCCAGACGGGGGTGAGCGCGGCGAAATCGCATCCGTTTATCGGCGAGATCCTCGACACGATTCGCGCTTACGAGGATTTGCGCATGTCCCATCGTTTTTCCGACGAGTTCCGCAAGAATTTCCAATTCGATCCGGAACTGTTCGGACGAAAGAGCGCGGAGGAGCGCGCCGCGCTCATCGGTAAGAGGAAGGAGTATCGCTTAGAGACGTTGGAAGACGGTTCGCAAGCGTTTCGACGAGTCGTTTATCCCGTTTGGGAGAACGTTGGCGCCGGGGAGTCGATCTTAGGGGGGACGACGATGAACGACGCGCAAAAGGTCGGCGACGACTTTGTTTGGACGTTCCAAGTTGGCGCGAGCGGTCGAGTCGGATTGCAGGTTCATTTTAAGGACGAGGGAACGCCCGAGGAGGGCGCCGAATTGGTCGATCCTCGCGTTCGTCTGTACAAGGTCGACGGGGACAAAGAAGAGCTTGTCGGGGAACTGAGCGCGAGCGCTCGGCTCGCCAAGGGGCAGTACGTTTTCGCGCTGCCCGACAAAACCGCGACCGTCTACGGACTTCCGCTAACCGAGCCGAGCGTTTCGAGCGCGGCGACGCCCGATTTGCGTTTGGAGCCCGGCGCTTATCGCGCGAAGTTTACGGCGAAATCGGGATTGGATCTTCCGATCCGCGTTCGCGTTCCTTTGTTTACCGACGAGCTTTTGCCCGTTCCCGAGAACTAACGATGATTGCGAGGTTTAAAATGCGAATTATTGTCGCGTTTGGTTTGTTCGCGGCGCTCGGCGTCGCGGTTTCCGCGTTTGGACAAGATTCCGCGTCGACGCGCTTCGAGACGAAGGAAGTTCGCGACGTCGTTTATAAAGTCGTCGACGGACAAGAGCTTAAATTGAATATGTTCTTGCCGACCAAGGACGGCGAGCCGGTAACTAAAGCCCCCGTTTTGATCGATATCGTCAGCGGAGGGTGGCATAGCGGGGCGCCGGGGGACGGCGGTTTCTGGCGCGCTTGCGGGAGCGTCGATCACGGTTTCGCGGTGGTAAGTCTGACGCACCGAAGCGTTTCGCCGAATTGCGTTTTTCCGGCGCAGATCGAGGACGTCAAAGCGGGGGTTCGATTCCTTCGCGCGAACGCCGAGAAATACGGGCTCGACCCCGATCGAATCGCGGCGATGGGCGCGTCCAGCGGCGGTCATATGGCGTCGATGCTGGGGCTGTCCGACAAATACCGCCAATTCGACGTCGGGGAGAATCTCGACTATTCGTCGCAAGTTCAAGTCGTCGTCGATTTGTGCTGCACGGCGGATATGAAGACGTATCTGGCGACCGTTCCGGAACAGGTTCCCGATCCGGTCTATTCGGTTCTCGGTTCGGAGAAGCGCTCCGACGTTCCATACGAAGAACAGGCGAAACCGTTGCTCGAAAAAGCCGCGCTCTATTCGCCGATTACTTACGTCGACGCCGAGTTTTCGCCGACGATTATTCTCCAAGGCGGGCTCGATCCGCTGGTGATTCCCAAGCAAAGCGAGCTATTCTACGAGGCGCTTAAAGGCGCGGGGGTTCGCTCCGAGCTGTGGATCGACAAGACCCAAGGGCACACGGCGAGCATTTTCTCGCAAGAGGATCGCCAAAAGACGATTTTTGAATTCCTTCAATGGTAGAAGAATTTGACGCGCGCTTCCGCGGAATTTTGCGCTCGGAAGCGCGCGTTTTTCTATGGCGTCTCTCGGCTAGTTTCTTTCAAAAAACTCGGGAACTCCCTCGTTTTTCGCTCTCAGGGAAAAGACGCGCGCTTGTTTCGCGATATCGCTAAGGGATTGCGATCCGAGATAGTCGGTCGTTTGCGGTTGGGGCGGAGCGGCGCTTGGGTTTCCAACGCTCGGACGTCTTAGCGCCAGCGCGCCTTGCAGACGCAAATAATGTTTCATCGCGTTAATTTTTCCCAACGCGTCTTCGTCCAACGGGTTAGCGATCGAATCTTGCGCATGAGAAGCGCTCGATCCTCCGGCGCTCGAATTGACGGCGTCGAAATCGAGACGCGTCTCCATCGCCAAAACGGAGTACAAGAGGACGATCGGCGCCTCGTCGCAAACTTGGCGCCACGTTTCCTCCGTCCTAGGCGAGAGGGGACAATAGGGATTTCGCTTCCCAAAGCTCGACTGGAGCGCGAGCGCGCCCTCTCGAAAACTCGCGCTCCATTCCTCTCTATCTCCTTCTAGTCGTTCAAACGCCGTTTCGGAATTTTGGACTCCGTCTCGCGGAACGCGATCGAAGAAAGCCGATTTTTCCTCGTCCGAAAGAGGTTCGACGCGCTCGCGTTCGGGCGTCGCTTGGACGAGCGCCGGGTTTTCCGAACGATAGAGGTAAAGGGTCGCCGAAGCGAGAACGAAAGCTCGCTCCTTTGCCGAAAGGTTGTCGAACGCGGCGAGACACTCGTTAATTTCCGAGCGGGTCGCGCGTTTCGCGACTTCGTAGATCGCGTCGAAGGGGGCGAAACGGTCGAAAGTAACCGGCAGGACAACGCGAAGATCTCGTCTGATTCCGCGCGGGTATTCGTAGAGTCCCAGGTCTTCCTTATACGACTCCAAGAACGTCGGCAAGGAGAAATATTCGACCGAGTCGGCTTCGTCTCGAATCGTTTCGAGCAAAGACCTATTTGTTGGTTTTTCGATAGCGCGGTTTTCGGCGCTTGGTTCTTGTCCAATAAGAGCGTTTCCCGCGCCGACGATCCACAGCAAACAAGAAAAGCCAAGAAAGGCTAAGTTGAATTCCGTTGCGCGTTTCATTTTGGTTTTCTTTCTATTGTTTCCGAAAGAGTATTTTGTTCGCCGACGTCTTGGACTTAATTGGCGGTCAAGGCGTCGATCGCCTTTTTAACGACGCTCGATACCAAAACGTCTTTGTCCGAACTATTGCCGCAAATCGGTTCCTTTGAGTCGTCGAAACCGGAGCGGGACGCGACGTATTGGGTTTTCGCGAACGCTTCCATAATAACCGCTTCGCCCATTAAACCGAAAACCCCGATTTCTCCTTCCGGAACCGACGTTTGGCTTTGCGAAAACCGTTCCGCCACAAGTTCTCGCTCCGTCGGAATCGGGTCGCCGACTCGCTTTTTGACGTTGGGGTTCTCTTCAAAATAGTTCGCGTTATAAAGTTGCGAGCGCTCGAACGACGCTTGAACGAGAGCGACGGAGCAGAGGAACAACATCGGAAGTCGCTTCGATTCGCCGTTCCACTGGTCGAAACTATCGGGGTAATTATTCAGAGCCGAAGCGCCGGAGAAGGAATAAAGGTCGCGACAAGCGCCGAGCGCCGTAATCGGTCGATCGAATCGCGGACGCGAAAGGTAGTTGGCGAACTCCTCGCGCAAATTTTCCCTCCATTCTCCGCTCAATTGAAAATCCCCTTTTGCGATCTTGGGAAAGGCGGCGCTTTGGTCGTCGAGCTCTTTTTCGAGGAGTCGTAGCGCGCGCTGTTTTTCCTCGTCGTTAAACGGTCTAACGTCCGCTTGGTCGGGATTGGGCGCCAAAAGCGCCGGACGCGCGATCGGCGCGCCCGATTCGCGAGCGATTTCCTCCGCGCGCCGCTCGTCGACGAAAGCGATTAGCGCCGCGCAGGTTAGCGCCTTTTCCTTCGGACTCGCTTCCGAAAGTCTCTCTAGCGATTCGAGAACCTCTTTCGCCGTCGCGGCGCGCGCCGTTAGGTTGAGGACGCAGTTCGGTCTGAACTGCCCGTACGTCAGGTCGTATCGGCAATCCCAGTCTCGAAATTCCTCGTTGGTCGTTCCCGCGTAGACGTCGAGCGGAAGGACGGTTGTCGATTCCGAAACTTGGCGTATCGTCTCTCGCAGGGAGGGTTCGGCGGACAATAGGGCGCTCGTCCATAGGGTTAGCGACGCCAGAATACTTGGTAAAACTATTTGCGTTAGGCGTTTCATACTCGCTTCTTTCGATCGTTTCTCGCGTTGTCCGAACGGTTACAGCGCTCTCGCCGCGTAGTTTTTCTCCGAGAACCTTGGAATCTTGCCTTCCTTCATTTCGGGGAATAGGTCGACGACTTCGCGCGCGATATCGCTCAAACGTTGCGGTTTGATTTCCTTGAGCGGTTCGGGAATCCCTTGACGGTCTC
>JAFRXD010000094.1 GCA_017441605.1 Thermoguttaceae bacterium | reverse complement strand
TTACTTGACCTACGGCGGCTACTGGGCGGCGGATCCGGCGGCGGAGCTCGCGCGCCGCGCCGGTTGTAAAAACGTCTTCCTTTTGCACAACCTCTCTTATCGCAAAGCGCCTCTTTTCGACCTTTTCGACGCGATCGTCGTCTCCTCGGAGTTCGCGCGCCACCGCTACGCCCGCGAGCTCGGGCGCGAGCCGACGGCAATCCCGCCGCTAATCGACGAGGGGACGGTTTGCGACGGGAAGCGTCGCTCGAATCGATCGAGCGCCGCCTTTGCCGCTAGATAGCCGTTTCGACGCCGCGATCGCGACTGGCGAGCCCATTGGGAGCTCGCCGATCCGCTTTCTTCTTCTCGTCCTCTTTTTTAACGCCGGGATTCCCCGAGTCGATCCCTCTTTCCGTTCGCAAAACCCTCTCTAAATCGGAAAAACGGCGACAAAACTGATCCGCGCTTTCGCGTTCCTCGCTAAATCCAACGATTCTCGAGAACCGGCGTCCTCGCTTCGGCGACAGTTTTTTCTTGTGAAAAAGCGCAAATTTTTAACAATTATTATCGGCGCGTTTTACAAAAAGGCGTCGCTATCGAGTCGTGTTTCTACGAGTCAAAATGAACGACGACCTCTAATCGCACAAAAAATCCGCCTATTTGGTAATTTTTTTTCTTGGAAAAGACTTGACGCGACTTTTTAACCGGGGTATACTGAACCCATGGAACGCCGCGCTCGTTGCGATTCCTAGAAACTCGATTTGGCTAGCGCGTCGTTTCCGTCCCTTATGGGGCGAGAAGCGACGTTTTGAAAATGCGATTATCGCGCGGTAATGAATCGACTCCCCCTTGATGAAAAGGAGAGAGTTATGAAAAACTCGAGATTCGACAATTATCTTCTCAAAGGGCGAAAACTATCTCTTGAGCCCTTGGAATCAAGAGCCCTTCTTTCGGCAAATCCGGCGTTCTGCGGTCCCCCGTCGCGCGAGCAATGGCTCGCGAGCGATTCGCGCGCGGACGTCGTTTGCGTCGTTTCCGCCGCCGAGACGGAACCGACAGATTATTGTCTCGTTTCGAATAGAGTCGCGGAGTTGTTGCAGCCCGGTCCCCCTTCTTTGGGTCAATACGAATTTATCCGCGAGGTTCTTCGCGGGTTGAAAGAGGAGCGCGTCTTCGATGACGGCGCTTTCGGGGCGTGGTTGAGCGATTCCGATTCGTACGGCTTCGATTCGTCCCTCGCGCTAATTGCCGAACATATTGGTTCCGCTGATTCCGACTCGGAATCGAACGCCAACTTGGAACCTGACGTTTCCGCCGACCCCGATGACATACCGGACGACGTTACGGAACCAGACGTTGACGCGGAACCCAATGCGAACCCGAATTCCGAGTCCGACGACAATCCCGAGGTCAACGATGAATCCGACGTCGACGACGACGAGTCCGACGACTCTCGCGTCCCGCGCGACCGTAGCGGCGGCGAGAATTGGGAGAATTTTAATATATCGCTCGTGAACTTGCACACGAGCGCCGATCAGAACGCTTTCAATGTCGTTAATCCAATTATGGAGTGTCGGGGTTTGGCGTCGCCGTCGTCTTTTGTCGATTTCAACGAATTCGACTATGACTACGCGCTGGTCGAGTTGCCCGCTCCTCCGCTTTATTACGAATGCCACGCGACCGCGACAGCCGATACGGGCGGGATTAATTCCCAATTTGTCATACTAAAGAAAGTTGGCGATTCTTTTGAACAACCTACCACCCTCGACTATTCCGGCGGGAGTAATCTGCTTTACATCGTTCCCATAAAAAATTCCCTGACGTCGAATATGACGATCACCATTGACCTCTATACGCCGATACTACCCGGCGTTAGCGGGGGAAATCAAGAGCAAGAAGTTATTTCTTCTATTTCGATTACCGTGATTAAGTCGAGACCCAGGGCGTCCGTCTCTTGGCAACAAGACGAAGCTAACGGGGCTCCTCTTACCGCTAGTCCGCAAGGCGGATTACGGATTTATCCGGAACAAGAGAATATCTATGCCTATTCGTTAAAGATTGCAATATAAGTCTTAGTCCAAAACAGATATGGCGTATTCAGCAGAATTTGACCTATGATCAAAATGGAAATGAACTTGCAACTCCTACAAATTAAGGATGTTGGATATGTCTGTGAATAACAAATACACGCTGATTGTTATATTCTCGTTCTTACTTTCTACAAATTACCTTTTCAGCGAAGATTTGGAGGAAGGAGAGTTTTACAAATTATCGTTAACCGACAGGACTCTCTGCGACAAGATTTCATCTTTGTTTGAACTTGAAGTCTCTAAGGACTCGTTCCAATGTTCGGAATGGGTTTACGTCAAATTCGATTTCAATCCTCGAGTCGATTCCAAAACGCGCGAGATTGTCGCGAACTTCTTGTATTGTAATAAATTGTCGTATACAATTTATTTGCGTTACAAAGGTCGCGACTATTGGCACGAATTGAGCAACCGCGAAGTAATGGGCGACGGTGGTTCGCTGTTTATGACCTTTATGGGCGTTAAATTAAATCCCAAATTTGGATTTCCCATTTACGCTAAGTTTGGGTCGGGTAACATTGCGAGAACTCTTCGTGACGTTTATCAAAATAGGCGCGATGATTTTGAACCCCAAAACTCGTCGGTCGAGTTTCAAATTGTGGCTCGTCCTTACGATACGAGAATCGACGTTCCCAAGGTTGAAACTTCGAGCGCCGACATATTTTCCGCTGTTTCGACAACTTTGACGACGAGTATCGCCGATTATGGAACTAGAGAATTGACCGATGAAGGCGCCCTTGATCAGGTGTTGAAGCTTTTTATCCGAGCCTTGGACGGCGATTTTTTTAGGAATGAAGATTTCGAAGAATTCGAAAAGCGACAAGCAAAACTTGTCGCTCTCGTCGACGAATTGGACGCACTCTCTCTGACGAAAAGCGATTTTGTTCGCGGATATTATCTCCATCAAACAATTAATTCTTTTCTGATACGTTCTTTGGATTTCGATTCGTCCGGGGCATTGGCTAGGAGAATCGAGCGACTTGAAAAAGAAATTGGGATTCGCTATGTTACCTATAGAGATCCGCGCCTCGAACGTCGTTGACGCCCGTCTTCAATAACTTTCGAAAACGCGCGTTTTAACAAACGGAAAATACTTAGACCCTCGCGCTATTATTTGGAATTAAGCGACAACGTAAACCGCCCTAATGCGCAATCCGCCCAACCGAGTCCTCTTCTCCTCGCTCCATAACTACCTCGACGTCGCGAGCGGCGCCGCGATAACGACGCGCGAGACCCTTCTGCGCTCGCGCGTCGAGGCTGGCGAGTTCGCGCGTTTTCGACTCTTCCGACCCGACGCCCGCCCTGC
>JAFRXD010000093.1 GCA_017441605.1 Thermoguttaceae bacterium | reverse complement strand
CGAGATCCAAGTCCGTCAGACTCGCGTTGTCATAGACCCATATGTTGGTCAGAGATTGAGCTCCGGAAAGATCGATCGCCGTCAAGACCGGGTTTTCGTAAATCTCGAAATTGTACTGGACCGAACAATTCGTTGCGGAAAAGCTCGCCAACGCGCCGTTGTTATGGCAATAAAAATATTTTGCGCTCAGGCCCGTTACCGTCCACGAAGTCAAATCGTCGTTGGCGTAAACGTGGACGTCGTTTGCGCTCGCGTTGTCGAGATCCAAGTCCGTCAGACTCGCGTTGTTATAAACGGAAACAGAACCCAACAATTGCAAACTGGAAAGATCGAGACTAGTCAAGTTCGCGCAATTGTAAATAGAAACGTTCCCCAACGCCGAGCAACTCGAAAGGTCGAGGGTTTCGATCGCGCTCCCATTACAGTTGAAGTAAGTCAATCGTCCATCGGCGTTCCATTTAACTTGACCGGTATTATCGGGATTAAGCCCGCAGGCTAAGACGATAGCGAGATCCCCTTCGTCGCGAACGGCGTCCTGGAGGAGATAATCGCCCGGGACGATAAGAGCGGAAGAGTGGTCGTCGACGAGCAAGGAGTCGGAGACGAGCGCGACGCCTTTTTGCGCCCCGGAAGTGGAATCGAACGGGGTCGCGCTCAAAAGCTGTCGCTCCTCGAGGGACTCGACGCGCAGGTCGCGCGTTTTTGGGCAATTGCGAGCGTCCGCGCTCGCGACGTTGTAACGAAAGAAGTTGAATAATCGACGATTAGTAAGGTTGCGTTTCAAGCGTTCACCTCGTTATCAATTGCGTTAAATCACACAGCGTCGTCCGCTAGCGAACGACGCGCTAAATCAATTGCGTTAAATCACACGACGTTGTCCGCTAGCGAACGACGCCCTAATTTGTTTTTTCAATCATTGGAAGAACTCTTGCCAAAATGGACGGCTCGGCTCGCTCGAACGACTTGAGCGCACTTCGGAATCGCTCTCGCGAAACCGAACCGTCCGAAAGAGCCGGCATACTACTTTGCGACCGACTTCGCGAGGACGTCCCAGAAGGCGTCGAGCTCGTCTTGTTCGAAGAAGTTCTCGAAGGGGGAGTCTTCTTCGAGGACGGCGCTCGAGGTCGTAGCCGCCTTGGTCGTTACGCTATTGACGATAACGGACCAAGTGGAGTCGACGCGGTTGACGCCGTCGCCTTTGGCGCGGACTTTGTAGTAGTACTTCGTATTCGGGGACAGTCCTTCGACCTTGACAGTTCCCGACGAGGCGGAGCAACTCGCGCATTGAGCGTCGGAGAAATCAGAGTTGGTCGAATACATTACCTCGAAACCGGACGCGCTCGCGGAGTTGTAGCACCTGACGTTGAAGAAATCGGATTCGATTTTGCTCGTGAAGAACGTCGGAACGGCGAGCTGCCCGGCGGCGATCGTCTTGCCGTTGTAGTTGTTCCAAGCGGAATCGTTCCCCAGCGAACCGGTCGCCTTAACGCGGAAGTAGTAGTTCGTTCCAAAAGTTAGACCGGAAATCGTCGGTTTGCAGGGCTTGAGGGTTCCGTCCGCCTCGACTCCTTGCGAGACGGTTCGCGTCTTCGCGTTCGAGAAATCGGGGTTCTCGCTATACTCAATAACGTACTTCTCGGGCGCGCCTTGATTCGCGTCGATCTTGCCCGGCTTGATATTGAGCACGACGGAGGTCTTGACGGCGGAAAAGGTAAAGGACGGCGTCGCGTACAAACTTCCGGTATAAATCTTTCTCGTCTCGGTATAAGGCGAGTCGAGACGCCCGGTCGCGGTCGCTTTGACGCGGACGTAATACCACGTTCCAGTCGGCAAGCCGGAGATCGTCTTAGAACCGGCGCTCGAATAGGTCTTCGAGGAGGCGTTCGAGAAGGACGCGTCGGTCGCGTACTCCACGACGTACTTTTGAGCGTCGGCGACCCCTTCGAGCTTAACGACGATCGCCGTCTTGGTTCCGGAGAGCGCGGCGATCGTCGGGACGTCGAGCGGAACGGCGCTCGGGTCGAGGGTCGTCGCGACGACGGTTTCGGACCAAGCGGAATCGTCGTATCGCGGGGCGATCGCCTTGACGCGGAAGCAGTAAGTCGTATTGGAAGCCAAGTTGGAAACGGTCGCGTTTCCGGCGGCGTCGAAGGGGACCGGGGTCGGCGCGGAGAACGCGTCGCTCGTATCGTATTCGACGACGTATTGTTCCGCGTTGGCGACCGTTCCGATCGCAAGGACGACCGAATCGAATCCGACCGAGGCGGCGGTCAGGGTCGGAGCGCCGGAAAGCGCCTCTTTCTTCGTCGCGGCTTCAAAGGTCGTCCAGTCGGAATCGTCGTATCCGTCGGCGGTCGCCTTGACGCGGAAGTAGTAGGTCGTTCCGAAGTCGAGCCCAGAGATCGTCTTCGCGCCGGCGGAAGTATAGTTCTTGAACGCGAAGGTTTCGAAGTTCGGGTCGGTTCCGTACTCGACGCGGTACCCGGTCGCGTTGGCGACGGCGTTAATCTTGAACGTTACCGCGACTTTCGTCGTCGTCGTTCCGGTAATCGCCGGAGCGTCGAGTTGGGAGACGACCGTCTGGAGCTCGTAAGGGCCTAGGTCGACGGCGCCCACGAATCGCGGGTTCCCGTCGAGGTCGGTCTCGACGACGACAAACGAATCGTCGCCGAGATTGACCGCTTGAGAACCGTTGGCGAGGCGATAATCGCCGTTTTCGGGGTCGGCGAAGAGGGGGCGGTTCGGGTCGTAAACGTAGTTGACGACGCCTGTTTCGTTGGCGTTGGTCCAGTTGGTAAAGGTCGAGAGGGCGTTATAGGCGTTGATCGTCCCGGACGAGTTGACGTCGGCGCCGTTTCCGACAACGATCGAATTATAAACGTTAACGGTCGAGTTCGCGCAAAGGATTCCGAAGGTATTGTCCGCAATCGCGCAGTTGACGAGCGAACCCGATCCTTCGAGAAAATACGCGCCTCCGCTCAGGCTATAATCGTTGTCGTCGTTATAGACAACCTGTGAATTACCAACAATTTCGCAGTTCGTCAACGTTCCGGAACCATAATGAAACATAACGCTCGCTTGTTTGGAGAAATTGTTCGCGAACGAGCAGGATTCGAAAGTTCCCGTCGATTCCGAACCGTGGACGCAAACCCCTCCGCCGATTACGCTCGGATTGGAATGCTCGGTAAAGGAACAATTTGCGAAGGTTCCGCTCCCTCCGAGTTGAACGAAAGCGCCGCCGCCGTAACCGTCCGCCGCGTTATTGGTAAAGGAGCAATTTGAGAAGGCGCCAGTCCCATAATTATAGACGCAAGCGGCGCCTCCGCTATACGCCGCGTTGCCCTGGAAGAGGCAATTAACGAACGTTCCGTCGCCAACATAAGACTCGGACTCGGAATAACCGTCGTTACTTACGGCGACCGCGCCGCCAAACGATACGGCGGAATTATCGATAAATAAGCAGTTTTCGAAGGACGCTCCGTTGGACGAACTACCGCCGATTTTTACCGCGCCTCCAGAGGAACCGGAATTACGGTCAAACTTGCAGTCCTCGAAGACGGATCCTCCTCCCCATAGAAAGACCGCGCCGCCTTGCCCGTCGGCGGTATTGTCGGTAAAAACGCAGTTTTCGACCGTTAGTTTTAAACCAGAGGAGTATTCCGCGTCGATTCCGGCGCCACGACCCGCGGAAGCTCCTCCTTTAATCGTCAAACCGCGAAGATTCAGATCGGCCCTGGCGTTAAGAACGCGCGATTGGCCGTTCGCGTCGATCGTCAAGCCGGGGGAGTCGTTCTCGTCGTCCCAGAGATTCGACGCGTCGACGGTAATCGCTCTGTTGACGGTAAGCTCTGATCCGCCAAGGGTAATCGTTTTGCCCTTCATCGAATCGACGAATCCGATCGATTCCCCGGCGCGCGCGTAAGAGAGCGCCTCGCGCAAGGAGATCTTGTCGTCGTATCTGTCCGAGACGTCCTCTTCGGTCGTAACGACGAACATCGGGGTAAAGTCGGAATCCGAGCGCCCGGGGGCGGCGATATCGAGGGAGTAAGGAGCGACGCCCGCCGAAGAGTAATTAAAAACTCTGATATAGTAGGTTCCGGCGGACAATCCGTTAAGGGAGATCGTCTCGAGTCCGAAGGATCTTGTCGAACTCGCTATCGCACTGCCGCTTTCGTTGAACAGGTAGACGTCGATATTGACGCGGGAACTATATTGATGCGCAAGGCGAATAAAGTCGTTCGTCCCCCCGGTCGCGACGGTGGTAAACTTAAACCAGTCGTTGTCGGAGGAGACGTGGATCGTCAAATCGTCGTTGGAGTAGAACTCGGTTAGCGTTCCCAAGTCGGCGGCGGCGGCGAGAGAGTCGTTCGGCTCGAAAGCGTCTTCGGGGACGACGGGGGTCGCGACTTCAACGGTTTCCGAGAACGCGGAATCGTCGTAATGGGGCGCGGTCGCTTTAACGCGCAAGTAGTAGGTCGTTCCAGGCGAGAGATTTGAAATCGTTTGAGTTCCGGCTTCGGCAAAAGTCGCGGTCGAGAGGGCGCCGAACGAGGCGTAGGTCGAGTACTGGACGAGGTATTGCTCGGCATTGGCTACCGCTCCGATATCGACGGTAATCGAATTGTAACCGGACGCTACGAAGGTTAGCGTCGGAGCGGCGGAGAAGGTCTCGTTCGGGCGCGTCGCGGCTTCAAGAGTTTCCGAGAACGCGGAATCGTCATAACCCGAGGCGGTCGCTTTAACGCGCAAGTAGTAGGTCGTTCCCTCCGAGAGATCTGAAATCGTTTGAGTTCCGGCGTCGGCGAACGCCGCCTCGTAGAAGTACTCGAACGAAGCGTAGGGCGAGTACTGGACGAGGTATTCCCCAGCGTTGGGAACCGCTCCGATATCGACGGTAATCGCGTTGTAGTCAAACTCTACGAGCGCCAGAGTCGGCGCGTCGGAGAACGTCTCGTTCTTCGTCTTGGCGTTAAAGAACGTCAAACCGGAACCGACGACTCCGTTTGCGGAGGCTTTGACGCGGAAGTAGTAGGTCGTTCCGTAGTCGAGTCCGGCAATCGTCTTCGCGCCGGTCGTCGCATAGTTCTTATAAGAGAACGTCTCGAAGGTCGGGTCGGTCGAATACTCGACGCGATAGCTCGTCGCGCCGTCGACCGCGTTGATTTTGAAGGTAACCGACTTTTTCGCCGTCGAGACTCCGGTAATCGCCGGGGGAGAGAGCCGCGAGTCGTTCAGTTCGTAAGGACCCAAATCGACGGTTCTCGCGACGCGCGGGTTCCCGTCGAGATCGGTCTGGCCGACGGCGAACGAATTATCGCCGAGGTCGACCGCTTGGGAATCCTCGTCGAGGCGGTAATCGCCGCTCTCTGGGTCGGCGAAGAGGGAGAGAGTCGGGGAGTAACGGAAGTTGCGGACTCCCGTCTCGGCGTTGGTCCAGTCGACGAAGGTCGAGAGGGTATTATAGGCGTTTAGGGTTCCGGAAGGACTAACGTCCGTATCGTTTCCCGCGATAATCGAGTTATAGACGTTCGTCGTTCCATTCTGTTGGACGATTCCGTAACGGTTGCCGGAGATCGCGCAGTTTACAAGCGCTCCGGAACCTTGAAGGTTAAAATACCCGCCGTGCCAGTAGTTGTCGTTCTTTTTGACGGTTCCGACGATTTCGCAATTCGTCAACGTCGCGGAACCTTCGTACGCCGACATAACGGTCGCCGTTCCAGAGGAATTGTTCTTAAACGAACAGGATTCGAACGTTCCATTCGAACCGGAGTTATAAACGCAAACCGCTCCGCCGTACCCGGAGTCATAGGAAGTCGCGTTCCCATTAAAGGAACAATTAACGAATCTTCCGTTCCCGCCGCTGTAAATATGGGCGGCGCCGCCGTAGTACGTCGCCGCGTTGTTCTCAAAGGAACAATCGACAAACGAGGCCTCGAACTCGCTCGAGTTCACGACGCAAACCGCGCCCCCACTCCCAGCGGAGTTCTCAACGAACGAGCAGTTCTCGAACGCGACGTCGCCGAGCAAATAGACGGTCGCGCCGCCGCCCATGTTGCTTCCGGCGGAATTGCCGACGAACGAACAATTCGAAACGGTTCCGGGGCAACCGATAAGGATACCGGCGCCCGGGTCGTTGTTGGAATTGTTGTCGATAAACGAACTGTTCGAGACGTTAACCGAAGCGCCCCAAACTTCGACGGCGGGACCGTTACCGACGTTCTCTCGAAAAACGCAGTCGGCGATCGTCAGATCGGAGTCCGTTCCGTTAACGCTAACTCCGCGGTTAGATCCGCCCGTAATCGTCAGGCCGTAAAGGGACAGGTCGGCGGCGGCGTCGATAACTCGGGACGCGCCGTTTCCGCTGATCGTCAAGCCGGGAGCGTCGTTTACGTCGTCCCAAAGGCTCCGAGCGTCGATCGCAATCGCTTTGTTAACGGTAAGCTGGGCTCCGCCAAGTGTAATCGTCTTGCCCTTCAGCGAGTCGGCGAAGGTAATCGCGTCGCCGTCCTCGGCGTAGCTCAGCGCCTCGCGGAGGGAGATTTTGTTATCAAGTCGATCGAAGGAGTCCTCTTCGGTGTTGACGATAATCGACGGCGTTTCAACGGATATCGTCGTCTGGTACTCGTAAGCGCCGATATCGACGACCTCGTCGGCGCCAACGCTAGCGACGATTCGCGGGTTTCCGGCGAGGTCGGTCGTCAATCCGGACGCGCATTGGTTGTCGCCGGAATCGATCGCCCAACTTCTTTGAGTTAAACGCAAGTCGAGTTGATCCGCGTTTTGCAAGACGCCGTTTTCGTCGAATTGCGGCGCGACGACGAAACAGGGATCGCCGCCAATGAAATTATTGGAGGCGGCGGACGAAACGCCGTCTCCGCCATAGTTCGTCGCGACGATCGCGTTGTTGAAGGTCGCCGTTCCGTAAACGCCTCCGGAGGTAGCCGCCGAATTGCCCGCGATCGTACAGTTCGAAAACGTCGCGCTCCCGCCGTTGACGTAAGCGCCGCCGCCTAGGAAATATTTCGAGTAATTCCCCGAAGCGCTCGCGGCGGTATAATTCGCGGAAATCTCGCAGTTAGTCGCGGTTAACGTCCCCGAGGAGTAGACGCCTCCGCCGTAAGCGTACGGATTAGCGGAACCGCAAGAGGAACTGGCGCAATTCGCGGAGATTTTGCAGTTGGTTAGGGTCGAGTTGCCGGTCGAGTAGATTCCGCCGCCATAAGAATAGGCTTTCGAGGAAGCGGAAGAAGAGACGACCGCGTTCGAGGAGATCGCGCTATCAATCATCGTCAACGTTCCACTCGAGTACATTCCGCCGCCGTAAGAATAGGCGCTCGAGGACGCGGAGGAGTTTAACGTCGCGTCGTTGCCGACGATCTCGCAATTCTCGATCGTCGCGACGCCCTCGTTGTAACCCGCGCCTCCGCGTTGAGCGGAGTTGCCGCTAAAAACGCAGTCCGTCGTCGAGAGGACGCCGTTCGACAGGACGTGGAAAGCGCCCCCGCTTTGGGCGTCGTTGTTAACGAATTGGCATCGCGCGACATAAGTATTGCATCCAATAAAGAGGGCGCCTCCTCGACCGCCGGTCGAGTTCCCTTCGAAGTACGAGTCGACGATGGTAATCGACTCGGCGTTCTGATGATTCGGCGCGAGGCAACCGGCGCCGGAATCCGCCCTATTATTGAAGAATCGGGAATTGGAAACGGAGCAAACCGCGCCGGCCGAATTCCCCGCGAAATCGAACGCGCCGACGTAGCCTTTAGCGTAATTGTTTTCCACGAACGCGTTGTCGACGGCGACCGAAGTATTGTAAAACTTCGCGGTCGCGCCCGAGTTAGTCGTATTGTTCGAGAAGTTGGAGTCGACGATCGAACCGGAGGAGGAATTGGTATAAATCGCGCTTCCGTCCCCGTTCGCCGAGTTGTTTTCGAACGTCGCGCCCTCGAACGAAAAGGTTCCGCCGTTCACATAGATCGCGCCCCCTTGACCCGTCGCGGCGCTCGATTCAAAAACGCAGTTTTCAACGGTCAAGTTCGCGTTGTTCGCGCTAATCCCCGCGCCGTTGTCCGCCGCGCCGTCAACGATTCTCAGCCCTTTGAAGGACGCGTTCGCGCCAACGCTAAAGACGCGCGAGGCGCCGTTTCCGCTAATCGTCAAGCCCGGGGCGTCGTTGGCGTCGTCCCAGAGGCTCCAAGCGTCGATCGCAATCGCTTTGTCGACGGTTAGCTGAGAACCGTCGAGGGTAATCGTTTTTCCTTTCAGCGAGTCGGCGAAGGTAATCGCGTCGCCGGGATTGGCGTAGACAAGCGCCTCGCGGAGGGAGATTTTGTCGTCGAGTCGGTCGACGAC
This sequence comes from Thermoguttaceae bacterium, assembly GCA_017441605.1. Classification (GTDB taxonomy): domain Bacteria; phylum Planctomycetota; class Planctomycetia; order Pirellulales; family Thermoguttaceae; genus RUG369. The sequence goes on along the minus strand of JAFRXD010000093.1, from coordinate 74,031 downwards.
GTCCTCTTCCGTGTTGACGATAATTGACGGCGTTTCAAAGGGTATCGTTTCTTGATACTCGTAAGCGCCAAGGTCAACGACGGGGTCGGAGCCGAGGCTGGCGACGATTCGGAGATTTCCGGCGAGATCGGTCGTCCCGGAGACGTATTGGTTGTCGCCGCGATCGATCGCTTGAACGTTCGGCGCAAGTCGGTAATCGCCGTTTTCTGGGTCGACGAAGAGGGGGCTCGTCGGGTCGTAAAGGTAGTTGACGACGTCCGGTTGGGATTTGTTGGACCAGTTGGTAAAGGAGGAGAGGGTATTATAACCATTGACTATTGCGGAATCATAAAAGTCCGTTTCGTTACCGGCAACGATCGAATTACGAATCGTTCCTCCACAATTATAATCGCTGATTCCGTAACTATTGCCAGCCAAGGTACAGTTCGTTAGCGTAAAGGAGGAAACTTCAAAAATTGTCCCAATTCCGGCGCCAATATTGTCGACGATAGAACAGGAATTAAACGTTCCCGTTACGTCGTACGCCGAATACATTTTATAGAGGGAAACGCCGGCTCCGGAAAGGGCGGAGTTTTCGGAAATCAAGCAATTTGACATTGATAGATCTCCGCGCAGGAAGCAAACGCCTCCTCCATTTCTCTTGGAAATATTATTGGAAATCGAACAATTTTCAAAGGTTCCGACGTTGTCGCAACGCAATTCAACTCCGCCGCCATTGTAATCGCTCGAGTTGTTTGTAATTGAACAATTGTTAAAGGTCGCGTCAGCGCAACCGACCCAAGCTCCGCCGCCATCGTAATCGCTCGAGTTGTTTGTAATTAAACAATTGTTAAAGGTCGCGACCTCGCAATCGACGTAAACTCCGCCGCCATAAATAGCGGAGTTATTTGCGAACAAACAATTTTCAAACGTCGTCTCGCCACAGAACGCAGCATAGACCCCGCCGCCGTATCCGCCGTAAACGCGGCCATCGGAAATCTCGCCAATCGCAACGTTATTGGAAATCGAGCAATTTCGTAGCGTTAAACTGACTTGGTACGCATAGATACCTCCCCCATACCGGGCGTTTCCGGCGGTAATCGACAACCCGTTCAACTCCGCGTCGGATCTAATATCAAAGACGCGAGAAGCGTTGTTCGCGCTAATCGTCAAACCGGGGGCGTTGTTCTCGGCGTCCCATAGATTTGAGGCGTCGATCGTAATCGCTTTGTCAACGATAAGCTCCGTTCCATCGAGGGTAATTGTCTCGCTTCTTAAGGACGAGGCGAATTGAACGACGTCCCCCGCTTCGGCGTTGGCGAGCGCGTGGCGGAGGGTTCCCCGCATTTCTACGTCGTCGTCGGTCAGCGAGACGAGCCAAGTCGCGGGGGAAGAGTCGGCGACGTTGGCGATCGAGCCGACAGCCGAAATTTCGGCGAGCTCCGGGGCGATCTCGCAAGGCGTCGCGCTCAGCAGTTGGCGCTCCTCGAGGGACTCGACGCGCAGGTCGCGCGTTTTCGGGGCTTTGCGAGCGTCGGCGGTCGAGTTGGAAGAACGGAAGAAATCAAAGAATCGACGATTAGAAAGATCGCGTTTCATTGCGCACACCTTGCTTGTAACTTGTTGGCACAACGGCGCGACAATAATGCGGGAACGCGATTACCCCGCGATTATTGGTCAAAACGGTCGACAATAGCCCTGCAATATCGTCGCGCGCGTTTTAGGTTGGAGATTTGGATCGGCGAAAACTACTCGGAGTTTTCGAGACTTCCCTTGTCAAAAAATGGTAAACGTTGCGAAAACCTCGCGACAAGCCGTCGAAGGGGCTCAAATCCCGCCGCCGAGCTCGCGCCTCGACGCGATTTTTTGCTCTAACTAGCGATATAACACCGGTTAGAGCGAGTCAAAATGGGCGAAATCGCGCAAAAAGTCATAGGTTTTTGTCGATCGCGACCCAAAACGCGCCAAGGGGGTATGATACCGGAAAACGGCGTTTTTTCAAGGTCTCGCCGTAACTTTTCGGGCGTTTTTTCTTTTTTTTCTGGCAAATAATCGACGCGCAAAAACCTATGACTTCTTGCGCGTCGACGCGCGATCCCCTAAAAGGGGGGCCCGCGATTCTCGGGGCTTGGTTTTGAAGGACCAAGTCGAGACTCGGGCGCGTTCCAGCCCAATCTAACGGCCTACGGGAGCGCATGGTTCGGAGTCCCTTTTCGCGCGCTTCTCCGCCAAATTCCCAGCTTTCGTTCTCGCGTTTGTCTCGCGCAATTTAACGTTCGCGCGTCTCCAAGAGAGCCGGTCGAGAAACGCGTCCCGGTCGGTTGACGCCCCGATTTCGGTTCGCTATAATGCGGAGGACGTCCCCGTTTGACGTCGAGGAGCCGAAAATGGCGAAACAAAAAGAAAAAGTCCCGTCCGACGCGAGAGGGAGCGAAGAGAATTCCGAGGCGACCTCGAGTCTCTTTTCGCTCGCCGATCCCAATTTGACGTTTTTGGACGTTCTGAAATACTACGAGCGCGCGGCGGCGGACGAGCGGGCGGGGATCGTTGGCTCGGTCAACGACGCGTTTTTTAAGTCGACGATCGGAGGTCCGGGAATTGGCGGCGATTTTATGGCGAGTCACTTGCCGGAATTCGCCGAGATCTTCGCGTTCGAGGAATCGGTCTCGGAAACGACCGAGTTGGTATTGCCGTCCCAGCGGCAAGTTCGCTCCGATTACACGTTTTGGGTTCCGCATCGAAGGGAGCTCGCGTCGGGAGCGCTCCCAAAGTCCAAAAAGGAGTTTTTGCGAATTTGCGTTCCGGTAACGTTCATCTTGGAACACAAAGCGCAGAGCGGGGCGTTGGAGGATCCCCACACGGTCGCGCAGCTCGGGCTTTACGCGCATATGAACTGCTATCAGCAAGTCGCTCGTCGGCTCCAACCGTATAGGCAACCGTTTCCGGTCGTCGTTTATAACGGTCCGGATCCCAACGTCGGTCCCTTTTTCTTCGAGAACTATTTTCCCGTCGACAAGGCTCTCGCCCGTTGGGGGATCCATTGGGAAATGTACTGCGTTAACCTAACGAGGCTTTATCTCGAAGGCAAATTACTCGGGAATCCGATTACGCGGTCAATGTGTTTGGCGATGGGGGCGTCCGGGGCGGGAACGTTGCGGCGCGACTTTGCGCTGGCGTTCGAGCAGTTGAAAGAGCTTCGAGAGTGGGACGACCCGTTCAATCGGCAGTACTCGCGATCGCTCGCGACTTTCTGTAAACAGGATTTACAAAACAAGGGATTCGCGCTAAGTTGGGAAGAACTCGACGACGCGATGGCTCGCGCCGTCCCGGATATAGTGAGGAAAGAAATGAAAACCCTTTTGGAAGAATATAGCGAAGAGCGCGCGATCAAAAGTAGACGCGAAGGCGAACTCAAAGGCAAACTCGAAGGCAAACTCGAAGAAAGAATTGACGTTATTTCCGAAGAGTTGGAGGAGCGCTACGGTTCCGAATCGAACGTTTTGCTTCGGAAAATAAAGAACGTAACCGATCTCAACGTTCTGAAATCGATTTACCGGTTGGTCGCTCGTTCGGAAATTCTGGAGCAAATCGAGCGCGGAGTCGACGAGATCCTCGCCGCGAATCCCGGCGCGACTCGGCCGTTCGAAGAAGTGTTGAGGGAGCGCGGGATTGAATGAGCGGAGGCTCGAGATCGCGCGAGTTGGCCGCTAAAATAGAAGGAGAGTAAAATGTCGGCAAAATATCCGGTTCGTGTAACGGAAATCGCGGGGGTTCCGGTCGCCAAGTTGGCGACGGAGTTCGGGGGCGCCCCGGTCTTTGTTTACGACGCGGCGACGATTCGCGAGCGGCTCGAGAGTTTGCGCGGTTTCGGAACGGTTCGATTCGCGCAAAAGGCTTGCCCTAATCTCGCGATTCTTAAGCTGTTGAAAGAGCTCGGGGCGAAGGTCGACGCGGTGAGCGCGGGGGAAATTTTGCGAGCGCTCGCGGTCGGGTACGAGCCTAAGGACATAGCGTACACCGCCGATATTTTCGACGACGACGCGCTCGAGTTGGTCGCGGGTAAGGCTTTCGGTTGCGTCGTCAACGTCGGCTCGTCCGATATGATTCGTCAACTCGGTAGGGCGCTCGGGGCTCGCGCCAAGGGATTCGAGCTGACGCTGCGCGTCAATCCCGGATTCGGGCACGGGCACAGCGAGAAGACCAACACCGGCGGTCCGCTGTCGAAGCACGGGATCTGGCTCGAGCAAATTCCCGAATGCGTCCGGTTCGCGGAAATGTTCGGGATCCGCGTTACGGGGCTCCATATGCACATCGGATCCGGAAGCGATTTCGCGCATCTGTCGCGGGTTTGCGACGCGATGGAGAAGATCGCGCTGGAAGTTGGCTCGCAGATAACGACGATCAGTTGCGGCGGAGGGCTCCCCACCCCGTACCGCGACGGGGAGGAGTATTTCGACGTCGCGAAGTACGCCGAGATTTGGCATAACTCGATCGCGCGCTTGGAAGCGGCTTTCGGGCATAAAGTGGAACTGGAAACGGAGCCGGGGCGTTATCTCGTCGCCGATTCCGGGTATCTCGTCTCCAAGATCCGCGCGATCAAGACGCAGGGGGAGAATCTCTTCTATCTGATCGACGCGGGGTTCGCGCATTTGGCGCGCCCGATTATGTACGGAAGCTATCATCCGATCGCGATCGCGCGGGCGCCGGAGAACGGAGAGCCGACTTCGGACGCGCTTCAAGAGGTCGTCGTCGGGGGGCCGCTTTGCGAGTCGGGGGACGTCTTTACGCAGGAGGAAGGGGGAATCGTCGTCAAGCGCTCGCTTCCGGTCGCGGACGTCGGGGACTACGTTATTCTAGGGGTCGCGGGGGCTTACGGGGCCGCGATGAGCTCCAACTACAATAGCAAATTCCTCGCGCCCGAGGTATTGATCGAAAACGGCGCGGCTAGGCTCGTTCGCAAAAAGCAGTCGTTCGAGCATTTGATCGCCAACGAAATATTTTGAAATCCATCCTTATTTTCACGGATCACGGGACAACGAACCATGCGAAGTTTACTCAACTTACTACTGTCGGCGCTCCTCGCGCTGGCGTCCGCGCTCCCCGCGCTCGGACAAAGCTCGAGCGCGCTGTTCGTCGAGGCGGAATCGTTCGCGAACAAAGGGGGCTGGGGAATCGACACGCAGTCGGTGGAGCGAGTCGGCTCGCCCTATTTGATCGCGCACGGCTGGGGAACCCCGGTCGCCGACGCGAAAACGACCGTTAAGTTTCCGAGCGCCGGCGAGTACCGCGTCTTCGCGCGAACTCGGAACTGGGTCGCCACTTGGACTCCGGAATACGCGCCGGGCAAATTCCAACTCGCGGTCGACGGCGCCAAGCTCCCGACAGAGTTCGGAACCAACGGCGTCGACTGGGCTTGGCAGGACGGGGGAACGATCTCGGTCGCCGAGGACAAGCTCGAGGTCGAGTTAGCGCTTTGCGATTTAACCGGATTCGACGGTCGGGTCGACGCGCTCTACTTCCAAGGGGAAGGCGCGCCGCTTCCGCCGAACGAGCTACCGGAACTCAACGCGCTTCATCGCGCCGCGCTCCAACTTCCCGACGAGCCGCCGATCGCGGGCAACGGCAAGGTTTACGACCTGGTCGTGGTCGGGGGCGGAATCGCGGGGAACTGCGCCGCCGTCGCCGCCGCGAGACTTGGCGCGAGCGTGGCGCTCGTCAACGATCGACCGGTTCTCGGAGGAAACGGCAGCTCAGAGGTTCGGGTTCATCTCAACGGGGGCGTGAACTTACCTCCTTATCCTAACTTAGGGAATTTAACGTACTTAATGGGACCGCACGGCGGCGGAAACGCGCAAGGTCCGGAGCTCTACAAAGACGCGCGGCGCCTCGAGTTAGTTCAAGCGGAGAAGAATATCGACCTGTACCTTTCGACGCGGGTCGACCAAGTCGAGGTCGTTAAGTCGGGGGACTCGATCCACATCGCGTCGGCTCGCGGAACCAATATCGAGACGGGTCAAGAACTTCGGTTCCTCGGCAAGACGTTCGCCGACTGCACGGGCGACGGGGCGCTAGGATTCCTCGCGGGGGCCGATTTCCATATGGGACGCGAGGCAAAGTCGGATTACGACGAGCCGAGCGCGCCGGACCAAGGGGACAAAATGACGATGGGCTCTTCCGTCCAATGGAACACCGCCGTTACCGACGGTCCAACGACCTTCCCCGAGCTTCCTTGGGCGATTCAATTTAACGAAGAAACGATCAAACCCTCGACTCACGGCGACTGGGATTGGGAAGGCGGAATGAACCGCGACCAAGTCTACGATATGGAACGGATCCGCGACGTCGGTCTTCGCGCCGCTTACGGGCATTGGTCCTATATGAAGAACCACACCCCCAAGGGATGGGAGGAGAAGGTTAAGAATCGCAAACTGAACTGGACGGCCTTCGTCGCGGGTAAACGCGAATCGCGTCGATTACTCGGGGACGTCGTGTTGCGCGAACAAGACGTGGTCGATCGAAAAGAATACGACGACGCCTGCGTTACGACCACTTGGTCGATCGATCTGCACTATCCCGAACCGTCGAATCTGAAGAATTTTCCGTTGGAACAGTTCCGAGCGATATGCGTTCAAGTTCAAATCAAGCCCTACGCGATTCCGTACCGGTGCTTCTACTCTCGGAACGTCGACAACCTCTTTATGGCGGGTCGGGACATTAGCGTTACCCACATCGCGCTCGGCACGGTTCGCGTGATGCGCACGGGAGGCATGATGGGCGAGGTCGTCGGAATGGCGGCGTCGGTCTGCAAGAAGAACGACTGCCTGCCGCGCGACGTTTACGAGAAGCATCTCCGCGAGCTCAAAGCGCTTATGGAAAAGGGCGTCGCGCCCAAGCCGAACAAAGAAGAAGTCGGCTGGTAGCGAGGAAACGACGCGAGGCGTCGAGCGCTAAAGATTTAGGAGCGGAGTCGCGAGGCGTCTAGGTCTCGCGGCTCCGCGTTTTTTTGTTAGAGCGACCAGCCGTTTTGGTAATTCGCTTTAATAAATTGGTCGGCGTCGGGATTGTTCGCGACTTTGCAAGCGACCGGATCGAACTCGACCGGCTTGCGGGAGCGGATCGCGAGGGTTCCGAGCAAGACGAACTCCAGGACCGGCATGGCGTCGACGAAGTTCGACCCCGCCGGCTCGCCGCCGCGGATCGCGTCGAGCCATTCTTGCATGACGTGGCCGCGGCGCGGGAGGGTCTTGGGGACGTCGGCGAACTTGGCGGCGCGGTCCTTGTTCAGGATTTGGTCGTTGAACATAACGCCCTCGTCGCCGATATAGAGGACGCCCTCGGAGGGTAGCTCGTCCCCTTCCCAATCGCGGGGCATGGGGGGCTTGATTCCGCCGTCGGTCCAGATCAGGCGAACTTCCGGCAAATCGCCGCGGGCGGGGAAATCGTAGGTTACCAGCGAAGAGAGAGGATAGGCGTCGCCGTAGAATTTCGTGGTCGAGGCGACGACGCGGGTCGGGGTTCCCAATTTCAGGGCGCGGTACGGAATGTTCGCCCAGTGGCAGCCCATGTCTCCGAGGGCGCCGGTTCCGAAGGCGGTCCAGCCTCGGAAGTTGAACGGGTGGAAGACGGCGGCGCCGCCCCAGTTTTGCGGGCTCATGCGAGGAATGGGGGACGCTTCGGGCCACTTGTCGGCGAACGGGATCTTGGGGGCGGGACCGAGCCATGCGTCCCAATCGAACCCATCGGGAATCGGATCGGTCCAGGTCGGGAGGGTGGGCGAGCCTTGGGGCCAGACGGGGCGCTCGCTCCAAATATGAACCTCGCGAACCGCGCCGATCGCGCCGGCTTCGAGGAGCTCGCAAACGCGGCAACCGGTCTCGCCGGTGGCGGGGCTGGTCGTGATCTGGGTGGCGACGCCCGCTTTTTTCGCGGCTTCCGCGACGGCGCGGCCCTCTTCGATCGTTCGAGTCAGCGGCTTAACGCAGCAGGTCGGCTTCCTGGCGCGCAGGGCGGCGAGGGTAACGATCGCGTGGGTGTGGTCGGGGGTTCCGCAGTAGACGCAGTCGATTTTGTCCCCCTCTTTGTCGAGAGCCTCGCGGAAATCTTTGTATTTCCGCGCGTCGGGGAACAGTTTGAAGGTCTTTTCGGCGTGGTTCCAGTCCAAGTCGCAGAGGGCGCCGATTTGGAACCCGACTCCGCTCGCCTCTTGAGTGTGGGAATTGCCGATTCCTCCGACCCCGATTCCGAGCAGAACCGGTTTGTCGCTCGGGGCGACGACCCCGGCGCCTAGGACGGAGCGCGGGACGACATAGGGGGACGCGGACGCGACCAGGCCGGCGGTCGCGACAAACGATCTTCGCGATATTTTCATCGTTCGTTTCCTTCGAGGTGATTCGCGCGGAGCGCCAGGACCCGTTCCCAACGCTCAAATCGCGGACGTCGGTAGCGATTGTAATCGAACGGGGAGGCAAATACAAGCAAGTTTTGCGGAACCGTTGATATTTTCTTTCAGGTCGGTACAATAAAAGAAAAACCCCGCGCCGAGCCGCGAGCGCTCGCGACCCCGGCGCTCGACGAATCGCTTGAAATACGGAGAAAAGAATGAGCGAAGTTCGAACGCGTTTCGCGCCGAGTCCCACCGGATACATGCACGTCGGCAATCTGCGCACGGCTCTCTACGCCTACCTGACCGCCCGACACGAGAACGGAACCTTCATTTTGCGCATCGAGGACACGGATCAAGAGCGACTCGTCGACGGCGCGGTCGATATTATTTACGACACGCTCAAAGAAAACGGGATGACTTGGGACGAAGGTCCCGACGTCGGCGGGGATTACGGCCCGTACGTGCAAAGCGAGCGGATGGGGATCTTTAAGGACTACGCGCTCCAGCTGGTCGAAAAGGGAAGCGCGTACTACTGCTTCTGCACGGAGGAGCGGCTCGCGGCGGTTCGCGAGGAAATGAAAGCGGCGGGAGAGACGGTCGGGAAATACGACGGGCATTGCCGGAATCTCTCGAAAGAGGAGGTCGAGCGGCGTCTCGCGGCGGGGGAGCCCTACGTGATTCGCCAGAAAATGCCGACCGAGGGCGTCGTCGCGTTCGACGATTTGGTCTACGGGCACATCGAGGTCGACGCGTCCGAGTTGGAGGACCAGATTCTTTTAAAAAGCGACGGGATGCCGACTTACAACTTCGCGAACGTCGTCGACGACCACTTGATGAAGATCTCGCACGTGATTCGCGGGAACGAGTATCTCTCCAGCGCCCCGAAGTACAACTTGCTCTACGAGGCGTTCGGATGGGAAAAGCCGGTTTACATTCATTGCCCGCCGGTCATGAAGGACGCCCACAGCAAGCTCTCCAAGCGCAACGGGGACGCGAGTTACCAAGACCTCGTCAAGCAGGGGTACCTCAGCGCGGCGATCGTCAACTACTTGCTCCTGCTCGGCTGGAGCCCCAAGGGAGACAAAGAGATCTTCACTCGCGAAGAGATGATCGAAATGTGGAATCCGGCTTGGATCAACAAGTCCCCGGCGATCTTCGATATTCAGAAACTCCGCGCGATCAACGCGGGGTACATCAATCGCATGTCGGACGAGGAGTTTACGGAGATCGCGCGACCTTGGATCGAGTCGGTCGTGAAGTCGCCGATCGAGTTGTCCCCGCTCGTCGCGAACCTCAAACCGCGCTGCGAGATCCTGAGCGATCTGCCCGAGCGGGTTATGTTTATCGACCACATGAACGAGGACTACGACCTCGCGTTCTATCGGAATAAGAAGTTCAAGACGGACGAATCGACGTCCTTAACGGCGCTGAAAGCGCTGGAGCCGGTTCTCGAGGGAACGACCGATTGGACGCGCGAGGGGGTCTACAACGCCTGCGCGCCGATCGCTCAAGAGATGGGCGTCAAGGGCGGCTGGCTCCTCTACCCGCTCGGAATCGCGCTGGCGGGAACGCAAGCGACGCCGGGGGGCGGCACCGACCTGGCGGTCGTGATCGGAAAAGAGCGAACGTTGGAGCGGGTTCGGAAAGCGATCGCGCGCCTTTCGGCTCTTTAAGAAGCGTCTTTTTAACTCGCGCAAGGAGATACTGTTATGACGAGAAGACTATGCGCGCTCGCGGGGTTGTTCGCGGCGCTTTTCGCGTCGATTTCGCTCGCGGACGACGCGTCGAAAATCGCGATTCGATTCGATCGCGAGAACTGCCTCTATTCGGTCGGAGACCAAGCCGGATTCACGGTCGAGGCGCTAGGAGCCGACGGGGCGACGGTCGATCGGGGAACGATGACGGTTCGCGTCACCAACGACGGGGCGACGCTCCTAGCGGAAGAAAGCGTCGATCTGGCGCAAAAGACCAAGGGGGAGTTCCAATGCTCGCTCGACAAGCCGGGGTTTATTAAGGTCTTCGCGTCGATTAAGATCTCCGACGACAAGACGATCGAGGAAGTCGCTGGAGCGGGGTTCGATCCCGACCAGATAACCCAAGGGCTCCCGAAGCCGGACGATTTCGACGAGTACTGGGCGAAGGGGAAAGAGGAGGTTCGCGAGATTCCGATCGACGTCCAAACCCGCAAGCTCGACGAGTTTTCGAACGATACTCGCGAAATGTGGGCGATTAGCTTCGCGACGATTAACGGGCAACGGGTTTACGGCTGGTACGGGGTTCCGAAGACCGGAGATTTGGAACACCCGGCAATCGTGAACGTCGCGTGGGCGGGGCTCGGGTTCGCGCCGGATCCGGGCACGGTCGACGAGGGGTTCGTCGTTCTGACGCTCAACGTTTTCCCGTACGAGGTTCCGATCGACGAGAAGGAGCGCGGGGAAGCCTACGCGAAATACAACCAAGAACTGGGTCGCAACTACTTCGAGCACAACGCGGAAAACCGAGACGAATACTTCTATCGCGCTCCGATTCTCGGGCTTGATCGCGCGGTCGATTGGCTCGCGGAACAGAAGTGCGTCGACGCGGACCGGATCGGATACCACGGCACGAGCCAAGGAGGCGGGTTCGGATTGATTCTAACCGGCTTGAACAAACACATTCGGCGCGCGGTTTGCTCGGTTCCGGCGATGTGCGACCACGGGGGCTCGGAAACGGGTCGCAACGCGGGTTGGCCGCAACTGATCGAGAACTGGCGCTGGCGAAACGACGAGGACGTCAAAGCGAAAGTTCGCGAGGGATCTCGGTATTACGACGCGGCGAACTTCGCGCAAAGCATCGACGTTCCGATCGCCGTAACGGTCGGATTCCGAGACGTTACCTGCTGTCCCAGCTCGGTCTACGCCGCGTACAACGGGATTCCGTCGGAGCATAAGCTGATTCTCTACGGGGCGGAGGTAACGCACGTAACCGACCGGAATTACGGACCGGCGCTCGCCGAAATGAAAGCCCAGCTCAAAGCGCCGAAATGCCCGCTCGAAGGGACTTGGACCTTCGATCCGTCGGTAAGCGACGAGTTCAACGGGACGTTCGACTCCGAAAAGTGGTGGGATCACAATCCCGGCTGGCTGGGACGACAACCCGGCTATTTCGCCAAGGAGAACGTTACGGTCGAAGACGGGTTCCTGAAATTGACGGCGCGCGCGGAGAATCGCGAGGGGTTGCCCGAGGGGTACAAAGACTTTACGACCGCGGCGGTCAAGAGCAAAGAAACGACGCTGTACGGATATTTCGAGGTTCGCTCCAAGCCGATGAACTCGAAAGCGTCGAGTTCGTTCTGGTTCTACGCGGACGACGGGGAGCGCTGGACCGAAATCGACGTCTACGAAATGAGCGGAGCGCACCCGAAGCACGGCTCGATTTATCACATGAACTTGCACGTGATGAAGACGCCCGAGACCGGCGACAAGCACATTTCCGACGGAGGAACGTGGGACGCGCCGTACCGGTTCGTCAACGATTTCCATCGGTACGGGCTGCTCTGGACGCCCGAGAAGCTCCGCTGGTACGTCGACGACCAACTCGTTCGCGAGTCCGAGAACAAGTACTGGACTCAGCCGCTCAACGTCAATTTCGATAGCGAGACGATGCCCGAATGGTTCGGTCTGCCCGATCCGTCCGAGCTCCCCGCGACGTTTGAAATCGACTACATAAGGCATTGGACCTTTTAGCTTTACCGCCGCAACCTGGGTAAACTACCCGCTCCCGTTGGTCGGTAGTCTCTTTTGGTCTTAACTTCCTTTTTTGGCTCCCAAATTGCCAAAACGACTCCAAACGAAGCCGTCCTATGGACGGCTTTTTTGTTTGAAAGGGGGAGCAAATCGGGAAAAGGAGCGTTGTCGCCAAGCGGGATTTCGCTTACTATGGGGAGACGCGAGCATGGGGCTCGCGGTCGAGGAAACCGTTTTGATAAAAATTGTTTAGACGTTTAACGAGGCGGGGCGATGACTAAACGATGAAACGCGCGATTTAAAGACGCGAAACCAAATATCGAAAAACGCGGCGAGCCGGTTTATTCGAAACAAAGCGAGATTTTCGAAAACGGGTTAGCCGGCCGCGGGACACTCGTTTATTTCCTCATTATGATCGCGGCGGCTTGCGTCCATATTCTACGCTAACCGGGAATGGCGCGGATATGGTTATCGTTATCGCGGCGAACTTGTACTTTATGTACAAGGATCAGATTTTTTGATCGTTAGCCGTAAAACGAAATCGTTTGAAGACGCGCGCTACCGCGGAACGTAGTAATCGACGAGGGCGACTTCGGTACGGTAGACGACCGGCTCGGAGTCGGCTCGGGGTTCGCGGGCGGTTTCGTCGGAGGTTTCGCGAATTGTAAGCCCTGGGACGGTCGGGGCTAGGGCGAGAGTTTTCGAGGAAGAGCTCGCGCCCTCGACCGATCCGGAGCGCGCGACGTAGTTGTTCGCGGCGGCGCCGAGGGCGATGCGCGGCGGGATTTTCTGAACGACGTAGAGTTCGCGAGACGAGGGGGCGTCGGTTTTCGACTCGCGAATCGTCTCGCGCTGGAAGATATAGGGGGCGACGACGGTCGAGTACCAGATCGTGGTCGTCTCTCGGTATTTGGGGGTTTCGCGAACGACTCGGCGGGTTCGGCAGGGGATCGTTCGCAGCCCGATGCGCAAATTGACGGGGGCCAAGTTTTCCGCGCGCGCGGACTCGTCGACGGGAACGTCCCAGAAATCGTAGGTAATCGTTTCCGATTTGCTTGAAAAGTCGACCGAGCCCATCTTGATCGTGGAGTCGAACTGAAGCTCGTATCGCCCGGTCGCGCGGTCGACGCTCTTAAGACAAGCGCGGGTTTCGGTTACGCTTCGCGCGGGACGGCCGTTCTCCCAACCGGTGGTCGTCGCGCGCCAACGCGCCCAAGAACCGACCGGAAACTTCGCCCAAGCGGAGCAAATAATCGACTCGCGATCGCAGTCTCGCTCGACCTGAGGGGTCGCCAGCGGGAATTCGTCGGCGTCGATCGGCTCGGGGGAGGTCGCCAGCCCGAATCCGAACGTTCCTCCGAACGGGCCGCGCGCTTCGATATAAGTCCCTTGGAAGGGGGCGGGCGCGAGAACCGTCTCTTCGGTCGCCGCGGATTCTCGCGAGACTTCCGGGGCTTCGCTCGATTCCGCCTCCTTCGGTTCGGGGGCTTGTTCGGTCGCGTAAACGACGGGCTCGTCGGGGCTCGGCTCGGTCGGTTGCGGAGTCTCGACTAGCGCGGACTCGGCTCGCGGCTCCTCTCCGGACGCGACCGCGACCCGACTCGGGAGCGAATCGCCCTCGGAGCCGCTCGTTCCGTAAAACGAGCCGGCGAGGAGCGCGGGCGCCGCGAGGGACGCGATCCAAATAAGTCTTCGCATCGGATTATTCAGGGAAAGTCGTTCGTTGCGAGCCGTCGACGCCGACCGTCGAGTCAAGGCACGGGGAAACGGTATCGAATTTGTCGAGCCGCGTAAATAGCTTTTTTACTCCGCGAGTCGCAAATTGTCCAGCGCGTCGGGATTCGAGAGCCGCTCGAAGAGGTCGGCGACGAGCCCGTCTTGGTCGGGGGCGATCGTTCGAACGTCGAGCAAAACGACGTCGGGGGTCCATCGGGCGAGGACTCGCGGGGAGGATTTCTCGAGCCTGGCGGCGAATTCCGCGCTCGAAAAACCCCGGGGACGAATCTCGACCAATCGGGTTGGAATCGTGCCGAGGGAGGACTCGGAGCAGAGCGTCGACCTGCCTTCGATCGCGCGGGCGAGCTGAACGACCTCGCAGGTCTCCAGGAGCGCGGCGAGGCGTTTGGCGCGACTCTCCAAATTCGCGATCGAGGTCGAGACGGTTCGGGCGACCGGGATCGTTTCGAAGGCGACGTCGCGATTCTCGGAGAGCTCCAGGGTCTTGACCAGCTGGGCGAATCGCGCGCGCTCCGTTTGGACGACCCTGGCGATCGTCGTTCGGGAAATCGCGTCGATTCGTTCGCGCGAGCCGAAAACCAGCCCGAGCGAGGGTCCCCCGATCAAGCCGGAACCGTCGCAGAGAACCAGGTCGAACCCGTTCTTGAGTCGCTCGGCGACGGTCGGAATCGTCGCGTCGAAGAACTCGGAAAAGTCGAGCAGAGGCGCGTACTCGAACTCGCCCAAAACGTCGAACGCGCGCCCGCTCACTCCTTTCAGACGGGCGATTTCGCTCGCGAGAACCGCGCGCCCTCCGAGCGACCAGCGCCCGAACGAGCGCCAGACCAATCCGGTTCCCGCGTCGATCGCGCGCTCGTAGTCCTCGCGCGAGACGGCGTTGCAGGCGCCGATTTCCCGGCGCAACAAATTCTGAACCGCCGCGAAGGCGTCTTCGAGTCGATCGCCGTTCTCGCGCTCGAACAGGTCTCTGCGCGCGACGACCAGCGATCGCCCCTCGGAAGCGAGCGCGGCGAGAACCGCGATTCGCGCGATTTCGCGATTCGGAAAGACGGCGGCGGCCTCCGAGCCCCCAAGGCGGGCGAGTTTCGCCAGGGCGTCTTTTTCGCGCAGGGCGACGCGTCGGCGCGCGGAGTCGGAGTCGGGCTCGACGAGGGCCCAGCAACCCTCCTCCATCGCGACGGGGGCCAATCGCTCGCGAGCGTCTGGGAGAATTCGCCCTCGGGCGTCGATTTCGAGGGGTTCGACGACCCCGACGAGCGCTTTGAGGCGCTCGACGGCGCGCTCGACGAGCTCGTTGACGTCGGGAAGTCGCCGCTCGGTCGCGGAGCTCAGCAGCTCGCGCGAGGCGTCGTCGAACACCTCTTTCAGGGCGAGCCAAACGGAGTCGGGCCGAAGCCGCTTCGCGATCGCCTTAACTTTCGGAGACGAAAGAACTTCCGTGATAAACGCGAACGAAAAGACGGTCTGGGGGGTCGGTTTAGTCATCGCAATCTCCTTTCGGCGCGTCGGCTAGCGGCGCGCTCGATCCGGTAATGATAAGGGAAACGAGACGCGAGCGCAAGCGAAATTGGGGTCGAGCTCGAAAAAAACGAAGGTTTTTGGCGCCCGGTCTCGTCAAACGCTCTTTCGGGGGTATAATGTCGAGTCGACGCGAAGAACGGCGCTCGCGGGAGGGCCGACGAGCGTCGAACGACCCAACGAGGAGAAAGAGCGATGAGCGCGACAAACGAGCGATTTTCGGAAGACGAGCGACGCAACGAACCGGTCGATATCACGGCGGAGGCGACGGCGGCGCTCGCCGGGGCTCGGGAGTCGACCGACGACGCGCCGGACGACGCGCGCCCGTTCGAGATCAACGTGGCGGATCGCATTAAGAAACTGCCGCCGTATCTTTTCGCGGAGCTCAACGCGCTGAAATACGCCAAGCGCCGGTCGGGGGCGGACGTGGTCGATCTCGGAATGGGCAGCCCGACCGATCCTCCGGACCAAAAGGTGATCGACAAGCTCGGCGAGGCGATTCTCAATCCGAAAGTCCACGGTTACGGGGCGGCGCGCGGAATCGCGAATTTGCGTCGCGAAATCGCGTCGCGCTACCTGAAATACTACGGGGTTCGCCTCAACCCGGAGACGGAAACGATGGCGACGCTTGGCTCTAAAGACGCGTTGAGCCACACGATCCTCGCGCTGTGCGGTCCCGGGGACTTGGCGATCGTGCCGTCCCCCTATTTCCCGGCGCACCTGTACGCGGTAATGCTCGCGGGCGGAGAAACGCTGGCTCTCGACGTTCGCGACCCCGATCGGCTGCTCGGTGAAATCGCCTACGCCTGCGAGCGGTTCCTTCCGCGCCCCAAAATGGTTCTCGTCAACTTCCCGCACAATCCGACGGCGACGGTCGTCGAGCGCGAGTTCTACGTCGATCTTGTCAAACTCGCCAAGAAATACGGCTTTATGGTTCTCAGCGACTTGGCGTACGCCGACATAACGTTCGACGGGTACAAGACCCCGAGTTTTCTGTCGGTTCCCGGCGCGATCGACGTCGGGGTCGAAATGACCACGACGTCCAAGAGCTATAGTATGGCGGGATGGCGCATTGGGTTCTGCTGCGGGAATTCGGAAATCGTTCGCGCGCTCGCGACGATCAAGACGTACTACGACTACGGGGCGTTCGTTCCGCTCCAGATCGCGGGAATCGTCGCGATTCGCGAGCTCGACGCGTACGTCGTTAATCAAGCGAAAATCTACGAGCGACGCCGCGACGTTCTCTGCGACGCGCTCGAGCGAATCGGGTGGGAAGTCGTTCGCCCCAAAGCCTCGATGTTCGTCTGGCAAAAGATTCCCGAAAAGTATCTCAAAGACTGCAACACCTTCGAGTTCGCGATGCGGCTCCTTAGCGACGCCAACGTGGTCGTTAGCCCCGGCTCGGCGTTCGGACCGCTCGGCGAAGGGTATCTGCGCCTCGCCGTCGTCGAGAACGAAGATCGGCTCCGGCAAGGCGTTCGGCAGATCGGTCGGGCGCTTAACTAGGCGAGCGCCGAGGGCGGGTTTTGTTCGCGCTATCGCGAGGAGAGGTAAACTACCGGCGCCCCGTTGGGCTCCGGATCGCGTTAGAAGCGCGCTAGGGGGCGGATCGGTCGTACGATTTAATCGCGTCCATTTTAACGATAAAACGGTCGAATAGGGCGAATTGGAAAAAATTTACCAGCGACGCCCGTCAGATACGGACAAGGAACCGGGTTATAAGAAACGCTTATTTTGACGCCGACGTCGGACGCCCGCGGGGGCGGTAAGATTCGCTCGTCCTTCAGGTAGCCCCGGTTCGCGAAGGAATTAAATAGAAACCGCCCCTCGACCTTATGGTTGAGAGGCGTTTTGTTTTTAGCGAGAACTCGCGACGCGCGCGATTCCCTTCGTTTTAGTCGTCGGAGGAAATCGGTTCGACGTCGGGAAACGCTTTTTCAAGCAGCTCTTGCAAATGGGCTCCGCGCGCGTTGAGGTCGACGATCTTCCCCTCGGGATCGAACAGAATCATCGTCGGGTAACCGTGGACGTCAAAGCGACTCTCCATATTGGGGTACTTTTTCTCCGCTTTGGAGGACAACTCGCTCGAGGCGATCTTCCAAGGCTCGTTGTGTTTTTCGGCGAACTTGCGCAAGGCGTCGAGATCGTCGTCGCAACTGAACGCAATAATCTCGAATCCGGCGTCGTTGTATCGCTCGTAAAGTTTGGCGTTGAAGGGGATTTCTCTAATGCAGAAGCCGCACCAGGTCGTCCAGAAGTCGACGAGAACGTATTTGCCGCGATAGGAGCTCCAGTCGATTTCGGTTCCGTCGAGGTAAAGCCCCTCGAGCGCGAGCGTTTTGCCAAGCAAAGAACTGGACGCGTCGTCGTCCGATTCCGCGGGTTCCGGCGCTACGCTCGGTTTTGGCGCTTCGCTCGACTCGGGAGCTTCGCTCGGTTTTGACGCGTCGCTCGGGTTCGGAACGTCACTCGGATTTGGAGCTTCGCTCGGATTTGGAGCTTCGCTCGGGTTCGGCGCGTCGCTCGGTTGCGAGACGGAACCGGGCTCGTTACTCGCGCCGGGGCCCGACTCGGACCTTTGACAACCGGTCGTCGCGAGGCAGAGGATCGCCAGTAGCGCGAGCGCGCGATAGAAATTGAATTGTTGCGTTTTCATTGATTAATTTTCCTTTCCATATTAGGTTCCTTTGAGAAAAGTCGCCCTCGCGTTTCTCAATTGAAGTTATAAGTCGCAACGGAAACTCCCTCGATTGGGAGGGACGCGACGGGTCTTCCGCGTCGCTTTCGTTATCGACGCGACTCTCGGAGCGCCCAACGCGCCGTTTCTCTATTACTTGAGTACGAACAAAGCCTCGTTTTGTATCTAGACGCACAAAAAAAAGTTTAAATTCGTCAAACCTTTCAACGTCCATTATCGTCTCGCGGGTTGAATCGGGGGAACGGGAACGTCGGGGAACGCCTCGGCGAGGAGCTCCAGCAAACGCTCTCCTCTGGCGTTGGTATCGACAATACGCCCTTGGGGATCGACGAGGATCATCGTCGGGTAGCCCGAGACGCGGTAGAATTTCTTGACGTCGAGGAAATCGTAGCCGGACTCTTTGGTCATTTGGGTCGAGATATTGGTCCACGGGAGGGGATTCTTCATCGCGAACTCGGCGAGTTTGTCGAGGTCTTCGTCGCAGTTGACGCCGACAATTTCGAATCCGAACCTAGCGTAGTACTGGTAAACCGCGCGATTGAACGGGATCTCGCTAGTGCAGAAGCCGCACCAAGTCGTCCAGAAGTCGATCAGGACCCAATGCCCGCGATAGGCGCGCCAGTTAAACGGGGTTTCGTTAAAAGTAACGCCTTCGAGTCGCATCTTCGCACCGAGTTTGCTCTCAAAGGAACCGGGGGTTTCGTCCTCTTTCTCAAATCCGTCCGGGGGAAAGTCTTCCGGATTGGACATAGCGTAGAAGGCGCAGCCGTTTTCCCTCGCGAAGGTCTCGGCGTAGGAGCCCTTGGGGGCGAAAATCGAGGCGGGTTGGTAACCGCTCGTCAGGAAGAAGGAATCGATTTGCTTGACGCTCGCGGGGATATAGACGCCCTCGATATTGGAGCCGGGGGCGACCGAGATTCGCTTGGTTCCGTCGGGAACGCGATAGGTCGTCTCCTCGGATTTCGGAAGATACGCCAGGGTCTTGGTTTTCCTATCGAACAGGGCGCCGTCGCAAGAACAATAGCGCCCCTTCTTAGACGCGATTTCGATCGAGAACGCGCGGCTCTCCGAGGCGATCGCCTCGAGGTCGAGATTGGAAACTCCGCCGTAAAATCTTAGCGCTTTGAAATTCGCGGAACTCGGCAGGGCGGCGAAATCGAACGATTCGAGGGAGGACGGGAGCGAGATCGCGACGAGGGTCTCGTTTCCGGAAAAGGCGCGACTTCCAATCGCCTTGACGCCGCGCGGGACGGCGTAGGTTTCGCGATCGCTCTTGGCGGCGGGATAGGCGACTAGCGCTCGCCCGCGCTTGTCGAAGAGGACGCCGTCGGCCGCTTTGAAGGACTTCGCTTTGGGAGAGATCTCGAAGGCGGTCAAGTCGCTCGTTTCGGCGAACGCGCCCTCGCCAAGTTCGGCGAGTTTTTTGGGGAGTTTGACGATCTCGACCCCGGTCGCGCCTCGGAAGGTGTCGGCTCCGATTTCGGCGATTTCGTCGGGCAGTTCGAGAAACGTTGGCAGATCGCAGCCGGAGAAAGCGCGAGCGCCGATTTTTTTCAGCGAATCGGGGAGAATGACGCGCTCGAAAGAGCGCCCCTCGAAGGCGCCCTCTTGGATTTCGAGAACGGGTTTGCCGTCGATTTCGTCGGGAAGGTCGAGGTTCGTCGACGCTTTCGACAAACCGACGACGATCAGAGCGCCGTCTTTCTCGACGCAAAGAAAACCTTCGTCGCTCGCGCTCGCGGAGTCGTCAAAAATCTCCTCTTCGTTTATGGCGTCCCCTTCTTTAACGTCGTCGGCGAGCGCGGCCGCGCCGCAGAGCAAGCCTCCCAATAACGCGAGCGCGAGTCCCAACCCTTTGCGAGAAACGCGGTTCGCCGTTCCGAACTTTCGATCGTTAGCGCCCATTTGCAGTAGCCTCCGTATAACGAGTTGATCGTCGGAACGGCGACCGCGCCGCTCCCCTTTCCGCGAGACTAAGGGGCGCGGCGCGTTTTTGGGCGTTTAATTTGGAAATAAGTTCGTTTTTCTTGAAAAAGGGTCCCGGAAGCGCGCTACGGGGCTTTGACGTCGGGAATCGGGACGTCGGGAAAGGCGTCGGCGAGAAGCTCTTTTAAGCGCTCGCCGCGCGCGTTGGCGTCGACGATCCGCCCGTCGGGGTCGACGAGAATCATGGTCGGAAACGCGGAGATCTGGTAAAAGCTCTCGATATCGAGGAAGTCGCGCTTATCGTTTTTTGAGGCCAGAGTCGAAATAACGGTCCAAGGAACCGGGGTTTTGGCGGCGAAGTCGTAAAGTTTGTCGAGGTCTTCGTCGCAACTGACGCCGACGATCTCGAATCCGTACTTGGCGTAATGTTCGTAGATCGCGCGGTTAAAAGGGATTTCCCTAGTGCAGAAGCCGCACCAGGTCGTCCAGAAGTCGATCAGAACCCATTTGCCGCGATACCGACGCAAATTGAATTCGGAACCGTCGAGGGCGAGTCCCTCGACACGCGCTTTTTTACCAATCTTATCTTCGAATCTTCCGGGTTGGTCGTCTAGTTTTTCAAAGTCTTCCGGGGGGAATTCTTTGGGGTCTTTCATCTCGATAAAAACGCACGAGTTTTCTTTTGCGAACGTCTCGGCGTAGGATCCTTTCGTCCCAAAGATCGTCGCGGGTTTGTAGCCGTTCGTCAAGAAGAAGGAATCGATTTTCTCAACGCTCGAGGGGATATAAACCCCTTCCAAATTGGTTCTTCCGACGATCGCGATTTCTTTGGTTCCGTCGGGGACGCGATAGGTCGGGGCGTCGGACATTGGCAAGTAGAGGAGGGAGCGCGATTTTTTGTCGAATAGGGCGCCGTCCGCGGAGCGATAGCGCTTGTTCTTCGGATCGAGGACGATCTTGAAAGAGGGGATTCCCGACTCGGTTTCGACGTCGATTTTCGAGACGCTCGCGGGGAGGCGCAAGGTCTTGAAATTATTGGACGTCGGAAGCGAGTTAAAGTCGATTTCTGTCATTGAGGAGGGAACGGCGATCGTCTTGATCGACGCGACGCCGGAAAAAGCGAACCGCTCGAACGTCTTGACGCTTTTTGGGGGGACGAAATAGTCGTAGTCGGTTTTGGCGGGGGGATAGACGACGATCGTTTTGAGGGTCTTGTCGAAGAGTATTCCCTCGACGACTTTAAACGCTTTGGCTTTTTCGGAGATCTCGAACGAGCGCAACGCCGAGGCGCCGACGAACGCGGTCGGGGCCAGGTTCGTCAAGTCCTTTGGCAAACGCAGAACCTCGAGACCTTTGGTTTCGGCGAAGGCGAGCCGCCCGAGGTCGGTCGTTCCGCTCGGGATTTCTAGGAATTTCGGAAGGGTCGCGAGGGCGAGCGCCTCGTCGCCAACAACGCGAAGATTTTCTGGAAGTTTAATTCGCTCGAAGGTTCGCCTCTTGAAGGCGCCCGAGCCGATTTCGGCGACGGGGAGCCCGTCGACCTCTTCCGGCAGAATCAAATCGCTCGGGGAAGACGAGGGAGACGCGAGACCGATAACGACGGCGCGATCTTCTTTGAGGGCGTAGCGAACGTCGTCGACGATTCTTTCGGAAGGGTCGGCGGGTTCGAATTCGCTCGGAGCGCTCGGCTCCGGCGACTCTTCCGTCGGCTCTTCTTCGGTCGGTTCGAGTTCCGCGCTCTCCTCGGGAGCGCTCGGGGGGGTCGGTTCGGCCTCCTCTTCGATCCGCTCCGTTTCGACGCTCTCCTCGGGAGCGCTCGATTCCGACGCGTCTTCAACCGGTTCCACATTGGGACTCTCTTCGCGAGTCCCCTCTTCGCTCGGAGTCTCAACCTTTGCAAGGTCGCTCGCAAGCTCGCGTTTCGCGGTCGTTTTTCCGGTTTGAACGAGGGCGACCCCAACGGCGACCGCCAAGACGAGCGCCAACGCGGACAAGCCCCAAATAGCCAACGACAAAGGGTTTTGCTCGATCGTTTCGCGAATCGGTCGCATCGCTTCCACCTTCAAAAAGCCGCGGTAGTCAACGATTCCCGCAAGCTCGAGCGCCGCGCTCGCTCGTCTCGCTCGGCAAAGGGCTCCGCGACAAGGCCGGAGCCCCTCGTTAGGGTAGTAAGCAAAAAAAACGCCCGAGCGCGAAACGCTCGGGATTTTTTCGCGATTTTTTGGTAAAAAAGGGCGCGAGCGCGCTATCGTCGGCGCGGCTTGCGAAACCCGCGATGCTTGGGACGCGCGGTTTTTTTCGGGGCGCTCGAATTGGCGGCGGAGTTTTCTTGGTCGACGTCCGCGTTTTCGGCTTCGGCTTCGGGGTCGTCCAATTCGAAATCGACCTCTTCGACGTCGCAAATCGCGACGATACCGTCTCCGTTTTCTTCGTCGCCAGTCTCGTCGCCGGTTCCATCGCCAGTCTCGTCGCCGGTTCCATCGCCAGTCTCGTCGCCGGTTCCATCGCCAGTCTCATCGTTCGGTTTGCAACTCGGCTTATGGAACGGGGCGGGGGGTCCGAAGGGGCGCGGACCGAACCAGAACGGGTCAAAGCGACGTCGCGCCCAAGGGGCTCGAACGCGATGGGGAGACCCGGCGAGAACGTCCTTGGCGTTTTCCAGCTCGTCGAGGTCGAGGAACCCGTCGGAATCGGCGTCGCATTTTTCGATCGCGCGCTTCGTATGGAAAGAGAACTCGCGCGCTTTGCGCAGGAGGGAAAGGTCGTATTGTCCGTCGTCGTTTAGGAGAACGGCGAGTCTCTTTTCGAGGCGACGATCCTCGCGGATCGAGTCGATATCCGCTTGTTCCTCCTCGCTTACGAACCCGTCGTCGTCGGCGTCGGCGAGGGCGAGGATCTCGACGAGCTCGGTCGCGATTTCCCCGGGCCAGTTCAATTCGGCGAGTCGGTCGGCGAGCGAGTCGAGCGCGATTTGTCCGTCTTCTCCCTTAAGAGTCTTAATCGGGTCGGGGGGCGGAGGGATCGGTCGGCGATGGAATCCGCCTCCCGGAGGGGGGAAACCTCCCGGTCGAAACGCGAGCGCCGAGTTCGCGCTCCATGCGAAAATGATCGCGACCGCAAAAGTCGCGAGGAGAAACCGCGTCGTTCTTCCCTTCATTTTGAATCCTCGTTTCAAAGGCGCCTCTTTAAATTGGAAAAACCCGCGTTTTTCCTAGTTTCTTCATTTTAATGAATAACTCGGCGTCGCGCAACGGCTCTCTTCCAAAAAAACGGTCGCGCCAAGTCTCAAAGAAACTCGACGCGACCGCAACCCCCAACGCGGGTATCGCAACTCGCAAATTTAGAACACATAGGACGGAACAAAACCCCGGACGAAGGGCGTTTCCGCCTCGCGCTCCCCCTCGTCGCTCGGGCCCGCGCTCGGGGATTTCGGAGGTTCGCCTTCGGCGCGCTCGGGTCGCCGCGCGCCTCTCGGAGGGCGCCTCCGCCAAATATTCGACGCGTCGAGAGAGGCTCTCGCGACCTCCGCCTCCTCTTCGCCCAAGAATCCGTCGCCGTCAGAGTCGGCTTCGGTAAGAGCGCGAGCGATTTCCTCGCGCTCGAAGCTGGGCGCGGTAATCGCGTCGATTTTCGAGAGATCGAGTCGTCCGGTTCCGTCGGCTAGTTCGGAAAACAACCGATTGGTCGGGTCTTCGCGGCGGGATTCCGCGGGCGCTCTCGGTGGGCGCCCATTGGGCGCGTCGCCCCTAAATCCGCGCTTCGAAGCGAGTTGCGCGCTTCGCTCGGACGCGACGCGCGCGACTCTCTCCGCCTCGCGTTTTTCTTGAATTTGCGGGATTAACCAGCCCAGCAGATAAAGTCCAAGGATCGTTCCCAACAACGCGACCAGCGCCATTTTCATTGTCGCAACTCCCATAGCAATATTGATAAACGTCAATTCTCGGCGCGTCGCCTCGCGCTAGTGGAGATAAACTCCGTTGGTCGTAAAAGGCGTCGCTCTCTCGACAAAAAAATTTCGCGACGAACGCCCGTCGTCGTCGCGACATATCGAAAAAAAGAGCGCTCGCAATAAAAAAAGAGCGAAAAAAACCGGTTTTTTCGCCCTCGCGCATTAGCCGAAAAACCGAGAGGCTAGTTCTCGCTCTCGACAAAATTCGTAGGAAACGGATTTCCGACTTGGGAATCAACGGGGTTTCGCGCGCGCTCCTCTTGCTCGGCGGCCGCGTCGAACGCGTCTCTAGCGGTCGAAAGTTCCTCGTCGTCGAGAAATCCGTTTCCGTTCGCGTCGGCCTCGCGAACCGCTTTCTTAACGCTCTCCGATATTGGAACTCCGTTTAATTTCGCAAGCTCGCGTCGTCCTTCATTGTTCCTAAGCCCCTCGAAAACCCCGTCGCGAAACAAGCGCCGGCGGATCCTTGTCAACGCCGCCTCCTCCTCGTCGTCCAAGAGTCCATTGGAATCGGCGTCCGCGTCGGCCAACTCCGTTCTGAGCCTCGTCTTTATTTCCTCCGGCGTCTCGAGAGCGTCAATCCTCGCGAGTTCGATCGCGCCGTCTTCGCGTCGGAGGCGGTCGATCGGATCGCTCCAAACGGGGGAGGCGCTCGCTTTAAAACCTCCCAAAGGGGGGTTCCAAAAAAGTTCTGGAATTTCGGCGACGAGAAGCGCCTCTTTAGCCGCGAGCTCCTCGTCGGGATCGAGAAATCCGTCGCCGTCAAGGTCGGCCGCGTTCAATGGATTGGAGATCTCGGGTGGCGTCCAAGCGTCCCCCAACTTATCGAGGTCGCATCTCCCATCGTCGGACCTTAGTCGCTCTAGGAACCGGTCGCGCGAGGCGATCTTACGAAGTCTTTTAAACGTCGCGAGTTCCGATGCGTCGAGAGCTCCGTTGGAATCGACGTCCGCTTCCGACGCGAATTTTTGATACTCTTCTTTGAGGACTTCGGGCAAATCGAGATCGTCGAACTTCGTCGTTTCGATCTCTCCGCTTTCATCGCGAAGAGCGTCGACGGGGTCGTTCCAAAAGAAATCGGGGTAGGGACTCGAAGCCTCCTCCGCTCGCGCGCGCTCCTTTCGTTCTCTTTTTTCGCGAAGATCCGGAATAAGAACTCCAAAAACCCACAGTCCTAGAACGGTTCCAAGAACGGCTACGAGCGCCCATCTCATCGCAAACTCTCCTTTCGAGAAACGCAAAACGAAAGATCGACGCCCAGGGGACGGAGCGCCAACACCCTTATGAACCCCGGTTTCCGGGCAAAGCGCCGCGAGCGCTCGTTTTTTTAGCGAACGACGTCAAACGGAAAAATAAAAAGAGCGAGAAAACGCCGTTCTCTCGCTCTCGCTTTTCGCCGAATCGATTCGGTTCGCGGTGTTTTGGTTCATTTCTCGGGCGCGGGGGGAGGCGCCATACCCGGTCCGCCGGGACCGCCCCCGCGAGGTTCGGGAGGCGGGAGTTTGTCGAGCGCGTCTTTCGCCGCTTGCAACTCCTCTTCGTTGAGTAAGCCGTCCCCGTCCGCGTCGGCGCCGCGAATCGCGTCTTTCATTGGGTCGGGCATACGATCGCTCAACTTGGCGAGGTCGTACTGTCCGTCGTCGTTTTTCAGTCCGTCGAACATACGAGCGCGCATCGCTTCTCGCTGAAACTTTTGGAGTTCCGCCTCTTCCTCTTCGCTCAAGATCCCGTCGCCGTTGGCGTCGGCTTTGGTCAAGTTCTCCTTGAGGCTTTCCTTAAATTGATCCGGTATTTCGGACGCGTCCAACTTCGCGATTTCGATTCGCCCCTCGTCGTTTCGGAGTTGATCCGTCGGATTTCGACGCCCGGGCCCGCCGCCGGGACCTCCGGGGCCGCCCATACCGGGGGCTCCGGGTCCGCCGGGTTGACCGCCTTGCTCGTTCAAAGCGGGGTCTTTTGCAAAATTCGCCGACTCCGCCTCGTTCTTGGCGACTTCGCGCTTCTCCTTCAAATCTGGGATAAGGACGCCGAAGACGTAAACGACGATCGCCGCTATCACCACGCTAACGATGATTTTTTTCATAGTTGCCTTCCGCTTACTTGATGGGAAATCGTCGCGCCGGGAACGGGCCGACGCGGAAAAACTACCGGCCAATTTTAGCGACGCGAAAAACGGAGCGCAAGTTTCTCGAAAAAAATTTTGCGGATAAGAAACGCGATCGCGTTCGTTGCGCGCGAGCCCTCGACGCGCTATAATGAGGGGCGACGCGCTCGTCGGAGCGCTTTTTCAACAACCCAAGGACCAACAAATGAAACTCGCAAAATATTTATCGCTCGCGCTCGTAACGCTGGCGTCCGCGGCGCTCGTCGGGCTCGCCTCGGCGGAAGACGCGCCGATCGACCCGGTTCCTCAAGAGATCGTCGGGTTCGAGTCGCTCGGGGTTCTCGACTTCGCCGATCCGAACGTTAAACTCGACGGCTGGGAGGCGCGCGACAAGGTAACGATAACTCGGGGCGAGAAGTCGCTCGTCGTCGACTCGACCACTTCGGATCCCTACATTTTCAGCGCCATGCTCGGAACGTTCGTCCCGGAGGACGCGCGTCAAAAGACCAAGGGGAAGACGCTCGTGAAAATAACCGCTCGCCACTCGAACGAGGGAAGCGGGCAAATCTTCTTCGCCGACGAGAAGAACGGCGGCTACGACGAGGGGCGCTCGGCGCATTTCGATTTTCCGGTAAGCGACGAATTCCGCGACTACGTCGTTCCGCTCGACGTCGCCGCCCCCTTGCTACGTCTGCGCTTCGACCTCGGGGGCTCCGAGGGAAAAGCGGAACTGGCGCGCGTCGAACTGATTCGCGTCGTCTATAAACCGGTTAAATTCGGAACTTGCTCGGTCGAGGACGGGACGCTTAAATTCGATCTCGTCAACAACGACCCCGCGCCGGTTCAGGTCAAGACGAAGTATTTTGGAGTCGATCCGAGAAAATCTTATCCCGGCTCGACGATTGAAATCTCCAACGACGCGCTGGTCGATCTGTACTACGCGCAAAAGAAGCCGTTCGAGGAAATCGAAGTCGCGGCGACGCTTCCGGACGGAGACGTTATCTCGCGACGATTCTTCGCGTTCCACGAAAGCGTCGCGGACGCGAAGCCGGACGCCGAGGCGCCGACTCTTGAAAACGGATCGACGAAAGTCGTCTTCGCTTCGGACGGCTCGGGGGCGGAAATCTTCCGAGACGGAAAGCGCGCGGCGGCGCTTTGCCCGCTCTTCCAGCCGGAGGGAGACGGCTGCGCGATCCTTCCGGACGAGACCGATTTTTCGAAACTCGATTTGACCGCCGCGCCCGCGCCCAAGGCGGGAGCCAAGCCGGGAGCGCGCCTCGTTCCGGTTCTTAAAGGGAAAAGCGGCGACGCGGTCGAGTTCGCGATCGCCGAGGTTCCGGTCGAAAAGGCGCGCGAATATCTCAACGCGACGATGAAAGCGCTAACCGAGTTCGACGCGCTCTCGAACGATCCGCCGGAGCTTCCGGTTTTGGAGACGGGGAAGACGGTCGGCTCGCTGAAGTTCCGCTTGGACGGGGAGGTTCTCTCGTACGAGTTCGACGCGCCGATCGCGATTCACGCGCCGACGATTCGCGTCCTCGGGGAGATGGAGCAAGCGATCTACTCCGGTTGCGAGTACTTGGAGAAAGGAGAGCGGAGCTCGTCGACGCTCGATATCGAGACGCCCGAGCATATTCGCTTCGCGCGCCCGATCTCTTGGACGACCGCGCCGTTCGCGTCGATCGTTACGGATCGCGGATCGGTCTCGCTACTCTACGACAATCCGAAAGACCGCTCGTTCTTCGCGGTTCCGGACTTCCTCGACGGAGACGAAACGTCTTCTCGCATGGACGCTTGCGCGAAGAAAGGTTCGGGAAAAATCCGAGTCGGCGCGGCGCTCGAGCCAATCGAAGAGGCTATTTTGTGGTCGGTTAACGCAATGGGTTTGCCGGATCCCCCGACGCCTCCTTACGTTGGAAAAGAGATGGCTCAATTCCTGCTCGACGGGTTTGAGAAGTCGAATTTGAAAACTCCTAAAGGCTGGCGGCACGCCGTGATGGGGAACGAGCCTCCCGAGCATTTTCCGCCGCGATTCGGGGTCGATTTCGCCTCGACGATTTGGGAAATCTCCGGGAAGCTTCCGGAAGTTCCGGAGCTCGTCCCGGGAGGGGCGCACTTAGAAAACGCGGCGGCGTTCTTACTGACCGGCAAGGGGAGCTACTACGCGAGCCAATTGAACGGACGATTGGAGCATCACCTCGGTCTCCAGAAAGAGGACGGCTCTTTCCGTTACTCCGGCAAGTACTTGAAAGGAAGCAAGACGGACTCGGCGTCGGGACATTGCGCGAACAGTCTCTTTCAACTGATGGAAGTTTGGCGCTTAACGAAGAACCCCAAGGCAATTCCGGCGACGATTAAAGGGCTCGAGTTCGCGAACCAATACAAGACGCCCGCGGGGGCGCAGGTTTGGGAACTTTCCCTTCACACGCCGGACATTATGGCGTCCGCGCGAATGTGCTTGGCGAACGTTTACGTTTACGAGGCGACCGGAGAGCAAAAGTACCTCGACGAGGCGCGTCGCTGGGCGCTGACCGGAATCCCGTTCGTTTACCTGTGGGAAGACGACGAACTGACGCCCGGGAAACAGCCGCTTATGAAGTACGCGACGATCGCGGTCTTCGGCGCCACGAGTTGGGTCTCCCCGAACTGGATGGGGCGCCCGGTGCAATGGTGCGGGCTCGACTACGCCCACGCGCTGATTCGTCTCGCGCCCCACGACAAGACCCTCGACTGGCTCAAAATCGCCGAGGGAATCGTGGCGAGCGCCGAATGCCAGCTCGGAACGGAGCCGAAATTCGTCGGGCTTCTTCCGGACTCCTTCACCCTTGATTCTCAGACCCTCAACGGGCCGTACATCAACCCGTGCGTCGTCTGGCAACTGCGCAATATGATCGAAGGAAAGCCGACGAATCTCTCGGTCGTCGACTGCGGCGAGCATAGGCTGATCTCCCCGTTCCCGGCGAAGGTCGAGGGGAACGTCGTTAAGATTTCCGCTCAAAAGGGCGTCAAATACGAGGTAATCGTCGACGGAACGCGGGTCGAAACGATCGAATCTCAGGGCGAGGACGAGATTTCGCTCTAGGGTTTTGATAAAAAACGCGCCCGATTTTTCGGGGACGAAGAGGCGTTTGCGGCGCGCTTCGCCCCCTTTTTCATTCTTTTTTAGCGAAAAATCTCAAAAAAGCGAGCGAATAGTTCGCGTTTTTCTTGCGGATTTCATCAAAAAAATCTATAATCGCGAGCGGAATCGCGGCGCCATAACGGAAAAACGACGGCGCGAAACCGACACAATCGCAAGTCCAATACGTCCAAACAGGAGGGGCGCCATGACGAGCGCGCGCGAAGAATTCGTTCGCTGGTACGGGAAAACAAAGAAGAAACCGGAGATTTTTGAGTCGTTTTGCCCGTATCGGGTGTGCCCGTTAGGAGCGCACGTCGACCACCAGTACGGCTACGTCTCCGGATTCGCGATCGACAAAGGAATTAAAATCGTCTACGCGCCGACCGCCGGAGTCGTTCGGGTTCGCAGTCTGAACTTCGAGGGAGAGAAGACGTTCCACGTCGATCGGATTCCCCCTCGTCAAAACGACTGGGCGGACTACCTTCGCGGAGCGGCTTGGGCGCTCGATCATCGGGTCGAATTGAAACGAGGCCTCAACTGCGTTATCGAGGGCTCGCTCCCGATCGGGGGTCTCTCGTCTTCGGCGGCGGTCATTATCGCGTTTCTCTCGGCGCTTTGCAAGGCGAACAACGTCCGGCTCTCGCGCGCGGACCTAATCGCGGTGGCGCTCGAGGCGGAGACGAAGTACGTCGGGGTCAACGTCGGAAAGCTCGACCAAAGCTGCGAGGTTTATTCCCAAAAAGACAAACTCCTATTCCTCGACACGAAAACTGATCGCTACGAGCTGATACCGCGCAGTCCCAAGACCCCTCCGTTCGAGATCGCGATCTTCTTCAGCGGGGTCGAGCGGCGCCTGGCGGGGACGCGATTCAACGTTCGGGTCGACGAGCTCAAGGCTTCGGCGTACGCGCTCAAGGGATGGGCGGAAATGGACTGCGGGCTTTTCTCCGAAGCTCGGCTTCGCGACGTTCCGTTCGCGGTCTTCGAGAAATACGCCTCGCGCCTGCCCGAGAACTGGCGGAAGCGCGCGACGCACTACTACTCCGAGGTGGCGCGAGTCAAGCAGGGCGCGGAGCTCTGGCGCGCGGGTAATCTCAAGAAGTTCGGGCAGTTGGTTTTCGAGAGCGGCTATAGCTCGATTCACAACTACGAGACCGGCTCGGAGGAACTGCGAACGCTCTACGAGCTAATGCTCGAAGTGGACGGCGTTTACGGCGGGCGATTCAGCGGGGCCGGGTTTAAGGGTTGCTGCATGGCGCTCGTCGACCCCGCCAAGCGCGAGACGGTCGCCGCCAAGATGACCGCCGGGTATTTGCGAGAATTCCCGAATCTCGAGGGGAAATTCTCGATTCACTTTTGTCAAACGTCGAACGGCGTCGATTACTTCTAAGTCCCGAGGAGAACCGAGATGAACTGCGTTATTTTGGCGGCGGGATACGCGACGCGACTCTATCCGCTCACCCAGAACTTTCCCAAGCCGCTGCTTACGGTCGGAGGGAAAACGATCGCCGACCGCTTGATCGACGACCTCGACGCGACCGGCTCGATCGAGCGGTTCGTCGTCGTAACGAACGCAAAGTTTTACGACCAGTTTTGCCAATGGCGAGACGCGAAGGCGCGGGGCGAGGGAGGGGCGCGACCGTCCGAGGCGGCGATCGAGATCGTCAACGACGGAACGCTGACGAACGAGACGCGGCTCGGCGCGGTAAAAGATATTCTCCTCGCGATCGAACAGGCAAATTTGCAAGGCGATCTACTCGTTCTCGCCGGGGACAACGTCCTCGATTTCTCGCTCTCCTCGTTTCTCGACTATTTTGATCGGATCTCCGGGAGCGCGGTTATGCGCTATTGGGAACCGAGCGCGACGAAGCTGCGCAAATGCGGCGTTCTTGAAATCGCCGACGGGGATCGCGTTTTGAAAATGACCGAAAAGCCAAAGGATCCGAGCTCCAACTGGTGCTGTCCCCCGTTTTACGCCTATCGCAATTTGACGGCGTCGAAGATTCGTCGCGCGCTG
This sequence comes from Thermoguttaceae bacterium, assembly GCA_017441605.1. GTDB lineage: Bacteria > Planctomycetota > Planctomycetia > Pirellulales > Thermoguttaceae > RUG369. Next base: position 42,874 of record JAFRXD010000093.1, on the reverse strand, counting down.
AGCGAGGGTTGCGAGTTCGACGCGCCGGGCAGCTTGGTCTCGTGGCTCGCGCGCGAAGAGGACGTTCGAGCGATGGAAATGCCCGGTCGACGGTACGACGTCGGGAATTTGGAGGCGTATCGCAAGATCGACGCGGAGTTCGCGTCATGGTCGAGCGCGACCCGGAAGCGCGCCTTCAAGCCGTTCGATCCGAAGAAGCGGTATCTAATCACGGGCGCGGCGGGATTTATCGGATTCCACTTGGCGCGTCGACTCCTCGACGAGGGAGCTCGGGTCGTCGGATACGACAACGTGAACGATTACTACGATCCAGCGCTCAAACAGGCGCGCTTGAACATTTTGAGACGCGCGTCGAAATTCACGTTCGTTAAGGGGGATCTCGCCGACCGCGATCCGCTCGAGGGGCTTTTCAAAGTCTTTCGGCCGGAGATCGTCGTGAATCTGGCGGCGCAAGCGGGCGTGCGCTATTCGATTACGAATCCGGACGCCTACGTGAGCTCGAACGTCGTCGGGTTCTTTAACGTGCTCGAAGCGTGCCGCAAATACCCCGCGGAGCACTTGCTCTACGCGTCCAGCTCTTCGGTGTACGGAAACCGCGAGCGCTCCCCGTTCTCGACGGAGGACAAGACGGACGATCCGATTTCCCTTTACGCGGCGACGAAAAAATCGAACGAGCTGTTCGCCTATTCGTACTCGCATTTGTACAATATCCCGTGCACCGGACTGCGGTTCTTTACGGTCTACGGACCGTACGGTCGCCCGGACATGGCGGCGTTCATTTTCGTTCGGAAGATATTGAACGACGAGCCGATCCAGCTGTTTAACAACGGGGACATGCTTCGCGACTTCACTTACGTCGACGATATCGTCCAAGGGATCGTCAATATGCTCGCCAATCCGCCAAAGCCGAACGCAAAAGGCGATCGCGCGAAGGTTTACAATATTGGGAACGACCGTCCCGAAAAGCTGACCGACATGGTCGCGATCCTCGAGAAACTCTTGGGCAAGACCGCGAAGAAAGAGTTCCTGCCCATGCAGCCGGGGGACGTCCACAAGACTTGCGCCGACGTTTCGCGGCTCGAAGCCGATTTTGGATTCCGTCCCGCGACCAAGCTCGCCGACGGGATGGCGAAGTTCGTCGAATGGTACCGAAGTTTTTACAACGTTTGATTTAATAGGATAAGAAGGACGCGCGATGGAACATATCTCGCTTTACAACGGAGTTCAACTCCCGATTCTCGGTTACGGGGTGTATCAGATCGACGATCTCAAAGAGGCGGAGCGCTGCGTCTCGGACGCGCTCGCGGTCGGTTATCGCTTGATCGACACGGCGGCGGCTTACTCGAACGAAGAGGCGGTCGGAGCGGCGATCGCGAAGAGCGGAATCAAACGCGAGGAAATCTTTGTTACCACGAAACTTTGGGTCCAAGACTACGGATACGAGCCCGCGCTCAAGGCGTTCGACGTCTCGATGAAAAAGCTGGGGCTGGACTACCTCGACTTGTACCTAATGCACAAGCCGTACGGGGACTACTACGGGGCTTGGCGCGCGCTCGAAAAGCTCTACAGAGAGGGACGGATTCGCGCGATCGGGGTTACGTCGTTCTGGAACGAGCGCCTCGCCGACCTGTTCAACTGCAACGAAGTCAAGCCGACGGTGAACCAGATCGAGACGAACGTCTGGCGCCAACAGACCGCCGCGAACGAGTTTATGGCGCTGCACAAAATCGCGCATCAGGCGTGGGCGCCTTTCGCCGAGGGCAAGAACGACGTCTTCAACGCGCCGATTCTCAAAATCATCGCCAAGAAACACGGCAAGACGACCGCGCAAGTCATGCTCCGCTGGGCGATTCAACGCGGGATTTCCGTTATTCCCAAAACGACCTCGAAAGCGAGAATGGCTCAAAACTTCGACGTCTTCGACTTCGTCCTCGACCAAGACGACATGGTCGCGATTAAGTCGCTGGACACGGGAAAAAGCCCGATTTACGACGAGACGAGTCCCGATATCGCGCTCTATATCGGGTCGTTCAAGATTTCCTAACTTGCGCTCCGCGCTCGCGGCTCGGAAAAGCGCCGGCGTTCGCGCGATTGAGCAAACCGCTCAAGCCCCCGTTGGGGGCTCTTTTCTTTTTGGAGCGACGCTAGGGAGTTCTTGGTCGTTTTGGAACCGGTTTTGGAGTCGCTCGTTCGTATGCCAACGGGATTGGCGTTGTCTCGCGCGCCGATTTCGCATACTTGGTATTAGCGGGACGCGCTCGCTTGCGGGCGCGTTTTTTGTTTCCGAGGGCAATTCAACGTTCGAGGAGGCGGAGCGATGAAACGAAGAAAAGAAACGAGGGCGGAACGGAAGAAGAGACTTCGATTCGAGCGAGAAGCGAGAGAGGCGAGGGAAGCGCGAGAACTCCGCGAGGCGAAAGCCCGGGAAAAGAACGAGCGCTATTAGAAAGGAGTCGAGCGCTGGAGTCGTCTCTTTGACGTTTTAGAGTTTTTAGGGAAACCCGTTCAGTGGCTTCTCACGGGCGTAGTCTTTCTTGTCGCGCTCGTTCTCGCCGGAGTCGTTGGCGCGGCGCTTATCGTGGCGCCGCTCTTTCTCTGGTATTGGGGAACGGAAAAAGGGGTAATTCCCGACAACAAAGGATTACTTCTGATCTACATAGGCGTCGTCTACTATTTGATCCCTTGGACGCTCGGTCAGATAATGAAATGGCCCGCGATCGACGAGCGGACGGCGCTCGCCGGAGTATTGACAAACCGCCCCAAAATCGTTATCCTTCGCCATGTCCCGGGCTCGTCGTCGAGCTCGGGGCGGCATAAGTTCCAACGGTAAGGGCGGAGGGGAAAATGCGAGCGAAAAGCGCGTTGGTCGCGGTCTTGAGTTTGGCGGCGCTTTGCGGGATCGCCCACGTCTACAACCGAACGTTTCTAAACGCTCCGAAATGGGAGCCTCGCGACGATCGAGAAGAAGTCGCGGATCCGGCGGAACGGGTCGACCTGATCGAGACGCGCGCCCCCGAGCTTTCTTCGCTCTTTCCGAACCCGAACGACTGGCGGCGCCAAACGGCGAACTTTATCTTCCCGGAAGGTCGGGAGTATTTCTTTTTGTTCAAGGGCAGCCCGGTCATTTCGAGCGATCGCAAGACGGTCAGTCTCGGGGCTTGCTCGTTCGTCTATCTCGGGGAACGGGAGCCGGAACAGAGCGACGAGGAGCGCGCGAACAAGGCGTTCGTTTTCGAGTCGACCGACCGAATCGAGCTGACGTTTTCGGAAACGCTCGACCGGACGTTCAAATTGGGATCCGAGAAGAGCGAGTTCAACTTCGACAAATTCGCGGAAGGACGCGCGTTCGGAGAAGTTGTGATACGAACGAAAATCGGGGACGTCGACGCGCTACTTCGAACTCGCGACGTCACCTTTAACGAAACGCAAATCGTTTCGAAGTCCGACGTTTCATTCCATATCGGGTCGAGTTCCGGAGAAGGTCGCGGTTTCGCGATCGTCTTCGACTCTCCCAGAAATCTGGCGTCGACGGCGCGTCGAGCGGCGCGCGGCGAGGTCGAGCCGGGGGCTTCTCCGGCGGAGCGAATCGAGGCGCTCGAACGGTCCGGGAATCTGGGAGGAGGATTCTCGCTCAAGAGCGCGGTCATAAACGAATTGAAGGGAGGTATCTCGTTCCGCCTGGCAGATCTATCGGAAGGAGCGGGCGCCGATAACGCGACGGCGCGAGAGGACTCTCGTTTCGAGGCGCGCTGCAAAGGCGGAGTTTTCTTCAACTCGAATCCAAACGAGCCGGGAGGCTGGGTCGTCCGACTCAACGAAAGCGTCGAGCTTGTCGAGTTTAAAGACGGGACTCGCTCGAATCAGCTACTGTGCGATCGATTCTATCTCTATATGCAAGACCCGAACGTCAAAGCGCTCGCGAACGAGAGCGCGGAAATCGCGGAGGCGATTTTGCGCAAGCGCATCTCTGGTTCTCCCAAAGACTTGCGAGCGAGCAATCTGCGCGCGATCGGCGGCGAGGAGGAGCGCGCGCTCATACGGAACTTCGCGAGCGGGGTCGAGATCCTAGCGGACGAGATCGTCTACGACCTCGAAGATCGGGTCGCGTATTTGGACTCCGACGACGACGGGAACCCCGCGCAAATCAAGAGCGGATCGCAAAATTCCGAAGCGAATTTCTTCTCCAAAAATATCGAGCTTCGCTTGAACGAGAACGACGAGATCGAGCGAATCGTCGCGCAAAAAGACGGGGAGCTAATCGTCGATTCGAAAGACAAGACCGGGGAGCCGGTTCGCTCGCGGGCGACTTGGAAAGGGGCGCTCGTCGCGGTTCCGACGGCCGAGCCGAAGGGGTATTTCAAGCTAAGCTCTTACGGTCCCTTCTCTTTTAGCTCCGACGCGCTCGGGACCATGACCGCCAACGAGGCGGAAATCGTCTTCAAACCGATCCCCAAAGAGTCGTCGAATTCGGAAAACCGCGCGGAAGGAGCGGCGGAGAGGGGCGAGAGCGAATTTAATTTCGCCCCCGACTCGATCGAGGGGCTGCGCCCGGTCTTGGCTTCGTTCCGAAATAACGTTTCGTTGCGATTTCCTCGCGGAGAGGCGCGCGTCGCGAACGCGGCGAACGTTCGATTCGAATCGATCGAAGAAACGGAAGAGGAAACGGCGGAGGACGAGGCGCTCGGGCGGTTCGAATCGGAGGGAGACAACGCGTCGCTCGATTCGCTCGCCGGAGGGTCCAAATCTTCGGTCGACGACTCGCGGTTCGAGATCTCCGGGCGCGAGCTGGAAGTCCGGTGCGTTCTTCGCTGGGCGAAAGGTCGTCCGGAACCGAAAGCGCGGGTCGTTAAGCTGGCGCTTTCCGGGGACGCTTCGTTTTGCGAGCGCCTGGCGCTCGGCGGAGCGGAAAAGACGGTCGTAAAGGCCGGAAGCGCGCAGATCGACAATCCCGGCTCCGAGACGACGAAATTGCGCTTGCACGGTTCCTCCGACGCCCCCGCGCTCTTTAAGACGGAAAACTTAACTTTAACGGGAGGCGATATTTCGGTCGACGCGGCGAACAATCGATTCGAGGCGATCGGGTCGGGTTCGTTGGAAATCGCGTCCCCGGTCGCTAGAGCGGAGCCGCGAATCGCGACGAGCGACAAACCCGAAGAAGATCTCGCGCGATTCCTCTCCGACGACCCGATTAAGGTCGAGTGGTCTCGCGCGATGCGGTTCGACGGGCAAAAGCTGTCGTTCCTCGCGGAACGGGACAAGAGCGTTTTGGTCTCGCAAGGAACGCAAACGCTAAAGAGCCCGGAGGTCGACCTAACGCTAAAAAATCCGACGTCGATATTTAAGCTGAACGTCAAGGATCGCGAGGCGATGGAGGTCGCGACGGTGGAGTGCGTCGGCAACAACGAGAAGTTCGTCGAAATTGACGTCGTCGACAAGCCGAAAGAGGGGTCGAAAGACGCGCGCGAGGGAGTCTACCGAGTCGCGCTTCGGAATTTGCGCTACGACGTAGCGGCGGGGACGTTTAGCGCGACGGACGGGGGCGAGTTCTACGGAATCGTTCCGACGAGCCGCGACGCGTCGGACGCGCTCGCGCGGCGGACGGGGGGATCGGTCGAGTCGAACCGAGCGGTCGAACCGAGCGCGACGAGTCCGAAGTGGACGAAGATTTGGGCGAGATTTAAAGGAAACGCGACCGGATCGATCGCGGGTCGCGAAACGACCTTTTCGGACGGAATCAAGGCGCTGGCGGCGACGGTCGAGAATCCGAACGAGGCGCTCGATTTCGATAGTCTCGACGATTGTCCCGCTTCGACCGCGTCGATCGAAAGCCAAGAGGCGAGCGTGAAATTGATTCCCGGAGACGAGCGAGAGGGAGGCGGTCAAGACCTCGAAATCGAGGCGCGCCGGAACGTGCTCTTCCGCCAGAAGACGGTCGCGGGGACGTGCGAGGCGCTTCGTTACGCGTCCAAAAAAGGGGTCGTCGTTCTCGCGGGGAGCCCGACGACCAAAGCGGCGCTTTACAAGCAGGAGTACCAAGGGGCGCGTCGAGAGACGCTCGGGGAGTTCTCGCGCGCGATCTATTGGCTCGACACGGGAAAATTCGAGATCGAGGCGCTCGACTCTTCCCGCTAGGCGCGATCGATTTCCTCGCGAGAAGGCAAGGAGGGCTGGGCCCCGAGTTTGCGAACGCTGAGAGCGGCGGCCTTCGTCGCGAAAGCGACCGCGTCGCTTAGCGCTTTGCCTTCGGCGAGCGCGACGGCGAGGGCCCCGGAATAGGCGTCCCCGGCGGCGGTGGCGTCGACCGCGTCGACGCGAAGCGCGGGAACGAGCACGCGGGCGCCGTCTTTCGTGGCGACGAAGGAACCGGCGGCTCCGAGAGTTACGACGACCGTTTCGATTCCGAGGGCCAGGAGTTTTTCGGCGGCGAGTTTCGCGGTCGCCTCGTCGACGACCTCGATTCCGGTCAAGCGAGAGGCCTCGGTCTCGTTCGGCTTGATAATGGAAACGCGCTCGAGCAAGGAGTTTGGCAACGGCTCGCTCGGTGCGGGGGCGGGATCGAGGAGAACGGGAACGCCCGACTCTCGCGCGAGCTCGGCGGCGCGTTGAATCGTCTCCAATGGGGTTTCGAGCTGGCAAACGACCATCTTGGCGCTCTTAATGGCGTCGGCGGCGCGCTCGACGTCGGCGGGAGTCAGCGCGAAATTGGCGCCGGACGCGACGGAAATCGAGTTGTCGCCGGTCGCGTCGACCATAATAAGGGCGACCCCGGTCGCGAGTTTCGGATCGCGTTGAATCAGGGAGACGTCGATCCCCTCTTTCGCGTACCCGTCGACCGCTTGCGCCCCGAGCATATCGTCGCCGACGCGGGCGACGAAGGTTACGTCGCCTCCGGCGCGAGCGGCGGCGACCGCTTGGTTGGCGCCCTTTCCTCCGGGGGCGGTGGCGAAGGTTCCGCCGACGATCGTTTCTCCCGGGGCGGGAATGCGATCCGCTTTAATAATCATATCGGTATTGGAGCTTCCGACCACGACGATTTTCGGTTTGGACGCCATCGTTAAACCTCTTTGGAAATAGCGGTTAATAAAAGGGGAACGCGTCTTTTTCGCGAGCTCAATAGTTCGGCGTGGGAGCGCGATAGTCGTCGACGTCGATGGAACGGAACCACTCGATCGTCTTGGCGAGCCCTTCGCGCAACGGGACTTTCGGCTCCCAATGCAATTTTTCTTTCGCCAACGTTATGTCGGGACGACGTTTGCACGGATCGTCGACCGGCAGGTCTTTGTAGACGACCTTGGGCTCTTTGCCGAGAAGTTCCCAGACCAACTCCGCCAACTCTTTAATGGAGAACTCGGTCGGATTCCCCAAGTTGACCGGGCCGACGAACCCTTCTTCGTTCTCCATTAGGCGAACAAGCCCGTCGAGCAGATCGGTATAGTAGCAGAAAGATCGAGTTTGAGAGCCGTCCCCGTAGATCGTGATCGGCTCGTCGGCGAGGGCTTGGCGAATAAAGTTCGAGACGACGCGCCCGTCGAACGGATGGGTTTTCGGACCGTAGGTGTTGAAAATTCTCGCGATGCGGATCTGGGTTCCGTACATTCTTCGCGAGTCCATAAAGAGGGTCTCGGCGGCGCGCTTGCCCTCGTCGTAGCAGGCGCGCGGTCCGATCGGATTGACGGCGCCGCGGTAGTCCTCGCGCTGAGGATGAACCTCGGGATCGCCGTAAACCTCGCTGGTGGACGCTTGAAGAATCTTGGCGCGGCATTCTCTCGCCAGATCGAGCAAATTGATCGCGCCGAGGAGCGAAGTTTTGATCGTCTTGATCTGATTGTACTGATAGTGCCCCGGGGCGGCGGGACACGCCAAGTTATAGATTTCGTCGACTTCCAACGACAGCGGAATCGTTATGTCGTGTCGAATCAGCTCGAAATTCGGACGGCTCAGCAACTTCTCGACGTTCGATTTCTGACTCGTGAAGAAATTGTCGACGCAAATCACGTCGTGTCCTCGGTTAATCAGCAACTCGCACAGGTGCGAGCCTAGAAAACCGGCTCCCCCCGCGACCATAATCCGTTTAATACGCGCCATATCGCGCTCCTTCGGGTGTTTGCGTTAAAAATAAAAAAAGGGGCTCGCGCCCCTTTTCGCTAGTTCCGAAGGGCGAGCCCCTCGGTCGAACGTCCGGAGGGGCTCGCCCCTCCGGTTACAGGCGCTCTCCAGGCGGAGGGCGTTCGATTATCTTCGCGTCTCAGTCCTCGAAGAGGTCCGCGAGGAAGGCGTCGTCGAAGATCGCGTCGGTCGCTTCGGCGTCGACGTCGAGGTCGGCGGACTCGAAGGACGCGAAGTCGGCGAAAGCGGCGTCGCGGCTTTCGACGGAAGCGGCGGTCTCGTTCTCGTTGGAGCGAACGGCGACGGTCGCGGAGACGGTCGGAGCGAACTCGGCGGAGGCGGAGACTTGGTCGGCGATCGCGTTCCACTCGACGCGGGTCGCTTCGGCGAGAATAGCGGCGGCGACGGAGGCGTTGGAGGCGGAGGCGACGGTCGCGCCTACGGCGATCGGCTCGAGGTTCGAGAAGACGTTTTCGACTTCCGCCTCGACGTCGAGAACGGCGCCGGAGGAACTGGAGCCAACGGTAACGGCGCCGAGCTCGAATCCGGTCGTCGAGTTGTCGACGTAGAGAACCGGCGAGAAGGTTCCTTCGCTCTGGTACCAGTGGGCGAGGGTTCTTTCCATCGCCAGACCGGTGAAGGTCTCCTTGGTTCCGTCGTTCCAGTCGATCGTCCAGTAAGCGTAGGCGTTCGCGTTGGAGGCGACTTCGTATCGGACGAACCCGTCGTCGGCGAGGTCGCTGGAGACGTTGAACGGCTCGGGCTTGGCCTCGACGGTTCTCTCGACGATCTCGGACCACTCGGACTCGTTCTTATTGGAGGAGGCGAGGGCTCTTATGCGCAGTTCGAGAACCGTGCCGGGCTCGAAACTAGCGTCTTCAAGGACGCCGCTTCCGGAGAAGTCGGAGCCGGAAGTGAGGGCGCTGGAGGAGGTCCAACGCGAGGTTCCCTTCTGGCGATATTCGACCGCGAATTCCTTAGCGGGATCGTCGGTTCGCCACTCGACGACGATTTGGTCGTTCTCGTTGAAGCCGACGGAGACGATCTCGGGGGCCTCGTATTTCGGCGCTGCCGGATTGGACACGACGAATCGGAACGACTTCTCGACGGAAGCGCCGGACGCGTCGACCGCTTTGACGGTCACGGTGTAATCGCCCGCCGGAACTTCCTTGGCGTACTTGACTTCGTTGCCCTCGACGACGAACAAACCGTCGGCGTCGGAAACGAGCTCGTAGGTAAAGGCGTCGTCTTCGTTGGCGTCGATCGCTTGAACGGTCGCGACGACGGTTCCGACCGGGTCGGTGGAGAGGAGAACCGGCTCGACGACAATGTTAATGTCGGTCGGAGCGAGGTTGCCCTGCTCTTCGACGGCGCCGATATCGACTTTCGCGCCGACGACGCGCTTCATGCCGTAGGCGTCGAACTCGCCGACGACGGCCGCGTTGTTTCCGGCGCCGATCAACTTGGATCCGACGACAAGACTGAAGTCCCACGCGGAGCGCTCGACTTGGTCGTCGAACTTGACGAACATCGGGTCGACGGACTTCATGCCGGTTCCGTTGAGCGGAACGTTGGCGTCGCCGACATCGGAGTAGGTCGCGGTCAGCTTGCTGCTGGCGAAGATCGTGGTGTAGTACAGGTCGGCGTCCATCGCGGCGGTATTGCCGTAGACGATCGAGTTGGTCAGGTTGAGGACGTGGTTCGCCCAGACGCCCGCGCCAACCCCTTCGGCTCCGGTTCCGGTCGCGACGTTGCCGACGACGTCGACGTTGATTAGGTTGACGTCGAAGGAGCCGGTTCCGTTGAGCAACTCGGCCGCGTTGACTTGGGCGAAGACGCCCGCGCCGGTCGCGGCGGTATTGCGCGCGATAATCGAGTTGGAGATCGTCGCGCCGGTATAGGTTCCGACGCCGCCGCCGTAGTAAACGGCGTTGTTCTCGGCGATCATAGTCCGCTCGACGGTCAGCTCGCCGCGGTTGTAAACGCCGCCGTAGTACCAGGCGTTGTTGTCGGCGATCACGGAGTCGACGATCGTCATAGTTCCGGCGTTATAGACGCCGCCGCCGTAGGCCGCGCGGTTGCCGGTAACGTTGACCTTGTCGAGGGTCAGGTTCGCGAAGTTGCGAACGCCGCCGCCGGCGTAGTCGGGATGATCGTAGTAGGTTCCCTTCTCGGAACGATTGTCGCCGCCGGTGATCGTCAAATTGACGAGCGAGACGTTGACCGTTTCGTCCTCGGAACCGACGACCACGACGGACTCTTCGTCGCCGTCTTTCAGCTCGAAGGTGACCGCTTGGGTCGCGCTGCCGATCGTTACGTTGGTATCGACGTAGAGGGTCGATTCCAGGATAATGCCGGTAACGGACGGATCGAAGACGACCGTGTCGAGTCCGAGTCGCTCGGCGTAGGCGAGCGCTTCGCGGATCGAGACGTACCCGTCGGTCGGATCGATCAGGTCGAGGTTCGTGGTAACGACGTTGGAGGGTTCCTCGAACGGGAACTCGTAAGCGCCCATATCGACGGAGTCGAGAGGCGAGCAGATACGATAGTTGCCGTCGAAGTCAAACTCGAGCGCCTTTCCGCTGTAGTCGAGCGCGTAAGCGTCGTTTCCGGAGTTGACCGCGATGGAGTCGGCGAGCGGTTTGAGGGAGACTTGGTCGGCGTTGACGAGCGCGCCGTTCTCGAAGATCGGAGCGACCGCGAATCCGGCGTCGCCGGAGACCGACTTGGTCATCGTCGGAGCCTTGTTGACGTCGGACTTATTGCCGAGCAACGAGTAGGCGAAGGTACCGGCGGTCGTGGCGTAGTAGTCGACGCCGGTTCCAGCCAGGTTGCTCGCGACGATCGTATTGTACGCGGAAACCTTACCGGCGCTGTAGACGCCGCCGCCCATGCCGCCCGCGACGTTGCCGGCGACGGTAACGTTGCGCAGGGTCGCGCTTCCGGAGACGAGAGCGATCGCGCCGCCGTTCGTTCCGGCCTCGTTGAGCCAGACGAGCGAGTTGGACATAACGACGGAGGCTTTTCCGCCGTAGTTGTAGATCGCGCCGCCGGCCGCGGAAGCGGAGTTGGCCTTCAAATTGGCTTTGTTCGCCTTGAAGGTTCCGGCGTTGTAAATCGCGCCGCCGTTTTCCGCAGAGTTGCCAACGAAGGCGGGCGCTTGGAACTCGGCGGTTCCTTGGGCGATATAGAGCGCGCCGCCGTTGCCGGTCGCCGCGTTGCCCTCGAAGGTCCAGGCGGAATCGGCTTTGATCGAACCGGCGGAGTAAATCGCGCCGCCGTCGGTCGCGACGTTGGCGCCGAAGACGTTGGCGGCGCCGGAACCGACGAGCTCGGAGCCTTGGGCGTTGTAAATCGCGCCGCCCTTGGCCGCTTGGTTCGCGGTGAAGGAGACGCCGTCAAGGTCGACGACGTAGGCTTCGGAGCTCGACGAGGCGCTATTGTAAATCGCGCCGCCGAACCCGTTGGTCGAGTTGGACTCGAAGGCGACGTTCGTCAGGGCGAGGTCGCCGTAGTTGTCGATCGCGCCGGCGTCGCCGGAAGCGGAGTTCGCTTTGAAGGCGCTGTCGGCGATCGTCGCGGTCGCTTGGTAGTTGACGAGCGCGCCGCCGTACTTGGCGGAGTTGCCGTCGAAGGTCGTTCTCTCGACGTCGATCGAACCGCCCTCGGTGTAGATGGCGCCGGCTTGGTCGGCGGCGACGTTGGCGGTAAAGATCGAGTCGGCGATCTTCTCGATCGTTCCGAGGTTGTAAATCGCGGCGCCGTCGTTAGCGGTCGCGTTGGAGATCTCGATATTGTTGGCGACGAGGGATCCGGCGTTGTAGATCGCGCCGCCGTTTCCGGTCGCGGCGACGTTGGAGACGACGACGTTCAGGAGGTCGAGGCTCGCGGTCGCGGCGTTGTAGATCGCGGCGCCGTTTTCGGCGTTGGCGTTGGAAATATTGACGCGCTCGACGGAGAGGGATCCGGCGTTGTAAATCGCGGCGCCCTCGTCGGCGTTGGCGTTGACGATATCGAGCCCTCGGATAGCGACTTCGCCGTGGGCGACGAAGAAGGCGCGAGAGGCGCCTTGGGCGTCGATCGTCACGGTCTCGGACGCAGAGATCGTCATGTCGCGATCGATAACGAACTCGGTCTTATTCGCGTCCAGGTCGATGGAAATCGTCTTGCCGAGGACGTTCGGCGCAAAGGTAATGGCGGTGAGAACCTCGTCGGTCAAGGTAATCAAGTCCGCGCCGTTCCAGACGAGGGTTTGCCCGTTGGTCAAGGCGTACTCGACTCCCGCGTCGAGAACGATCGTCTCGGTCGTCTCTTCGGTCGCTTCGGTATCTTCGGTCTCCTCGGTCGCGGGAATAACCTTAACGTAGGAAAGAACGCCGTCGGCGTAGGTCGCGACGGTCCCTTCCTCGATTCCGCGCTCTTCGTTGGCGGCGAGGGTAAAGGTCGCGCCGTCTTCGATAACCTTGTCGATGGAGATCTTCTCGGAGCCTTGGGTTCCGACGGCGGCGATCGCTTCGCGCAAGGAGGTCAGACCGTCGTAATCGTCGACGACGTCTTGCTCGGTGGTAACGACCAAGCTGGGTCGCTCGGCGACTTCAAAGTTGAAGACGAAGACGTTGTTCTCTTCGTCGGACTCGTAGACCGAATCGGCGACGTCGAGCGAGAAGGTCGCTTGGTACTTGCCGGCGGCAAAGGTTCCAAGGTTCCAATAACCCTCGACTTGCGTAACCGGAGCGAGCCAGTTTTCGGGAGACATATGCCCGTTGACGTCGTCGCCGTAGGTTCGGGTAAAGACCTTCGCGGAACCTTCGATCGCATCGCCGTTCTCGTCGAGTTTCGAGACGGTAATCGTATAATCGAAGGAGGTGAAGACCGATCCGGCTCCGTAGTTGCCGAACGAGTAGTCGAACGCGACGTCCCAACCCTCGATGAACTTGCCGGTGTTGGCGCCGTTGCTGTAGGCGAACCAACCGACGAGCCCGTCGTCCTCGCCGAAAGTCAAGTCGGGCGCGAAGCTGGCGGCTTCGTAAGCGCCCATATCGACGAACTTGTCGACGATGCGCTCGCCGCCGGCGAGGTCGGTCTCGATACCGGCGACAAAGTCGTTGACGCCGGAGTTGACCGCCGGGGAGGCGGGGGCGGGTCGGTAATCGGCGTCGAACATAACGTCGATCGGAGCGGCGGTCGAGCCGAGGAACGCGGAGTAGCCGCCGGCGACGCTCAGGGCGTCGGGATTGACGACGTCGTCGCCGACGCCGATCAAGCTGGCGTAGAGGACGCCGGTCGCCTCGCGCTCGAGCGCGATATCGGCGCCTTGGAATACGGCGGAGTTGCGCGCGACGATCGAGTTCTTGAGAACGAGCTCGGCATTGTCGACGGCGATACCGCCGCCGAAGGCCGCGGCGTTGTCGGCGACGGTGATGTTGGTCGCCTCGACGGTCGCCTTCTTGCCGCTTTGTCCGATACCGTAGATCGCGCCGCCTTCGCCGCCTTCCTCGAAACCGGGCTTGCCGACGGACTCGTTCTTAACGAGGAGCGAGTTGACAATGGTCAACTTGGAGTCGGCCGCTGTGGCGGCGACGCCGATCGCGCCGCCGTTGAGGGCGGCCAAGTTGCTCTCGAAGATCGAGTTGGCGACGGTGGCGTTGGAGTTCTGGAAGTAGAGGGCGCCGCCGAAGTAGTTGGAGGCGTTCTCGAGGAACTTGGCGTTTTGGACGTCGAGCGAGCCGATCGAGTAAATCGCGCCGCCGAAGTAGTCGGCCGCGTTTCTGGCGAACTCGCCGCCGTTGATCGTCAAGGATCCGGAGTTGTAAATCGCGCCGCCGAGCCCTTCGAAGAGGACCTTGTCGTTCGGGTTGACGTTGGAGACGACGTTGGCCTTCGACTGACGAACGTCGACGTTCTCGAGCGCTAGGGTTCCGGCGTTGAAAATCGCGCCGCCGCGGAGCTCGTCGCCGTTGACCAGCTCGAGATCGCTCATGGCGACGTCGAGACCGTAGTTGACGGAGAAGACGCGAGATTGTTTATTGGCGTCGACGGTAATCGCGGGGGAGTCGCCTTGGGTCAAACCGGTAATCGTTTGAGACTTAGCCGGGGTAATCGCGCGACCCGCGAGGGTAATCGTCGAGCCGGAGAGGGCATTGGCGAAAGTAATCGCGTTGTCGACGAAGGTCGAGATCGTGGCGGTTCCGTCGTTGTAGAACTTGATCTTGCGACCGTCGGTAATGGAGATTTCGTCGCCGATTTGATCGCGGCGAATCGCCATTTCGACGACGACGCCGTTCTCGGTCTCGAGAGTCGCGCCCTCGACAAACTCGACGAAGGTTCCGTCTTCGAGGGTGAACGCGGCGCCCTTGTAGACGGCGGGAATCGCGAAGTTTTCGCCGACGAAGAATTGAGCTCCGTCCTCGATCGCGACCTTGACCGACCCGTCGTCGGACATAAATCCGCCGTTCATAAAGGTTCCGGTCAGGCCGTTGTACCCGATCGCGTCGCCGTTATGGAGACCGACGAGCTCGCCGGTCGAGATCGTTAGGGCGACGAACTCATGGTAGGTCGCGTAGGTCTTGGAGTAGACGATCGACTCGGGGGTCAGTTCCTCGAGGAGGATCTTGGTTCCGTCCGGAGCGACATAGACGTCGACGTACTCGTACTTGGTGGAGACCGGAGCCTCTTCGCCAATCGACTCGAGGTAATCGAACTTGGACTCGCGATGCGCGATAGCGGTCGTTCCGTCCTCGAAGGTCAGGGTAATGGAGTAGTCGTAGTCGTACTTGCCGGGCGAGTAAGGTTGAACGGTACCGTCGGGATAAGTGAAGACGCCGTTCTCGAAGACGATGTAGGTCTTGCCGTACTCGAAGTTCTGCCCGTCGACCAGGTCGACGTCGTTTCCGTCGACGACCATCACGTTGCGCCCGATCGTCGCGACGCCGTCCTCTACGGTAACGACCACGAGGTCGTCGCGGAGGAAGGTTCCGGAATCGAGGAGCGTGTCGGAGGAGAACCAGTATGGCCCGACGTACAGCTCGGAAGCTTCGCGCAAGGTAACGAC
Organism: Thermoguttaceae bacterium; assembly: GCA_017441605.1. Taxonomy (GTDB): domain Bacteria; phylum Planctomycetota; class Planctomycetia; order Pirellulales; family Thermoguttaceae; genus RUG369. The sequence continues at coordinate 27,717 of JAFRXD010000093.1, read as the reverse complement.
GTCGTCCAACGGGTTGAAATCGCCGTCTTGGTCGGTGGTAACGACGACGCTCGGGGCTTCGTAGACTTCGAAGTTCGTCGTGAAGACGTTGTTCTCCTTAGTCGACTCGGAGATGGCGTCGTCGTAGTCGAGCGTAACGGTGATCGTATAGGATCCGACGCCGAGCGCGCCAATATTTTGACGCGGATAGACTTGGGTCGAACCGGGTTGGAGCCAATCGTCGACGCGGAGCCAATCGAAGTAATCGGAGCCTTCTTGGTACCGTTGAACGAAGGTGGAGTCGTAAGCGGAACCGTCGGCAAGGGTACCGGTAATGTTGACTTGGATATTGAACTTGTCGAAGACGGCGACCTCGCCGAGGTTGGCGAGCTCGTAGTCGAGGATCAAGTCGTAACCGACGATGTAGTGGTCGGTAAGTCTTCCGTCGATGGTGGCGAACCAGAAGTTGATCGGATTCTCGCCGAAAGTCAGATCGGCGTAAACCTCGGTTTGGAACTCGTAGGCGCCCAAATCGATGCGACCGGCGACGATTCTGGCGCCGCCGTCGAGATCGGTCTCGACGCCTGGAACTTTGAGGTCGTTGTAACCGGTGTTGACCGCGGGCGATAGCTTTTGGAGGCGGTAATCGCCTTGTCCGACGAAGAGCGGATCGACGCCGATGAAGGATCGATATTCCGCGACGAGCCAATCGTTTCCGAAGGCGACTTCGCCGGTGGACTCGACGTTCTGGATCAAGGAGGATCGGAGAACGACGCTCGCGCCGGTCTTGGCGTAGATTTCGACGCCCGCGCCCTCGACGGTAACGGGTCGGGTCGTTTCATTGCCCTCTTCGTCAACAACGGTTTCCTCGTCTTCGATCGAGTAGACGGAGTTGCCGGCGATAATCGAGTTGTCGATTTGGGCGGAACCGGAGAGGTGGATCGCGCCGCCGTAGTGTGCGGAGTTTCCGGCGACGGTAACGTTCCTGAGAACGAGGTCGTTCGCGGAAATCGCGCCGCCCATCGACGCGGTATTGTCGGCGACGAGGGAGTCGTGCAATTCGACCGTAAAGGCTTCAATGGCGCCGCCGGTCAGCCGCGCGGAGTTTCCGGTAATCGTCGCTTTTCCGTTGACGATAAAGTAGGAAACGGCGAAGATCGCGCCGCCGACGGTGGCGGAGTTTCCTGTAATCGTCGCGTCGCCTTCAATACCGATCGCGGAATCGGACGCGATCGCGCCGCCGACGCCCGTGGTGGAGTTGTCGGTCGCGACGAGGTTGCCCTTGACGAGAACGGCGTCGGCACCAATGCCGCCTTGGACGTTGCTATCAACAGTCGCGTTCCCTTTGACGGTCAGGACGCCGGTAACGTTGACGGAGGAGGAGGCGCGATTGGCGACGTTGCTCTTGACGAGCAGGTCGGTTCCGACGGTCAAATCGCCTCCTCGAACGGCGAGCGCCGAGGATTCGTTGGCGGAGTTGCCGACAATCGTCGCGGAACCGGCGATATTCGCGGATCCTTCGGTTCCGAAAGCGCCGACTTCGCCGAGGGCCTTATTGGAATCGAGAACAAGGTCGCCGCCGACGGACAACTCGACCTTCGCGTAACCGGCGCCGTAGTTGGCTCCGGCATAAGAGATCGATTCGACCGGTTCGGAGTTGGTCGTAACGGAATCGACGACGTTTCCTCCGTCGTCGAGGACGTAAACGGTGGTCGCGGTTTCGGTAACGCCCTTGACTTGCCCGTTGGCCTCGTTGTTGGTCATCGTCAAATTTTGCCCGATCTTAACGCCCTCTTCGGCGTAGATCGCGCCGAAGGTCGCGGCGGAGTTGCCGACGAATTCGGCGTCGCCGTCGACGCCGATCGAACCCTTGTCGGCGTAGATCGCGCCGCCCTTGCCGTAGACGGAGGTCGTCGTAACGGTCTCGACGACCGTTTCGCCGTTTTCTCCGGTCGTCGGATCGGAGATCGCGACTTCGACGTTGGGGGTCGTCCCGGCTTTGTTTCCGGTCGCTTTGAGAGACCCGGCGACGGAGAAGGCTTCGCCGGTGGCGGAGACGTAAACGGCGCCGTAGTTTCCGCCGGCTTCGTTATCGGCGATCTTGACGGCGTAGGCGTCGACCTCGTCGATTTGGGCGGCGGCGTTGGTGGCGGCGAAGGCGCTGGCTTTGACGGCGCCGTAGTCGCCGCCCGCCTTGTTGGCGGTAATGTCGACGGAGTCTTTGAAGGTCAGTTTTCCGCCGATTTCGAGGGCGCCGACATTTCCGGCGGCTTGGTTTTCGACGATCAGAGCGGGACCGGCAAAGGTCGCGCTCTTGGCGTAAATCGCGCCAACGTTTCCGCCGGCAACGTTTCCGCTAACGCTGGAGGCGCCACCGACAGTCAAAGCGCCGGTTGCGTAGAGGGCGCCGTAATCGCCGACCGCCTCGTTAGCTCGGAAGTCGACGTCGCCCTTGAATTGAGCGGCGCCCTTAACTTCGACGGCTCCGACGTTGACGCCCGCCTTATTGGAGACGGCGATCGCGTTTCCACCGACGATCAGCTTGCCGTTGACGCCCATGGCGCCGACGTTGGTTCCGGCCGCGTTGTTCGAAAGCGCGAGGTCTCCGCCAACTTTGGCTTCGCCGCCAACTTGCAAGGCGCCGTAAGAACCGGCGGTCGCGGCGTTGTCGGCGACGTTGGCGTTTCCGTTAATCGTCAAAACGCCGGCGATTCGCGCCGCGCCGTAGTCGACGGCGGCGACGTTGCCGGAGATTTCGGCGTCGCCGTTGACGGTCGCTTTTCCGCCGACGTAGAGCCCGCCGACGCTCGCGCCCGCCTCGTTTCCGGTCAGAGTCAAAACGGTCGGGAGAGTCTCGCCTTCCTCGAGCGCCACATTGGCGTTGACGGCAAAATCACCGCCGACGTAGACGGCGCCGAAGTCGCCGCCCGCTTTGTTGGACGCAATGGTCGCGAGTTTGTCGACGGTCAGATTCTCGCGAACGCAAACGGCTCCGTAGTTGCCTCCGGCTTCGTTCCTATCGACGACGAGCGAGCCGCCGACGGTAAAGGTCGTTCCGACGTAGAGAGCGCCGTAGGCGTCGTCCGCCTTGTTGTTGGAGATAACGGCGTCGCCGCCGACGACCGCTTTTCCGCCAACCTTGCCGGCGCCGAAGTCGGACTGAACTTCGTTGTTTTCGGTCTCGGAATCGGTCTTGGAGTCGGAACTAATCAGAGCGCCCTCGGAGTCAAAGACCTCGGTAAGGGTGGTCGTTTCGGTAACAACGGTCTCGCTTCCGGAGGCGACGTTCCCGTCGAGGGTCAACTTGCCCGCGACGAGCAGGTCGTTGGCAACGTTAAAGGCGCCGTAAGCGGAGGCGGAGTTGTTGGCGAGCGTCGCGTCGGCGTCGAATTTGGCGGAGCCATTTTCGACGTTGAAGGCGCCGTATTTTCCGTTGATCGTCGAGGTGGTCGTCTTGGTCGTAACGGTCGTTCTGACGAGGTTTCCGTTCTCGTCGGTCGTTTCGGTAACGACGGGCTCGGAAACGGTCTCGACAACAACGGCGCCCGTTCCGGCTCGATTGCCGGTAATCGTCGCGTTTCCAACGATCTCGAAGACGATTCCAGAACCGGTAACGTAGATGGCGCCGACGTCGTACTTCGCCTTGTTGTTGGCGATAGTCGCGGTTCCGCCGACGAAGAAGGTCTCGACCTTGATCGCGCCGAAGCTGTCCCCGGACTCGTTGTCGGAGATAACGGCGTCGCCGGCGATCTTGACGAACTTGCCTTCGACGGCGCCGACGTTTCCGGTCGCCTTGTTGGCGGTAATGGTCGCGCCGCTCTTGACGTCGACTCCGTCCTTGGCGTAGATCGCGCCGACGGTTCCGCCCGCGGTGTTAGAAGTCGCGGTCAGATCGCCGGTTACGGTCAAGAGCCCCTTGACGTAGGCCGCTCCGTAATCGCCGACCGCTTGGTTGGACTCGAAGGTTGCGGATCCGGCGACGGTCAGCGCGCCGCCGACTTCGACGGCTCCGACATTTCCACCGGCGGAGTTTCCGGTCGCGGTCAAATCGCCGCCGACGGTCAGGGTTTTGCCTTGTACCTCGAGGGCGCCGACGTTTCCGGCGGCGGAGTTGTTTTCGAGGGTCAAATCGCCGTCGACTTGCGCGGTCGTCTTGACGAAGATCGCGCCGTAGTCTCCGGTAGCGGCTTGGTTGTTCTCGGCGACGAGGTCGCCCTTGACGACGAGATTCTTGGCGACGGCGAACGCGCCGTAAGAGCCTTGGGCGACGTTGTTGGAGACGGTCGCGTCGCCCTTAATGGTGGCGGCGTTTCCAATATAGCCCGCGCCGTAGTCGTCTCCGGCTTTGTTGTCGGAGATATTGGCGTCGCCGTCGACGTAGAAGACCCCGCCGACGTAGAAGGCGCCGTAGGAACCGCCCGCCTCGTTGCCGGTAGCGGCGAAGACGGTCGGTTTCTCTTGACCTTCCTCGACTTCAACCTGACCTTTGACGGTAACGTTGGTCTTGGCGTAGAGAGCGCCGTAGGAACCGCCCGCCTTGTTATCGGTAAAGGAGGCGGTTTGATCGACGGTCAAGCTGGTTCCGACGTAAAGGGCGCCGTAGTCGCCGCCCGCCTCGTTGGAGTCGACGTCGAGAGAGCCCTTAACGTCGAAGGTCTTGGCGACGTAGAGGGCGCCGTAGTTGTCGTCGGCCTTGTTGTTGGAGATAACGGCGTCGCCGCCGACGACGGCTTTTCCGCCGACCTTGCCGGCGCCGAAGTCGGATTGGATCTCGTTGTTGGTCGTCGTCGCGTCAAGGGAAGTCTCGGAGGAAACGACGTTTCCGTCGGCGTCGAGAACCTCGACGAGGGTAACGATCTCGACGGTAACGATCTCGCTCCCGGAGGCGACGTTTCCGTCGAGAGTCAGTTTACCCCCAACGTTGAGGTCGTTGGCGACGTTGAAGGCGCCGTAAGCGGACGCGGAGTTGTTGGTAATCGTCGCGTCGGCGCCAAACTTTGCGGAACCGTTCTCGACGTTGAACGCGCCGTACTTGCCGTTGAGGACGGTCGTCGTGGTCGTCGTGGTAACGGTGGTTCTGACCGTTGCGCCTTCCTCGTTGGTGGAGAAGGTCGTCTCGGATTGAACGTCGACGGTCTCGTTCGCGGCGTTTGCGGCTTTGTTGCCGCTAATGGTGGCGTCGCCAACGATTTCGAAGGCAATACCGGAACCGGTAACGTAGATCGCGCCGACGTCGTTCTTGGCCTTGTTGTTGTTGATCGTCGCGGCGCCTCCGACGTAGAAGGTCTCGGCGATGACCGCGCCGTAGTTGTCTCCGGACTCGTTGTTGGAGATATTGGCGTCGCCCTCGATCTTGACGGAGGTCGCCTCGACCGCGCCGACGTTGCCGGTCGCCTTGTTGCCGGTAATCGTCGCGTTTCCGCCGACGTTGAACGCGCCGTCGGAAAGAATCGCGCCGTTCGTTCCGCCATTGGCTTTATTGTTGGTAACGATCGCGTCGCCGGTAACGTCGACTTTCGTCGCCTTGACGGCGCCGACGGAACCGGAAGCCTCGTTGCCAGAGATCGTCGCGTTTCCGCCGACGTTGAACGCGCCGTCGGAAAGAATCGCGCCGTAGTCGCCGCCCTTGGCCTTGTTGTTGGACACATTGGCGTCGCCGGTAATATCGACGCTCGCCGCCTTGACGGCGCCGACGGAACCGGCGGCCTCGTTGCCGGTGATCGCGGCGTTTCCGCCGACGTTGAACGCGCCGTCGGTCAGGATCGCGCCGTAGTCGCCGCCGTTCGCCTTGTTGTTGGCGACGGTCGCGTCGCCGGTAATTCCAACGCTCGCCGCCTTGACGGCGCCGACCTTTCCCGCGGCTTCGTTGCCGGAGATCTCGGCGTTTCCGGCGATCGTCAGGTCGCCTTCGGCGTAGAGAGCGCCGAAGTCGCCGGTTTCCGCCTTGTTGCCGGAGATCTTGGCGACCAAGCCGGTGTAGAAGATCTCGTTGCCCTCTTCGTCGTAGGTCTTTTCAACGACGCCCTTAACGTCGACGTTTACGGCGACGTACGCGGCGCCGTAGCTACGATTGGCGACGTTTCCGGTCATTTCGAGAATACCTTCGACGTTGAGATCGCCCTCGACATAAGCGGCGCCGTAGTCGCCAATCGGCTCGGTCGTCGTTTCGGTCGTTTCGGTCGGCTCGCTTCCGTCGGCGGGAGTGATAACGGTCTTGGTCTCGGTAACGACGGTTCCGAGAGCGGAGTTGTTGGCGAAGGTGGCGTCGCCGCCGAAGTTAACGTCACCCTTGGCGTAGAGCGCGCCGGCGGAGCCGTTCGCTTGGTTCTTATTGAACTTGACGTCGCCGCCAAATTCGGCGCCGCCCGCGGCGACGTAAATCGCGCCGCCGAGGGCGCCGTAGGTGGTCTTGGTAACGGTCGTTACGATCGTTTCACCCTCGTCGCCGGTAGAGGTCGTCGAATTGGTCACGACGGCGGTCGGGAGATTTCCGGCGACGTTGGTGGCGATCACGGCGTCGCCGCCAATTTCAACGGAATTGACCGCGTAGATGGCGCCACCGTTAAGTCCGGCTTGGTTGCCGGAGATATTGGAGGAACCCTCCCCTATCTTAACGAAGGTCTTGGTGTAGACCGCGCCGCCCTCGCCATTGGCGGAGTTTCCGGTCAAGGTCGCGGCTCCGGCGGCGGTAAAGGAGTTGGCGTTGATCGCGCCGCCGTTTTCGGTCGCGGAGTTGCCCTTGGCGGTAACGTCGCCGTCGATGGAGACGTCGCCGCCGGCGAAGATCGCCGCGCCGTTGGTTCCGACGTTGTTCTCGAAGGAGGAGGAATCGCCGATGGTAACGTTGGTCTCGGCGACGATCGCGGAGCCGACGTTGTTGTTGGCGGTCGCGGATCCGGCGACGTCGACGGAGGTCTTGGAGACCAAGGCGCCGACTCCGCCGTTGTCGGTATTGGAATTGACGGTCAAATTGCCGCCGACGGAGACCTTGTTGGCCTCGACGCCCGCGACGTTGGAGCTCGCGTTGCCGGAGACGTCGAGATTTCCCCCGACGGTCAGGTCGCCGACGACGCTCGCGGCTCCGTAAGCGCCGTTGTTGGCGGAGTTTCCGGAGAAGGTCGCGTCGCCCTCGACGTTGGCGTCGCCCTCGATCAAGGCGGCGCCGTAAGAGCCTTCGGTCGCGGAGTTTCCGGAGAAGGTCGCGTTTCCGGCGACGTCCAAGGACTTGGCGTAAACGCCGCCGACGACGCCGTTCGCGACGTTGGAAGCGACGTTCAAATCGCCGCCGACGCTAAGCTCGCCCTGAGAGTAGAGCGCGCCGTAATCGGCGCCGGCTTTGTTGCCGGTAAAGTTGGCGTTTCCTTCGACTTGGACGCCCTTGGCGAAAGCGGCGCCGTAGCTTCCGGAGTTGGCGGCGTTGTTGGCGAAGTTGGCGTCGCCGCCGACGGAGAGTTTTCCGTTGGCGTACAGGGCGCCGTAGGAACCGTCGGCTACGTTGTTGGCAAAGTCGGCGTTTCCGGTAATCTCGACCGCGCCGTTGGCGAAGATCGCGCCGTAGTCGCCCTTGACTTCGTCGACGTACTGGCTAGCGACCGCCTTGTTGCCGGTCGCGACGATATCGCCGTTGACTTTAATCCCGGCTTCGGCGTAGACCGCGCCGCCCGCTTCGGCGACGTTGGAGTCGAAGGTAACGGCGACGTTGGACTCGGACTCTTCGTCGGCGGAGAAGGTCAAATTGGCGGTCTTGGAGGCGTAAATCGCGCCGCCGTTGACATTTCTGGAAGCGAAGTCGGCGGCTTCCGCCTTGTTGCCGGTAAAGGAGCTGGCGGTTACGTCGAGATCGACGAGGGTGTAGATCGCGCCCGCGCGCTCGGCGGAGTTGGAATTAAAGGTCGAGTTGGCGACGGAGAAGGACCCGCTTTGGACGGCGAAGGCGCCGCCCGCGAACGCGGCGTTATTGGCGAAAGTCGCGTTCTTGACGATCGTGGCGCCGGAATCGCCCGGATCGGCGAAGACGACGCCGCCGAAGTCGGTGGCGTTGTTGTCGGAATAGGTTCCGCCGTCGATGGTTAGGGTTCCAAAGTTGGCGACGGCGCCGCCGAGCCCTTCGCGGAGGTGGTCGCCTTCGGAGGTCGACTTAATCCAGTAGGCTTCGTTGTCGACGAAATCGACGTCCTTCAGAGTGAGATCGCCCTTGTTGTAGAGGGCGCCGCCGACCTTTGCGCGACCTTTGGTCATAGTCAGATCGGAGATCGTAACGGTCGCGTCGGTATTGACGAGGAACATACTGGTCTCGTCGTTGCCGGAGATCGTAACGTCGCGATCCTCGCCGAGGATGTGGAGATGGCGATCGACCGCGGTGGTCGAGCCGGGCAGAACGGTCGTCTTATTGAGCGCGACGGGGCCTTGAACCGTGTCGATCACGATCGTCTTGCCCTGCATCTTCGCCTTGTCGAAGGTAACGTTGGCGCTAACCTCTTTGTAGGTCTTGGCGACGCCGTCGCGGACTTCGAGCCGAGTGCCGTCGGCGAGGACGACTTCCTTCTCGACGCGCGCGTGGCGAGTGGCGAGGGTTCCGATCGCGAGAGACGCGAAGCTCAAGTCGGCGCCGTCCTCGTACTCGATGACGGTTCCGTCCTCAAAGACAAAGGCGCCTTGCGGATAGTTCTCGTTCTGGTAGTAGGTGAAGTTGACGTTCGAGTAAGAGAAGGTCATGCCGTCGTAGAGCACGATATCTCCGCTCGGAGTCGACAGAACGTTGTAGGTGTAGTGCGGGTCTTCCTGGTGGTTGAGGTCGACCTCGTCGACATAGTGAATGTATTGGTCGGTTTGGAGCTGGAAGGAGGCGGAAGTTCCGTCGGGATAGGTGATCGGACCGGCGTCGATCGCGGACTGCGGGACGCGGGTCGAATCGGGATCGGGCCCGTAGGTGAAATACCCGCCGTTCATTTGGTAATGATAGTAGATCGAGCGCCCGCCGAGGAGGAACTCGTCGCCCTCTTGCAGGTCGTATTCGACGCCGTCCTTAATCACGACGTCGACCGATTGGGTCAGCCATCCGTCGACGACGGTTAGCTCCTCGCCGTTTTCGAGGGTGAAGACGGTTCCGTCGGGAACGGCGAAGGTGGAGACGTAGGTATAGTCGCCCGCCGCCTCGACCGCCTCGCGGAGAGAAGTCTCGCCGTCGACGTAATCGACGACGTCGAGCTCGGTGGTAACGACCGTGCTCGGCTCGTTAAAGACGCTGAAGGTTCCGACGAAGACGTTGTTGTTCTCGCCCTCGTATCCGTCCTCTTCGCCCCATTCGTAGACGTTTCCAACGCCGAAGACGTCGAGGGTTACGGTAACGGTGTAGTGACCGACGGGGAGCGCGCCAAAGTTGGTTCGCATCGCGGCCTCGCCGCCGAGGTCGATCCAGTCGGAAACGTTGAGCCAATTGTGGTTAATAAACTCGGTCGCGTACCATTGCGCGTCGAGGGTTTGGTCGTAAATCGTATTGCCGTTGGAATCGACGCCGACCAAGGCGACGTTGAACGCAAAGTTGTCGATCACTCGCGCGTCGCCGATGTTTTGGACGTTGAAGTCGATGCAGACGTCGCTGCCGGCAATGAAGTATCCGAGCTCGGAGGCGACGCCGTCGACGAGAACCTCGGCGCCCCAGTAGTCGACGGAGTCGGCGACGATGGCGAGGTCGGGAGCGAGGATCGTCTGGAACTCGTAGGCGCCCATATCGACCGTTCGGACGACGCCGCCGATCGTCAGACCAACGCGGCGCGCGTTTCCGGCGAGGTCGGTTTCCGCGGACTCGAGGTCGTTGGAACCGGCGTTGATCGCGGGCGAGGACGCTTTCAAGGTATAGTCGTCGTTAAATTCCGGATCGACGCCGAGGATGGAACGATATTCGGCGACGGTCGCAAACGCGGTCGGACCAATCTTGGCGATATCTTGGAGCAAGCTATTGCGGAGGGTCGTCGTCGCGCCTTCGGCGGTGAAGAGGTCGTTCCCGGTCGAACCAACGTTTCGCGCGAGGATCGAGTTGTCGATCGTCGCGTTTCCGGCGTTGTAAATACCCGCGCCGTCGCCGGCTTTGTTGTCGGCGATCGTAACGTTGACGAACGCGGTGTTCGCGGCGGCGTAGACCGCGCCGCCCAAGGCGCTCGCCTCGTTGTTGGCAAAGAGGGTATTGGAGAAGGACGCGTCTCCGGCGGCGTAAACGGCGCCGCCCTCGGCGGACTTGTTGGCGAGGAACGCCGCGCCGACAATTTGGAGGGCGGACGTGGCGTCGTTCGTGGCGTAAATCGCGCCGCCCGCGTTGGTCGCCTCGTTCCCGTTGAAAACGGAACCGGTCAGGGAGACTTCGCCCTTGCTGTAAATGGCGGCTCCGGCGATGGCATTGTTAGACTGGAAGGTCGATCCGGCGTCCTCGAGGATACCGGCGTTGTAGATCGCGCCGCCGACGTCGGAGGCGGAGTTGCCGGAGAAGATCGAAACCTCGACGGTCAATTTGGAATTTTCGGCGTTGTAGATCGCGCCGCCCATTTCGGCGGAAGCGCCGTTGAAGGTCGTGGAAGCGACGCTCAGATCGGAACCGTCGGCGTTGTAAATCGCGCCGCCCTTGTTGTTGGCGGTCGTTCCGGAGAAGGTCGATCGAGCGATGGCGACGATACCGCCGTCGTTGAAGATGGCGCCGCCGTTTTCGCCGGAAGTCGCGGCGAAGGTCGACTCCTCGAAGGTCAAAACGCCCTTGGAGTAGACGGGGCTCAGGAGCCCGCTGTCGCCGGTAAAGGTCGTGTTCTTAATATTGGCGGAGCCTTCGTTGAAGATCAGCGCGCTGGTTTCGGCGACGTTGTTCTCGAAGGTCGAGTCGACGACGTTGAGGGTGGCGCCGGAGGCGTTGTAAATCAGGTTGCCCTGTTTCGCGTCGTTGTTCTTGAAGGAGACTTGCTCGACGGTGAGGGTTCCGGCGTTCTCGAGGATCGCGCCCTCTTCGGTCGAGACGGTGTCGTTGAACTTGAAGCGCTTGATGGTAACGTCGGCGTTCTCGAGGATCGAGAAGAGGCACGGATCGTCGCTCTGGCTGGTGATCGTCAGATCGAGCAGGTTGCCGTCGGGATCGACGCAGTCGAGGGTGAAGGTCTTGTCGAGAGTGAGAGGTCCTTCGGTGAGGTTGAACGTCTCGCCGTCGAGGTAGCTGGCGAAGACGACGGCGTTGGACTCGCGGGAAACGCGCTTAACGAGGGCGCGACCCGCTTTGTAGGAGTATTCCTCGCCGTTGAAGATAACGGTGGTTCCGGCGGCGAGTTTCGTCGAGGAAACTTCTTGCGAGTCGTAGACGAAACGCCCGTCGTCGTAGGTAACGGTGTAGCCGTTGGAAAGGGTAACGACGGTTCCCTCGGCGAGATAGTAGCGCTTGCCAGCTTCGTCGAGATAGGAATCGGAGACGAGGGTCAGGGTCTCGCCGCCGACGATAATGGAGTCGCCGTCGGAGAGGGTCTTCTCGGTGATTTCGGTAACGACGAACCGGTCTTTGGCGTAGTCGTAAACGGCGGTCTCGCCGTTGGCCAGGGTAACGACGCTCCCGTCCGGCACGATCGCGACGTCGTCGGTCAGATCGCGTCGGAAGACGCCGTTGACCACGGTAACGACGCTGCCGTCGGCCATCGTAAAGGAGCCTTGCGCCTGGACGTCGTCGCGGGTGTACTGTTGGATAATTTCGGACCGGGACCAAACGCCGTCGTCGCCGAGGACGTACTCTTCGCCGTCGATAACGGCGACGGACCCAACGGGGACGTCGACCGCGACGTCGTCGGGATTGTAGAACGTGTCGACGACGTAGGTAATGGTTTCAACGTTAGTGTCGGACCAAGTCAAAGTCTCGCCGTCGGCGAACGCGTAGACTTCGTCGGAGGCGTTAAGCCAATCGGACCCGTTAAAGACGTACTCGACGCCGGCGATGTGAACGATCGTTCCAACCGGGGCGACAATTTGATTCCCCTCGGAGTCGACGAAATAGCCGTCGGCGGCGCTCCAAGTCCCGACAACTTCGACGTCGGAAACCAAATTGAACTGCTCGCCGGGGTAAACTTGATAATCGGCGGAGAAGTCGACGTAGAACTGTCCGTCCTTCACTTTGTAGGTAACGCCGTTAGCTTCGAAGACGTCGCCGTCTTGGAGCGCGATTTCGGCGTAGTAGAAGGATCCCGCGTAGATCTCGACCGCCTCGCGGAGGGAGATTTCGCCGTCGTAAGGATCGACGACGTCGGCGGTGGTGGTAACGACGATCGAATCGTTGATCGAGACGGGGGACTCGACGACGTCGAAGTAGGACGAGGTGAGATAGAAGTTGTTGTTCTCGTTGTACTCGTCGACGTTTTCGGCGGAATCGAGCTTGTATCCGAAGACGACGTACCCCTCTTCGTTTTGGGCGGTCATTTCGCCCTTGTCGATCATCGCGTCGACGATCGCTTCGATGGAGCCCAACTCGATGTTTTCAAGGAGCATATAGCTCGTGGAACCGTCGTACTGGCGAGTAACGATTTCTCCGGTGGCGAGATTCTCGCAGGTAACGGTCGCGGCTCCTCCGGGCATAGCGGCTCCGGATTCGAACTCGATCTTAACGTTCATAATGGCGACGCCGGTCTCTTCGGTCGAGCGCGCGAACATCTCCTCCTTGGAAGTGTAGGCGTCGTACTTCCACATATAGATTGTGGTCTCGAACGCGTCGGTAATCGCCTCGCCTTGGTTGATAAAGCTCAGGTTGAGATAGAGGGGTTCGTCGACGAGGAACGGCGCGACGGAACCGGTCTGGTCGTCGATCGCGCGAGACACGACGATCGAGCTTTCCCAATTGTTGACGACCTCGGAACCGGCGGAAGTCGGAACGAACTTGGTCAAGTCGGGCTTGGACAAGACTTCGTAGGCCCCGGAATCGACCGAGGAACCCTCGACGCGGTTCTGCCCCGCCAGGTCGAAATCAAAGTCCCCTTTGTTGGTATAATCGACGTAATAGCGCGAATTTCCCATCGAGGGATAGAGGGACGCTTGAACGTTGCCGTTCGAGAAGTCGAGCGAGGTCGAGATAGTGGAATTATCGCCGCGATCGACGGCGAGGGAATCGCCGACGAGGCGCAAGTTCCAGAACTTCCAGAGCTCGGAAGACCACTCGGACGCGTCGTAATCGCGATAGGAGACGAAGCCGGGATCGTAAACGGTAACCGGCGAGGCGACAGCGCTGCCCGCCGAGGTCCCGATAAGAGAGCGAGAATCGCCTTGGGAATTGCGCCCGAGGCGATAGGCGTCGTACCTGCGATTTCTCGACTCGTCGCCGATGATCGTCGAGTTAACGATCGTGGAACCCTGGGCGGCGATCGTATAGACGTCGGCGCCGAATTGGGCGTAGTTCTTGGCAAAGATCGAGTTATAAGCCGTAAGGCGACCATAGTTTTGGACGCCGCCGCCGGAATACGAGGCGATGTTTCCAGCGATGGTAACGTTGACCAGCGTGGCGACGCCGCCGGACTCGTTGAAGATACCGCCGCCGACCGCGTCGCTCGCGGTCAGTTTGTTGCCAAGGATCGACGTGTTGATCATATAGAGCCAACCGTCGTGCTGAGCGTTGTCCTCGTACTCGCCGCCCGCGTTATAGACGCCGGCGCCCGCCTTGTAGGCGGTGTTGCCCGCGATGATCGAGTCGCCGATCGTCAACCAACCGTAGTTGTTGTAGACGCCGCCGCCGTTATTGACCTGAGCGGTCGAGGTGCCGCGCGCCGCGACGCCGCCGGTAACGATGAACCCGTACATTTCGAGGGTCGTGTTGTTGACGTAGACGGTTCGGAATTTCCCGCCGGCGTCGAGGGTGACGCCCGGCTGGTTCTCGACGTTGTCCCAGGCCTGGGTGGCGTCGAGAACGAAGCGCTTCGCCGCCCACGGTTTGCCGACAATACCGCGCGAATAGCTGAAAGTCAGGGTGCTATCGAGAGTAATGGTGGTTCCGGCGAGAGACGAATCAAAGACGAGAGCGTTGCCGAGGAAACGCGAACCGTCTTCCAAGCGACGACCGGAGTAGACGAACGCCTCTTTCCAGTTGAGGACGTTGTCGACGGCGGAGTAGAAGCTGACGTCGGCGACCTTAATTTGGGTCGAGTCGATATAGAACTTCTCGTAGTCCTCGTGCACGGTGAGGGTGTATTGCCCCAAGCTACCGTAGTCTGAATAACCGTTGGTGGAACTAGATCCTTGCCCGACGCCGGTAACGGCGATGTAGTAGGTCTTTCCGACTTCCAGTTCGGGGGTAACGAAGTGGGAGAATGTGGTGAACTCGGAGGAGTCGATCGCGTAGTACCCCTCTTTGAGCTGGGTCTTCGCCTCGTCGAGGTAGACCGGCTCGCCGAATTGATCGACGACGTAGAAGTGGAAGTCGGAGTCGTAGGGGTCGTCGCTCAGGAAAGCATGAGTCTTTTCGCCGTAACCGAGCTTCAAGATCTTGCCGGACATATCGAGCAAGAGGTTGTTTCCAAACTCGTCGAGCATCGAGACCTGAACGTTAAGGTCGGTGTAGTTGTAGGTTCGCGCGTAGTAAAGCCCGCCGAAGACGGGGTTTTCGTAAGCGGCGTAGCGTCGAGACGTCCAGTTGAAGTTGGAGTCGATAAAGCGCTGGTCGGCGCCGACGCCGGAGACGTCGACGACGTATTTTCCGCCGTAAGAGACAAAGGAGAAGACGTCGACGTCGGTCCGCTTTTCGATAACGGAGTCGACGCGATAAATACCGGCTTCGGAGTTGTAGACGTCGAGGTCGACGTCGACGTAGTAGTCGGCGAGATCGGTGGCGTCGGCGGCGGCGTCGCCGTGCTCGTCGACGCGATATCCGACGACGGAGGCGATAATGGCGACGTCGTCTTCGAAGTTGGTGGCGTTGACGTACTCGCCGTTGCTCCACTGGGTCATCGGCAAGTAGTAACCGGCGCCCATAATAGGAGCCCAAACGCTACTGTTCTCGCCGGTGTAGTACTCGTTGTGCTCGTATCCGTCGTGATGGAGCCCCAAGGAGTGACCGATTTCATGGGCCGCCGCCTCGGCGATACTCTTCGCGCCGAGCCCCAAAGAGAAGGGATAGACGTAGTTGTGGGTCTTGCTCGAGCCGTAGGAACCGACGCCGGAAAGCCCGCCGGCGCTGGAGGAGTAGCCGCCAATAACGCAGCGAATACCGCGGGACGCGGCGGCCCAAACGGAGGCGCTGGTGGTAACGTTGACGTTGAACGGGGCGTAATCTTCGGCGACTCGTTGCCAGATCTCTTGGATCATCTGCAACTCGGAAACGCCGTATCCGTTAGCGTTGTCGAGGTTAAGGCGCGGGTGCTCGAGCCCGTCCCAACCGGTTCCGTCGTCGCCGCCGAAGTACAGGTAGATCACGTTGCTCGTGTTGCCGGGCATACTCTGGAGAGAGAGGACGGCGTCTTGATTGATCTCGCAGGCGGGGATCAGGTTTTCCGATTGCGCGAGCCACGAGAACCCGACGATACGGGAGGAAGAGATGGAGCCGCTACCGTTGGCGCTATAGTACTGGTATCCCTCGGGAAGCTCGCGCCCGTTGACGAGATTGCCGTTGGAGTCGGTGTAGGAGTTGGGTTCGGTAACAAGGGTCAGCGAATCGGCGGAACTAAGGAGATAAGTGTGGTACGTGTCGTAACCGTCGCCGGAGCGTTGATCGTAGTAGTAGGTTCCGTTGTAAGCGCCGTTCGACTCGTTGTTTCCATAGTAGTTGTAGCTAACGTCGGATTTGTAGGTTCCGTACCACGGGTTGGTACAGATAAGCCCGCGAGCGGCTCCGGCGGCGTTGGTGGTCATTCCGTAATAAGTGAGCGCGTCGGAGCGGCGAGTGAATCCCCAAACGGAGACGTACTCGCGCTGTTGCGACCCGTCGGAGAAAGTGGTCAGGATTTCGGCGGTAACGGCGTTTCCGTCGCGCAGGGCGCGGAGCATGTCCTGCATCATCGTGTCGGAGGCGGGAACGTATCCGCCGACGCGCTCGAAGTCAATGTCCATAAAGAACCCGCCGCCCTCGACCGTGTTGGTGAGCGCGGAGAGATTTCTTCCCATGCAGTCTTTATCGTTGCCGGAGAAGAAGTAGTCGAGCATTTCGGCGGTCGTGAGCGTCCAGTTGTAGGCCGTTCCGTTGCCGACGTTCATAAAGTTGTTGCGCAAGTAGTCGACGACGGCGTCCTCGACGGTGGCGTAGGTCTTGACCGAGCCGTCGGCGAGGGTCATTCTGGTGGAGAACCCGGCTTTTTGCGCCCAGCCGGTGTACGAGAGCATGTTGGCCATCGTGCCGACCCACCCGGCGTTACCGACCGACTCGGCGTCGTAGCAACGATTCGCGTTCACGTTGGGGGCGTAGACGCTCGTCATACCGACGCCGTTGGGCAAACCGAAGTAATCGCGCTGGCGGCGCAAAATTGCGTTGAGTCTGTCGGCGACCGCCACGTAACCGCCGTTAACTTGCTCCGGGAATCGCGTTCCGTATTGAATTTCGGAGACGTTGGAGATTTCGTCGGAGACGTTGGGGAGCTCGTCTTGCGCGAGGGAGTAGGTTCCGGTGGAGTCGGCGAAGTTGTATTGGGTTCCGCCGTCGACGGCGATCTCGTTGACCATAACGAGTTTGTCGCCGTAGGAAACGTTGGCGTCGCTAGTGGTCGCGACCAATCCGCCTTGCATGTCGACGGAGGAGACGTTGTAGAGGGTCATGCCGTCGAGCGCGACGTCGCCTTTAAGGACGGTGAACGCGTTGGAATCGTTGGTCATGACGGAGAGAGGCATATCTCCGTAACCGGCAATTTTGAGAGCGCCGTATTGTTCGGAGTCGAGATTGATCGTAACGGCGAGAGAGTCGAGATTGAGAACGTATTGATCGGAAGTCGTTCGCAAGACGATCAGGTCGTCCCCCTGGGTTTGGGCGGCTTGATCGATCGCCGCTTGCAGAGAGGCGGAGGTCAGATTGTCGACGGCGAGGACGTTGATCTTGGAGGCGTCGGCGGGCAACTCGAGACTCGCGTAGGCGTCGCGGATCTGGTCGTAGTCCGGAGCGGCGGCGGGGTTGACGGAGAGCAGCTGGCGCTCTTCCAGAGCTTCCATTCCGAGCTTTTTGGCGGAAAGATTGCGTTTTTTATCCGCTTTCCCTCGAAGCGCTCCCTCGTTGTTCTTACGCCCTCGAGAAGAGTTGTTGTTGTTGGCGCCGATCAATCGATTGAATAAACCCATCGTATTCTCCTGAACAAAAAGCCGACTAAAAGCTCGACTCCGATAAACTCCCGATCTCTTTTCCCAAGCTCGCCGCGCTCGCAACGTCGCGGCGAGGGGGCGCGGGATTTCGTTCGGGTATTTTACGTTTTATGTTCGCCAAGCGCGCTCGCGTCCGGGACTCGACTAGTATCGCCCCAAAAAAGGCGCGCGCCGCGCTCGTTTTCCGCTCGGAACCGAAGCGCAGTCGATTCCATCGCGTCGTTGTCCGACGTCGCGAAAGCCTTTTCTCGCCGAAAGCGGAGAAGAAGCGCGCCTCGCTCCTTCGCCGCTCGAAGGCCCCTCGACGCGGATCAAGAGGGCGTCCGAACAGTTCGGAAAAGACGCTCGCGGAAAACGCAATGTCGTTTGCTATTTTGGCGGAGGTTTTAGACGCTCTCCGCGGGCGCGGGGTTCCCGCGCGACCGCCGTTCGAGCGAGGCGGGAAACGCCAACTCGAACGGAGCGCTAAGGGCGCAAAGCCCCCTTTTTCCCAAAATGAAACGATTATTACGGACTCTACGTTAGTTTACCCGGAAAAGCGATTTTTTTCAACCAAAAAGACGACTTTTTCAAAATTTTTCATAAAGCGAATTAGTAGATATGCCGATTGAACGCAACTTGCCCGTAAAAGCTAGCGATTTTTAAAAATAGGCAAGAATAATAGTAAAAAACAATTAAAGAAACTTAACCCAAATGACGAAATAGGCAACTTGCGCAAGATAGGCAATTTAAAAATCAAGGCGTAAAAAAGCGCCGCGCTCGCTCTTTGGAAGGCGAGCGCGGCGCTTTTTCATTAGCTTTTTTCAGAGGAAATAGGATTTGTCTTCGAAAGGAGAGCCTATTTTCCTCGGTAGTTCGGATCGTATCTGAAGGCGACGGCGAGCCAGCCTCCCTTCGCCTCGACTTTCGCGGGGATTAGGGCCCCGCGTTTTTCGCCGGTTTTGGGATCGTCGAGGGAAATAGGCTCGACGGGATACTCGTTTTGTAGCTCTCTGTCCAGAGCGCCCATGAAGAGCGCGCGGAATCCGCCTCCGCCGCCCAGCCCGATGTAGGCGACTTCTTTCGGCTCGGGATCTCCTTCGGCGAAGTATCGGATCTTAACGCGGCGAAGCTCGGACTCGTCGAGATTACCTCCGTTGAGGGGAAAGACCTCGGCGGACTCTCGAACGAAGGCGAGCGAGGTTCCGCGTCGCTCGATTTTGTAGGTCAGGTGGATTTCGAAGGAATCGAAAGTCGTTTTGTCGATGAGACAGGATGCGAACCGCAGGACGACCGAAGCCTTTCCTCCGTCGAAACGCACGGAGACGGGGGATCGCTCGTCGAAAGTAACGGCGAACTTCTTGTCGGACTTGGCGCGCTCTCCGGTCTCTTCGGGGAAAATCGCGGCGAGGGTTTCGGAGTCGAGGAGCGGGAATTTTGAGAGAAAACTCTCGAACGTGTCGCCGCCGTCGCCAAGGGTCGCGCCGGAAACCGCCAAATTCGCGGCGTTGACCGGAGCCGACTGGTGCAATTTCAAGACCAGATCGAATCCGAGATTCGGCCCGGAGGTCGCGGGAAGCGCGGGGACGGAGACGCGCGCGGCGTAGGAGGGCGCGGTCGGGGCGGAGCGAACGGGAGGCGCGGGAGCCGGGGCTCCGAGCGCGTAGGCGGCGTCGGAGAAGAGGTCGAGAGGCGCGGAAACGAGGGATCCAAGCGATCCTAAAGGCGCGGTGGAAGGAACCGGAGCGTTAGCGGGAATTGAGACGACGGGCGCGGGAGCGGAGCTGGGGCGACTCGCCGGTAGAACGGTCGGCGCTTGGGCGCGCGAGACGGGTCGCGACGAAGGATCGGCGACGCCAGTCGCGGGCGCGAGAGGTCGAGTCGTTCCGAACGGCTCGGCGTATAGCCCGGTCGATTCGGAGCGGAAGGGGACAAATTGGGCGCGGGCGGCTTCGCTCGCGACGCCGAACTGCCACGGATCGCCGAGCACGAAGGAGGCTCGCAGACGGGACCCCGCGACGCTCGTTTCGAAGTTGCGAATCGCGGATTTGCCGCCGGAAGATTTGGCGCGCGCGATTCGCTTGTTGAGCTCGACGAGAGCCTCGTTGGTTCGCTTGTCGAGCTCGTTGGCGAAACGTTGGCTTAATTTTTGGGAGGACTCTTGCTCGGCGTAGGGAAGCTCGCGCTCGATTTTACTCTGAACGATGGCGCCTCCGAACGGGGTGGGCATCCCGGCGGCGAACGAATCGAGCTTGCTCTTGACCGAACCGGAGGACACGGCGCTCGTCGTCGTAAAGAACCCGTCCGGATTGGCGTAAATGCGCTTCGTGGCGACGACGGAACCGTAGTTGTTGGTTCTGACGTCGACGCCCCGACTATTGGCGGAGGTCGCGGTGGCGACGTTGGCGCTCAGGACGACCTCGAGCTCGGCGCGATTCGGATTCGGACACAGGCGCAAGTAGGAGTATCCTCTGGCGGAACCCGCGCCTTGGGCGTAGGCGCCGCGAATGATCTCGCGAACGTCGAATCGCTCGTCGAGCGGGCGAGTCGTTAGCGCCGCGACGAGTCGATCGCTAATTTCGATCTTAGCGTTCGGCTGAGAAAAGATCCCGCGCAGCGCGTCGAACAAATCGGCGACGGCGGGGGAATTCGCCTGGTACGCGCGAATCTCGTCGGCGGTATAGGCGATCGTCTCGCGGGCGTTGTTGGCGCCCGTCGAGCGAAAGATCGCGAAAGCGTTGGCGAGCTCGTCGCAACAGCTTTCAAAATACTCGCGCTCTTGACGCGCGAACTCGGGATCCTCGACGGCGACGAACCCCTCGCGATACTTGGGGTCGTAGCTCGCCTTGGCGGCGGCGCAGAGGGACGCGATACGCTCCGAGTTCGCGTCGGAACGGAAGGCGACCGTCTGGTCGGGAGATCCGGACGCGGAATAGGCGAGCGGACGCGCGACAAAAAGCCCCGCGACGCAAAGAACCGACAAAACAATTGATTTGGGCGTCATCTTACCAAAAACGTCTTTCCAATCCGAGCCAATTCGAGCGCGACCGAACGACGTCTCGCTCGCTTTCTTAATCCTCGGGCGATAAAAAGAGCGATCGCCCCCTAACGAGGGCAATTTTTGGAATTTTCGGCGGCGTCGCAAGGGGCGCGCGAGAAAAAGAGGCTAAAAAACGCGCGTTTTTTAAAATAGCGTCGGGGTAAAACGGAAAGCGCGGATAGTTCTCTTTTACCGCGTCGTCGCAAAAATAACAAAAAAAACGATAAAAACAGGTTTACACGATCGGCGTTTTTTTCTATTCTCGCGTTTGCCGCGGCGTAGTCGCGACTCCGGGACCGCGCGTCCCGAACCGATTCCGCAACACGAAAAGGATGAAAAACATGCAAATTCACCGCACCGCGCTCGTCGACCCCGAGGCCAAGATTGGTCGAGACGTTCAAATTGGACCGTTCTGCATCGTGGAGTCGGGCGCGACGATCGGGGACGGCACGATCCTCGAGGCGCGCGTTACGATCAAGCGGGGATCGGTCATCGGCAAAAACAACCACATCTTCGAGGGAACGGTGATCGGCGGCTTTCCGCAATGCATCGGCCTTTCGGAAGAAGATTGCGGCGGGGTCATTATCGGGGACGGCAACTCGATTCGCGAGAACGTTACGATCCATCGCTCGATGCGTCCGACCGACTCGACGGTCGTCGGCGACGATTGCATGATTATGGTCAACGCGCACGTCGCCCACGACTGCCACATCGAGAACAACGTCGTCTTGGCGAACAACGTTATGCTGGCGGGGCACGTGGTGGTCGGGAAGCGCGCGTTCGTCTCGGGCGCGGCGGGAGCGCACCAGTTCGTGCGCATCGGGTCCTGCGCGATGGTCGGGGGGCAGGCGCACTTGGTGCGCGACGTTCCCCCGTTCGTCACGGTCGACGGACTGTCGAGCCAAGTGGTGGGCTTGAATCTCGTGGGTCTGAAACGCGCGGGGTTCACCTCCTCGGATATCAAGACGCTCAAAGAAATCTATCGAGTTCTCTACAAGAGCGACCTGAACTGGGGCGAAATCGTCGAAAAGATCGGTCGGGAGCACACGTCCGGGGTCGGGCTTGAAATGGCGCGATTTATCGCCACGACCTCCCGCGGAATCACGTTCGAGCGCTCCTCGCTGCCGACGGTCGCCGAAGCGCGCGCCGCCGCGAAGGCCGCCGACGAGAGCGCCAAACGAGAGCGGGAAAACGACGAGTCGGAGACCTACCAACTTCGCATCGTCGACGAGAACGGCGCCTCGCTCTTGCCTCCGCCGTCGAAGCGCCGCGCGGCGTAAAAAGGATTTTCAACGCAAAACTAACGACGCGCTCGAGCTCGCGAAGCTCGAGCGCGTTTTTTATTTCCCGGCGGAGCGCCGCGAGTTCTTGACGCCGCGATTAAAGGACGGTATAAAAAAGAATCGCGCCGTTTTCGAGTCGTCGCTCGACTCGGGCCCGTTCGATTTCCTCAAGCGCGGTTCGTCCGCAAGGTTCGTAAAGACATGCCTTTAAAATCGGAGCAAGAAGACAATCCTCTAGCCGCGCCGCTGGACGACGATTATCTGCAAACGAAATTGAACTACGGCGAGCGCTTCGATACCGACGATGAGTTCGACGCCGCTTACGAGGCGTGGCCTCGCTGTCCGGAGTGCGGGCGGCGTCGGTCGACGCGCTGCCCGGTGTGCGGGGCGCAAGGGGATCTCTTCCCCTTGGGAGACTCGTCTTTCTGGAACGTCCCGAGCGACGAAACGGAACCCGACTCTCCAACGTCGGATCATTGCGGACATTGCGGCGGAAACTGCGGCGCGCGCTCGCCGGAACCCTCGACGCTCGACGGTCAGCTCTTGCCCGGGGTTCCGAGCGCGAGCGCGCTAATCGAGCGAGGGGCGAAAACTTCGAGCGCGTTCGACGATCTTTCGGAGGAACCGGATCGCGATTCGGACGAGGACGGGGGACCGCTCGTCGCGGTCTGTCATCTGTGCTCGGAGGCGTTCGAGCCGGTCTTTCCGAAACGCTGCGAATGGTGCGATTACGAATTTTCGGACGGGGTCGATTACGAGGCGGAGGCGATCGCTTCGAGCGGGGCGTCCGAAGAGGTCGACGCGTTTCTCGAATCGCGCGAGGAGGCTCCGAACGAGGACGAAGAGGCGAACTCGGGGCGCGTCGTCTTAACGATCGCGGCGCTCGCGGCGGTTCTCGCCGGAGTCCTCTTCTACTTTCTGTTCCTAGGTCTTTGACGGGCGCGGAGCGTTTATGAAGCGCGTATTTTTCGATTGGGATCGTCCTTTTCTACCCGCCGTCGCGGATTATATCGTTCGAACGGACGCGCGCGCGAATCCTTCCGGCGGCGCGGCGACGCTCGATCTCGGGAATCGGGTTTACGTCCTCCCCGGAAGCCGGGCGATTCGAACGCTCGAGTCTTATCTACAACTGGCGGTCGATCGGGAAATCGCGGCGGGGCGAATCTCGCCCGACTGGACGCCCCCGACGTTCTCGCGACTCGGAGCGGCTCCCGAGCTGCTCTATCCGAACGACCGACGGATCGCGAATTATCCGACACGCCTCGGGGCGATGCGTCGCGCGCTCGACGAATTCTTCGCGCTTCCCTCGAGCGAAACGGAAGCGCTCATGCGGGATCCGGGATCGGATCTCGAGTCTCGACTTCGACTCGCGGAGTCGTTTTTAACGCTCAAGGACGAGCTGGAATCGGAGCGCAAGACCTACGAAATCATCGAGGCTCGCTGTCGGGAGGAAGGGCTCGAGGTCGAGGCTCGGCGGTGGCGCGCGATTAAGAAGCTCGACTCGATTTACGAGTCGATTCTCAAGGCGAACAAGGTCGTCGAGCTCAATCGGGCGCGTCGGGACGCGCTCGGGTCGATCGCGGAAAACGTCGGGGCGCGCGAGTTTCGGATCGTCGGAGCGGTCGATCTCAACGACTTGCAAAAGACGATTTTCGAAAAGCTCGGAGATCGGGTCGAATTTTGGATTTTCGCGCCGGAATCGGAGGCGGAGGGGTTCGACGAATTCGGTCGAATCGTTCCGGACGTTTGGACAAAGCGCGCGATTCCGATAGCGGATCGGAGTCTCTTTCAAGTCGCGACGCCGTCGGAGCAAGGAGAGGCGGTCGCGCTACTGATTCGGGAACTGTCGAAAGTCTACGACGAAAAGGGTTGGGAGTACGAGCGATTCGATCCGCTAACGCTCGCGATCGGAGTCCCCTCCGACGAGGTCGGGCCGTTCGTCGAGCGGAGCCTGGCGGCGCTGGGGCTCAAAGCGCGAATCGGGGAGGGAATCCAGATCGCGAAGAATCGCGCCTATCGCCTGCTCGCGCTTTTGGCGAATTATTTGGAAACGCGCGATTTTTCGACGCTCTCCGAACTGTTGCGGAAGGTCGATCTCGAAATCTATCTCCGATCTCAGTGGCGGTTTATCAAATCGGAAGAACCGGAGGCGGAGAGCGCGAGCGAGGTCGAGGACGCGGAGGCGCTCGACGATCTCGGAAACGAGGACGAAGAGGCGCTCGAGCCGGTCGACGAAGACGCGAGCGGCTCGGGGGGCGACTGGAGCGTCGATCTGGACGACTACGGCGCTCGATACGCGCCGACGCGAGTCGACGGGAAATGGTTTCGTTATCAAGACCCGGACGACGAGCGCCGAAATCGAGACTATCTCAATTTGCGGAAAGCGACGGGACTTCTCCATAAACTGCTTTCCGACTGCGATTTTCGCTGGGACGAGGCGGAACCGTTTCGCCGGTCGGGAGTCGTCGTCTCGGAAACGACGGGGGACGTCGAAGCGCTGCGCGCGGACTTCGCGCTCTTAAAAAACGGGGTTCGATCGAGAGGTCGTCGCGAAGCGAACCAGGCGGTTCGTCCGGTCAAAGACTGGGCGCGCTCGATCTCCAAATTGGCGCGGACGATTTACGAGCCGGTTCTCGACGACGCGACCGATCGCGAGACGGTCGCGCAAATCGAGGGTTTTTTCAAGGCGCTCAATCAGGCGCTCGACGCGCTGAACGAAATACCGGAGGGATTGGTCGACGAAACGACCGGGTCGGGGGCGATTCGAGTCGTTCTCAAAGAGCTCGGGACGACGCGGATTCAGCCGTCGCCGGAAAGCGGGGTCGTCGAGGCGCTCGGTTGGCTCGACTTGCTATTCGACGACGCGCCGGACGCGATCGTTACGGGGTTCAACGACGGGATCGTTCCCTCGTCGCGTTCGGTCGATCTTTTCTTGCCGAACGAGACGCGATCTCGCGTCGGTCTTAGCGACTCGGCGCGGGTATGGGCGCGCGACGCCTATTTGACGACGGCGCTAGTCGAGTCGAAACGGAACGCGCTATTTATCTTCGGGGAAACGGATCTCGAAGGGGATCCGCTAACGCCGAGCCGATTCGTCTTCGCGACCGATCCGGAGAACGTCCCGGAGCGGGTCGTCAAATTCTTTAATCCCAAGGGCTCGACGGCGCTCGCGGAACTTCGGAATCGCCAACGGGGCGCGGACGGAACGATTCGCCGATTCCCGACCGAACCGAGCGCGGAAGAGGGGATCGCGTCGGCGAGCGCGGGGACGGGAGACGCGGGGATCGACGCGCTGGTCGCAAAAAGCGCGAAATTGGAGCGCGAGCGCGAAAAGAGACGCGCCAACGCGCTCGCGCCGCCGAAATTGGACGTCGCGGCGCAAAGCCGAAAGAAGTCGCGCTTCAATTTGAACTCGATGAACGTTACGGACTTCCAGACGTTCTTGGCGAGCCCGTACCGGTTCTTTTTGAAAAAAGTCTTCGGGCTCTACCCTTCCCCCGACCCGACCTCGTCGGAATTCGACGCGGGGAAATTCGGGACGTTCGCGCACGACGCGCTGCGCGATTTCGGAACGAGCGACATGAGAGACTCGACCGACGAGGGGGCGATCGGAGGCTGGTTGAGCGAGCGGTTAAACCAAATTGCGGAGCGATTTGTCGACGATCGCGCGTCGCCCTACGCTCGGGTGCAGATCGAGCAGATTCGCAGTCGGCTCTGGGGTTTCGCGCGTTGGCAGGCGAAATGGCGCGCGTCGGGCCGGGTTATTAAGTGGGTCGAGAAGAGCGCGAACGAGGGGCGAATTCCGTTCGAGGTCGGGGATCGAACGATCTGGATCAACGGACGAATCGACCGAATCGACTACTGCGCCGCCGAAAACCGTTGGTACGTCTTCGATTACAAGACGTTCGACTCTTGCAAACCGGGTTCCGAAAAGAAGAAGGAGGCGGACTCCTTCCCCGAGGTCAATTTCGAGATCGACGGGAAGACGGTTTCGCTGTTGACGACGCGAAAGAAGAACTCGGTCGACGAAAAACACCGCGTCAAGCGCAAAGAGACCGAGTCGCTCCCGCTCCAATTTCTCGACAAAATGGGGCTTTCGGTCGACGAGTCGGCGACGACGTCCTACGAGTATCGCTGGACGAACTTGCAACTTCCGCTCTATCGTCGGTTCCTTTGGCGGATTCTTTACGAGGACAAAGAGGGCGCGATCCCGCTCGAGGAAATCGCGAAATCGACGAAATTTACGCTCGCGTACATTATTTTGCCGAAGTCGGGGGAAACGACGGCGCTCGGGGCGCCTTGGAACGAGCTCGACCTGCGGTTCGCCGACGCGACGGCGCATTGGACGATCCGCGCGATCGAGCGGCTGTGGGGCGTCGTGGACCCGAGAGCGCTCGTCGATCCGTCCGATAAGAGCCGCGGACCCGTTTTAGACAATTCGACAATCAAATACGCGGACGACTACGCGCCGCTGACGCTCAGTTTCGTCGCGGACGCGTAAATCGCCCCGTTTTTAGAAAAAAAATCGAACGAGCCGCTAGCGCCGCTTGAATCGCGACTCGTTTTTCGTTAGAATAAAGAGCGAATCCGTCGACGCGGACGCGCGTCGCTCCATATCCAATTGAAAGGTTGTCCTTATGCCGCAAGTAGTTTTTGGGGTATTTTACCACTGGCTCGGAGGTTTGGCCTCGGGGTCGTTTTACGTTCCGTACAAAGCGGTGAAGAAATGGTCTTGGGAAGTCTACTGGCTCGCGGGCGGTTTCTTCTCCTGGATCATCGCCCCCTGGGTGATGGCGCTAATTCTCGCCTGCGGCGTTTTCGGGGCGATGAGCGAGATTTTCTCCGGCAAAGTTAGCGATAGCACGATCGAGTACGCGCTGAACACGCCGACGCACGTCGACGTTTCGTTTATCGATCAAACCGCGATTATCGAGAAATACCGAGCGGGCGCGCCAGAATTTCAATATTTGAAGACGGCGACCGTCAAAGACGCGCTTGGCAAAGACGCGGTCGCGCCCTCTTCGGAAATCGTTCGCGCGGCTTGGATCGCGATGACCGAACCGAAACCGGGCGACAAGAACGAAAGGGAAGTCGATCGCGAAAAGCTCTGGGCGCAAGCGTTCGGAGCCGGTTTTGATCGCTCCCAGATGACGCCCCAGTTGACGGAGCAATTCAAGGCGACGGTCGGTACGATCGTCGAAACTTCGCTCGTTGAAAAGACCAAGGGCGGCCCCGACGCAATGTTATGGGCGTTCCTGTTCGGCTGCCTCTGGGGAGTCGGAGGTCTGACGTTCGGATTGACGATGCGCTACCTCGGCATGAGCCTCGGCATGGCGATCGCGCTCGGGTACTGCACGGTGCTCGGCACGATTATGCCCGACATTTTCAAGGGCACGTTCATTTCGAACATTATGACGCAACCTCCTTACGCGGTCATTATTCTCGGTCTGGGCGTCTGCTTGCTCGGAGTTATTCTCGCGGGCGTGGCGGGCATGTCGAAAGAGCGCGAAATGCCCGACGAGGTCAAGAAAGAGGCGATTAAGGAATTCAGTTTCGTTAAAGGAATTCTCGTCGCGACGATCTCCGGCGTCTTCAGCGCGTGCATGGCTTACGCGCAGCACGCGGGAACTCCGCTCGACCACCTCGTCGCGCTGCACGACACCGGCAGCCTCTGGGTCGGTCTTCCGAAGCTCTGCATTATTCTGATCGGCGGCTTCCTCACCAACTTCGTTTGGTGCGCGATCCTCCTGCTCAAGAACGGGACGCTTTACCAATTCTTCAAGAAAGAAGTCAAAGATCCGGACGCCCCGGCGGTCGACGGCAAACCGGCGAAGGCGCGCGTCAATATGCTTTGGAACTACTTCTTCTCCGCGCTGGCGGGCACGACTTGGTACTTCCAATTCTTCTTCTACTCGATGGGCGAAACGCGCATGGGCGAGTACCGGTTCTCCAGCTGGACCCTGCACATGGCGTCGATTATTATCTTCAGCTCCTGCTGGGGCTTGGCGCTGCACGAATGGCGCGGCTCGAGCAAGTTCACGAAGTTCCTCATCGGGGTCGCGATCTTCACGCTGGTCTACTCGACGATTATCGTCGGCTACGGCAACCTCATGAAGCAGTCGAACGCGGGAGAAATTACGCCCGATCCGGCGGCCGCGGTTG
>JAFRXD010000092.1 GCA_017441605.1 Thermoguttaceae bacterium | reverse complement strand
ATCGGCAACAAGACCCGGCGCCCCGACGACGACTCCCTCTCCCTCCTCTCGAAATGCCCCTGGTGCGGCTCCGAGTGCTGGCCCGGGCGCGACTGTAAACCCAGTACCAAAGAGGCGCGCGTTCGATTCTTCTGCGGCGATCGAGACGGGGCGTGCATCTTCTCGAAAGATCGCGGAGAAGGAAACGGATTCCCCATTCTCATCGACGACGAGTCGATCTATCGCCGCCCCCCGAGCATGCTCATCGCGACCGTCGACAAATTCGCGACCCTCGCGTGGAAGCAAGAGGCGAGAACCCTTTTCGGAAAGGCGCGCCGCGAGTGCGACCGGTGCGGGCTCGTCTGGGAAAACGACCATACCTCCCACCGACCGACCGGAACCCTAAAAGAGTCGCGCGTTCGTCCGATCAAGGCGATCCGTCCCCCCGATTTGATCGTGCAAGACGAGTTCCACCTCATTAGCGGCGCCCTCGGCACGATGGTCGGCCTCTACGAGTCCGCGGTCGACGACCTCTGTTCGTGGAAATGGAACGATACGAAAATCAGACCCAAAATCGTCGCCTCCACCGCGACCACCAGAAAAGCGGACGCCCAAATCAAACAGGTCTTCCAGCGCAAAGTCGAGATCTTCCCCCCAAAATGTCTCGACGTCGAGGACGATTATTTCTCGGTTCAGCGCGAAACCTCCGAGCGACCCGGTCGAAGGTACGTCGGGATTTGCGCCCCGGGAACCTCGCGACCCGATATAATGATCGCCGCCTATACGACCCTACTAACCGCCGCCCAGTCCCTTTTTCTTTCCTTCGGAGAGCTCGCCGATCCCTATATGTCCCTCGTCGGCTACTTCAACTCGCTCCGAGAGTTGGGCACCGCCCGCCGCATGGTCGAGGACGACGTCTCTTCGAGAACCTTCTGTATCGAGAACAGCAAAAACGTCCGCAGACCCGGCTTGAAAAACCGTTCCGTTCGCGACGTCCTCGAATTGACCTCCCGCGTCAATAGTCGGGACATTCCCCAAAAGCTAACGCAACTCGCGACGCCCTTCCAAATCGAGAGAAATATGCTCGACAAACGACCCTGCGACGTCGTCCTCGCCACCAATATGCTCTCCGTGGGGCTCGATATTCCTAGGCTCGGACTAATGGTCGTCAACGGTCAGCCGAAAAACACCGCCGAGTACGTCCAAGCCACGAGCCGCGTCGGCCGCGGCGTCCCCGGATTCGTCGTTACCGTCTTTGCTTGGTCCAGACCCCGCGATTTCTCCCACTACGAAATGTTCGAGCATTACTGCGCCACCTTCTACAAACACGTCGAGGCGCAATCCGTTACCCCCTTTTCCGCGAGAGCCCTAGACCGCGGGTTCACCGGCGCCATGGTCTCCCTACTGCGCGTCGGTATCGACGAGCTAAGTCCAAACGAGGGCGCCTTCGAAATGCGCGACCCTAAAACGCGCGAAAAGGCTTTGGCGAAGACCGTCGAGGCCATTTGCGAAAGAGCCGGAAATGTCGTCGGTTTGGCGGCTAGGGACGAAACTTACGACCGTCTCAACGACCGGATCGACCATTGGAAAGACGAGGCGAAGGTCAAACAACGAATCTTGGGATACGACCGTCCCCCCAGAAAAGGGGACGTCGTCGAACTCCTCAAACGCCCGAACAATAAAGCCTGGGGCAGATTTACCGTCGCGACCTCGATGCGAGAAGTCGAGCCCGATCTCAATCTCCTAATGGACTCGGAACTACAACCCGAAAACCAACCCGATTGGGACTTTGATCCAAAGGAAAAGGAGGAAAACGACAATGAGTAGACGCTTCGAAACGAGCGGAGACGACCGCTGTTGCGTCGGGCAAATTCGTCCGAGCCAACTCCTTTGGAACTACGGCCCCGGGGCCCTTATCGATCTGCCCAACTTGTCCGTGATCACGATGGGCTTGGATCAATGGGAGAGACAGCGCAAAAAGATGCGCGAAATTCGCGAGCCCCGCCTCCTGCGCCAAGTCCGCAAGATATTGCCCTGCGTTCGCTTAATGCTCGCGCCCCCTTACGAGGATCGTACCCTGGAAGACTTGTTTCGTCCCCCGACCGTCGGCGCCCCCGTTCGCCCCTTCCCCGAATGGATGCGCTGCACCCGGTGCAACCGCCTCGCCCCCCTCGACTCGAAACATTTCAAGCTGGAAAAACACAACAATCGTCCGGAACTAACTCGGTATTATCACGACGGTTGTAGTAAAGGAGGAAAACCGACCGCCGTCCCCGCGCGTTTCCTGCTCGCTTGCAAAAAAGGGCATATCGACGATTTCCCGTGGCACGATTTTGTGCATATTGAAAAGAAAGAGTGCCCGGGGCAGTTGTATTTCTACGAAGTGAGAGGTTCGTTCGACTCGAAAAACCTTATCGTGAAATGCTCTCTATGCCAGCAAAAGCGCTCGTTGATCGACGTCTTTGGCGAAAGGGGAAAGAAAAACTTGCCA
Organism: Thermoguttaceae bacterium; assembly: GCA_017441605.1. Classification (GTDB taxonomy): domain Bacteria; phylum Planctomycetota; class Planctomycetia; order Pirellulales; family Thermoguttaceae; genus RUG369. The sequence continues at coordinate 5,963 of JAFRXD010000092.1, read as the reverse complement.
AAGTGCAGAGGTCGATTCCCTCACTTGGGTTACGACCGATTCGAGGAGTGCGACGAGCCCCCGCGACCCGTCCTATTGGGCGCGTCCAACTGCTGGTTCCCCGCGACCGTCTCCGCTCTTTCCTTCCCCGTGAAGGAGCTAAAAACCCTCGAAGAGCTACTCGAGGAGTACGACGACTTCGACCAGTGCGAGGCGGACTCCGACGTCGAGTACGAGCTCAGAAAGATGAGAAAAGACGCGACGTTCGATCCCGACGTCGAAAAAGAGCTCGACGAGTTCGAGCGATTCTCCGCGAAAGAGATCGCCGACGCCGTGATAAAGCGAGCCCAAATGGGCGAGGAGCCCAAGACCGAGGAAAAGATCGACGAGTTGGACATTAAGCGCCCCGAATGGGACGCGCTCGTCGACCCCAACCCGCCCAACGACGACAATTTCCACGTCGTCCCCGTCGCTCCCCCGAGGGAGTACTCCGTCGAAATCGCGAGCGTCGGGCTCGTCGACCGTCTCCGCAAAGTCAACGCCCTCGTTGGATTTACCCGAATCGAAACCATGGAGGAGCGAACCGATCCCAAGGATCGCGCCGTCCTCGCCCCCCTCGCCAACGACAAACCCGAGTGGACCTTGGCGTGCGAAGTCAGAGGCGAGGGCGTCTTTATTCGATTCAACGAAAACTCCGTGAAGGAATGGGAAAAGCGCCCCAAAGTCAAAGAGCGCGCCGAAAAGCTAAAGCGAGCCCACGCCGGATTCAATCGCAAGCGCGGAATTAGCTCAAAAGTCGAGCCGCCCCCGATTCGTTACGTTATGCTCCACACCTTCGCCCACCTCCTAATCCGCGAGGCGGCGCTCGAGTGCGGATACAACGCCGCGAGCGTCCAAGAGCGAATCTACGCCAGCGACGATAAAGCCGCCCCGATGGCGGGCTTGCTCTTCTACACCGCCGCCTCCGACTCCGACGGAACCCTCGGCGGGCTCGTCGAGCTCGGCAAGCCCGAGTCCCTTGGAAGAATTATCGCGCTCGCGTTAAAACGCGCCTGCTTCTGCTCTTCCGATCCCTTGTGCGCCGAGCGAGACCCGGAGAAAGACTCCTCCCTTTCCGCCGCCGCCTGCCACAACTGCGCTTTCCTCTCGGAAACCTCTTGCGAGTGCGGAAACAAGTTCCTCGACCGCGCCTTGGTCGTCCCGACCTTCGACTGCAAAGACGCGGCGTTTTTTAAAGTCGATAGGTACTAGTCCAAAATGAAAGAACTTGCGCGAATCGTCGCGCGACTCGCCTCGGAAATCTCGCGCGACGAGCTCCGCTACTTGGCGGACAAACTCGCCGCCTCGAACGACGAGTCGCGCCTGCGCGACGTCGCACGAAACGCGCTGGAGCCCGGCGCCGATCGCGGCGCCAAGCGCAAACTCCTGGCGCGCCTAGAAAAAGAGCCCCGACCAAAGCGCCGAGAGCTGGCGCTCGCCCTCCAAGCCGTGCTGGAGACCAACCGCCTGCAAGACGAGCGACGCGAGAAGTTGGAGATCGTCTGGACCGGCCCGGAGACCGCGCCCTTTCCGACCCGAAGAACCGAGCAAGCCCTTTGCGAGGTGATCGACGCCGCGAAAGAGCGCCTATTCCTCGTCGCCTTCGCCCTATTCCAAGCCGACCTAGTCCTCGAGTCCCTAGCCGCCGCGACGAAGCGCGGCGTCCGCGTCCGAATCCTAGTCGACCGTTCCAAAGGCAACTTCTCCAACGCCTTGGAGAAACTCAAAGAACAACTCCCAAGCGCCGAGCGATACGCCCTAACCGACGACAAGATCCGAGTCCACGCCAAATGCGCCGTCGCCGACGCCTCCCTAGCCCTCGTTACCAGCGCCAACCTAACCAAACCCGCGATGGAGACCAACGTCGAGCTAGGCGTCCTAATCCGAGGCGGCGCCGCCCCCAAAAAAATCGCCGAACTCCTAGAGTCCCTAATCGACCGCAAAGTCGCCCAACGAGCTTGATTCACCTGGCGTAAGGCGCTAACAAACTTTTCATAACAAAAACAAATTGAACCAAGGATTGAAAAAGCAATGAGACTTGAATTCGGCCCCAACGACTCGGTTTCCTTTACGAAACCAACTTCCTTCGTTTTCTGCGGTGTTAGACAGCCCAATCCGGCTAATTGGAAAAATTTGTACGCAAATATCTGTCGACTATTGTTTGAGAAACGCAAAGACGTGTTCGACAAAATCCGAAGCGGTAAAAAGCTCCGACATGTGCAAGTCTATAAATACCCCGACGAAGGGACTGAAAAAATAGCGCCTGGTTATCATGTGCTCGCGCGACTGGGCACAAAAGACATTGTGGGGGCAATCGTGAATCTTCTTGAAGAATGCGGAGTTTCGAAAGAAGAGGTAGAGATTACTTACAAAAAAAAGGGAAGGCGTGAAGTCTCGAACTCCAGAAATACCAAAGACCTCGTTTGGTGTAATTTCCGAAAAGGACTTAATCTAAAGAACACGTCGCCTGAATCGTTTATCTACTTTGGTAAACCGCAACCGTTTCCTCATAGTTGGATAGGGGTGTATATTACGCTCTGTAAATTGCTATTGAACGATTACCCAAAAGAATTTGCCGCACTGAGGAAGTGGTACGCGTCTCTTCCTAATAGAACCGGCATAGTTGTGGACGAAAAGGACTGGAATCGTTTGATCCGTCCCGAAAAAATTGCAGAAAACTACTTCGTCGAAACGAGCTTGGACGCGAACGCGATCGGGGAATCGATAAAAAAGGTTCTCCAAGCCTGCAATGTCGCTTACAAAAAAATTGAAATCGGATATTTACCTTCCCAAGAACAAGAAATATAAGGGTTAATCGAAGCGCTAGACGCCGACGTCGCCCGTCGCGCGTTCCGCGTCAAAGCGCTGAGGGGTAAACAAACCGCGTCGTCCTGCGCCGCTCGAAGCAAAGCGCCAAGAAAAGATGTTAAGACCTATAAGGACTAGCGACCAACGGGAGCGGGTCGTTTACCCAACCGCGCGGTAGCGCGAACAAAACCCGCCTTCGGCGGGCGTCCGGAAACAATCCAAGGAGAACAACTAATATGAAATTGGGAAAGCTCAAGGAAGTCGATATAAGAACCGTATGGTCCCACGAACAATACGATTTTTCGAAATGGCTCGCCTCGGAAGAAAACATCGGAACGCTGGGCGACGAGCTCAATCTTTCCCTTACCGAGATTGAAACGGAGAAACTTGTCGGAACCTATCGATGCGACATTGTTTGTAAAGATGAAACGTCCGGAAAAACGGTGCTAATTGAAAACCAGTTAGAGTCGACCGATCACGATCATCTTGGCAAACTCGTTACCTATGCTTCCGTTCTAAACGCCAGCGTTGTTGTGTGGGTGGTCGCCAACGCGAGAGAAGAACACGCCAGCGCGATCGAATGGCTGAATCAACGCACAACGTCCGAAGTCGACTTCTTTCTAGTGGAAATTCACGTCTATGCCATTGGCGATTCCGTTCCCGCGCCAAAATTCAAGGTAATCGAGCAACCTAACGACTTTGCAAAGAGCGTAAAAACGCTCGCCAATAGAGGCGAGATTACCGAAACTGAAGAAAGGCGACTGGAATTCTGGTCAAAGTTCAACGACGTCTTGGAGCAAAGAGGGAAACCGTTCAATAGGCGCAAGGCGTCGACGGACAACTGGTACGACGTGGCTGTTGGCAAATCGCAATGTCTTATACGTATTGAACTTGTAAACAAAGAACACAAAATTCGCGTTAGCTTATTGGTGAAAAACAAGGAAATGTACGAGGAGTTTTATAGCCGCCGCGAAGAAATTGAAACGGCTTTTGAAGAACCCCTTGACTGGAAAACGTGGAAAGAAAAAGCGAAATCGTCTTCATTCTCTACGGATATTCCCGGTCTGGATTTTAATAATCAGGAGAACTATCAAGAGCTTATGGAGTTGACTATAGAAAAAGTGATAAAGCTTAGAGAGGCTGTTAAGCCGTTTCTTAACTGAAAAACAAGGATCTGGCGAGCCCGTATTTCAGTGTCGTCCCCCCGACGTCGGAAATCTACTTCGTGTCGCGCGGCGGCGCTCGAAGCAAAGCGCCACGGAAGAAAATTAAGACCAAGCGAGACTAGCGACCAACGGGAGCGGGTAGTTTACCCAACCGCGCGGTAGCGCGAACAAAACCCGCCCTCGGCGGGAGCCGTCCAAGCCCTGGGTCATATCCCGGTAAACGTCGAAGACCTGGGCGTCGACCTCCTCTTGGGCTCCGCCCATAAATTCAACGGTCCGAAGGGCGTCGGATTCCTCTACGTCAAAGAGGGAACCGAAATCGCCCCGCTAATCGACGGCGGATCGCAAGAGCGCGGATTAGTCGCCGGAACGGAAAACGTCCCGGGAATCGTCGGTATGGCGACCGCCCTAAAACAAGCGACCGACTCCCTACCCGAAACCGCCCGCAAACTCCAAACCCTAGAAACAATCCTCTTGTCGACCCTAGAAGCGAACGGCGTCCCCTTCGAGCGCAACGGCGCCCCCCCCTTCCTCCCCGGGCTATTAAGCCTAGCCTTCCCGGGCGCCGACGCCGAAGCCCTTCTTCACCGCCTAGACCTAGCGGGCGTTCAAATCTCCACCGGCTCCGCCTGCGACGGTCAATCCAAACAAATCTCCCGAGTCCTCCGCGCCGTCAAACTCCCCAAGAGCCTAGCCCAAGGAACGATCCGAATTTCCCTAGGCAAATACAACTCCGAACAAGAAGCCAAATCGATCGCCAACGCCATAACCAAAGCCCTAGCCCCAATTCGCAAACCAAGCCCCGGAGCCAACCGCCACTAGAGTCCTTCTAACCAGGTCCAGCGCCCCAACGGGGCGCGGCTAGTTTACCCAACCGCGCGGTAGCGCGATACGCCCGTCCGGCTACGGACCGCCCTCGGCGGGCGCCTTGACAGCGAGGGGGAAAGAAAGTATAACAAGCTGGGTTGGAGGGTAATTTATTATGGCAAAACAAACCAAAACGGCGGTCAAAAAGGAAACGTCCAAGGCGTCCGCAAAGAAAACGAGTCGTAAAAAACCGACTCGTTCCTTTAAGAAGGGTTTCAATCGAACAATGGCGGACAGCCTCTGGAAGTTCGTTCTCGGAAACCCCGAGCATAAGGACTGGACGCTCGACGTTTTCAAAACCTTCTGCAAATCCGATTGCGACGATCCCAACGATTTGACGATACTGACAATCGACAACGCGGTGTTCGTCAATTTGAAAAACGACGTGTCGTTCATCGTCGGCAACACAATGTGCCTATGCGAACATCAGACGACGGTCAACCCGAATATGCCAATTCGTTGTTTGCCCTACGTTGGGATGAACGCCGCTAAAGTTATCGAGCTATTCAGAATCAGGGTTTTCTCGGAGCTGGAGCAATGGTTCCCGACGATCAAATGTCTCTGCTTCTATTGCGGGCGCAAGGACGTCGAAGAGGAGAGAATCCTGCGATTGAGCGACATATGCGCAAAAAACAGCGACCCGGAGAGCGACGTTGATCTTCGGGTTCGAATGGTCAATATCAGACCGGGAAGCCGTCCCCAGTACACGGAGAGCTGTAAACCGCTGACGGACTACGCCTGGTTTATCGAAGCCGCCCGGAATCGAGCGGACAAATTGGGCGATCCTGCAAAAGGGGCGGACGCGGCGATCGACGCAATGTCGGACGACAATATTTTGAAACCGTTTTTACTCGCGCATCGAGCGGAGGTAACAATGAAATTTTCGAACGAATACGACGAAGAGCAATACTGGAACGACGTCTGGGAAGACGGGATTGAAGTTGGAAGGAACGAGGGCAAGATCGAGGGCAAGATCGAGGGCAAGATCGAGGGCAAGATCGAGATCTTGGCGGATCTCGTCGAATCCGGGGATCTTTCGCTGAGCGCCGCCGCCAAGAAACTTGGCGTAACGGTTCCGACGTTCAAGAAGAAGCTCAAGGAACT
>JAFRXD010000091.1 GCA_017441605.1 Thermoguttaceae bacterium | reverse complement strand
CGCAAAACGTCGGAAACGCCGCCGAGTCGAGCGTCTCGGACGAGATAAATCGCGAGATGGACGCGCGAGCGTTGCGCGACGCGCCGGAAAGGTTGAGGAAAGAGGCGGAAAGCGTTTCGCCTTACAGCGGAACGCCGCAAGAAAAACGCAACAACGCGAAACTGCTTTTAGTAACCGTGAACGGATTGCTAAACAACTCCGAACTTGTCGGGACTCATAGAGACGAATACGCGTATCAACGAGCCTTTGCGGAAGCGAAGCAAGCGGAGGATCTCCTCGAAAAAGGGAAAGGACATCACGCGCTTAACAAGGCGATTAAAGCCGCGAAGTTCCTCGCGAACGTTATCGAGCAAAAGAACAACGGAGTTAAGCCCAATTCCAAAGCCGTCCCAAGGAACTACGAGGCGCCGCCGAAAGTCGAAGACGAGACGGGCAACGAGGGCGTTTATTCGCGAGAGCTTATAAACGAACTCGATCTAGGTTACGTTAAAAAGGAAATTCTCGCGAAAAACGAGACCGAAAAGTTGGCGGCTCTTGAAAAAGCGGCGGAGATAATCGAAATTTTTAACGTCGACAAAGATACCAGAAAAAAAGAACAATTCGGATTCACCGCGCTAAACAGCGGCGCGATCATTAGGAACGTCTACGCGATACAGACCGCTCTTCGCTCGTTTGGTATCGACGTTCCCGATAAACAACTGTGGGGAAATTATATCCAAACGACCCCCAACGGGACCGTCTCGGACGCGGCGGTAAGGAAAGCGGGAAAGAACGCCGTCGATCTTTGGAAAAAATACGCGCAAACTATCAAAGACAAAGCGGAACAAGCCGCGCAAGGGAACGGCGAGGAAGCGCGAGAACCGGCGCCGAGCGAAGCGATCGAACCGGCGCCGAACCCCGCCGCCGAGTCCGAGCCGACCCCCGAGGAAGCTGTGCAAGCGATCGGAAACGAGGCGCAAGCCCCCGCCGTCGAGTCTGAAACGCCCCCCGACGAGACCGCGACAATCGAGACTGCGAACGAGGCGGAGCCTTCCGATCAACCCGTCGAGCCAACCGAGACCGCCGCGCCGGACGTCGGGGCGGAGACCAGTTCCCCCGTCCCCGAAGACGGCGAACAAGCCGCGCGAGACGTCTGGGCGAGTATGAACGCGCCGGACGAAGAATCCGAGAAAGCCGCGCCTTTAAGCGACTCCGAAAAGAAAAAATATATCGAGTACAACCCGTTTGCGAAACGAGAAGTTCCTCGAAGTGAAATACGCACCGAAATAGAAGACGCTTACAAAAAGGTCTCTGGCGAAGAATTTCCCGTCAACGACCAAGCCAAATTTAAAGGGGGCTATGGTTACCTGTGCGACGATCCAGACGTCGTTCGCGAAGCGGCTCGGACGTACAAGGCTATACATAGCGGGAAAAAAGACGAAAACGGATTGTACGACATTAAGCCGTACAATCAAGCTCAAATTAAGCTCGGACGTCTTTGCGAGCAAAAACTCTCCGAGCGCGACGCGTTCGCGAAGCGCGACAAACTGGTAAAAGGAATCAAGAGAGCTCTTCGCTATCTTCAAATCGAAGAATCGGACTACTACGGAACCGAACAAACAAGCAAAACTAACGGACTGCAACGTCTCGACGTCAAAGATCGAATCTCGCGCAACCTCGACCGACTAGAGAAAACGCGCGACGTTCTCCGCGCGACGGAACTAACGACGGCGATACGCGAGGAGCTCGCGGGTTACGTCGCAAGAACTCGAAAGGAATTTGGAAAAGAAGAAGCCGAGAGAATCGCCGTATTATTTGGGCTGTTAAACCCCGACAATCTCTTGAACGGAGAGTCCTTGAAAACAAACGAAGGAGTCGGAGAGCCGGGGGTTTGGAACCTGTCCTATAATAGCAACGAAGCGGGACGACCGGACTTGCGCCAGCTGGTGGGAATAGTCGGGGAATTTGTCGACAGGCTAAAAAACGAACCTGACAATCCAGTGTTCGAGAAAACCCTACTTGCTCGCGTTCTAACTTTGCACGGGGAGCTCACCGAGCACGAGCGCTCCAAGGTCGCGCCGCTATATCGCGCTATGCGCGAGGCGTACCTAAACGGCAACTCGAAAAAATATCTAGCCAACGCCGAGAAGTTAAGCAAAATGCTGTCCGAGAGTCCAAGGCTCGTCAATCCGGAAGGGGAGGAAATCGACGAGGGATCCTTCGACGACGACGTTCCGGCTTATTTTAGGAGAAAAGCGAGTAACGACGCGAAAACATTAACAGAAGAAATCGATAAGTTAATCGAAGCAAAAGGAGATCCAAACGAGATTTGGGACAAGGCAAAAAGAGCCTATATTCTCGCGACGGACGCGGGATTGTTAGACAAGGACGAATACTCCTATTTAGATAGGAGCCTTAGAGGAAGCGCCGGATCGTTCGGTCAAGTCGCGAGCGTCGTTAGAGACCTCAAAGACGCGCTGAGACCCGCCTTCGCAAAACTCGCTCATTACAACTTTCCCGATTACGCGTATGAATGGGATCGCCCCGCCAATACAAAAAAGTCCGAGCAAGCCGCGCAAGCCGTCGGCTCCGAAGTCGCGCCGAAAGAACCCGAGTCCGAGCCGTCCGCGCCGCCGACGGAAACCGCCGCGCGAGAAGTCGCGCCGGAACCGACGGCAAGCGAACCCGCGCCCTCGGAGGAAGTCGCCCAAAAGATCGGGAACGAAGCCGAGCAAGAAACCGTTCCCGCGCCCTCGGAAACGGAACCGGCGCAAGAAGCGGCTCCCTCGTCGCCGGTCGG
>JAFRXD010000090.1 GCA_017441605.1 Thermoguttaceae bacterium | reverse complement strand
TGAAGAATAGGGCTGAAGTTATGAAAGCTAGCCTTTACGAATACGATGAAAAGAAAACCCAAGAGATTTTGAAGCGGCAGTATATGCGCGAAGGGGAAAAGCAAGGGCGCAAAGAAGGGCGCGAAGAGGGAGAAAGAGAAAAAGAAGAGTCGATAATTCGCAATTTGCTCCAAATGGGAGGGTTTACGCTCGATAAAATTGCGACGATCGTCGGCGCCCCCGTTTCCCAAGTGGAAGCGCTCGCCAACGGGATGAACTTGGCGTAATTCTCCAGAAGAATAGGGCGGAAGTCATGAAAGCTAGCCTTTACGAATACGACGCCCACCGAGGGCGGGTTTTGTTCGCGGTCCGTAGCCGGACTGGCGGTTCGCGCTACCGCGCGGCTGGGTAAACGACCCGCTCCCGTTGGTCGCTGGACTTGGTTAAAAGGACTCTAGTGGCGGGTTGGTCGTTTGGGAGCCAAGAAAGGTAGTTAAGACCAAGGGAGATTAGCCCGCAACGCGGGCGGGTAGTTTACCCAAGTTGCGGCGGCAAAACAAAACCCGCCCTCGGCGGGCGCGGGCGAGGAATCTTGCAAAAAGGGGCTCGGATAGTTGCGCGGAGGTTGGGGAACGATTACAATGGCGTCGCGGATCGTTCGATTTCGGACGTCCGAGACGAAGGCCGGTTTTGGAAGGAGTTCGACGATGAAGTTTTTACGGTTTTGTTTTTTGGTCGCGTTGTGGGCGTTTTGCGCGAGCGCTTTCGGGGACGTTTGGACCGCGCCCGCGCCGGAAGGGCAGGGGGTCGAGGGCGCGTATCGCGTTACGGTCGACGGGAAAGACGTTGCGATCTATCGTTCCTTCGATCAGGAGAAAGACAGCGGGGAGTACTATTTCGGGACGTTCGAGTTTACCGGAACGGTCAAAATCGAGGTAACGGCGCCGTTTTCGCTGGCGAAGGCGACGGTCGCGCCGGAGCGGTTTGGGGTCAAGTTCGTCGAGCGGTCGGAGAAGTCGGCGACGCTGGAGGCGAGCGAGCCGTTCCTGATTTCGCTCGAGCCGAACGGTCGAGTTAAGCCGCTGATTCTGTTCGGTTTGGCTCCGGAAAAGGACGCGCCGAAAGAAGGGGACGCGAACGTCGTCTACTTTGGGCCCGGGGTTCACAAGCCCGACGTCGTCAATTTGACGGACAATCAGACGCTTTACGTCGCCGCCGGGGCGGTGTTGAACGCCGGGGTGGTCGCGAAGGGCAAGAATATCTCGATTCGCGGGCGCGGGATTATCGCGGGAACGGAATGGAAGCGCCACGCCGGTCCCAGTAGTTTCCCGATTCATTGCCAAGATTGCGAGAATCTCGAGATTCGGGACGTCGTTTTGCGCGATCCTTGGAGCTGGACTTGCGTTCTGAACAATTGTCGCGGTGTAAAGATAGACGGATTGAGGATATGCGCGTCGAATATGCTCAACGACGACGCGCTCGATTTGTGCAATGCGAGCGACGTCGAGGTAACGAATTGCTTTTTCCGTTCTCAAGACGATTCGATCGCGATCAAAGGACTTCGAGACGACCTGGCGCCCTGCGAGAACATCGTCGTCAAAGACTGCGTTTTCTGGACGGATCGCGCCAATATCTTTCGGATAGGTTACGAGTGCCAGGCGAAGACGATGCGCGATATCGTCGCGGAGAATATCGACGTTCTTTATTATAGCGTCGATTATCGCGACCACGACCAGTATTGGGCGAACGCGATCATTTGGCTTCAGCCGAACTTGGAAATGCCGATGGAACAATGCCGGTTCTCAAATTTCCGGATTCGCTCCAACGGCGACAAGATGATTATGCTGATGGCGAAGGCTATGCAGTGCAAATACGGCAAGTTCGAGAATCCGACGCCGGGCAGGCTTTTCGATTGTTCGCTGAGCGATTTTGTCGTTTACGGCGAGAAGGGCGAGTTCGGCGGGGAACTTTACTTCGCGGGCTTCTCGGAGACGAGCGACGTTAAGAATATATCGATTACCAATTTCGACTATTTCGGCGAAAAGATAACGAAGGACTCCGACGCCGTCGTTATCGGGCAATTCGCCCAAGGGATCGAGATTCAATAGAAAGGAACCGAGCGATGCAACGCATTTTGGATTTTCTGAAGAAGTGCAAGACGTACTACCTCGCGACGATCGACGACGACCAACCTCGGGTTCGACCGTTCGGGACAATCGAAATAATCGACGGAAAGCTCTGTTTCCAAACGGGGAAGAGCAAACCGGTCTCGAAACAGATTCGCGAGAATCCGAAGATCGAGATCTGCGCGTTCGACGGCGCGACTTGGTTGCGCCTGACGGCGGTCGCGGTCGAGGATCCTCGGATCGAGTCGCAAGAGAAGATGCTAGAGGCGTACCCGGAACTGAAAGGAATGTACCAGCCCGGGGACGGGAACACGCAAATCTTTAAGTTAGAGTCGGGCGTCGGGGTCTTTAGCTCCTTTACGGACGCGCCGGTCGCGGTCGAATTCTGAGCGATTTTAAGTCGCGAACCGCGCCGAGCGACATAGAGTTCGGCGGGTTCGCGGCCTCTTTCTCAACGCTTTTTCTCCGCCGCTTTTCTCGCGGCTCGCCGGATCGCTCTTTCGAACCAATATCTCGCCAAGGCTAGAACGGCGCATAAGATATCGATCGCGAAGAGAACGCAGAGGGCGGCGACTTTGTTCGACTCGCCGCTCGCGTAGGCGTGGCGCCCTCCGCCGCCCATAACGAAGCTAAGCCCGTACCAGGTCATGATAATGGCGAGGGCTCCGAAATTGGCGCCGAGAGCGGCGACGAAGCGCTTGGCGCCCCAGATCGCGCGCGCGTGGAGTACGACGAGGTAGATCAGGAGGGTAACGAGGGCCCAGACTTCCTTGGGGTCCCAGCTCCAGAACCGCCCCCAGCTAAAGTCGGCCCAGCGGGCGCCCAGAATGATTCCGGCGGTTAGGAAGAGGACGGCGCCGCGCAGCATAAAGACGATCGCGGGGGCGACTTTGATCGAATAGGGCGGGTCGAACTCGGTCGGGGGCTCGGGGCTCGGCTCGGCGCGCTTTTCGAGGGCGCCGCGCGCTTTTTTGGAGTCGCGTTTGGAGGGATTCTCGGGGCCGGGCTTGGAGGGCTTGTCGCCGTATTTTCCGAAAACGTAGGCGATAAGGGAGGAGAGGGCGACGAACCACGCGATCGCGCCCAAGGCGTAGCTTACGATGATCGCGACGACGTGAATCGTCAGCCAGAAGTTGCTGCGCAGGACGGCGACGAGGGGGCGTATGTTCGGATTGAATTCGACGGAGTTGAAATAGGCGGCGGCGGAGACGGCGAGCGCGACGGCGGCGCTCGCGGTGATAAACGCCTTGCGGCCGTAGATTTCCGACGCGATCTCTTCTCGGATTTCCTTTTTGGACTTGGGTTTCTCGGGGTCGCTTAGGTCGTCGCGACGCCACGTCGTTTTCGGGAAGCAGAGGAGGGCGGCGAGGGCGACGAGAAAGCGCGGAACCGACCAAACGACAAAGAGAAAGGTAAGCAAGACCGCGAAACTGTCGAGCGCGCCCTTCATTGCGAAAGCGCTTTTGAGGGTTTGAATCAGACCGGCGACGATCGGGGCGCTTTCGGAACCGGCGCGCCAGATTTTAAACGCGACAAAGAAGCACAGCGCGATTAAGATTAGACGCGGAAGGAACATAACGAGCGCGACGGTTCGGTCGGATCGGTCTTTGACTTTCCAGGGGAACGCGGTCGCGCGCCACGCGTTGAGATATGGCGTTTTCCACGCGGGGGCGAGGGCGAAGCCGACGGCGATCGACGCGATGAGGAACGCGAGGAGGACGACGGTCTCGAACATATTGGCGACGGGGGCCCAGCCGGTGATATAGGCGCGAACGGCGCCCCCCAGGAACGCGACGACGCAGCTCGCGACAAGGAAGAGCAAGCCCAGCGCGTAGAAGAACTTTTCGTCGCGATCTCGCTCTTTGCGCGAGCGGCGCCAAACGATTTGCCTCGCGTAGGAGAGCGCGAAGGAAACGAGGGCCAGCAGGCACGCGATCCAGTTCCAGTAAAAGGCGTTTAGGCGGTAGTAAAAGAGCTCGGCTTTAAGGCCTCGGGGGACGTCGCGGCTCGTTTTGGCGAGGAATTCGGCTCGCGATTTTTCGTCGGGGTTTTCGAGCGCCGCCAATTCGACGCGCTTTTCCTCGGCGCGGGCCGCCAGGGCGGCGATCTCTTGGGAGAAGCGGCGAATCGCGTCGTTGAATCGCGCGGCGCGGTCGGTCGCCTCGCGATCGCGATAGGCGAGCGCGGCGTCGAGGAGCGCCTTGGCGGCTTTTCGCTCGCAAGTTCCGTTGGCGATCGTTTTTCGGAGGGCTTCGGGGAAATTGTCGAACGGATCGATCTTTTCGGCGTCTTTTGGAAGAACGGGGGTTCCGTCGTCGTTTAGCTCGATCGCGGGGACGTCGCCGGGGTCGACGAAGCGCGCGTAGGCGGGGTCGGGGGCGAAGAGGACGGTTTGAAGCGGAACCCAGGGGGAGTCTTGGCTTTCGGAGGCGCGGAAGAGGGCGCGTCGAACGACCGGCGTTATATTGAGGGTTTTTGGGGTCTCGGAGACGAGCGAGAGCTGGACGAGCTCGAGGTCGTCGACGAGGTCTTGGAGCGCGACGACCGCGCGCTGGAGCTCGCGGCGATAGTCGTCGGAGAATTTCTCTTCGGCGAAGATCTTGTCGCGATGGGCTTTTAGCTCGTCGAGGGTTTTCGTTAGCTCGACGATTTGCCTTTCGAGCAGGGCGGCGAGGGTCGTCGGGGCGCCGCGCCGGGCGAGCGCCGAGAGCATCGTCATTTGCCGCGCCAAGGCGAGGGGCTCGCGGGAGGCTCGCGCGCCCTCGACGGAGACGCGCTTTCTGAGGAGATATTCTTTGTCGTTGAAGGGGGAGTCTTTGCGGGTCGCGCGCTTTTCCTTCGAGAGGAGTCGCTCGAGATTCGCGGCGGCGTCGTCCAGTTTCGAGAGCTCGCTCGGGGAACCGGAAACGCCCATTCCCATCATGCCGGAGCCGGGCTCGCCGTAGAGGATCTTATTGAGATAGCGCGAGGGACGGGAGGAAAGGGAGCGAGTCGGAACGAACGCGACGGAGCGGAACGCGGCGAGTTTGTCCTCGAATTTGGCGAGGGCTTTGCTCGCGGACTCGAGATTCGAGTCGGTTCGCGCCAACGATTTAAAGGTTTCGACGCGGGTTTTTCCGCCGTAATCGAGGAGGTCGAAGTCGGCGGGGGCGAGCCGCCCGGCGCGTTGGGCGATTTCGGCGTCGGTTCGCTTTAAGACCTTTTTCGCGACGACGCCCTTGGGGTCGGCGATAAACGGAACGCATTCCCAGAGCTCGGGTTCGACGATCCACGAGAAGAGCAGCTCGGGGGCGTCGAATTTGCGCGCCCCTTTGGGGAAGATCGCGCGAAGTCGCGCCGCGGTTTCCTTTTGCGAGGCGACGGCTTTGGCGGAGACCTCTTTGTACCAGTTTTCTCGCTCCTTGCGGGTCGCGTCGTCCGGTTTGGATTTGGACTCGCCCTTCGCGGCGGCGTCCTCGTCGAGGTCGCGGAGGAATTCTTGCAAGGTCGGGAAATTGAGGGGTTTGTCGCTTTCCAAGGTCTTTAGAACTTCCTCGGGGAGACGAATCGTCGGGCGGCTTGAGCCGGTCGTTTCGCGGACCAAGATCTCGGCGAAGGTATTGAGGGGCTGGCGCCTGCCGCCGTCGTAGACGGGCATAAGTCGCCAAGTCGACCAATCGAGGCGCTTATCGTCGGGCAAGGCGGGCTTCGCGGAGCGTTTCTCGGGGGGGACGATTTCGTCGGCGCGGAGGGCGCGCGCGGAGGCGAGAAGAGCGCAAGCGGCGGCGAGCGCGAGCAATAGCGAGGTCGCGGCGCGTCCGGAGCGCGTGGCGGAATCGGAACAATCGACGGGACGCGGGTTTTCTTTCGCCGCGCGGGCGGGTTTTTTTCTTCGGTAGACGAGCAAGGCGGTTCCCCAGACGATCAAGAGGGAGCCCAGGTATTTCATACCGCGCCCCGGGTCGTAGTTTAGCGAGAGGATCGTTTGATAGATCGATTCTCGCGGTTTGGTTTCTCCGGGTATCAACTTCGCTTGGACGACGTCGTCGAACTCGGAGTCGCCGGGCTTATAGGGACCTCGGAAGGAATCTTGGTACGCCCAAAACGTTTTGCCGTTGGCGCGCAAGGTTCCGGGACGATTCATTTTGACGATCGAATCGTTCTCGAGATTCTTTTGGGCTTCCTCGCGTTGTTCTTTGCGGGTCAAGCCTTTTGGCAAAACGCGAACGACGCTCGAAAAGGAGGCGGGAGTCGAGGAGCCGGGCTCGTAAAGGGCGTCGAATTTCTTGACGTAAAGGGCGTTTCCCAAATCGAGCTCCTTATCGGTCAGCCGGACGGTCGCGATCCGGTCTCGGGACGCAATAACGCGCTCCATACGAGCGATTTGCGACTCGTCGACGCTTTCGAGGGGAATCGTTCTTAGCAGGAAGGTTTCCTCGACGTCGTCGAGGGTAACGCGAACGCGAACTTTGCCGTAAAACTCGTTGGCGAGATTTTTGTCGAAAAGGGTCGGCTCGACGCGATAACCGATTTCGTCGTGGAGCGTTAGCTCGGGAATCGAGAAGGACGCGCCTTTTAGTTGGACGGGATCGACTTTAAAGGCGCCGGGCTTTTCGGGAACGGGGGAGAGCGCGAGGCGCCCGGTTTGAACGTCGTTCTTACCGTCGTTGTAGCGATAGGCGACGGCGCCGGAGGAGTCTTGCATAAGCTCGAGTTTCGGCTCGCCGAGGGCTTTGCTCCAAGGCCGCCCGTACTCGTTGTCGTCCCCCGCGGATCGCTCGAGCCAGATACCGCCGTAAACCCGTCCGTTCTTGGGGTATTGGGCGCGCTCGGGAAGCTCGGAGAAGAAGGTCGCCTCGCAGATTTCTCCGTTCGGGTCTTGGAGTCGGAGGAGCGCGGTCCAGCCTTGAAGCTCGTTTATATCGCGGATTAGGGTCGGAGTTATCTCAAAGCCGACGATTTTCCAGCCTTGGGATCCGAGTTTCGTCGCCTCGACGAGTTTTTCGACGTCTTTGATCCTGGCGTCGTTGGCTTCGGACATGCGCTCGAGGGTCTCGCAAAACTCTTTTGAAGTCGGGGTGGCGCTCTCGAGCTGGAACCAGGTCGTCGCGAGGTAGTTGAGGACGCGCTCGCGCTCGAATTGGTCGCGGGCTTTCGCGAACTCGGCTTTTTTCTCCGAGGGGGCGCCGGGCTCGGTCGCCTCGTCGGCGAGCGAGGTCATTTTGTCGCTAAGTTCGCGAAGTTTATCGGATTGAGCGACGAGGTCGTCGCGGGTCGTCGTCGCGAGGGGCTTCGCGGCGTCGCGCTCTTCGGCGGGGACGTCGGTTCGCTCGCGCTCTTGGTTAAGGCGCCGCGCGATCTCCTCGCGCTGGATTTGGAACGCGGTCGATTGGGCGTCGAGGTCGCCGTATCGGGAGAGTAGGGCCAAGTCGGCGATCGGCTTTTGGAAGCGCTCGTCGTCGACGAAGAGGACGAGCCAGTCGTTGGAAAATTCTTTGTCGTCGGGTCGAGACTCGAGCGCGGGGGCGCCGTTTTCAAACGCCTCGAATTCTTGGCGAGACTCGGCGATTTGGTAGACGACGCGAGCCCCTTTGGCGAGGGTTTGGCGCCTCGATCGGAACCCGCTTAGATAGTCGTCGTTGGAGAGGTTGGCGACGGGGGCGAAAAGCTCGAAGGGGTTTTTTTCGTCGCCAATTTGCAAAACGCCTTTGAGGGGCGGAACTTGAACGGGGGCGTCGATAACGGAATAGTCGAGGATTTCCAATTTAAGCCCGTCTTTTTCGAAGAGGGGACCGGGTTTGGCTTTTCTCGCGAATCTCGCGGCGCGAAAGGTCGCGGCGCGGCTCAATTTGGAGGCGTTTTTCGCGAGTTTTTGGAAGAAGTTTCCGTCCGGTTTTTGCTCGAGCAAGGGATCGGCGACGTCTCTTTTCCAGTTTTCCGAACTATCGAGGTCGCGCCAGTTTAGCGGCCCGCCGGAGAACGGGATTTCCACGACGTCGGGGGCGTTTTCCGAGGAGGCGTCGGGGCGCTTTTGCCTTATCTCGATTTCGAAGAGCCTGGAATCGGTCTCGATCGCCTTTTCGACGGCGGCGGTTTCGGAGATCGTCGCGCGCGCTTTAACGCTATATTTCGCGGTCGTTAAACATCCGAGAATCAGTAGCGGGACGCCCAAGTGCGCCAAGAAGAAGGGAACGAGCGCGCCGTTTAAGCGGGTCTTTTGGCGAGCGCCGTCGGCGTCGGGGACGCGAACGAAGAGTTTGGGGAGGCGAGAAATCGCCGCGAACAAGACGTTGGCGCACAATAGCCCGACGAGGAAGTAGAACCAGTTCGACGCGTAGACGACGGCTTGCGCGACGGGAGTTCCCATTTCGCGCTCGAGAAAGGTCGCCCAGCCCATCGCGACGGCGAGAATCGTCATGACGACGATCCCCAATTGGATCGATCCAAGGAACTTTAGAACCGCGAGCGCGAGATTTTGGCGCTTTTCGCTCGACGAGGAATTTGACTCGGACATAGAACCGTGCTCCGTCAAGAGGGGAGGGGCGCGCCTTGGCCGGAATCGGGGCGTGGAGGCGCGCGAAAAGCGCGAGGGGCGCGGGGAGGTCTCTTAAACGGAGACGTAGAGAATCGCCGCGACGAGCGCCATAAAGAAAAAGAGCCAAAACGCGACTTTGCCGGCGCGTTTTAGAATAAGGATTGGCGATTCCTCTCGGGTCGCCGCGTACGCTAGGGAGAACGCGACGGCGAGGGGAATCGCTAGGTAAATCAGCGGAAAGCCGAGCAATCCGAACAAGGGCGAGACGTTGAGCATCGTCGATTCCATTGAAGTGGGCCGACGGTTCGCGTCGGCTCGCGGTTTTACTTTTTCAGTTCGCCCAATTGAACGAACGGAACGTAGGGACGCAGGGCTTTGGGAACGACGACGGTTCCGTCCTCGCGCTGGCCCATTTCCAAGACGGCGAGTAGGGCGCGGCTAATGGCGACGGCGGTGCCGTTTAGGGTGTGGACGAAGTTGGTTCCCTTTTCGCCCTTGACCTTGTAGCGGGCGTTGAGGCGCCGGGCTTGGTAGTCGGTGCAGTTGGAGGTGCTGGTAACCTCTCCGTAGGTTCCTCGGCCGGGCATCCAGGCTTCGATATCGAACTTGCGATAGGCTGGGCCGCCGAGGTCGCCGGTGGCGGTGTCGACGATTTGGTAGGGGATTTCGAGGTCGTCGAAGATCTCGCGCTCGATGGAGAGGAGCTCTTGGTGGAACGCCTCGCTTTGGTCGGGGAGGCAGAAGACGAACATCTCGACCTTGGAGAACTGATGGACGCGATAGAGGCCTCTGGAGGCTCGCCCGGCGGCTCCGGCTTCGGTGCGGAAGCAGTGGCTGACGCCGCACAGTTTGAGGGGCAGCTCGGTCGAGTCGACGGTTTGGCCGGCGAGGAGACCGCCGAGGGTGATTTCCGCCGTGGCGATGAGGCTCAGGTCGCTATTGTCGATCGAGTAGATTTGCGTTTCGTTTCCGCGAGGAATGTACCCGGTGCCCTGGAGGACGTCGTTTTTGGCGAGGTCGGGGGTGATCGTCGGGGTGAATCCACGGGCGACGAGCTTATTGACGGCGAATTGTTCGAGGGCCAGCTCGAGGAGAACCGCCTCGTTTTTGAGGAAATAGAACCCGGCTCCGGCGACTCGGGCGCCGCCTTCGAAGTCGATGAGGTCGTATTTTTCGGCGATTTCGACGTGATCGAGGGGCTTAAATCCCTCGGACCATTGGGGGACGGGGGTTTTTCCGTACCCGACGACGCAGTTGCAGGTATCGTCTTTTCCGATCGGGGAATCGGGGTGCGCCATATTGGGAATGCCGCGCTGGATTTTGTCGAGCTCGGTTTCGATCGCGTTGAGCTCGGCTTGGACGGCGGCGATTTTTTCGCGAACGAGGCGACCTTCCTCTTTCTTGGCGTCGCGCTCCTCGGGGGTTTTGCACTTTCCGATCGACTTGGAAACGGCGTTCGACTCTTGGTTCAGAACTTCGATATCGCGCTGTTTCTCGCGCCTCGTCGTTTCGAGTTCGACGAAGCGATCGACGTCGGCGACGACGTTTCGATTTTTGCAATTTTCCTTAACGGCTTCAACGTTTTCTAAAATGAACTTGCGATCGAGCATAGTGTCGGAATCCTAATCCTTGGCGCCAATAATCGCCGGGTCGCGCCTTCGCGCGCCGAGCTCGCGCGAGCTCGCCAAACCGAACCGCGCTCCCATTATTATAATAGCGGCTCGCCGTTTGAAAAGCCCCGCGCCCCTTTTGAGAAACGCGCGCGTCCCTATTGTTTGTTTTAGCGGGAAAGATACAATGAAAACCGGTTTCGGCGCGCGGCGTCGGAACGACCGTTAGCAAGGAGAAATTGGGTCAATGAAGAAAAAAAGGAACGAGCGCCAGAAGATCGCCGCGGTTCGGCGGCTTTTCTATTTGGCGCTGATCGTCGTCGTCGCGCTGGCGGCGTTTTTAGGAGGACGAATTCGCGCCAATCGAGAAATGTTCGATCGAGGGAAACGGGCGGTGGAAGAGGATATTTCCCTCGCGCCCCGAGACGACGCTTATCCGGACTTCGACGAGGATTACGAGGCGGACGAGCCGGTCGAGGAGCCTTTCGAGTCGGACGGCTCTTTCGAGTAGGGGGGAGTTTTTGCGCGAGAACGCGGGAATTTCTTTGGCTCGCTTCTTGTTTCTCGGTTTCGATCTTGGTAGAATGACGAGGACGCGCGACGATTTTTTCGCCGCGCTTCGACGAAAACGTTTGCTTTTGGTAAGGAAAGGCGCGAACGAGATGAAGAGTAATCGACGAGAATTTTTAAACGCGGCGACCGGGGCGGGCGTATCGGTCGCGCTCGCGACGGCGCTCAACGGAACCTCGGACAAGGCGCTCGCGCGAGGAGAGACGTTCGATCCGGGCAAAAGCGCTCCCGGCGACCCCAACGCGATTACCGATCCGGATCGCGAGATAGGCAAACCGTACGTCGGTTGGAAGGAAGGGGAGCTGGATCTCCACTTCATTAGCACGGGATCGGGGGAAAACGCGTTCCACATTTATCCGGACGGGACGACGATGCTGCTCGACGCGGGGGATTGGGACCACGAGCATTACAAAGACGGGACGCCGGAGTTTCCGGACGCGTCGAAGCGCCCGGGGGAACGAATCGCGCGGTACATCTCGCGGGTTCGTCCCGATATCGACAAGATCGACTACGTCATGGCGTCCCATTTCCACACCGACCACATCGGGGATCCGAAGTTCGGGGCGGGTATGACGGAAGGGCGCGATCCGAACTATCAGCTCAGCGGAATCGCGCACGTCGGGGAGTTCTATCATTTTGGAACGGCGTTCGACCGAGGGTATCCGACGTACGATCGCCCGACGCCCTGGGCTCCGGGAGAGCGCGAGAATCTCGTTAAGTTCTGGGAATATAAAGAGAAAACCGACGGTTTGAAACGCGAGGAATTTATCGTCGGGGCGCTCGACCAGATTAAGTTGTTGAAGGAGCCGGAGAAGTACGATTTCCACGTTCGCAATATTTGTCGCAACGGGGTGTTGTGGACCGGCAAAGAAGGGGAGACGATCGACTATTTCGAGCGCTGGCCGAACAATATGGACCAGAAGAACGAGAACACGCGGTCGTTGGCGATCGTCTATCAATACGGACCGTTCCGCTTCTACACGGGAGGGGACGCGTCCGGAGTCCTTCGCGACGCGGACGGGAAAGACCTCGATTTCGAGGGCGCGATCGGTCGAACGGTCGGAGAAGTCGACGTGTGCAAGGCGAACCACCACTCCTATAAAGACTCGACGCCGCGAACGTTCACCGACGCGGTCAACGCGCGGGTTTATTGCGTGTGCGTTTGGGATCGGTGGCACTTGCAGGACAACACGGCGACCGCGATGGTTCTCGACGAACAGGGCGCGACGAAGGCGAAGTTGATGTGCCCGACTTGCGTTCACGAGGGGAACGCGGAAATGATGGCGGACAAAGCGTGGCGCGCGCGGCTGGTCGAGAACGGCGGTCACGTCGTCGTCAAGGTCTACGACGGGGGCAAGAAGTACAAGGTCTACTATCTTAGCCACCAAGACGAGGCTATGACGGTCAATCTCGTTTTCGGACCGTTCGAGTCGAAAGGGGCGCGCGCCTAGCGGGGAGAGACGATGAGTTTGAACAGACGCGGTTTCCTCAAAGGGGCGACGGCGGGACTCGCGGCGACGACGCTCGGCGCGGTCTCGTTGGACGCGCGCGAGGGGCTCGCCGATTGTCCGGATCCGAACGATCCCAACGACCCCAACGCGATCTCCGATCCGGATCGCGAGATGGGGAAGCCTTACGTCGGTTGGAAAGAGGGCGAGTTCGATATCCACTTCATAAGCACGGGGATAGGCGAGAATTCGTTCTTGATCTTTCCGGACGGGACGACGATGCTGCTCGATTGCGGGGATCGGGACGCCTCGACCTACAAGGATCGGACGCCGGAATTTCCGGACGCGTCGACGCGGTCGGGGGAGCGGGTCGCGCGGTATATCTCGCGAGTTCGCCCCGATATCGACAAGATCGACTACGTTATGGCGTCGCATTTCCACTCGGATCACATCGGCTCTCCCGACGCCGGTGCGGGCTCGACCGAGGGGCGCGAGCCAAATTACCAACTTAGCGGAATCGCGCAGGTCGGGGAGTTCTATCGTTTTGGAACGGCGTTCGATCGAGGGTATCCGACGTACGACCGCCCGACGCCTTGGGCGCCCGGGGTTCGCGAGAATCTCGTTAAGTTCTGGGAATACAAGGAAAAGACGGACGGTCTGAAACGCGAGGAGTTCATCGTCGGGGCGCTCGACCAGATTAAGCCCTTGAAGAAGCCCGGGAAATACGATTTTCACGTTCGCAATATTTGCCGCAACGGGGTGTTGTGGACCGGCAAGGAGGGCGAGACGATCGACTATTTCGAGCGCTGGCCGAACAATATGGACCAGAAGAACGAGAACACGCGGTCGATGGCGCTGGTTTTTGAACGCGGCGGTTTTCGTTACTATACGGGCGGGGACGCGTCGGGGGTTCTGCTCGACGAGAACGGGAAGGATCTCGATTTCGAGGGCGCGATCGGTCGGGTCGTCGGGGAAGTCGACGTCTGCAAGGCGAACCACCACTCGTTCAAAGACTCGACTCCGCGGACGTTTACCGACGCGGTCAACGCGCGGGTTTACTGCGTTTGCGTCTGGAGCAAGAACCATTTGCAGGACGTCACGGCGACGTCGATGGCGCTCGACGGGACGGGGGCGGCCAAAAAGACGCTGATGTGCCCTACCTTCGTTCACGAGGGGAACGCGGAAACGATGGCGAACAAGGCCTGGCGCGCGCGGCTGGTCGAGAAGGGCGGGCACGTCGTCGTCAAAGTAATCGACGGGGGCGCGAGATACAAGGTTTACTATTTGTCCCACGTCGACGAGAGCGCGACGGTCAATCTCGTTTTCGGGCCGTTCGAGTCGAAAGGCGCAAAATCATAAAAGGAGCGTTGCGATGAGTTTGGACAGAAGAGATTTTATTAAAACCGCGGCGGCGGGTTTGGCGGCGACGACGCTCGGGTCGCTCGATCCGGTCGCGCCGATCGCGTTCGCGGATTGTCCGGATCCCAATAACCCGAACGATCCCAACGCGATAACCGATCCGGACCGCGAAATGGGCAAAGCGTACGGAGGTTGGAAGGAAGGCGAGTTCGACATTCACTTTATTCACACGGGCGCGACGGAAAATTGCTTTATGATCTGCCCGGACGGGACGACGATTTTGCTCGACGCGGGGGAGCAAGATTTGACCCATTTCGGGCAAGTGAAGTGGAATCCGACGAAAAGCGACGAGGCGGCGTGCAAGCCCATGCCCGACAATTCCCGGCGTCCGAGCGAATGGGTAACGCGTTATATCTCGCGGCTCTTGCCCGATTTGGAGACGATCGACTACGTTATCGCCTCCCATTTTCACACGGATCACATCGGGCATCCGAACATCGGTCCGAAAACGACCGATCGCGACCCGAACTATACGATTAGCGGGATCGCGCGGGTCGGGGAGACCTATCGTTTTGGAACCGCTTTCGATCGCGGGTATCCCGATTACGCGCGCCCGACGGAGCACAAGTCGGGCGAGTGGGCGAATCTCGTTAATTTTTTTGAATATAAAGAAAAAACCGCCGGGCTTAAGCGCGAGAAGTTCGAGGTCGGGGCGCTCGACCAGATCAAGTTGACCCGCGCGCCGGACAAGTACGATTTTCACGTTCGCAATTTGGTCGCCAACGGGGTCGTATGGGGGGGCGAGGGTAAGGAAAACGTCGACTATTTCGAGCTTTATCCCAAGAATAAAGAGACGAACAACAACGAGAACACGCGCAGCATGGGCGAGCGGTTCCAGTACGGGGCGTTTCGTTTCTACACCGGCGGCGACATAAGCGGCGCGATTCTCGACGAAAACGGAAAGGACGTCGAGATCGAGGGCGCGGTCGGACGGGCTTGCGGTCCGGTGGACGTGGTTAAGACGAACCACCACGCGTCGAACGGGGCGATGTTCAAGTCGTTCGTAAATGAAGTTCAAGCGCGGGTGTATGTTACGTGCTGTTGGTGGAAAGGGCACGTGAACGCGGTTCCTTGCGAGACGATGTCGGACGAAACGGCGACCGGTTATCCGGGTCCGCGATTGATGTGCCCGACCGACGTTCACCCGATGAACCTCGATTGGCTGAAAGACAAGCCTTGGCGCGGCAAACTTTGCGAGCGCGGCGGGCACGTCGTCGTCAAGGCTTACGACGGGGGCGCTCGGTACAAGGTCTATTATCTGACCGCTAAAGACGAAAGCATGAACGTCGAATTGGTTTTCGGACCGTTCGAGTCGAAAAACGGACAAAAAGCGCAACTTAGCGTTTAGCTATTTCCCACTATTAAGGAACTGTAATGAAACGATTTTTCTTATCGGCAACCGCTTTGGCGGTCTTAGCGCTGGCGTCGGTCGCGAGCTTCGCGCAAGACGAGCCCAAGCAGGCGATGCGCGAGGTTCCCTTCACGGAAGTCAAACTCGACGACAATTACTGGGCGCCGCGGATCGAGGCGAACCGCGTCGTTTCCGTTCCGCACAATATCAAATGGTGCGAAACGGAAACCGGGCGCATCGACAATTTCAAAATCGCCGCCGGGCTTCAGAAAGGCGAGTTCAAGGGAATCTATTTTGACGATTCCGACGTCTATAAGATCATTGAGGGCTTCGCTTACTCCCTCGCCGCCCATCCGGACGCGGAGTTGAAAAAGAAGGCGGACGAGTGGATCGACTACATCGGGAAGTCGCAACAAGACGACGGGTACCTGATGTGCTACTTCACGCTCGTTAAGCCGGACGAGAAGTGGACGAATCTCGCGTCGATGCACGAGCTTTATTGCGCCGGGCATATGGCGGAGGCGGCGGTCGCGTACCAGCGCGCGACCGGGGACGACAAGTTCGTCAAGATCAATCGTCGCTTGCTCGATCTGATTTGCAAGCGGTACGGTCCGAACGAGGGACAGCTGAAGAACGTCGCGGGGCACGAGGAAATCGAGCTCGCGCTCGTTAAAATGTACCAACTGACGGGCGACAAGAAGTACTTGGACGAGGCGAAGTTCTTCGTCGACGCGCGCGGGGTCGCCGAGGGTCGCGAGAAGGGACTCTTCGGGGAGTACTGCCAAGATATGATTCCGGTTCGCGAGCAGACGGAAATCGTGGGGCACGCGGTTCGGGCGATGTATCTTTACTGCGGCGCGACGGACGTCGCGGGCTACTATCGCGACGACGCCCTGATGGCCGCGATGCGACGCATCTTCAACAACGTTACGCGCAACAAGATGTACATTACGGGCGGAATCGGGTCCTCTCGCTCGAACGAGGGATTTGAAGAGAACTTCAAGCTCCCGAACAAAGAGGCTTACTGCGAGACTTGCGCGGCGATCGGCATGTTGTTCTGGTCGCACCGGATGAACCTCGCGACGGGCGAGGCGAAGTTCGCGGACGTTATGGAGCGCTCGGCGTACAACGGGTTTATGTCCGGCTACGGTCTTAACGGGGACTCCTACTTCTACGTCAATCCGCTTCTGTCGGACGGCAACCATCATCGCCAACCGTTCTTCGGCTGCGCCTGCTGCCCCTCGAACGTGATTCGCGCGCTGCCGTCGATTCCCGGGTACGTCTACGCGACGGCCGAGTCCGACGCGGCGAAGAGCGGGGACGACACTCTCGTCGTCAATATGTACGCGACGGGCAAGGCGACTGTCGAACTCGGCGACAAGATCGTCGAAGTCGAGCAGCAGACTCGATATCCTTACGACGGCAAGGTCTTTATCAAGACGACCGCGAAGATGAAGGACGCAAACGCCGAATTTACGCCGTTTATCGTCAAGACCCGAATTCCCGAATGGACCGGTCTCGATCGTCCCGCCGACGGGTACGCGGTTCGCTCGATCGCCAAGCCGGGCGCCACGTTCGCGCTCGATTTCCCGACGGACGTCGTTCGCATGGTCGCGAATCCCAACGTGAAAGACGACAATAATCGCGTCGCGCTTCAACGCGGCCCGATCGTCTACTGCTTCGAGCAGGTCGACAATCGCGGGGTTCGCGTCGATCGGATTATTCTTCCGAAGAATCCGGAATTCAGAGTCGAAACGCGGGTCAACTTCATTTCCGACGGGAACGTCAACGAGGCCACGAAAGGCGCGGCGTCTCGAACCGTCGACGTTATTCGCGTCAAGGATATTAACGGCGTCGATCTAACCGCGGTTCCGTACTGCGTCTGGGACAATCGCTCGGCGGGTCGCATGTGCGTTTGGGTTCGCCAAGCGGGCCTCGATTCCAACGCGGAAGACTACGCGGACGCGAAAAACTGGACGGACGCGGACGGCGAGCCGATTCTCTACAAGTCGCTCGACTCCAAGTATTTGTCCGACGACGTTCCGGAGATCGCCGGGGACGACGTCGAATTCGACGGCTCGAACACGACCGACTCGCTTTCCACGCTGGACTATTACAACCAAGCGGAAAAGCCGAACGGCTCGGGGGATCAGAACAATCCTCGCGCCACGTGGTGGGATCATTTGGGGACGAACGAGTGGTTCGAGTACTCCTTTGCGAAGCCTCGCAAGTTGACCAGTTGCGCCGTTTACTGGTTCGACGACACGGGAAGGGGACGTTGCCGCGTTCCCGAATCTTGGTATATTACCTACCAGGAGCCGGGTTCGGACGAATGGAAGAAAGTCAACGCGAAGGACGAGTACTCTTGCGATCGCGACCGGGACGTCGTCGTCAATTTCGACGAGATCAACGCCTCGGCGATTCGCATTAACGCGAAATTGCAAAAGGACGTTTCCGGCGGCGTCTTGCGCTGGGTCGTCAAGTGATTTTCGCGAAACGGCGCTAGTTCGCGATAGCGGCGCGACGCTCGAGGAAAACGAATCGAGCGTCGCGCTCTTTTTTTCGTCGCTTGACGATTCCGCGCGCCGGGCGTACAATGACGTTTTTCGAGAACTATCGCGTTTTACACGAGGAAAGGCGAAATGGAGCGAGCGATTAGACCGAGCTCGGTCGATTGGACGGAATTTTGCGCGGAAACGCGCGCGGCGCGGACGTTTGTCGTTATGGGGCACGTGAGGCCCGACGGCGATACGATCGGGAGCATTTTGGCGATGAAGCGGGCGCTCGTCGCGCTGGGGAAAGAGGTTTTGCTCGTCGACGGGCATTCGGTACCGCCGGGGCTCGCGTTTATCGACCCCAATCGCGAGGTTCGCAAAATCGAGGAATTGACCGACGCGGAGCGCGCGTTCGCGGCTAGCGCCGACGTCGTTATGACGGTCGACGTAAGCTCTTGGGGGCAGTTGGGGCCGGACGCGACCGCTCTTTTCCAAGGGAATCCTTCCGCCAAAAAGTTGGTCGTCGACCACCACGCGGTCGGGGACTCCTTTGGGGACGTTCGATGCGTCGACGCGAGCGCCGACTCGGCGGGAAGTTTGGTTTTCGAGGCGATCCGAGCGCTCGGAGTTTCGTTGACGAAAGAGATCGCGGACGCGCTTTTCGTCGCGATTTCCACGGACACGGGTTGGTTCCGTTTCGGGTCGACGACGGCGGAAACCCTGAGCCGAGTCGCGGCGCTGGTCGACGCGGGGGTTCAAATCGACGCTATGTACCGCGAGCTCAACGAGCAAGAGTCTTACGGGCGGTTCAAGTTGTTCGGCGAGGTCGCCTTGGGCTGCGAGCGCTTTCTCGACGGGAAAGGGATCTTTATGCGATTGTCGCAGAAAGATTTCGCGGAAGCCGGGGCGATTATGTCGGACAGCGAGGATCTCGTGAACGAGCCGCTGCGGATCGCGGGAACTGAGGTCGCGGTCATCGCGGTGGAGCAGAAGGACGGGACGGTCAAGGCGAGTTTTCGGAGTCGCTGCGCGATGGATTGCGCGAATCTCGCTCGAGAGTTCGGAGGGGGCGGTCACGCGCGCGCGGCGGGGGCGACGCTGGCGACCGGTCTCGAGGACGCTTGTATGGCGCTAAAACAAAAGACGGCCGAGTTTTACGCCGCGTCGAAGGCGGAAGAGGCGCGAAAGGGTTGAGGTTTTTTGTTCAAAAACCCGTTTTTCGGTCGTTTTTTGTTGACGCGACCGGGCTCCACAGTTATACTTAAATCTGTTGAATTGTCGCGTTTTTGGCCTTTGGAGGCGTTGACGCGAGCCGAGGCGAGTCGCCTAGTCGTTTTAGCATAGGAAACAAGGGATGAGCGAGAACGGAAAAAAGTTTGCGATCGGAGTCGACTACGGGACCAATAGCGCTCGCGCGTTGATCGTCGATCTGGCGGACGGGCGCGAGATCGGAACCTCGGTCGCCGATTATCCGACGGGCGATTTGGGGATAATTCTCGATCCCGACCGGCCGACTTTGGCGCGGCAATCCCCGAGGGACTACGTCGACTGCTTTATGTCGGCGGTTCGAGGGGCGGTCGAGGAGGCGAATTCGGCCGAGCCCGGCGCTTCCGGACCGTTTCGCCCCGAGGACGTCGCCGGAATCGGAATCGACTCGACCGGCTCGACCCCGTTGCCCGTCGACGCCGACGGGGTTCCCCTTATGTTTCAAGAGCGCTTTAAGGACGTTCCGGCGGCGAACGCGTGGTTGTGGAAAGATCACACGTCGATCGAGGAAGCCGACGCGATCACCGCGCGGGCTCGGGAACTGAACAACGGCTATCTCGACAAATGCGGCGGAATATATAGTTCGGAGTGGTACTGGGCGAAAATTTGGCATTGCCTTCGCGAGGATCCGGAGGTTTTCGAGGCGGCTTATTCATGGGTCGAGCTCGCCGACTTTATCCCCGCTTATATCACCGGCAATACGAAACCGGAGACGCTCGCGCGGGGGATATGCCCGGCGGGTCACAAGGCGCTTTGGGACGACGAGCGAGGCGGATTGCCCTCGGAGGAGTTTCTCGCGTCCCTCGAGCCGAAACTTCTGAAATTCCGGGAGCATTACGCGAAAGAGACGAAAACTTCCGACCAGCTCGCGGGTTATCTCGCGGCGGAAGTCGCCGAGAAGACCGGCTTGGTTCCCGGGATTCCGGTCGCGGTCGGAGCGTTCGATTGCCATATGGGCGCGGTCGGCGCGGGGGTTAAGAGCGGAACGCTGGTTCGCATCGTCGGCACGAGCGCTTGCGATATTACGACGCTGCCGCTGGACGCCAAACTGGGCGCGATCCCGGGTCTTTGCGGGGTGGTACCGGGCTCGGTTTTGCCGGGGGCTTACGGAATCGAGGCGGGGCAGTCGGCGGTCGGCGACATTTTCCGTTGGTTCGAGCGCTCGCTCGCCCCCGCGCAATACACGGCGACGGGGAACGCGCTGGTCGCGCTGGAAGCGGACGCCGCGAAACTGCTTCCGGGCGAGTCCGGATTGCTCGCGCTCGATTGGAACAACGGGAATCGCTGCGTTCTCGTCGATCAAGCGCTGACGGGGCTTATCGTCGGCAACACCCTGAGCACGACGGCGGCGGAAACGTACCGAGCGCTGATCGAGGGAACGGCCTTCGGGGCGCGAACGATTATCGAGCGCATGGAAGAGTACGGCGTTAAGATCGACGATATCGTGATTTGCGGCGGAATCGCGGAGAAAAGCCCGACCATTATGCAGATCTTCGCCGACGCGTGGAACCGCCCTCTCAAGATCGCGCGCAGCGCGCAAACGTGCGCGCTCGGGGCTTCGCTGTTCGGGGCGGTCGCGGGAGGGGCGTTCGGTTCGATGGAGGACGCGCAACGAGCGGTCGTCGCTTATAAGTCGATCGTCTATCGTCCCAATCCCGCCGCCGTCGCGATTTACGAAAAACTGTTCGGAATTTATAAAACGCTTCACGACGCGTTCGGGGTTCGCGGAACTCAAGCGGAGCCGTTCTCCGTCATGAAGGAGCTTATCGCGATTCGCGACTCGGTTCGCGGTTCGCGCGTCGCTTAATTTTTCGAGGGACCGGAAGTCGTTGGGCTTTCGGTCTTTTCCTATTCTCCAAGGGGCGCCGGTACGCTCGCGCTCCTTTCACATTTTAACGATAACGGTTTTCATATGACGTTCGCGTTGAACGCGCTTCTTTTGGCGCAAACGGCGGGGGCGACGCTAAATAAATGGGACTGGACGACGCTCGCCATTTATTTCGCGCTGCTGCTCGGTTTGGCTTGGTGGGTAGTATCTCAAAAGAACGACTCGTCGAAAGATTATTTCCTCGCCGGCAAGAAGGCGGGTTGGATCGTCATCGGCGCGTCTCTTTTCGCCTCGAACATTGGCTCGGAGCACCTAGTCGGTCTCGCGGGCACCGGGGCGAGCGACGGCATGGCGATGGCGCACTACGAGTTGCACGCGTGGTGTTTGCTCGTGCTGGGGTGGGTTATGATACCGTTCTACGAACGAAGCGGGATTTTCACGACCCCGGAATTCCTGGAGAGACGTTATTCCCCCGCCGCGCGCTGGACGCTTTCGCTGATTAGCCTCGTCGCGTATATCTTTACGAAAATATCCGTCACGCTTTTCGCGGGCGGCATCGTCTTCAAGGCGCTTTTCCCCGGCGAAATCATCCCGGGTGTGAGCAACTTCTGGGTCGGCGCGGTCGGAATGGTCGTCATCACGGGGCTTTACACGATTCTCGGCGGTCTTCGCGCGGTGCTCTACACCGAACTGCTGCAAACGCTCGTTTTGCTCGTCGGGGCGTCGAGCGTGTTGTTCATCGGATTGCACCAAGTCGGCGGTTGGAGCGAGTTGAAGAAAGTCGCCCAAGACGCCGACCATCTCGCGGGGTACAAGATCGTTCTCAGCGAGGAGGAGGCGAATTCCAACAATCCCGAGGTGTTGAAGTTTACCAACGAGGACGGGGAAGAGGTCGACGCGATCGTCTCGCGCCCGATGATCGACCCGAAGTACTTGCCCGCCAACGAAAAAGAGGACGAGAGCGCCGAAGAGACGGGCGCGGAAAACGAAGTCGCGCCGAGCGCCGACGCGGCGTCGGAGAGCGCGGTCGCCGAAGCCGCGCCGGTCGTCGAGGACTCGTCGGAGAACGAGGTCGCCGAGAACGCGGAGGGCAAGTCGGAGGCCGAGGCCGAAATCGAAGAAATGCAAGAGAAGTACGCGACCGAGCTGGAGCAAGCCAAGGAGATCGCGAGTCGCGCCGGAAACTACCTGACGATCGACGAACTGTCGGAAGAAGAGGTCGAACAACTTCGCGAGCAGATGGACGAAGAGACGTTCAACAAGACGTTCGCGAGCGTCTCGGAAAAGCCGAAGCCGATCGACGAGGTCGCGCCGGCGGAGATTCGCGCGAAGGTCGACCACTTCAATTTGTGGAAACCGATTTCCGATCCGAAGTACCCGTGGCTCGGGCTTTTGCTCGGGGCTCCGGTGGTCGGGCTCTGGTACTGGTGCACGGACCAGTACATCGTGCAGCGGACGCTGGCGGCGACGGACCAGAAGGCGGCTCGCCGAGGAACGATCTTTGGCGCTTATCTGAAATTGACGCCGGTGTTTATCTTTATCGTGCCGGGCATGCTCGCCTACGGTCTCGCGGCGCAGGGCAAACTGAGCGCCGAGGTTCTCTTCGACGGGAACCAGGCGTTCCCGTACCTCGTTAAGGAAGTGCTCCCGACCGGTTTGCGCGGGATCGTGATCGGCGGTTTGCTCGCCGCGCTTATGAGCTCGCTGGCCTCGGTCTTCAACTCGTGCTCGACGCTCTTTACGATGGACATTTACAAGAAGTTGCGCCCCGAGGCTTCCGAAAAACAGACCGTGTGGGTCGGACGCGTAGCGACCGTCTTTATGGTCGTTCTGGGGCTGCTCTGGATTCCGACGATCGCTCTGATGAAAGGGACGCTGTACAACTACTTGCAAAGCGTTCAATCGTACATGGCGCCCCCGATCTTCGTCGTGTTCTTTATCGGCGTGTTCTCGAAGAGGGTCAACGGCCGCGGGTGCATGACCGCGCTAATCGTCGGTTTTGTACTCGGAATGGCTCGACTCGCCTGCGAGATTTTCCAGGGCAAGTACGGATTCCAACCGGGGACGTTCGCCCACTGGTTCTCGACGACGAGCTACACGTTTATGTGCATCTATCTGACGCTGGTTTGCGTCGTTCTGATGTACGCGGTCAGCCTCGCGTCCGCGAAGCCGAAACCGGAGCAACTCGACGGGCTCACCTACTGGACCGCCACCAAGGAACAGAAGGAAGTTACTCGCGCGAGCTGGAATTGGGTCGACGTTTTCGCATCCGTTGGCTTGATCGTTATTATTATCACGATTTACGCCTACTTTGTCGGCTAAGTCGCCGGGTTTCGCGCCGCGAGGTCCCTCGATCTCGCGGCGTTTTTTCCAAACTATTGAGCCGGAATTTTACCAATGGATTTAACTCGACTCAAAGAAGACGTTTACAAGGCGAACCTCGAGCTCGTGGAGCTCGGGCTCGTCTTGCTCACTTGGGGCAACGCGAGCGGAATCGATCGCGAGCGCGGATTGGTCGTTATTAAGCCGTCCGGAGTGTCCTACGATACGATGACCCCGGACGATATGGTCGTTTTGGATCTCGCGACCGGGGCGGTCGTCGAAGGCTCGTTGCGCCCGTCGACCGACGCGCCGACGCATCTGGTTTTCTATCGGGCGTTTCCGAATATCGGAGGCGCGGTTCACACCCATTCGTCGCGCGCGGTGGCCTGGGCTCAGGCTCAGCGCGATATTCCGATCGTCGGAACGACGTGCGCCGATTATTTTTATCGTCCCATTCCTTGCGCGAGGGCGCTAACGCGCGAGGAGATCGAAACCGAGTACGAGAAAGCGACCGGGGACGCGATCGTCGAGGCGTTCCGGGAGCGGGGAATCGATCCGGACGCGACGCCCGGGGCGCTGGCGCGGAACCACGGCCCCTTTACTTGGGGCAAGACCCCGGCGGAGGCGGCGCGCAACGCGCTCGTGCTGGAAGAGTCGGCGAAAACGGCGCTTATGACCGCGATCTTGAACCCGGCGCTTCCGACCGACGAGAACCTGATCGAGAAGCATTATTCCCGCAAGCACGGTCCGAACGCGTACTACGGTCAAAAATAAACTTTATCGCGCGGCGTCGTCGCGCTTTGTGGAATCGCTATGCAAAAGAAAGAAAACGAAATTTGGCTCCTGACCGGTTCGCAAACCCTTTACGGAGAAGAGACGCTGCGTCAAGTCGACGCGCATTCTCGGGTCGTCGTCGACGGGCTAAACGCTTGCGGCAAGCTGCCTTGCAAAGTCCATTATTTGGGGACGGTTAAATCGACCGAGGAGATCGCGGAGCGGTTTCGCGACGCGAACGCCTCCGAAAAGTGCGTCGGGGTCGTTCTTTGGATGCACACGTTCTCTCCCGCGAAGATGTGGATACGCGGGCTGAAACTGTTGCAAAAGCCTATGTTGCACCTCCACACCCAGTTCGACGTCGAGATCCCGTGGGGCGAGATCGACATGGACTATATGAACCTGAACCAGAGCGCTCACGGCGATCGCGAGTTCGGGCATATCGCGACGCGGCTCAATATGCCTCGCAAGGTGGTCGTCGGGCATTGGAGCGACCCGGACGTTCAAGAGAGAATCGCGGCGTGGACGCGCGCTTGCTCCGCTTGGAGCGCGCTGAACTCGCTGCGAATCGCTCGATTTGGCGACCAGATGAACAACGTCGCGGTTACCGACGGGGACAAGGTCTCGGCCGAGGAGACGTTCGGGTTCCGCGTTTCGTATTGCCCCGTCGGGGAGCTGGCGGGCGAGATCGCGAAGACGTCGCAATCGGACGTCGACGCGCTGGTCGCGGAGTACGAGTCGCTTTACGAGTTCGCGGACGATTGCAAAGTCGGGGGCGCGAATCGCGGGCAGGTCGTCGAGGCGGCGCGGATCGAAATCGCGTTGCGTCGGGTTTTGGAGCGCTGGAACGCGGACGCGTTCACGACGAATTTCGACGATTTGTACGGGCTGAACCAGCTTCCGGGGCTCGCCTCTCAACGCTTGATGAGCGAGGGCTACGGTTTCGGGGCGGAGGGAGACTGGAAGACCGCCGCGTTGGTTCGCGCGATGAAGGTCGCCGCCGAGGGGCTGCCCGGCGGAACGTCGTTCCTCGAGGACTACGTCTATCACTTTAAGGGCAAAGGGGCGATTTTGCAAGCGCACATGCTCGAAGTGTGCCCGACGATCGCTCAAACAAAGCCTCGAATCGAGGTTCACCCTCTCGGAATTGGGGGGAAGGCGGACCCGGCGCGCCTGGTCTTTACGGCGCGCGAGGGCGCGGGAGTCGCCGCGACGATCGTCGACCTTGGAAATCGTTTCCGGATGATCGTTAACGAAGTCGATTGCGTCGCTCCGGAGGCGGATCTTCCCAAGTTGCCGGTCGCTCGCGCGTTCTGGACGCCGCGGCCGGATCTCAAGACGTCCGCCGCCGCGTGGATCCTGGCGGGGGGAACTCACCACACCTCGTTCTCGTCGGCGCTGACTCGCGAGCATCTCGAAGATTTCGCGGAAATCGCGGGAATCGAGGGGGTCTTTATCGATTCGAAGACGGAGATCTCCAATTTCCGCCGCGAGTTGCGCTGGAACGACGCCTATTATTCTTGGCGCCGCTAACCGCTCGCTCGTTTCTTTAAAGCGCGCGCTCGGCGTTTGGGAACCGGTCGCGCGCCTCTTTTTATCGCTAGGAAAGGAATTCGACCATGCCGATTTTCGATATTGTAACCGCGGACATTACGACGTTCAAAGCCGACGCGATCGTGAACGCCGCCAACACGTTGCTTCAAGGTCGGGGAGGGGTCGACGGGGCGATACATCGCGCCGCCGGTCCTCGCTTGCGGGAGTACTGCCGAACCCTGAACGGTTGCGAGACGGGAATGGCGAAGATCACCCCGGCCTTCGATATGACGACGACGCGCTATATTATTCACACCCCCGGCCCTCGATTCTCCAAAGCGAAGGCGGAACGCTGCGACGCGCTTTTGGCTTCGTCCTATTTGAGCTCGCTTAAAGTCGCCGAGGGGCACGGAGTTAAGACGATCGCGTTTCCGTCGATATCGACGGGGATCTTCCATTTTCCGCTGGATCGCGCGGCGCTCGTGGTCGCCAAGACGCTGCTGGTCTACAAGATGCAAGGGGGCGCGGTCGAGCGCGTTACGATGGTATGTTTCGACGTTCCGACCGCCCAAGCCTACGAAGCCGCGTTCGCCACGGTCGGTTTGTTCGAGGAAACGAGACCGAAGCTGGAGTTGCGCAAGCAACTTTAATTTACGTCGCGGGTTAGAAATAGAGAACGGCGCGAATCGCTTTCCGCGAAACGCGCCGTTTTTATTATCGCGAGACGATCGGAAGTTTATTCCTCGTCGGGCAAGACTTGAACCATAAACTCGAAGGAGTACGATTTCCCGCTAAGTCGGAACTGCGGATAAGTCTTGGCGCCCCAAGAGTCGTCTCCGCCGACGCCCTTTTGGCGGTAGTCGATATTGACGACCGCGTAGTCGCGCTTCGGAAGCTGCCAGTTGTGCTCGACCGATTCCAAGTCGCGATTCTCGAACTTCTTGACGGAGAAGCTAAGGGTCGGAATTTCGTCGCCGTTGGAATCGATCGCGGTGAAGCGGTATCTCTTGCCGTCGATCTTCAGCTCGAACCAGCGGCAGTCGCTACGGTATCCAAATTCGCCGGGCTCGGAGTAGGTCGGAACGAACATTTTGTCGATCGTCGTCTCGTAAAGTCCGACGGGGGAACCGTCTTTGCGATCCCAGTAGTTTTCCTCCGGACCGCGACCGTAGTAGCGAACCGTTTGGTTCTCGTCGAGTCGATCGAGCGGGATTTTGAAGGAACTGCCAAAGCGGGGCATGTCGGGGGTTTTCTCGCCGAGCTTGACGGAGAATTTAACGCGCGCGGCAAAGGGATTTTCTTTCAAACGCTCGACGCGTTTGACGACTTCCCCGTCGATTCCGCGGAGTTTGGCAACGAGCCCTTCGAAGACGGCGCCGTCTTCGGAGTTCCGGCGAGTCCATTCGAGAGGTTCGTCGGCGGCGGCGCGCCAAGCGCCCTCCTCGTTGACCATATGGTTGCCGCGATCGTTATCGATCGGGGCGCGCCAGAAATCGGGTTTGATTTCTCCGAGGAAATTGATCCAAGCGATCGCGTCCTCGGGGCTCGCGTTTGGAGCGTTTTCGTTGGAAGTCGAGGTCGGGAATTCCGGAGCGCAATTTCCGAACGGAAGAACGAATTGATCGGTTCGCAAGACGGTTCCCGATTTCACGAGGGCCTCGCCGGAAACGGAAACGACGTCGAAGTTAAGCAAGTACTCCTTGCCTTCCTTGCGATCGAATTCCATATCCTCGGGGGACAGAGTCAGCTTGACGGTCGTATCGGCGGGAGCGTTTTCAAAGTCCTCGCCCGGCTTGAAGGTTTTGGTTTTGAGCGGGACGCCGTTTTCCAGGAGCGTCGCGCGGAGCTCGTATCCGGACATATCGCGGAACATATTCTCGTTCTTGACGAGATAGTTCGCGAAGGTCGGATCGGACTCGTCGCGGGTTACCAAGACGTTGGAGTAGTTGTATTTGACTTCCTCGCAGCCCGGATGCGGAACGCGGTCGGGGGAAACGAGCCCGTTCATGCAGAAGTTCTGGTCGGTGGGGACGTCGACCGGGCCGAAGTTGCCGCCGTAGCCGTAGTAGACTTCGTCGGTGGGCTCGATCTTGGCTTTGTCGAAATCGACGAACAGTTCGAGGCGATAGTCTTTGTTTTCGCGCTCGTAGAAGTTCTTGGCGACGTCCTCGGGGGAGAGGGCGCGGCTATAGATTCGCGCGGAGCCGATCAGGGCGCCGGCGAGTCGATTGGTATGGAAGGAATTTCGCCCGATTTCGACCGGGTAGAACGACTCGGGAATCTCTCCTTCGCATTTGGTTCTGTTGACTTCTTTTCCGTCGATGTAGAGAATTAGCTCTTCGCCGGTGTAGACCCCCGCGACGTCGTGCCAATTCATGCGCCAGTTGTCGACGGTTCCGGAGGTCGAGATCCAGCGATTCCCATTGTAGATATAGACTTGGGCTCCGCCGTTCTGTTGTTTGAGCGCGTATTGGAAGTCGGACTTGCCAATGTAGGCGCCCTCGTCGTTGCTATAGGGGCAAACGGTCGCTTCGAGGGTAAATTGCCGTTTTCCACAGAAGTTGATTCTCTCGATGGACTTAACGTAGTCGACGTATCCGTTGGCGCTCGAATCGTCGCCGACGATCGCGTACCCTTTAAGCCCGACGCGACTCTTGCGCGGGGAGGTTTTGCACCCGGTAAAGATTTGGCCGATCTCGTCTTTGGTTCCGAGAATACCGACGATCTTCACGGGCAATTTGTTTTCGGATTGGTCTTCGACCGACTGCTTGGGAACGCGCATGGCGAGCCCTTGGTCGACCCAGTCCCAAATGAAACCGCCTTGGAGATGTTTCGTCGAGCGAATCGCGTCCCAATAGAGCGTGAAGTTTCCGTTGCTATTGCCCATGGCGTGCGAGTACTCGCACTGGATCAGGGGGCGCTTGCCGTCGGCTTTTTGGGACTCTTTCTTAGCGTAGTCGAGAATTCCTCCGACGGAGGCGTACATCGGGCAGTAGATATCGGTGTTGCGGTCCAATCCGGCGCGCTCGTACTGAACCGGGCGAGTCGGGTCGAACTCTTTTAGCCAATCGTAGGTCGCCATAAAGTTGGGACCGTTTCCGGCTTCGTTTCCGAGGGACCAGATAATGACCGACGGATGATTGCGGTCGCGATAAGCCATGCGTTGGGTCCGATTAAGGTGCGCGGCTTTCCACTCGGGCGGATTCGCGAGCGACTCTTTGCCATAGCCCATGCCGTGCGACTCGATATTCGCCTCGTCGACGAGATAAAGGCCGTACTTGTCGCAAAGGTCGTACCAAAGCGGCTCGTCGGGATAGTGGCAGGTTCGGACGGCGTTGATATTGAGGGCTTTCATCAAGGCAATGTCTTGAACCATTCCCTCTTCGGTGAGCGCGTGCCCGGAGAACGGGTGATGCTCGTGTCGGTCGACGCCTTTGATGAGAATCGCTTTGTTGTTGACGAGCAATTCGCCGTCTTTGATTTCGACTTTACGGAAACCGATATTGAAATTGGCGTCGAGGGTCGCTTCGTAGTCTTCGTTGTAAACCTTGAGATTGGTCGGGTATAACCACGGGGTCTCGGCGGACCAGAGGAAGGGGGATTTGACGGGAATCTCAAAAGAGACGGTCTTTTGCTCGTTCGCTTTTAGCTCGAACTCGGCGTCGTCGCCCTTGTTGGGAGCCGCCCCGCCGATATTGGCGTCGGGAAGATTCGTGTTTTTCGGATTGAGCGCCGCGATCGCGATAACGACCGTTCCCTCTTGGTTTTGCGCGGTGTTGTTTTGGAGGGTGACGTCGACTTTGGCGACCCCGTCGGTTAGTTCCGCGTCGTTGAACTCGGTAACGACTTTCGTGTCGACGACGGCGACCGCCGGTTGGACGTAGTAGTAGACGGAGCGGAAAATTCCGCTGAGCCGGAAGAAGTCTTGGTCTTCCAGATAGGAGCCGTCGGAACGACGATAGCACTTGACGGCGATTATGTTTTTGCCGGGTCTAACCGCTTTGGTGATATCGAATTCGACAAAGGTTCGCGCGTCCTTGCCCATTCCGATCTCTCGACCGTTGACGTAGACGTAGTAGCAGGATTCGACGCCGTCGAAGTGGAGAATTACTTTCTTGTCTTTCGCGACGTCCGCCTTGTCGACTTCAAATTCGCGACGGTAAAGGCCGACCCAGTTGTCTTTATCGGGGACGATGGGAGGATTCCAAGGTCCGGGCCAGGGATAGGGGACGTTTGTGTAAACGGGATACCCGTACCCCTTCGTTTGAAAATTGGAGGGAACTTGGATCGAGTCCCAGTCGACGTCGGCGAAATCTTCGGCGTCGAAATTAAACGGGACTTCGTCGGGCTCGGGAGCCAGGGAGAATTTCCATTCTCCGTCGAGCGATTTCTTTTCGTAGGCGGTCGCGGCGAAAATCGAGCGAGGGGCCAAATTGTTGATCCCGACCACTTGGGGATTGAGTCTGTCGGGGAGCTCGTTATTTTGTTCTTTGTCTTGCCCGAACGCGACGGTCGCCGTTGCTAGAAGGAGACACGCCGCGCTCCAGAAGCGAGCGCGCGTTGGGGACATTCTGTTCTCCAGTGTGTGGAAATAATGAAAAAACGGCGACGCGGAGAATTCGACTCGGCGTCGCGCTCGTTTATAAGGCGTCGAAAGCGAGGGTTAGAAGTCGCTTCGGTCGTAGTCTTCCTCTTCGGGAGCCAGATCGGTTAGACTGAACGGTTCGTTTTCGCGAATCGGGTCGTCGCCGCTCGGGGCGCCGAACGGATCCTCGTCGTCGTCCGGGCCGCGCCGATCGGGCTTTTCGCTCGAGAAGACTTTGTCGAGGGTGTTGTCGACGACGCGATCAAAGTCTTCTCTGAACTCGTCGGAGGATCGAGCGAACGCGGAGGATTCACCATAGGGCGTTTCCTCTCCGACCGGGGGATCTTCCGCGGAATCGATTTTAAAGAAGAGCCGCCCGATGGAGAACTCGGCGCCGTAGGGCACGCGGACACCCCTGTCAACGCGCGTTCCTCTAAAGATTGTGCCGTTGAGCGAGCCTAGATCGCGCACGTAGACGGCGCCGTCTTTCTCGTAGATCTCGCAGTGTTGTCGACTGACGACGGGGTGCAGAATCGCCACTCCGCACTGCCGACCGCGCCCGATCGTGCACGGCAGGCTAACTTTGCGCGAGAAGTATTCCTTGTCGTCGCTTAAAATGGTCAGCTTAATTTCCATCGGAATATCCTAACGGTCGAACGTCGCGCCGAAGCGCGTCAAATCCCCTCGGCGTCGGGACGCGGCGAACCGTCAACCGCGACGACCGCGCCCCCGTCTTTAGAATATAGTCGTCTTTGGAGGAAAAATCAAGCGCCGACGCGATTCCTTTGGAAAAAGTTTATTTTTTTTTCATCGCCGCGAACGCCCCGCCAAAAAACTCGAACCGTTTTTGTTTTTTAGGACGGAGGCTCTCTATTTGTTTGAAATTTGGAAAAACCCCCTTGACCGCGTTCCCGCGTTAGTTATAATTCGAGCGTTGTCGTTCGGGTTCGCCCGGCGACGGCGCCGAAATTGCGGGCGTAGCTCAGTTGGCAGAGCACGACGTTGCCAATGTCGTTGTCGAGGGTTCGAACCCCTTCGCCCGCTCTTAGCTCTTTCTTCGGGAGGAGACGATATTTGAATTTTTGCGGGCGTAGCTCAGTTGGCAGAGCACGACGTTGCCAATGTCGTTGTCGAGGGTTCGAACCCCTTCGCCCGCTCTTAGCTCTCTCTCTTAGGAGAGGCGGATATTTGGAGGTTCCTCCAGTTTTGGGCATGGGTTTCGTTTGAAGCAGCTTGTTCCGGAACATTTGGCTTTGCCTCTTTTCTTAAAGAATTCGGCGCGCCTGTGTTTTTCGGGCGCGAATTCGCGCCAACGGCTTCACCGTAAATTGTATCTCCAGACTTGGAAGCGCCTCGCGTTTTCAAGTCTTTTTCTTTTTTCGCCTTCTAAGGCGAAGAGCGAACGAGACGAGAAATCGCGAATCGTCGAGGCTCTCGACGGACGAGAGGGTCTTCGCCAATTTTTACATTTTGAATAGAGGACGAGAACAAATGGCAACTGAATTTGACGCCGCTCCCGAAAACGAAGAAATCCAAAAGATGAATCTTAAAGTCGACGTGGAGGAAAAGAGCTCCTGCGAGCGCCACGTCAAAATCGAGATTTCCCGCGAGGACGTCGATCGCTACTTCGATCGCGAGTACGACGATCTTCAAGAGAACGCGGCGATCCCGGGTTTCCGCGCGGGAAAAGCGCCTCGCAAGCTGATCGAGAAACGGTTCCGCAACGAGGTCAAAGAGCGCGTTAAGGCGGCTCTTCTCCAAGACGCGCTCGTGCAAGCCTCCGAAGACCAATCGATGACCCCGATTAGCGAGCCGAATTTCGACGTCGCGGCGGTCGTGGTTCCGGAAGAAGGTCCCTTCATTTTCGAATACGACGTCGAAGTTCGCCCGACCTTCGATATTCCGAACTGGAAAGGGCTCAAACTCGAGAAGCCGGTTCGCGAATTTTCTTCCGAGGACGTTGACGCGGCCATTAAGCGCATCCAGACGAACTACGGCAGCCTCGAAGACAAGGGCGCTCCGGCGGAGACTGGCGACTATATCGTCTCGAAACTGACCTTCGAGCTCGACGGGAAAGTGCTGTCGCAAGCGGCGGCGGAAACGATTCGCATTCGTCCGACCCTAACGTTCCACGACTGCTCGATTTCCGACTTCGACAAGCTCATGGCGGGAGCCCAACCGGGCGACGTTCGCAAGACGAACTTGACCCTCTCGCAAGACGCGGTCGACGAGAATCTCCGCGGCAAAGAGATCAACGCGACCTTCGAGATCGCGGCGGTCAAGAAGTTGATCGTTCCCGAAGTCGACGAAGACTTCATTCAACAGTTCGGCGGCTTTGAAAACGTCGGCGATTTCCGCGATATGGTTCTCGAGACGCTCGAGCGCCAATTGGAGCACGAGCAACAGAGCCGCGCTCGCCGTCAAATCGCCTCTCAGCTCACGGTCGACGCGAACTGGGAGCTTCCGCCGCGACTTCTTCGCAGCCAAGCCGATCGCGAACTGCAGCGCGCGGTTCTCGAACTCCGCCGAAGCGGGTTCTCGGATCAGCAAATCATTCGCGAAATGAATCTGATTCGTCAAAACAGCGCGGCGGTCACCGCTCAAGCCCTCAAAGAGCACTTCATTCTCGAAGCGATTGCCGAAAGCGAAAACATTCAAGCGGAACAAAACGATTACGAAGCGGAAATTCTGCTCATCGCCGCGCAAGCCGGGGAGTCGCCTCGTCGCGTTCGCGCGCAAATCGAAAAGAACGGTAGCGAAGACGCGTTGCGCAATCAGATTATCGAGCGCAAAGTCATCAATATGATTATGGAATCGGCCGAATTCGTCGAAGTTCCCTACGTTATGGAAGAACTCAACGAAGAGGCGGTCGACCGCGCCGCGGGCGCTCCGGAACAGAGCGAGATTCCGGAAGTTACGGAAGAAGAGGCCAAAGAGGCCGCTCGCGCCGCCGCGCAAGCCAAGGCGTGAGCTTAGACTCGAGCGCCGATACAATCGTCGGCGCGCAACGAATAAACCCCGGCGGTCGTTCGGATTCGAGCGACCGCCGGGGTTGTTTTTTAGGACTCGGTTTTCGAGCGAGGGGCCGCGGTTAACGAACGATTTTTACCGTCTCCGCGACGAATTGACCGAGTTTGACCGGAACGGCGTTTCCGATCATTTGCTCGACTTCCGTCTTCGTGCCGACCCATTTGAAATCTTCCGGAAACGTTTGGATCAAGCTCCGCTCGCGAGACGTCAAGACGTGGAGATCTGGGGAGACGGGGCAGGGGTCGTTGGCGCTTCCCTTGTACCCTTTGGGGAGAGGACGATTGACGCCGCGCATCGTGGGGGCGGGCTCGTCGATCGAGAAAATCCCTCGCCGATTATAATTTCTCGGATGGCGATAATAAAACTCGAATCCGAGCCGATCGCCGAAGTAGTCGCGAAGCGTGGTCGGCTTTTCGGAAAATCGCGACTCGAACGCCTCGCGGGCGAAATCGTCTCTTTCTCCCAGTTTTCCGAAACAGATGAACCGTTTGCGCTTTTGGGGCGCCCCGCAGCGACTCGCGTCGAGAACAAGCTCGGTCAACCCGTACCCCGCGCGTTTGAAGATTGTTCGCGCGCTCGCGTAGGAACGACTTTTTCGCGCCTGTTCGACGTTTTCCATCACAAAGCGCCCCGGGCGAATCTCGGCGACGATTTGGGCGAAACTTTTTGTTAAATTCGCGCGACTCGCCTCGATCCTCTTGCCCGCGCAAGAAAAATCTTGACAAGGAGGTCCGCCGACGATCACGTCCGGCTCGAGCTCGCGAATGATCGCGACGACTCCGGGAACGTCCGAGAGGTCCGCGCGAACGACCGGATGATCGAAGTTGGCTTGGTAACATTTGACGGCGGCTTCCCAGTTTTCAAAAGCCGCCGCGATTTCAAAACCCGCGTTTTGAAATCCGAGAGACAATCCTCCGCAACCGGCGAATAGATCGACAACTTTCATAGAGGTTCTTTCTAGGTCGTTTACCGTTGGCGGTTTATAGGCGTCGCGAGCGCCTCTTCTTTTGATTCGACCGTTCTAACTAGATAAACTATATCATTTTTGCAAAGAAAGTCAATCGATCGGAACCTCTCGATCGCGTATCAAAGATTCATAAGAGGCGAGATTTGGGAACGATTAGAGACTCGCCGAGCGCCGAACCGAGGGATTTCTAGTTCGACCTCGTCGCGAGGGAAAATTTGAGCGCTCGTTTTCCGTCG
Organism: Thermoguttaceae bacterium; assembly: GCA_017441605.1. Classification (GTDB taxonomy): domain Bacteria; phylum Planctomycetota; class Planctomycetia; order Pirellulales; family Thermoguttaceae; genus RUG369. The sequence continues at coordinate 135,894 of JAFRXD010000090.1, read as the reverse complement.
CCAAGATTATTGCCAAGGCGCCGTCCGAAAAAGCTCGACGCGCCGCGGAGGCGCGCCGAGAAGAGGCTCGTTTAGAACCTCTCGTTTTTTTGTTTCTCGATTTCTTCGAGAGAATAAAGCCTTCCGTCGGGTCGATCGCACCCGGGGCACGATTTCGCGACGTTTTTCCAGCGCTTCTCCGAGGTGAGATTCTGATCCCAAAAGGGCCAAGTTCGGCACTGGGTCGGTCGCGACTCATAGAGGACGCAGCGCCGGGTTTGTTCGTTGAGCAGGACGCAATCGCCGTCTTCGCGCTCGTTGAGGCTCTTCTTGCCCGGGCGGATCAAGCGAACGAACGCCGCCTCGAACGCCGCGACGGTCAGCCCCATTTCCTTCGCCATCGCTTTGATTTCTTCGTTCGTAACCCAGACGAAGCCGGGGGCTCCGCCACAGCAACCTCCGCACTGACGGCACGCGAACTTTAGACCGTCGGCGTACCACGGATCTCGCTTTTCCAACGCAACGCTCCTCTCGTTAATGCAAGCGACGGTTCGGCTCGACTCGTTCCAAACCGTCGCCCTCGCGCTTATTCTAGCGAGATTCCTAGGAAACTCAAGAGGTCGCTCGCGCTACGGAGTCGCGTTAGTCTCGCCTCCGGATCGGGTCGACATGGCTCGTATCGCCTTTTCGTCGACGGTTTCGGAAATAAAACGAACGGAACCGTCGCCAAACAAGAAGTTAGCGCCGCCTTTGTGCCAACTGGAAAACCCGTGCTCCTCACCGTCGTTACGGAAACCTTCATGGTTTGACCCAACAACCAGCGCGGGAAAACATCCGTCGCCGGCGGGCATGCCGACCCAAGTGGAAAAGTGTTCCTTTCCCGCCGCGCGCTCGCCGGCGAAAATCGTCGAGCTCAATCCGTCGGTTATCGCGCTAAATCCTAGAAAACTATTGTGATAAAAGGCGCCGTTTCCTTTGAATTGCGTCGCGCCCGCGTCGTCCGCGTTTTCGGCGATAAATTCCGAATCGTGAACGTCGGTCGTCCCAATGCAGGCGACATAGTTCGACGCTCCAAAGACGCTTTCAAGTAGTTTTTCGTCCAGCCCTTCATGGTCGTGGTCGTGATCGCCATGATCGTCGTGGTCGTCGTGGTGATGATCGAGCAGCCCCGAATCTTCGAGTTTAAACGATTTTTCTCCGTTCGGTTCCGACGGACAGTGAAACGCTTTGAGGAAAAGTTCTCGACTTTGAAGGTTTTGCGGGGACGCGACCGACTGGGTAAGATTGATTTGGGAGTACAGCGGGGTTTGTTCCATAAAAGGAAGGATCGCCGCCGCCCATCCCCACCCGGGATTCCCAAAGACGCTCGGAACCTTGCCTCCGTTCGCGTAACCCTCCCACGCCGCGGGAAGCGTCCCGTTAACGTCGCAGTAGTTGTGAAGCGCGATTCCGATTTGCTTGAAGTTATTGAGACATTCCATGCGTCTCGCCGCCTCCCGCGCCGCTTGAACGGCCGGGAGAAGAAGTCCGATCAGAATTCCAATAATGGCGATAACAACGAGAAGTTCGACGAGCGTAAAAGCTTTTGAATTGTTTTTATTTTTCATAACGCGCGGCTCCTCCGCGTTCCGTCGTCCGGAACGTTTCGAGTTGGTGTTGTTCATAAGAAAATCCTTTTGCTCCGGCGAGAGACAAGGCTCTCCCGGCTCGCTCGCGCGAGTTGGCAAAAAAGAAGATAAAGAAACGAACCTATATTAGAGAGAGAGGGTTCGAGGAGGAGCGCGACCTTTAGCGAAAGAAGCGAATCGACCGACGAGAATAGAAGTCGACGTCGCGAAGTCGCAAACGACGACTCGCTCTTCCGCGCAAGGCGCGGAGGTCAAGGCGACGTTGCGGCACAAAGAAAAGAATCGGCAGATGGGGCAATCGAACGAGTCGTCGTCGCAACCGCAAGAATCGGACTCGACGGAGGTCGAGCGGCAATCGCGACTATGCTCGCAAGCCGACTCGTCGCAACAAAGAGCGACGGCGGCCCCAAAGCAACGACAGGGCGTCAGTTGGTGCAACGCGTTCGCGCCGAGATTCGCGATCGCGAAGATCAGGAGAAAAAACGGCGCGCAAGAGCGCAGCCGCCCCAAACCGGACGATTGACGAGAACCCCGCCGACGAAACGGTTCTTTGCGACGTCGAAGCAAGCGAGGCGCGCCGAGCTTACCGTTAAGCGGCGCGTTGGCATTGTCTTGCGTTGACATAATCGAACCGTGTCTTAAAAAGGGAACAAAGCGAGAGGCTTAGCGCTCTCGCGGGAATATGGAACGCGGGTTAAAAACTCGGATCCATTCGCTCTACTAGTTGTAGTCTCTTTGGGAATTTTGTCAAGCTCGATCCTCGTTAAGAGACGCTCCTTTGACGTTTGAGACCAATTAAAGTTTCAAAACGTCGCGCGATTTGCGATAGTTTTGTTTTTGCGCTATAATGTGTTCGCGGGGCGTTTCGCTCCGCGCCGAAATCGCAAGAAAAACTCGAGGAGACAAAACAATGACGCAAAACGCGAATCGACGAACCTTTTTAAAGACGCTCGGGGCTCTCGGGGCCGTCGCGGCGCTTCCATCGTTCGGAGCCGCGCGCGGCGCCGAATCGTCGCTCGTTCCGAAAAAGGTCGACGCGCTGTCCGGAAAGCCGGTCTTGACGATCGCCCACTGCTGCGACCCTCAATTTGGGTTCGGAGAAGGGGAGGACTCGTACAAGGTCGACGTCGCTCGATTTGAGCGCGAGCTGGAGCTCGTCAACGCGGCGAAGCCCGATTTGGTCTTTTTCGCGGGGGACATGTGCAACGATCGCAAGCGGTTGAGGGACGAGTGGCCCAATTTGCTCAAAGGCGTCGAGGCTCCGTTTTTGACGGCGGCGGGCAACCACGATATTCCCGATCCGCTAAAGAAGGCGGACGTGGACGTTTTCGTCGAGGTGTTCGGGGCGGAGTACGCGTCTAAGGAAGTCAACGGGTGGAAGGTTATCGCCTTTAATTCCCAGTACGTTCGCGAGACGGAAGAGGAAGAGCTCTACGAGAAGCAGGTCGAGTGGTTCAAGCGCGAGATTGGGGACGCGAAAGAGAAGGGGATTTCGGTTATTCTCGGTTCGCACGTTCCCCCGTTCGTTAAGACGCTCGAGGAAAAAGACGAGTATTTCAACTTCCCGACGAAGATCCGTCAAGATTTTCTCGACTTCGCGGTCGATTCCGGAACGCGGTTCTATCTTGCGGGACACACGCACACGACCCTCGAGCGCTCGTATCGCGATCTCCCGATCCTCAACGCGGAAACGACGTCGCGCAATTTCGACAAGCGCCCGTTCGGATTCCGGCTGCTCAAGATCGACGCCGATATGAACTACGAGTGGAACTTCGTCGGGCTCGATTAATCGGGTCGGTTAGAATTCCTCGTCCAGCAGGAGGGCGAGCGCTTCGGTCGGCAATCCGACGACGTTCGACGCGGTTCCGGAAACCAGCTCCAGCCAATCGTTTCCGTCTTGGTAGCCAAACGCGCCCGCCTTGCCCTCCCAGAGACCGCTCGCCAGATAGGAGGCGAGACGCTCCTCGGAAAGCTCCTCCATTTGCAGGATCGAAATTTCGACGCGCCGGACGGTTTTACTTGGAACTCGCCCGGCGGGGTCGACGCGCCAAACGCAGAGCCCGGTAATTACGGAGTGACGGGTTCCGCTTAATCGTCGCAGCATTCGCTCGGCGTCGTCGCGGTCGCGGGGCTTGCCCAGGATTTCTCCTCCGCAAACGGCGACCGAATCGCAAGAGACGACGACGAAAGGGGTTCGCTCCTCTTTGGGGAAGAAGGGCTCGAATTCTTTTCTCGCTTCTTCTTCCGATTTTTTCAAACGCTCGACGACGTTTCGCGCTTTAAGAAAAGCCAATCCGTCGACGAAGCGCTCCGGCTCGGCGTCGCGAAGCTCGGTTTCCTCGGCGCGCTCCTCGATTCCGTCCTCGGAGGGTAGGATCGCGAACCGATACCCTTGCTCGATTAGGAGTTGGCGGCGACGAGGTGATCGACTTCCCAAAACCAATCGGAACGCCGTCTCGCTTTTTTGAACGGCTCGATGACGAGCGTCGATAATCCGCTCGGGGGAAATATCGCTCGCTGGGCTAAAAGAACGAGACGCGTCGATTTGAACCGACGCGTCTCGCTTTTCTATGGGATCGAATTCTTTCGAATCGCTCAATCTATAACCTCTTAGTTATCGCGGGTGCCGGAAACCGCCCAGCCCACGACGTCGACGTTTTGCCGAACCGGTTGAACGGATAGAACGACCGGCTGGGGCGCGAGTTTCGCGGTCTCTTTTGGCCCGGAAACCGCTCTTCCGACGCCGTCCGGCTCGGGATTGGCGACGCGTCGAGCGCGAGGCGCGATCGGAGCGGGATTCGAGACGATCGGAGCGGACGCGTTGGACGTCGCGCGCGCGATCGAATTGTTCGCGGGGCGGGGCGCTTGGAGCGCGACTCCCGTTTGAACCGGCTCGGAGACCGAAGGTTTGAAGACGAACTTCGGGGTTCCGAAGAAGAACGGGTCGGCGGGATCCGGCGCCCCGTTCGGCTCGCGCGAACCGACGCGAATAATCGCGATCGCGCGGCCTCTCGTGTTCGCGGCGACGATCGGATCGACTCCGCGAGGAACGTTGAGGGTCATGCGGTCGGGAAACTCGGTCGCGTCGACGTTGGCGGGATTCGCGTTGTTTTCAACGTAGACGACTCGCGTGACCATCGAACCGCCGAGAGCCAGCTCGACGTCCTCCATCGGGAGATAAAGCTCGACGGGGAAATCCCACGCCTTATCGGCCGGGGAGCCTAGGGGCCCGAGCAGTTCGAGGGTCGGATAGACGACCGCGTTGGGATTCGAATTAAATCCGGAAATCTTAAAACGATACGTCGCTCGCGGAACGACGCCGAAAAGATTGGGATTCGTCTCGTCGGAGACGTAAGCCCCGGGTCGAGCAATTTCGGCGATCGCCCCTTGGGGCAACTTCCACTCGACCGGCTGGAACGTCGTCTCAAATCGAAGCGCGGAGCCGACGACCGCGTTACGCGACGACGGAACTTGGCCGGCGAGTGTATCGCAAACCAAGAGCGCCAGAAGCGCGAGGGCGAAGACGCGAGCGCGCGTTACAAAATTCGGACGAAAAATGGCGTCTGACATAGGGACTCTCGAGCGGATCGTCAAGACGAAGTCGTAAAAAAGGCGAATCGACGCGAAGGAGGTAGTGTCGCCCAACAACGGGAAGACTGTCGATTCGCCCTAATTTATTGAGGGAAACGCCGCGAACGGGCGGCGCTCGAACGGCTTATAGGTCGGCGTCGTTCCAAGTGGAATTGAGAACCGACGGAATACCGGAGGAGGGAACCGGGTCGAGGTTCTGCAGCGCGGGCTGCGGAGTCGGAAGCGGAACGGTCGGGATCTCGGCGGTGTGGGAAGGAGCTTGCTCGGCGGGAGTTCCGAACGCGGGGGCGTTGACGCCGGAGATCGGGAACTGTTGCGAGGGAGCGACGGCCGCGGCGGCGAAATCGGCGTTGGAGCCCTCGACGCCCAAGTCCTTATTGCCGATTTGGATCACGGCGAGAATCGCGCCGCGATTTTGCGCCTCGACGATCGGATCGGCCCCCGGAGGAAGCGAGGTGCTAACGACGGTGCCCGCGCCGCCCGCCAGCGCCAGATTTTGATACTGCTGCGAGGGAAGGAAGACCACTTTCGTAACGAAGTTGCCCGCCATCACGTTTTCGAGGTCTTGCATCGAGAACTCGACCGGCAGAGCGTTGTGATCGAGATAAGCCTTGGTGCGAGGGCTGACCGCGTTGATCGTAAGGGTGGGGTACAAAGCGACGTCGGAATTGGGAACGTTCGTGATCTTCAGCCGGTAGCTTCTGGCCGCTTGGAAGTTGCGTTTTTGAAGCATGGGCTTTCCGGGATCGTCGCAAACGATCGGATCGGAGTCGAAAGCTCCGAAGGAGGCGACGTCGTAGTTGACCGTCAAGCCTTTGGGTCCCTTAAAGGCGACCTGGGCGTACTGAGGAGCGATTTCTCCGCGGAAGAACGGAGCGGGAGCGCCGGGGGCGACCGTCGAACCGGCGGCGAATCCGTTCGAGGGGACTACGCGAGAATCGACAACTCCGCCGCGAAACGGACCGGCGCCGCAAGCGACGACGACGGCAAGAGCCAGCAAAAGCGCTTTACGCATCTTTGTATTTCTCCATCTTAATGGCGTCGAGCAATCGATTTGGGGTCGGCGCGGCGCTCGAGAGCAAGTCTCAACGCTCAACGACGAGCGAGCCGGTCGACGCCGAACCCGCGCGAAAACCAAGAGCCGACAAATGACCAAGGATTCTTTTGTGCTTATGGCAAGGTCGCGCCCAAACCCGGAAAGGAAGGGCGCCACACCGTTTTATTATAATTCTGGGAAGCTCGTTCTTCAACAAAATTTCCGCGTCTCGACCGCATAATTACGGGCCGACGGGTCGGTAAAATGCGCCCGACAACTTTTAACGTTATAACTGGCGCGACCGTCTCGAACGAGATCCGAGGACTCGAACAGTCGCTTACTAATTCGGCGCTCTTTCGTCTCGTCGTGTGTTCTTTTTCTTTCGTTCGCGCATTTGGGAGGAAAAAGCGCTCGAGAAAAAACGAAGATAATCTAAAAACGGATGGCGCTGGAAAGACGTCTCGAAAGGGTCGCGTGGTTTGCGAGGGTTTTTCGGATTTTTTAAAAAGAGAAGCGGACCTAGAAAGACTTGAAAGAGCGCCGATTATTTGGTATATTGGAATTTTAGCGACGCCCGCTCGGGGTTTGTTCGCTGTTTTATGGAAATCGGAGGACGGGAGGTCGCGACGATGCGAGAAGGTTTCAGGAGCAAGTCGAGACGAGTCGCGGAGAAGGGACTCGCCTTCGCGTTGTTTGTCGCCGTTTTATATTGGACGACCCCGTTCTGGGCGAAGCCGTTCGAGACGAGCGTTCGCGAGGCGAAAGGCGCCGTTACCGAGTCGGAGGCTCTTATGAACGCCTCGCTCCAGAAGCTGGGCGCGATAAAGAGCCTTTCGGCGGACGTGGAGTTCGAGTCTCGATTCTTCGGGGAAAGGTACTTTGGCCGAGGTCGGTACGAAGAGCAGGCGACGCGCGGCTCTTTCGGGGCTTCTCGGAGGGCCCCTTTCGAGAGCGTCAAGTTTTCGCTGCAAGTCGCGTTGGCGACCTCGAATTTGGAGGACGCTCGGGAGGCCGATCGGGAGGATAATTTCCTTCGGGTCGTTTGCGATTGCGACGCGCTCGCTTGGTGGAGCTATTCCTCGATCAACGGTTCGAAGACGTTGCGCCGCATTAATCTCGACGAGCTTTGGAATCGGTTCCAGATGCTGGACTCGGAAGAGCGAGAGGCGCTGGCGGAGCGAGGGGTCGGCGATTTGAATCGCGGGGCGAGCGCCTTGCCCGGTCTCGGAGGGTTGTTGGGAACTCTTTCGAGAATCGCCGCGTCCTACGAGTTCGAGCCCGAGGTGGAGGCGATAGAAACGGAGGACGGCGCGCGCGCGCTCAAAATATCGGGCGTCGCGAAAGAGGGGTTCCGAAAGACCCTGGGTTTTTCGGATTCCGACCCCACCTACGAGGATTATTTGGCGACGGCGGTCGAGGTTCTCTTCGACGCGGACAGTTTCTTTCCGCGTCGCGTCGCTTTCTTTTCCTCCAAGGGAAAGAAAGGGCGACGCGAGCCGGTGTTCGCCGTTTCCTACTTTCCGAACGACGAGCCGGTTCGTCCGGAGGATTTCAATTTCGAACAGCCCCAAAGCGCGTTCGAGCCTTACGAGGTGAAATACGTCGACGGGCTTTGCGGTTTTGGCGAATAGTTTTGCGCTGGAGACACGACAATGGCGAGTAAATCGGGAGCGCTTTCCGTTCTGAAGATTCGGAAAATGAAGGAGTTGGGCGAAAAGATCGCAGTGGTCACCGCGTACGACTATCCAACCGCCGCGATGGCGGACGCGGCCGGCGTCGACGCGATCCTCGTCGGAGATAGTTTCGCGACGGTCGTCCAAGGTCGGACGACGACACTCGGGGCGAAGTTGGAGGAAACGATCTACCACGCGGAAATGGTCGCAAGGGGCGCGAAGCGGGCCGTCCCGATTGTCGATATTCCGTTCCCGTATTGCCAGCTCGGTCCTCTCGAGGCGGTTCGGGCGTGCGCGAGGGTTTTGAAAGAGACCGACGCGACCGCCGTCAAAATCGAGGGGGGCGCGAAGCGCGCGGAGACGGTTCGCGCGGTCGTCGAGGCGGGAATACCGGTCTTAGGTCACTGCGGCTTGGCGCCCCAGAGCGTGAAAGCGACGGGATACCGGGTTCAACGCGACGTCGACGTTCTTCTCGCCAATTGTCTCGCGATCGAAGAGGCGGGCGCGTTCGCGGTCGTCTTGGAGTGCGTTCAGAGGGAGTACGCCGAGGAGGTTTCTAAGAAGTTGTCGATACCGACGATCGGAATCGGCTCCGGGGCGGGGTGCGACGGCCAGGTCCTCGTTTTTCACGACCTCTTTAACTACGCGAATCAAGAGCCGAGCGAGACCCCGAAGCACGCGCGGGTCTATCGCGACCTTCATAAAGAGATCGTCGAGGGTCTTGGCGAGTACGTCGCCGACGTGAAGTCCGGGGCGTTTCCCGGGGACGCCGAGTCGTTTGGCGCGAAGTAACCCGATTCAACTCGCAATTTGACCGCGCGATACGCTCTATGTCGATTAAATTTATTCACGCCGCCGATCTCCATATCGACTCTCCGATGAGGAATCTCTCGTCGGAAGATCCGGTCGCCGGACGACGAATTCAAACCGCGACCCGCGACGCGCTCTCGGAATTGGTTCGCGTCGCGATCGAACGGAACGTTTCCTTTGTCGTTATCGCGGGGGATCTTTTCGACAATTCCTGGGACAGCGTCGAGACCGGCGTCTGGACGAGCGCGAAGTTTCGCGAGTTGGACGGCGCGGGGATACCGGTCTATATCGTTCATGGAAATCACGATAAGAAGAGCGCGACTCTCCCGAATATGGTTTTTCCCGGGAACGTTCGCTTTTTCTCCGACGCCGCGCCGGAGCGGTTCGTCGAGGAATTCGAGGACGCCTCCCGGGGAACCTTCGAGCGCGTCGCGCTGACCGGGCAGAGTTATCGGTCCGAGAAATGCAAGACGGACTTGGCGTCGAACTTCCCGAGCGCCGAGCCCGACGCGTTCAATATCGGCGTTCTGCACACCGATTTGGGAACGGTCGGCTCGAGCGACTACGCGCCGACGAGCCTCGACGCTCTGAACGACAAGCGCTATCGGTATTGGGCTTTGGGGCACGTTCACGTTCGCAAAACGGTTCAAACGACGCCGAGTTGGATCGGCTGGTCGGGGGTTTTGCAGCCTCGTCACGTCAACGAGGCGACCGACGGGGGGTTTTACCTCGTCGAGGTCGAGAACGGGAAGATGGTCGGGGAACCGGAGCGCGTTAGTTGCGACGGCTTGCGATGGTTCCATTGCAAACTCGATCTCAAGGGAATCGACGATCAAGACGGGCTCAAAGAGCGGTTTCTTTCCGCGATGGACGCGATCGTCGAGGACGAGTCGCTCGTTCGATCGGACGGAACGCGTCGCTTTGCCGCCGTTCGACTTACCCTGACCGGAAGAACGAATCTCTTTAAAGAATTGGTTCGCCGCGGAGGCGTTGGCAAGGGAAAGGGCCGAGGCTCCAATTCCTCGTTGGGAACCGACTTGCGATCCGATCTGTTCGTTCCTTGGCTCGGGCGATTCGGACGGGATCTTTGGCTCGAGGACGTCAAGCTCGAAATTAGGCCCCCCGTCGAAGAGGTCGGGGCGGAATCGGGCGTTTTCGCCGAAATTAAGAGAGACGCGCAAGCGAGGATCGCGCGGTATCGCGATCCCAATTTCGACCTCGAGCAAGACGACTATCTCGCGGATCTCGAGACGCTCGCCGACTTGAGAGCGGTTTTAAAAGACGTCGCTTCCTCTCTGCCCAAGATCGACAAATTGGATTTGTTTTCCCCCGAACAAATCGCGCGATGGCGCGAGAAGGCGCTCGACATTATCGCCGACGAAATCTATTGCGCGACCGACGACGCGAACCTAACGTAACTCCGTTTCGACCTCGACCTCTAGTTCCGACTCCAACCGTTTTGAAAAAGGCGAATCGAATTGCGCATTTTAACCGCCAATATTAATAACTTTGGGCCTTTTGGTAAGAAATCGGAAGAGAGGCTCGATTTTTCGAACGGCCATTTCCGCCTCGTTTACGGACGCAACGAAGCGGGCAAATCGTCGCTGCTCGAATTTGTTCGCAACGTTATGTTCGGAGCGGAAAAAGATCGCGGGCTTTATTCTGAATCGGGAAGAAACGAAGTCGGCGGTTCGATCGAGTTCGAGCTTCGGGACGGGACTCGCGGTTCGATCGAGCGAACCTGGCTCGCGACGAGCGGAAAAGAGAAATTCTTTAGCGCGAGATTGGGAGTTCGCTCCCTCGCCGAGGAGGAATTGATCGGGCTTTGCTACGGTTCCGCCGATCGCTCGCTCTTCGCGAATTTTTTCGGATTTTCTCAACAGACGCTGGCGCAAGGGGGAAGGGCGCTAAGGAGTTCCGATCTTAAGCCCCTGTTGTACGGGATGTTGTTCGGATCGGTCGATTTCGACGCCGTTCGCTCGGCGATGGACAAGCGGCTCGACGAGGCGTTTAGCAAGAGCAAACACGCGAAGAATCCGACGATCAACCGCGCGGTCGCGAATTTGAAAGCCGCGAATCGACGAGGGGAGGAATTTCGCAAGTCGGAAGCGCGCGGAAGATTGGAGAGCGAGCGCGTCCGAGTCTCGAGCGAAATCGCGCTCGCCAACGACGAGAAGCGCTCGCTCCAAGCGGCGATCGACGCTTTGGACAAAGATTTAAGAGCTAGAAAAATCTTCGAGAAACGCGCGGAAATCGAGCGGCGGATCGAAGATTTTCTCGCCGTTTCTCCGTACGAGCGCGAAAGTTACGAAGCGTTCGACTCCGAGCGCGCGCTCGAGCGCTCTCGATTGATCGAGAGCGAGGAGCGCTATCGACTCGAACTGGAAGAGTTGGAGAGAAAACTCGTCGAGGCGACCGCGGAGCTCGACGGGCTCGATAAGAGTCGCGCTCCCGAGTTGATCGAGTGGCGACTCGAAATCGAGAAACTTGGAAAGGACGCGAGCGCTTACGCGACCACGCGCGACGACCTCGCGCGCGAGCGGCTCGAGGAAACCGAGTCGCGTCGGGAACTAATCGTCGCGCTCGTCAAGCGCGGCGTTCTCGCCGAATCCGCGTCCGAGGCGGAAATCGCCGCCGCTTTCGCCGCCTATTCCTCGCCGCTTCCCGACCGCCTTCGCGAGCGCGTCCTCGAGTTGACCGAGGAAGAGTCCCGCGCGCGAGAGGAGTCGAGGAGCGCGAAAGAGTCGCTGGCCGCGAAAGAGCGCGAATTGGGGACGAGGCGAGCCGAGCTCCAAATCGCGCTCGACGCGCTCGCTCGAACCGGTTCCGCCGACCGCGACCGCGACGCCGACGCGCGTCGCGTCGACTTTGTGGAGCGGGATTTCTCCGGTCTCGAGGCCGCGATCGTCTCTTTCGACAAAGACTTCGATCTACTGGAAAAGAAACGAACCGACGCCGCGCTCGCCGCGCGGGAGCTCTTTCTCGCCGTCGGAGGCGCCGAACCGGACGACGATCCCTTCGCGCTCGCGCGGGAATTGGACGCCGGGGCGGAACCGTTGCCGGAGCGGCTCGACGCCTTGCGCGAAAAAGAGGTTCGACTCGAGCGAGGGCTGGTTAAAGTTCGAGAGCGCCTCGCGTCCCTGCGCGACGAAATCGCGACGCTCGAATCGTCGGACGAGCGGGACGTCGAAAAAATCGTCGACGAACTGGAGGCGGCGCTCGAGTCTCGCGCCGTCGCCTGGCTCGCGGTTCGGACCGCGTTCCTCGAAGACGCGCCGATACCGCGCGAGGAGCGCGAGGCGCTGGTCGAGACCTTTGAGAGCGCCGACGCTCGGGTCGACCGCGCTCGAGATAATCGGGAGTCCGCGTATCGACGCGTCGTTGAGCGCGAGAAAAAACTCGAGCTTCTCGCGAAAAGAAAAGAGGAGCTCGCGAGCGCCGAGAACGACGAGCGCCAAGGGGTCGAGCTCCTCTCGGCTTTTAGGGAAAAAGTCGCGAACTTTTGGCGCGAGCGAGGATTCGCGCGTTGCGCCGGGACGCGCGTCGAGGAGGGCGCTCGGTGGTTGGCCGAACGTCGCAAGTGGAAGGAACAAACGAAGGCGCTCGCGGAGACCGAGCTCGAGTTGAGCTCCCGCGCTCGCGAGCTGGCCGGGAAATTGTCGGAGCGCGTCGACGCGCTTCGGTCTTGGGGACTCGACGACCTCGACGATTTCGGCGATTTCGGGGACGCGACCGACCTTTCGGAATCGCGGGACGCCTTGACGCGCGAGGTCGGGAGGGTTAAGACCGCGCTCTCGCTCGCCCTGGCTCGCGCGGAGGAATACCGGGTCGCTCGCGCCTCCGTCGAGGCGGCGCGCAAAGAGGTCGCGAAAGCCGAGGTCGAGGTTCGCGCCGAGCGCTCGCGGCTCGCGAAACGCGAAGAGGAGCTCGCGCGACTCTCGAGCGCCGACGACTTTTGCAAACTCTGGAACTTAGAGGTTTCCGAGTTTGGCAAAAGTTCGTTCGCGCGTCTGAAAGGGGAGCTGGACGCTCGCGCGACTTGGCTCGATCGACTCGAGTCCCTGCGGCGCCTGAGCGCGAAAATCGTCGCTCGCGAGGCTCGCCAGGCGGACTTTCAGACGCGGGCGACCGAGTTGGCTCGCGCGCTCGAGCGCGAGGCGCGAAGCGACGCGCTCGAAGTCGACGTCGCGATTTGGGAAGAGGACTTGAAGAAAGCCCTGGCGGTCGAGCGCGATTTTGAGAAGGAGGCGCTCGAGCGAGATCGTCTCGAAGCGGAGCGGAGCGCGAAGGAAGCGAAACGGCTCGAATTGGACGCTCGGTTGGCGGAACTCGAGCGCGCGGCCGGAGTTCCGCGCGAAGAGTTCGAGAGGTTCGCCGAGAGCGCCGCGACTTTCCGCGCCGCCCGTCTGGAACTCGACGCGGAGACGCGAACTCTCGAAGCGCTCGCGCGCGGGGAGGGAATCGATTTCGACCGCATGGTCGCGCGTTTGGGAACGGTCGATTTCGAGCGAACGAGCGAGGAGCTCGCGGAAAAGCGAGCGAATTTGGAGGAAGTCGAAGAGGGGCTCGCGGAGTCGCTTCAAAAGAAGGGAAGCCTCGAGTCGGAGATTAGAGCCTTGGAGCGAGAGGAGGGGGCCAACGAGGCGGCGATGACCCGAGAGGGGGCGCGATCCGCCCTTCGCGCCGCGATCGACGCGTACGTTCCCCTACTGTTCGCCCGGGACGCCCTGAAAGCCGCGATCGATTCGCGGGAGAACGACCAAATCCCCGGCGTTCTGGAAGACGCCTCGAACATCTATTCTCGCGTTACCGCCGGGCGCTACGAGCGGATCGTTCCGGATTCGGAATTGGGCGCGTCGGCGGGAGGGAGCGACTCGTTCCGCGTTCGCGACGCTAGGACGCGGCAATTGAAGACCCCGGAGCAACTGAGCGTCGGCGCGCGCGAGCAATTGTATCTCGCGCTAAGAATCGCGCACATTAAGAGTTATTGCGAAAATACGGAACCGCTTCCGATCCTCGCGGACGACGTCGTCGCGAACTTCGACTACAAGCGCGTCGAAAGGACGCTCGAGGAACTGCGCGACTACGCGACCCCGGAGCGACAGGTTATTCTGCTGACCTGTCGCCGGGACGTCTTTCAAGCGTTCGTTAAACTATTTGGAAAAGAATACGCGACGATCTTGCGATAGAACGAGTTAGATCCAATCGAGTCCGACGTCGAAGGTCTTGGCGGAGTGGGTGAGGGCGCCGACGCTAACTCGCTCGACTCCGGACTCCGCTTTCGCGCGAGCCGTGTCGAGATTGATTCCGCCGGAGGCCTCCAGCTCGCTGGTCGAGCCGGATTTGTCGCGCATGGCGACCGCCTCGCGCATCGTCTCGGGGGACATATTGTCGAGCAAAACGACGTCGGGATTCTCGGGCAAGACTTGAGCGAGCTGGTCGAGCGAGTCGACCTCGATTTCGAGCATCGGCAGCTCCTCGTCGCCGTTTCGGCGCGCTTCGAGGAACTTTCGGGCGCGCCTCACCGCCTCGGCGGGATCGAAGTCGGTCTCGCCGCCGAACGCCAGGTGGTTGTCTTTAATAAGGATCGCGTCGTAGAGCCCGGTTCGATGATTGCGCCCCCCTCCGCATTTGACGGCGTACTTTTCGAGTCGTCGCCAACCGAGGGTTGTCTTGCGCGTGTCGTAGATATGGGCTCCGGTACCCTCGATCGCGTCGACGTAGCGGCGCGTAAGGGTCGCGACGCCGGAGAGCCGTCCGACGAAATTCAGGAGGAGACGCTCCGCGACGAGCATCGAGAGGGTCGGGCCCGAGACGACGCCGAGGACGGTTCCCTTGTCGATGGTCGCCCCGTCTTCGACTTTGCCCTCCCAGGAGAGCCGCTCGTCGACGATTTTGACGAGTTCGTCGGCGAAAACCAGGCCCGCGACGACTCCGCGCTCTCGCGAGACGACGGCCGCCTTGCCCGGCGCGTTTTCCGGGATCAGGGCGAGACTCGTGAGATCGCCGACGTCGGCGGAGTCCTCGCGGGCGGCGAGCCGAATCAGGGCGCGCATGTCCTCGCGCAAGTCGTCGTTGTAAACCGTTTGATGAAAGTCTTTTTTCGACATGGAGACGCTCCCGATAGAGTCGGCGGGACAATAAAAAAAGCGCTCGGGCGAAATATCGCCGGGGCGCTCTCGTTTGACAAATGACCCCAACGGGACTCGAACCCGTATTCCGGCCTTGAAAGGGCCGTGTCCTAACCGACTAAACGATGGGGCCATCGAAATGACGTTTTCGCAACGGTTCGAACGCGAGCGCTCGAACAATGACCCCAACGGGACTCGAACCCGTATTCCGGCCTTGAAAGGGCCGTGTCCTAACCGACTAAACGATGGGGCCATCGAAATAACGTTTTCGCAACGGTTCGAGCGATGGCGCTCGAACAGTGACCCCAACGGGACTCGAACCCGTATTCCGGCCTTGAAAGGGCCGTGTCCTGACCGACTAAACGATGGGGCCGCCCTTAGCGAAAAGCTAAGTCTGCGCGATTGTACCGTCGTTCTTTTTTTTGTCAAGGGGCCGGGGCGCTTTTTTTGCCGCGCTCGCCTGTCTCTCTTTGGTCGATTTTAAAGAAATCGTCGGTTTTCTTTCCCCTTTTCTTGCGCGGTCGCGATCGAGGTTGTATAATGGCCGTCGCGGGACGGGTCGACGTTTTCTCGTCCCCTGTTGGGATCGATAACGCGAACGAAACGAGAGAGCGATGAAATTGACGGACGCAACGACGAACGACGGAGCCGCATTGGCTCGCTCGCGTCGGGTTCTCGTCGGGCTCGTCGGGCTCTTCTTTCTCTTGTTTTGGTCGCTGGCGCTCGGCGGCTACCTCTGGGTCGTTCGCGATTTTTCCCTTTTTCCCCCGACCTCGCGCGAGGTCTGGGAGACATTGACCGAACCCGGGGGAGCTTTGGAGCTTCTGTCGCTCCTTTTGGCCTCCGCGTTCGGAAGCGCTTGGCTTGGGGGGGCGATTTTGACCGCGCTCGCGCTCGCGACCCAACTTCTGGCTTTCGTCGTTTGGCGGTCTCGGGAGGGCGCCGATTCGCTCGCCTTTTGCTTTTCGTTCGCGCCAAGTTTCATAACGAGCGCGATTTTCGCCGGGGTTGGGATCGACGTTTTTTCCTCGAACTACGGGGCGTTCTATTTGGAGCCCGCGCTCGCGACGCCGCTCTTGTTGGCGGTCGTTTCGCTCTGTCGCGCGGTTAAGTCGACTCTCGCGAGACGCGTCGCGGAGGCGCTCGTCGCGGCGCTCTCTTATCCCCTTTTGGGCGCGTTTTCGCTCGCGCTCGGAGCGCTTTTGCTTTTGGAAGAGTCGCCGCTCGGGAATCGCGGCGTCGCGAGATCGTCGCGCGCGGGTCGAGTTTATTGGGTCGCGGCGATTTTGGTCGCGGCGCATTTGCCCCTCGTTTGGGGAAGGGTTTGTTGGGCGAGCTATTCCGCTTCCAGACTTTACCGGGCCGCGTTGGTCGACGAGTCGACCGTTACCCTCGATCCCGCGATCGCGAGCCGGCAAATCTCGCTCTTGGCGATTCTGGGCGCGGTTCTGATTCTCGGGGCTTTTCTTTCTCGCGCCGATATTTTTGAGGGACGCCTCGCGACTCCCAAAAAGAGTCGGAAAGTCTCTTCCGACGCCCTGGACAAGAAACTCGCCCGCCGCCGGCGCGACGCGGCGCTCGCTCCGATCGCGGTCGTCGGCGCGCTCGGCACGACGCTCTTTTGGCTCGCCCGTCCCGCGTTGACCGCGCGCACGACCTTCGCGCTCGCTCCGGCGCTCGAGCGCGAGGACTGGGGTGAAATCTTGTCGATCCAACTCCGCTCGGGACGCGCGACTCCGGAGACGCTTTGCTTCTTCGACTTGGCGCTTTTTAAGACGGGGTCGATGGCGGAGCGTCTGTTCGAGCTTCCGAGAGTCGACGCGGCGCGGGGCTCCTCGGTCGTCGACGAGCGGCGGGTTCTCGGCGAGACGATTTTGAGCGCGTGGGGCGCGGACAATCTAGCGGCGCGGACGGCGACGAACAATTTCGTCGCGACCCGAGGTCGCTCGATTCCGGCGACGAAGGCGCTCGTCCGCTCGGCGCTCGCGAACGGGGACGACGCGTTGGCGGAGCGCTGGGCTTCGCGGCTCGGGGCGTCCTCCGGCGATTTTCTCGCGCGAGCGCGCGACGCGATTTCCTCGCGCGAGCCGTTGATACGCGACGACTACATCGAAACGGGGATTTCGAGCCCGACCTCGACGATTCGCTCGGCGCTGTCTCGACGAACCGATCTCGCGACCAAGGAATCGCTTTCGGACGAGGAGCTCGCTCTTTTCGAGGCGCGGCTTTGCTTCGCGGAACTGGACGGGGATTTCGAGACGCTCGGGAAGGAATTGGAGACATATCCGCGACTTCGAGGCGCTCGAGCCGCTCCCAAGTCGCTCCAAGAGACGGCGCTCTTTTTAGAGCGTCTCGGGCTTCTCTCGAGCGACCGGCTTGGCGTCGACGCCGCGACGCGCGAGCGATTCGCGAATTTTACGAAGTGGCTCGAAACGTATCAAAAGCTGCGCGATCCCGGGTTGGCGGACGCGATCAAGGCGGAATTTGCCGATACCGCGTGGGTTTATTACATTTTCCGAGACGAGGGGGGAACGGGGCGATGAGCGACGCGACCAAATCTCTCTCGCGCGCTCGGTTCGCGCGACGGCTCGCCGGATTGGGACTCTTCCTCGCGCTCGGCGCGGCGGCAATTTTTGCCGGACGACGTTTTTCCCAAACGAATCGCGACCAAATTTTCGCGGGGGCCGACTTTGCGAGCGTCGGCGCTCCGAATATTTTTCCCGATTGCGTTGGCGTCGAGATTCCTCCCAATATCGCGCCGCTAAATTTCGAGTTGCGCGAGGAGGGGCGCGAGTTCGCCACCCGGTTTTCGGTCGACGGAGGTTTTTCGTTCGACGTTCCGGGCAAGACGGTTAACATTCCGACGAAGAAGTGGCGCCGCCTGACGAGCGACGCGAAGGGAAAGCGCGTTGTCGTATCGACTTGCGTTAAAACCGACGGTCAATGGCGCGCGCTCGGGAAGTTCGATTTTTTCGTTTCCGAAGATCCGATCGATCGTTTTCTTCACTATCGTCTTATCGAACCGGGATACGAGTATTTCAATCGCGTCCAACTGGTTCAGCGCGACCTGGAAACGTTCGAGGAGCGCGTTTGGTTCGACGCGAAGGCGGTCGACAATAGGACGTGCGTTAATTGCCATTCGTTCCAAGATCGCGGAACCGACGCGTTTTTGTTCCATACGCGTCGGGCGTCTTCCGGGACGATACTCTATCGAAACGGGGTCGCGACCAAAATCGATCCAAATCTCCCGAACGACCCTCTCGGAGCCGCGTATCCGGCGTGGAATCCGCGACTTCCGCTGATCGCGTTTTCTACGAACGCGACGTTTCAAATGTTTCGCTCGCTCGACAAAGACAGGATCGAGGTCCTCGACGCGGCGTCCGATTTGATTCTCTTCGACGCCGAACAAGGAACGAGCCGCGCGATTTGCGAGACGAGCGACGCATTGGAGACGTTCCCGACTTGGTCGCCGGACGGGGCGTTTTTGTATTACTGCGTCGCGAAATCGCCCTATTCGGACTCCGCGCCCGAGTTCCCGAACGAGTCGGCGGTCGCGGTCGAGGACGTTTTTGGCGCCGAGCCCTCGACCGTCTTGGATCGACATAAAATTGAGGCGACCAAGGTCTTCGATCAATTCCATTACAACGTCGCGCGCCGGTCGTTCGACCGGGAGACTCGCGCGTTTGGCGACCAAGAGATCGTTTTCGACGCCGAGTCGCTCGGCAAATCCGCGGTTCTTCCACGGATTTCGCCCGACGGGAGGACGCTTGTTTTTACCCTGTCCAAGAACGGGACCTTTCCCATTTGGCGCCGCGACGCCGACTTGTGGGAACTTAATTTGGACACGGGCGAAAGTCGCGCGCTCGACGAGCTCAATAGCGACGAATCGGAGAGTTGGCGCGAGTGGGACTCCTCGGGGAAATGGCTCGTCTTTAGTTCCCGTCGCCTAGACGGAACGTTTACGCGAGTCTATTTCGCGCGCCGCTCGGAGGACGGACGATGGTCCAAACCGTTTTTGCTTCCGCAATCAACCCCGAGATTTAATCTCGAGCGAACAAAGTCTTACAATTTACCGACGCCGACTCGGGAACCGATTCGCGTCGCGCCCGCCCGATTGGTCGAGGCGGCGCGGGGAGATTCCCAGAAGAGTCGAAGCGTCGATTAACCTTTTATTTGCGATCGATATGGAAATAACGGAAATGCGCGCTGAAGAAACGAGCGGTCAAAACGCGAGCGCCGCTAAAGACGGGCGTTATCAAGAGAAATACGACGTCGTCGTCATCGGATCGGGCCTCGCCGGGATGACGGCGGCGAACGTTTTGGGTCGAGGAGGTCATAAGGTTCTCCTGTTGGAGCGCCACTACAAGCTGGGAGGTCTCGCGACGTGGTTCCGACGCGAGAAGGGGGAGCATATCTTCGACGTCTCGTTGCACGGATTTCCGGTCGGGATGATTAAGAGCTGCCGTCGATACTGGAACAAGGAGATCGCCGATCGCATCGTTCAGTTGCCTCGTATCAAGTTCGACAATCCGCAATTCTCGCTGACGACGACCTTTAATCGCGACGATTTCACGCGCCTGCTCGTGGAGAAGTTCGGGCTTTCCGAGGAGACGGTCAAGGCGTTCTTCGACGAGGCGCGAAACCAGACCCATTACGACGACCAGTCGAGGACGACGCGCGAACTTTTCGAGCGATTCTTCCCCGGGCGCTCCGACGTGTGGCGCCTTCTTATGGAGCCGATCACTTACGCGAACGGCTCGACGTTGGAAGACCCCGCCCTTACGTACGGCATCGTCTTTTCGAACTTTATGTCCAAGGGAGTCTTCACGTTCCAAGGAGGCACCGACCTCTTCGTCAAGATGCTGCGCGACGAGCTGACCAAGAACGGGGTCGACATAGCGACCAACGCCCCGGTCGAGAAGGTCGTCGTCGAGGAGGGTCGGGTCGTCGGGGTCAAAATCGCCGACTCCGCTCCGAACGTCGAGTCTCCCGAGATTGGGGGCGTTTCGAAGGTCGTTTCCCCGCTCCTTGGCAAGACGATCGCGACCCGCGCGGTTCTCTCCAACGCCAACTTAAAAGGCACGATCTTTAACTTGGTCGGCAGAAAGTATTTCGATCCCGATTTCGTCGCCGAGGCGGAGGCGGTTCGCTTGAACAATTCGAGCGTCCAGGTCTATATCGCGCTCAAACCCGGGGAGACGATCGACGAGGAGCAGTGCGGCGACCTGCTCTTTACTTCGGTCGCGCCCGAGTTTTCTTCCGATCTCTTGCTCAGCCGGAAGATCACGAGTCGCACCTATTCGTTCTACTATCCCAAGACGCGCCCCGGCACGGATCGTTACTACGCCGTCGCGAGTTCGAACGCGAACTACGAGGACTGGGCGAATTTGTCGGACGAGGCGTACGAGGAGAGCAAACGAGATCTGATCGAGACGACCCTCGACGCGCTCGACAAGTACGTTCCCGGAATTCGCGATAAGGTCGCCTACGTCGAAGCCGCGACTCCGAAGACCTTTAAGGCCTACACGGACCACTGGCTCGGGGCGAGTTTCGGCACCAAGTACGAGGGTCTCGCGGTCAGTCGCGCGCTCGGGAACAAGATCCCCGGGCTTTATCACGCGGGAAGCGTCGGGATTATTATGTCCGGCTGGCTTGGGGCGGTAAACTACGGCGTGATCGTCGCGAACGACGTCGACGAGTTTTTGATGAGGGAGTAAGCGATGACCGGCGCGAAAGAAGAGTCCTTTTTCGATTCCAGAGCGGCGATTTTGGCGGCGATTCCGCATCGCCCGCCCTTTTTGTTCGTCGACAAAATTTTGTCTTGGACCGACGAAGAAATCGTCTGTTCCTATCGGTTTAAGAACGACGAGTTCTTCTTCCAAGGGCATTATCCGAACTATCCGATCGTTCCCGGGGTCGTGCTGTGCGAGGCCGCGATGCAAGCGGGCGCGATCTATATGACCCGGCTTTTCGACGAGGAAGATCGCAAAACCGGGAAAATGCCGGTCGTTGGGAGAATGAACGACGTCAAGTTCAAACAGTTCGTTCGTCCCGGGGACGTTATCGAGTCGCGCGTTTCTCTCAAAGAGAAGCTCGGGGGCGTCTTTATGCTTTCGGCGAAGGTTTCGCGCGAGGGCAAGACGCTGGTATCGTTCAATTTCGCCGTAACGATGGCGGAAAAGGAGTAGTCGGGGACAGTTCCGATTTTTCGCAACGGAGTCGCTATTATGATAAGAGTTACGACGTTCGGACGACAAGTTTTCGTCGCGGCGCTCGCGTTTTTCGCTTTCGCGTCCGGTCTCGCCTTTGGCGCGGGGGATTTTTCGGAGTTCAAATTCGATCCGGTCGCGTTCGAGGCGCGGCTCGAGGTCGATTGGCTCGCGCAAGACGCGCCGGACGAGGAAGTGCGCGCGTCCCTCTTTTCCGGGGAATCGTTCGCTCGGGAGAAGGAGCTGGTCGAGGGGGTCTTGAGGGCGCTAGAGAGCGCCGAGGTCGCGAAAGAGTCGCGAATTCGGCTCGACGCGCTGGTTTCGGAAAAGACTCGGGGCGACGATCCGGCTTGGCGCGCGCTCTATTTGGACGCGCGCCGCGCGCTTCGCGCCGAGCGATTGAAGACCGCGACCGAGTTGGCGCCAAAGTTCGTCTATACGAAGCATTACGTCATGGGCGCCTCGCACTACGCCTACACCGAGGACGTAACGGACGAAGCCTATAACGACTACAGTTGCGATCGTCGCCCAGGGGCGCAGTTGTGCTTGGCGACGTTCCAGCCGGACGGGACGATCGCGAACGAAGTTCTCGTCGAGACCGCGGAGGGAACGATTCGCGATCCCGACGTCTCTTGGGACGGAACGAAGATCTTGTTCTCGATGAGAACGAGTTTTAAAGAGGACGATTTCCATCTTTACGAATACGATCTCGGGACGAAACAAACGCGCCAAATCACCTTCGGACTCGGGGTCGCCGACATAGAGCCGATCTATCTGCCGAACGGGGATTTGCTTTTCGTTTCGACCCGTTGCGGGCAAAACACCGACTGTTGGTGGACCGAAGTCTCCAATCTCTATACCTGCGATTCGCAAGGTCGTTTTACGCGGCGGGTAGGGGTCGACCAAGTTACGACGAACTATCCCAAGCTCCTGGACGACGGGCGCGTCGTCTACACTCGTTGGGACTACAACGACCGAGGGCACATCTACGTTCAACCGCTCTTTCAGATGAACGCCGACGGAACCGGGCAGACCGAATTTTACGGAAACAACTCGTATTTCCCGACCGTGGTTCTTCATCCTCGCGGAGTCCCCGGCGGCGACAAGGTTCTCGGCGTCTTGGGGGGGCATCACGCGTATCAGCAGGGCAAGCTCGCGCTTATCGATCGGTCCAAGGGAACCCAGGGGAACTCCGGGGTTCAACTTATCGCCCCGATTCGGGAGACCGAGGACGTTAAAGTCGATCGATACGGACAAGACGGCGAACTGTTCCAATACCCGTTCCCGCTGGACGAGGACTCTCTTCTCGTCGCGTATCTCCCGGAGGGTTCCCAGGATCGGTCTTACGCGATTCCGTTCGGGGTCTATTGGTTCGATTACGACGGGAATCGAGAGCTGCTGGCGTACGACCCCGCGATCAGTTGCGGGCAGCCGATTCCGTTGGTCGCGCGCGAGATTCCGAATCAACGTCCGTCGCAGGTCGACTTAACCCAAACGACGGGACGATATTACGTTCAAGACGTTTACGAAGGTCCCGGACTCGCGGGAATCGCGCGCGGGACGATTAAGCGGCTCCGAGTCGTGGCGCTGGAGTTCCGTCCGTTCGGCTGCGGCTGGAACTGGAATTGGGGCGAGGCGGGGGATTCGATCGTTACGACGCCCGCGTCGATCGGAGGCGGAACTTGGGACGTCAAAAAAGTACTGGGCGAGGTTCCGGTCGAGGAGGACGGGTCCGCGTTCTTCGAGGTTCCAGCGCTAACTCCTGTATATTTCCAGCTTTTGGACAAGAACGGAGACGCCGTTCAGACGATGCGGAGCTGGTCGACGCTACAGCCCGGCGAGACGTTCGGGTGCGTCGGTTGCCACGAGCCGAAGTCGAGTTCGATCGGGAACGCGACGACCGCGAGCGGCTCGACGACGATCGCCTTGCGCAAAGGGGCGACCAAGCTGGAGCCGGTTCTTTCGCCGGGGGAGGGGAGGATGAAAGACGCGGGATTCTGCTACTTGCGCGACGTCCAGCCGATTCTCGACGAGTATTGCGTTTCCTGCCACGACGGGCGCGTCGACGCGAACGGCGAGCGCAAGCCGTTCTCCCTGACCGCGAACGAAATGACTCCCCCCGATCCGGACGACGAATACGCCAAGATCGTCAAGGAGCAAAAGCGAGTTTTCGCCGAATCATACGTCAAATTGACCAATCGCGGCAACAATAAGAACGACATTACTCGCTGGCTCGGGATTCAGGATCGCCCCTCGATGTTGCCGCCCTATTACCTTGGCGCCGCGACGAGCCCTCTGATCGCGATGTTGCGAGGAAAAGAGCGCGCCGAGGAGGACGCGAAATCGCTTCCCGAGCCTCCGAAGGTTCGCGACGAACTTTGGGAGGCGCACAAAGACGTTCGCGTCGACGAAAAGTCGTTGCGAATCCTCGCGATGTGGATCGATTTGCTCGTTCCCTATTGCGGCGACTACCTCGAGGCGAACCGATGGACGCGAGGCGAGCGCGCGTATTACGAGTACTACCTCGCGCAGCGCCGTCGAAACGAGGAAATCGTCGCCGACAATATCGCGAAAAAAATCGAGGCGGACTCGACCGGCAAAGAATTCTCGCTCGCGGACTTCCAGCAGTTCGATCGCGGAGGGCTCGAATACCGCGAGAAGACGGTCGCCGCCTTTTTGGAGCGAAAAATTCCCAGCCGTTGCGCGAAGTCCGGGGACGAAAACGCACACCGGAATCTCGCGCTCAATCCCGACGCGACCTACGGGGATCAAGAGACCGTTCTCGAATACCCGAGCGCCGTTTCCAATAGCGAGCGCGGCTATCTCGCCTCTCGCGCGGCGAAAAACGCGATCGACGGGGATCCCAAGACGGCGTGGGCGCCGAGTTTGCGAACCGACGCCTGGATCAACGTCGATTTCGGAATCGACGTCGAGGTCGACAAACTCGTCGTTCGCCTCGATCAAGACGCGGAGGCGTCCGGAACGGTTAGAACCGCCAAAATAGTATTTTCCGACGACTCGGAGGAAACGATCGAGCTGCTTCCGACTTCCGAGCCGCAAGTTTTTGAGTTTGATAAGCGTCGCGTCGTTCGCTTGCGGCTCGCCGATTTCGCCCCGAAAGAGGAATCGGCGCCGCTAACGTCGTTCGGCGTCGCCGAGTTGGAAGTTTGGGGCGTTTCCCTTTGACCTTAGCGCGGAGAGCGATCGTTATGAAATTTTCCTTTGTTTGCGCGTTGTCGACGGCGCTGGTTTGCTCGTTGTTCGCTTTCGCTTGTCGGGCGGGCGAAAAGGACTGGGCGTTCGACCCCGAGCGCTTCGTCGCGCGATCGTTCGACGACTGGACGATGCAAGACGAGAAGGATCCCGAGGTTCGGGCTCGATTGTTCAAAGAGAACGGGCTGGACGCGACTCGCGCCGCGATCGAGCGCGTTTTGAGCTCGCTCGAAGAGGACGAGTCTTTCGACGACGAATTTAGCGGCGAACGAAGCCCTTACCCCGTCGCGATGGGAACCGAGGGCGATGAGGTCGCCGGGAAGGTCGATCCGTCCGCCGAGGGCGTCGCGAAGCTGCGCGCGCGTTTCGACGACGCGGTCGCCAAGAACTTGCCTTGGGATTCCGAGGTCTGGCGCTCGATTTACGTCGACGCGTGTCTCGCGCGGCGCGCGCGCCGTTTGGCGAGTTTCGCGGAAGAGTCGCCAAGAATCGTCTATACCAAGCATTACGTCATAGGCGCGAGCCATTACGCGTACACCGAGGACGTGTCGGACGAGGCGTATTTGGATTTCAGTCGGGATCGTCGCCCCGGGGGACAGTTGTGCCTGGCGACGCTCGCTCCCGACGGAACGATTCGCAACGAGGTTCTCGTCGAGACCGAGCGGGGAACGATTCGCGATCCGGACGTCTCTTGGGACGGGAAGAAAATCTTGTTCTCGATGCGAAACGACTTTACGGAAGACGATTTCCATATTTACGAGTTCGATATGGAAACGAGAACGACGCGCCAAATCACCTTTGGGCTCGGCGTCGCGGACATTGAGCCGATCTATTTGCCGAACGGGGACGTCTTGTTCGCCTCGACCCGGTGCGGACAGATCACCGACTGCTGGTGGACCGAGGTCTCCAACTTCTACACCTGCGATATCGAAGGTCGATTTCTACGGCGAGTTTCGGTCGATCAGGTAACGGTGAACTATCCGAAACTGCTCGACGACGGTCGAATCGTCTACACGCGGTGGGACTACAACGACCGAGGGCAAATCTATCCGCAGCCGCTGTTTCAAATGAACGCCGACGGCACGGGTCAGACCGAGTTTTACGGGAACAACTCCTATTTCCCGACGACGATTATGCACGCCAGGGGGATTCCCGGAAGCGACAAAGTTCTCGCGATCGCCGCCGGGCACCACACCTATCAGAACGGAAAGCTTGTTTTGATCGATCGAAGCAAAGGCACGCAGGAGAATTCCGGCGCGACCTTGCTCGCCCCGATTCGCGAAACTCCCGCCGATAAGATCGATCAGTACGGTCAGGTCGGGGAACTTTTCCAATACCCCTATCCGCTCGACGAGCGAACGCTATTGGCCGCTTACGTTCCCGAAGGGGGCGCTTGGGACTACAAGATTCCGTTCGGGCTTTACTGGTTCGATTTCGACGGGAATCGCGAGTTGCTCGCGTTCGACCCCGAGATTAGTTGCGGTCAGCCGATTCTGCTGGCGGAGCGCGAGAAGCCGACGATTCGACCGTCGCAAGTCGATTTGAATCAAACGACCGGAAAATATTTTGTTCAAGACGTTTACGAAGGACCCGGGCTCGCCGGAATCGAGCGCGGAACGATTAAGGCGCTGCGCGTCGTCGCTTTGGAATTTCGCGGCGCGGGGATACGCAAGAACGGCAATAGCGGTCCGGCGGGGGGCGCGATGGTCTGCACTCCTCCTTCGGTCGGGGGAGGCACTTGGGACGTTAAGCGGGTTCTGGGAACGGTTCCGGTCGAAGAGGACGGCTCCGCTTATTTCGAGGTTCCCGCGCTAACTCCGATTTATTTCCAGCTTTTGGACAAGAACGGGGACGCCGTGCAGACGATGCGCAGTTGGTCGACTTTGCAGCCCGGCGAGACGTTCGGATGCGTCGGTTGCCACGAGCCGAAAGGAAGCGTGATCGAAAACGCGACGACCGCGAGCGGCTCGACTTCGCTCGCGCTCAAGAGAGAGGCGTCGAAACCGGCTCCGGAGCTCTTCCCCGGCGCGGGGCGTTTCCAGAACGCCGGTTTTAGTTTCCAGCGCGACGTCCAGCCGATCCTCGACCACCATTGCGTTCGCTGCCACACCGGGAAGGGGGACGCCCCGTTCAGCCTCCTCGGCGATACCGCGACCGATCCCAAGGGAATCGAGATTAACAACGGTTCCGGTCGAACCTTTAGCCAAGCGTATTTGAATCTGACCAATTACGGAAACCACGACGGAGCTCGCGCTCGGTGGATCGGGATCCAAGAGGGGCCGGAGCTACTGCCGCCCTATAAGTCCGGGGCGGCGAAGAGCCCTTTGATCGCGCTGTTCCGCGACGAAAACGGCGTCGTCGGGGGGCGCGACGAGAACCACAAGGACGTTCGAATCGACGAGAGATCGTTGCGAACGATCGCCCTTTGGATCGACTTGCTGGTTCCCTACTGCGGAGATTACGAAGAGGAAAACAACTGGACTCGCGACGAGCGCGCGACGTACGCCTACTATCTGACGAAGCGCGCGAATATGGAGAAAATCGTCGCCGAAGACGTTTTTAAATTGCTCGATTATCGCCGAACCGGCAAGGAGCCGAGCTTGGCCGAGTTCCCGCAAGTATCGCTCGGAGGAATCGAGGAGCGGAACCAGTTTATCAACGGGTTCTTGGCGCGGCGCGCCCCCTCGGTCGCGAAACGGAGCGGGGCGCAGAACGTCTATCGCAACGTCGCTCTCAATCCGAAAGACGTTCAAGGGGACGCCGACGTGTACGCCTATTATCCGCACGCGACTTCCAATAGCGAGTACGCCTATTTGGACGAGTTCGCCGCGAAAAACGTCGTCGACGGCAAAACGGAGAACAAAGGGCACGGTCCGAAATTCCCCTCTTGGGGACCGCATTTGCGAACCGATTTGTGGTTGAACGTCGATTTCGGTTGCGAGGTCGAGATCGACAAGGCGGTGATTTACGTTCGCGCCGACTTCCCTCACGACGACGTCTGGAAGTCCGCGACCTTGCGTTTTTCCGACGGCTCGTTCGAGAAAATTACCCTTCGCAAAACCGCCGAACCGCAGGTTTTCGAATTTCCGCTACGACGCGTTCGAAGCGTCAAGTTAACCGATTTGGAGGTTTCTTACCCGTTGAAATGGAGCGGAATCACCGAACTCGAGTTTTGGGGCAAGTCGGTCGAGTGAGTCGCGAGCCCGGTTTCGCTCGTTTTTGACCGAGTCGCGTTTGAAACGACGGAACCGGCGACGTCGCGCTATTGAACGTTTCTCGAATTGTTCGTTTTTTCTTAACCCTCGCTAGAGTATTTGGAAAAAGCGAGTATAATGGGGGCTAGGGTATTGCGTCCGCTAGGCGACGGGCGCATTTCGCGAGATCGTCGGAGTCGAGCGAACGGGGCGAGACCTCGACGGGACGGACTTTATAGGAGTTTGCAATGGCGAAGTTAGCGGTCTTAATTTGCGTGGACGAGCCCGGCGTTCCCAAGGGCGGGTCCGCGCCGGCCGACGCGTCGGCTTTTGCTCGAATTCTTAAAAAGTGCTGGAATTTTAAGGATTCCGAGATCGTTACGCTTTCTTCGCAGAGCGCTTACGGATTTCTTCCCACTCGAACGAATATCGAGCGGCAGTTCGATTTGGCGCTTCAGGGAGATCCGTTGGACTCCTTGATCGTCGGATTCTGGGGTCGAGGTTACGTGTCCGAAGACGGAAAGCGGCGTTTCTGTCTCGAGGGTTTCTCCGCCGACAACGCGAAAAACGCGAGCGTTTCCCTGGGTTCGATGCTCAGCGCCACGATTCGCCTTCGCGCGCGCGACGCCTGTTTTATCGTCGACTGTCGCCCGATTACGGTCGACGGGGCTCCGACTTCCGTCGAGTCGGAGGACGTTCGCATCTTGCAGAAATACATTCGTCGAACCGAGCCCGGCTACCGGTTCGCCGTGTTGAGCGCCGCGTCTCCCAACGAGCGCCCCTCGGACCTAATCGAGGGAGAGCGGGGGCTTTTCACCTCGAATTTGATCGACGGTCTTTTCTCCTACGCGAAGCGCTATCAAGGGTCTTTCGATTCGGTGGCGGGACACGCGGTGCAGTTCACGAATCGGAAGGCTCAAGAGCTCGGTCGAGCGCAATTTCCCTTTTTCGCGAACGAGGGAGACGGGGACGTTCGATTTGAGATCACGCCCGGTTTTAATCCCGAAGAGTCGTTCGACGCCTATTCGCCGGAGTCCGCGTCCGTTCCTCCCGCGATTCCGCGAAAGTCGCGCCAGGATTCCGCGCGCGAGAGCGAGAGCGTGGAGTTGGAGTCGACCGAGACGGTGGCGCTAGAGTCCGAGGCGCCGAGTCGGATCGCGAAGCTCGGTTTCAAACGAGCCCCGTCCGAGCCCCGAAGCCAAGCCCCGAGACGCGAGCTTAGAATTCGGCTCGACAGCGAATTCCTCTGGAAAGTGGCCATGGTGGCGGGGATCGTCGTTCTCCTCGCCATTTCGGTCGCCATTTGGAGTTTGCGTCGCTAAGAGGTCGAGCGCGGAAGGGCGTCGATTCTTTTGGATTGGGTTTGAAATAAGAAAAGCGACCGGACATTCTTTCCGGTCGCTTTTTTATTCGAGTTTCCCGCGATCCGCGGTCGTCTTTCAACGGGCTATTTTTCAGCCTCGAGTCGCTCGATAATATCGAGGCACGAGACGATTTTTTCGACTAAATCGTTCGGGACGAACCAGTATTGGTTCGTCGACTCGAATCCGACGCGAGAGTCTTCCATAGCGGCGCGGCGCAATCGCTTCGCGAGCTCGATTTCGTTTTTGGCGAGTTCGATCGCGCGCTCGGCGCATTCGCGGAGCTCGGCGCGCGCCTCGGTCGCGGTCGATTGTTTTTTAAGTTCCGCCATTCTATCGCGCAAGAGAACGAATCGAGTTTGATTCGCGACGCTTAGATAAACGACCCCCGCGACTTCGGCGTATCTCGCTTGGGCTAGGGCCTCCTCTTTTCGCTCTTCGGGGGCGATTCGCGCGGCTTTCGCCAGACTCGCCGCCCCTTGAAGGAACCCCGAGCCGCATTTCTCCATTTGGCTCGCGAAAATCTCGGGCGGATAAGGTCCGCGCCACGCGTCGAGATGATCATAGGGGATTCCGACCATGGTCGCGGGCCAACCGGTCGGCTCGAGTCGCAAAAGATTCGCCGGTCCGATTTGATTCGGCGCGTCGTAAACGACGGACCCTCCGTAGGGAAATTCCTCGAACGCTTTGGAGGCGGTCGTCCAACCCTGGCGCGCCAACGGGGCGCCCTCGGTTCCGAAGAGCCGGGTCGCCATTAGATCGAGAATCTCGTCCTCGGTCGCCGAGGGATTGGCGGCGAACGCTTGCACCGTCTCGAGATTGACCGACGGATAACCTCCCAGCGACCACCCCGCCATAACCCCGTCAACTCCGGAATTGGCGAGATTCTTGGCGTGTTTCGCGACCAAGTCGAGCGCCGGAATCGTCGGGATCGACGCGAGTTCCCAAGTCGAATTGAACTGGCATTTCGCGATCGTCTTCAGTCCCGCCTTCTTCGCCGCGTCCCAATGCGCGAGCGCTCTGGGCCCCGGTCCGACGACCGAAATCGAGTATTCCCCGACGGAAACGGGAACCCCGCCGCGCTCGATCGGCGTCGCCCATTCGCTAACCGATTGCAGCCACACGTTTTTGGGCAACTTTTCGACAATGTCGGTCGCGATCGCGTGCCCTCGCCAGCCCCAGTCCCAGACGATCACTTTGGCGTCGGGAGCGGAACGGTGAACGCCCTCCTCGATCGCGGCGTTCAGATCGGCGATTAATTCCGCGTCCGTACGTTTCGAGCAGCGCTCGCACGAGGCGAATCGTCCGTGAGAAACGCAGGTCGTGAGATTTTCCGAACCGGAGATCGTAAAGACGCCCCCGAGTCCGGGAACGTCCTTAAACAGAAAGGCGAGCGAGTCGGAGAGCCAGCGTCGAACCTTCGGAGACGACGCGCACATCGCCGAATAGGCGCCCTCTTCGACGCCTCGGGTTTCCGGACGGGTCTCGAAGAAACTCGTCGGCATGGCGCGCGGCTCGTTCATATAGAGATAAACGTCAATTCCAAAGCGCTTGGCTCGAGCGACCAAGTCGCGCAGATTGGCGCGGCGAATCTCCGATTTTTCGCCAAATTCGGGGAAATCGTCGGTTCCCGGAGTCAAGTCGCGCAAGAGCGAGTGCAGCCAGACGCCGTTGATACCTCGTTCGCGCAACTTTTCGAGCAATTTGTCGGGATAGAGCTCGGAACTGTCGCGCAGCAACGGGTCGCCGAAGACCGCGAAGTAGGAGTGAAGGTAACGGATTTGGAAGCGCTCGCTCTCCGAAGACGTTTCGCTCGCCGCTAGCTCGGGCGCTTCGACCTCGCCGGAAAAGTCGTCGAGAAACGAGAATCTCGGGGTCTCCGCCAGAGTCGATTCGTCGCCCAGGACGTCGCGAACGCGCTCGGCGATTTTGCGGGCCGCCTCGAGTTCCTCTTCGGTCGGGGCTAGGTAGACCAACGGTTCGCAATTGGGTTTCGCGCCGAGTTTGACCGAGAGAAAATCGTCTTCGCGCAACTTTTCCGCGAACTCCTTAGGCTCGAAATTTAAGAGAGTCAACAGCTGTTCGTAGGGCAGCAGCGACCAATTGCGGCGCGCGATCGTTATATAGGAGCGCGCGGGATCCCATTTGGGCGCGACGTATTCCGGGAGCCCCATCGCGTCGGCGATCGCTTTGAGATCGTCGGGACTCGCTCCGATCGTTTCCGCCGCTCGGTCGAGATCGACCAGATTCCAGTTTCGCCACACGAACGCGGCGACTCGACTAGGAAAATGAGGCGTCGGCTCGGGGGCGCGATCCGAGGTCGGGGGCAAAACGGAAAGATCGAGATCGGCGGCGACGGAGGGCGCCGCGACCGCCGCGATCGCGAAAAGCAATGGGAATAACGCTCGAAAGATCATCGTCGGAACCTTTCCGGTTTGTTCGAGGATAAAAAAAGCGCGCGGAGGAACGGTATCCGCCGCGCGCCGACAAATTTACAACGCGACGAGGCGCGTTTTAGAAATCGTCGTCGCCGTCGTCGGCGAAGGGATCGGAATCGTCTTCTTCGTTGTCTCCGAAGCCGCCGTCTTCCTCGTCTTCGTCTTCGAATCCGTCTCCGTCCTCGTCTTCCTCGTCGTCAAAGAAGTTGGTTCCGACGTCCTCTTCCGCCTTTTCATCCTCCGCCTTCGCGGATTCGGGGCGCGCGGCGTCGCCGGCTTTCGCGGCGTCGTTGGCGGCCGCGGCGCCGTTGGGGGTCGCGCTTTCCTCGACGCCCATCTCGGCGCGGATCTTCGCGGCGATCTCGGCGCAAGAGGAGCAATGCTTAACCGGCTCGACTTGGCCCGTTTCGCGGAGGCATTGAACCAAACCGTCGCGAGAGACTAGGTAAACGCGGTCGGTGTAGCGATTGAACACCTGGAAATCGGGTCGGCCGACGTCCAAAACGGACTCGCGATTTCCATTGTCGCGATTAATGGAGACGAGACGACCGACCGTGTCGATCGCGTACAGGCGGGTCTTGGAGGCGGCGAGGACTTTATTGACGTCGGGGCATTCCCACTTCTCGCGACCGTCTTTCATATTGATCGCGAAGAGATCCCCGCTTTCGGACGGGACGTAAGCCGCGTCGTCAAAGGCCGAGATTCGAGTCGAGACCGACGATCGGGTAAGGAAGGTCCATCGGAGCTCGCCGGTCACGTCGTTGAAGGCGTGGACGTGCCCGGACTCGGAACCAACGATCATCAAACCCCCGACGCGCTTGTCTTCGGCCAGGGCCAAGCTTTGAGCGCTGAGGTCCTTTTCGAAGAAGAAGGGGGACGCTTGGACGTCGTCGCGCGGAATCAAGGCCTTGTTGCCAATGCGCGAGCGGGTAACGTAGGAGAAGTTGGGGCGCACTTGGAATTTAACGTGCAACCGGAACGGATTGGAGGAGGCTTCGCGAATCTGGCGCCCCAGAACGAGCCAGCCCTTGTCGGAAACCCAACCGATATAATCGGTTTCGTAGGATTGGGTCGCGAGGATCGGAACGTTCGACACGACTCCGAACGACGCGCAGGGATTCGGGCGGTTCGCGTCCAGATCGGCGATCATATAGCTCGACTCTTCCGCCGACGCTTTCAGCTCGGCGAATTTCTTTTGCCAGTAATCGCCCGCTTTACCGAGGTTGTCGACGCTCGCCGACATCGAATTCACCGTGGAAGCGACTTTCTTCGATTCCGATTCTTCCTCGACGAGCTTGTACGAGGTAATACGCTCCGAGAAGCTCGGCGCGTATATCTCGCGCTCGCTCGCGAGCGGTCCGGCCGAAGGATTTCCGTACAGACGCGTCTCGCGAAGTTTCTTGCCCGTGAAACGATCAAAGACCAAGAGGTTCGTTCCGCATATCGCCGCGACCACTTTGCTATTGACCGAAGGGGGAAGGAGATAACCGGTTCCCGTTTCCGCGGACCACAGGCTCGCGCCAGTTTCCGCGTCGAACGCTTGCAAACGACCCCCGTCCGTCGTCGTAAAGAGCGTCCCGTCTTGCACCGTCGCGCTCGTTACCCATTCGGTTCCTCTTTGGAGCGTCGCTTGAGCGAACCAAGCCCGCGTTAGCCCCGCGGAGTTGGCGCTCGTCTCCGGTACGAGAGCGCCGGGCGCGTCGGCGAGGGCCGACGCGCAAAGAGCGAATATGCACGGGACGATCAAACTAATTGCGAATTGTCGTTTCATTCGGAAAAACCTCGTATCAAGTGCGCTCGTCTCCGAGGTCGCCGCAAGGGGACCCAGACTATGGCGCGGCGTCGCGCGTCCGCGACGTCTCGTTTCGACGGGGGCGAGCGCCCCCGACTCTATCTCATATATCATAATATCGCGGTCGTCAAATTGGAACCGCCGCCCCCCCATTTTTTTTCTTTTTTTTCTTTCCTTGAGTAGTTGAGAGGATTCTAACGATTGAGCGGTTTTTGTCGAGGCGTTAGGACGACGGTCCACAATAAAACCGTCGCGATCGTTCACAATCGTCTCAAACGGAAAAAGCGAGTCGAGTCTAGTTTTTTTGTAATTTTGTCCCGCGTTCGACGATTGTTTGTAACGCGCTCGACGAGACCAAGCTTGGTCTGGGAGCGCGCGACATTTTGAACGACGGTCCATTATCGGGTTTACTTGCAAATGCTCGACGAACACAACGAAGAACGACAACGCGAAATTTCCACGCTTAATCTCGGAATCGAACCGTTCGAGGTTCCTTTCGTCGCGAGTCTTCCGGAGACGCTTCGCGCGTATCGAGAAGCGGTCGGTTTTGATCTTCGTTTCGTTCGCGCCGGTTCTTCCGAAAGCGCGACGTTGGTCGAGAGCGAGAATCGGTCGGTTTTTCCGATCGGAGAGGAATCGGTCAAGATCTACGGTTTTCTGGCGCTAGAGCGAGATTCGTCGAGCTCTGCTCGCGTCGATTGGAGCGCGGCTCGCGCGCTTGCGAGCGCGCTTGCCGCCCAGTTGTCGGAGAATTACCGATGGCGCGCGACGGTCGATTCCCTGGAGGAGGAATTGGCGGTTTCCGCGATTCCCGGGGAGGAGTCTTTCGAAAAGACGCGCGCCGCCGCCTCGGGTCGATTGCGGGACGCGCTTCGCTCCGGAGCCCTCGCGCTGGGCGGTTTTTGCGCCGCCTCTCTCTATTTGCTCGACGACGCCACCTCCGAGCTTTCGCTCCGCGCGGTTTGGGGGCTTCCCGCCGATCGATTTCTCGAGCCTCCTCGTCCGCTGGCGAGCGCTCGAGCCGAGCTCGAGGCGCTTCTCGGGAACGCCGTGATCGTTAGAGACGACTATATGGCGGAGTACTGGCGGGCCCCCGAGGATTTCCAGTGTTCCATTTGCGTTCCGATTATATCCGAAACGACGATTCTTGGCGTCGCTTGGTTCTTTAGCGACGACGACCGCTCCATCGGCCCTCGCGAGATCGAGACCCTTAATTTGGCGACGGGACGCTTGGTCGACGCTCTTGAGAAGGACGCGCTTTCGCGACGCGTCGGCTCGTTGGCCAGGGTTGAGAACGAGCGCTAAACGCCCCCGGGGCTTGGCGCTATTTCGGCGAAAAATTGGGGGCCCCCCTTGCGAAGACGCGAACGGGGGTTATACTTTCGAAATGCGCGTCTATACCCGCGATTTTTTCCTCGCGACGTCGCCGCCGTCCGATCGCTTGGCATTGTGATCCGCCTCGCGTCGGGCAATCGAGGAAAATGGGACGGCGCTTTGCCGCGCGTTCGCGAGCGCGGCGTTACGACAACGTTTATTGGCAGAAGTTGAAGCTGGTAGAGAGAAGCTGGTAGAAATATGGCAAAGCCCGCTGCATTTAAGAAGAATCGCATCAATCGCAAGCGTTCCAAGGCGAAGGTTCGCGCTAAGAAACAAGATCCGTTGGCGATCAACGGCGAGCGACCTCGACCGATGTTCGTCGACTATAAAGACGTCGAACTTCTCAAGAAACTGACCAGTCGTCAAGGCAAAATCATCAGCCGTCGCAAGACCGGTTGTTCCGCCGTTAGCCAACACGCGGTCGCGGCGGCCGTGAAACGAGCTCGTTTCATGGCTCTCATGCCTTACGTCGGCGACTGAGCATATTCGCGGATCGGGGGCGCGGGGGTTCGCGCGCGTCGCTTCGGCGTCGCGTCGAGCGCTCGACGACCGATTTCTTCGACGGGTTTTGCGCATTATCGCGCGCCGGCATTCGGGCGCGTTAAGACGCAAAACCTTTGTTTATTTTATTGCGGCGAGCGCTCGTTGAGCGCGTCTTGGGAGATTCCCGCCGCGAGAGGTCGCGATGATGACGAGATTGGCCAGCGAAAAAGCCGACGTCTTGATAGAGGCGATGAAATGGATCCGCGAGCATCGCGGTAAGGTTACGGTCATTAAGTTGGGCGGCAGTCTGATGGAAGACAAGGTCGCCATGATGCACTTAATGACCGATTTGGTTTTTATGGAGACGGTCGGCATGAAGCCGGTCGTCGTCCACGGAGGAGGGCCCGCGATTAGTCAAGCGGCGGCGGACGCGGGAATCGCGCCCCGATTCGTCCAAGGGCGCCGGTACACCGACGAGGCGACCCTCGGGGTGGTTCGCGAGGTTTTGGCGAAAAAGATCTCGCAAAATATCGTCGACGAAATCAAGTTTTACGGCGGGGCGGCGAAATCTCTTTCCCCGGCGTTCGACACAAACGCGCTTTACGGTCGCAAAACGACGGTTAAGGACGACTCGGGGCAAGAGGTGGATCTCGGCTGGGTCGGAGAGGTAACGCGCGTCGACGTCGACAAAATTCTCGAATGTTGCGACAAGCGGACGATTCCGATCATTCCCTCGTACACGCTGATGGACGACGGTAGCGGACACGGTCTGAACGTGAACGCGGACGTCGCGGCGACGGAAGTCGCGAAACAGCTTCGCGCGAGCAAGTTGATTTTCGTTACCGAAGTGAACGGGGTTCGGACCGATCCAAACGATCCGAATTCGATGATCGACTCGCTCACCGCCGACGAGGCGCGCAAACTGCTCGCTTCCGGGGCGATCGTCGGCGGGATGATTCCGAAGATTCAATCGTGTCTTAAAACGATCGAGCGAGGGGTCGAGAAGATCCACATCATCAACGGTCGTCTCCGGCATTCGATTCTGTTAGAAATATTTACCAGTCAGGGCGTTGGAACCGAGATTGTCGACAAGCGCTCCGTTTGAGCTTCGATTCGACCTCGCCGCGATCTAGACAAGTAAGCGATATAAGAGAGACGAACGTTATGTCCAGAAGTTCGCAAGAAATTATTTCCCTTTTTGATCAATTCGTTATTCCGAATTACACGCGCTATCCGGTCGCGCTCGTTCGCGGAGAAGGCTCCTATTTGTGGGACGCCGAGGGCGTTCGCTACATCGACTTCTTCCCCGGTTGGGGTTGCGATATGCTGGGGCACGCGCCCGAGCCGATCGCCAACGCGATACGCGAACAGGTCGGGCGCCTGATTCACGTTCCGAATAGCTGGCACACCGAGGAACAGGGCGTATGGGCGCAAATGCTTTCCGAGCGAAGTTTCGGAGGCAAGGCGTTCTTCTGCAACTCGGGCGCCGAGGCGAACGAGGCCGCGATTAAACTGACGCGGTTGCGTTCCCCCAAGGGAAAATATAAGATTATCACGTTCTACAACTCGTTCCACGGTCGCACGATGGCGACGGTTACCGCGACCGCGCAGCAGAAGTACCACGACGGTCTTGAACCGCTTCTTCCCGGTTTCGTCTACTGCAATTACGGCGATCTCGCGGGGGTCGAGGCGGCGATCGACGACGAGACCGCCGGAATCATGCTCGAGCCGATCCAGGGGGAAGGGGGCGTCAACGTGCCGAGCCTCGAATTCCTGCAAGGTTTGCGCAAATTGTGCGACGAGCGCGATTTGGTTCTCATTTTCGACGAAGTGCAAACCGGGGTCGGACGAACCGGCGAATGGTTCGCTTACCAATACTTTAACGTCGTTCCCGACGTCATGACGCTCGCGAAGACGATTTGCGGCGGGGTCGCGGCGGGCGCGATGCTTTGCAAACGGGAGCTCGCCCCGAGCTTGCGCAAAGGGATGCACGCGTCGACGTTCGGCGGGAACTCGGTCGCGGCGGCGGCGGGGATCGCGACGATCAAAATGATCGAGGAAGAAGGGCTCCTCGCGCGCGCCAAGGAGGTCGAGAAGCGCGTCAAAGACAGAGCCGCCAAATGGGCGAGCGAAATGGACATAATCCAAGAAGTTCGCGGGGTCGGGGCGATGATCGGAATCGAGCTCAAGATCGAGGGCTCTCGTTTCGTGGAGCTCTGCATGGAAAACCGTCTCCTCATTAACTGCACGCACGGCAAAGTGATTCGCATGCTGCCGGCCGTCAACATACCGTTCGAGACGCTCGACGAGGGTCTCGGCGTTCTAGAAGACGCATTGAAGAAGGGAGCCTGATATGAAACCCCTCCGACACATTTTAACGCTCGGCGATCTCGACGTTGAAGAATTGAAGACGATTCTTAAAATCGCCGAGGAACTCAAGGCGGATTTCAAAAGGGGGATTCGTCCCAAACGTCTCGACGGAAAGGTCTTGGGGCTAATTTTTGAAAAGATGTCCCTCCGCACCCGAGTGAGCTTCGAGGCGGGGATGGCGCATCTCGGCGGCGGCTCTATGTTGCTCGAAGAGCGCCATATCGGTCTCGGCTCGCGAGAATCGATTCCCGACGTGTCGCGCGTTTTGAGCTCGATGGTCGACTGCATAAGTTTTCGCGCCAAGAAGCACGAGACGGTTTGCGAGTTCGCAAAGTATTCGAGCGTTCCCGTGATCAACGCGCTGACCGACAAGGCGCATCCTTGCCAAGCGCTCGCCGATATGATGACGATCAAAGAGGAGTTCGGAACGTTCGAGGACGTTAAAATCGCCTGGATCGGCGACTCGAACAACGTCGCGGCGAGTTTGGTCGAGGCGTCGGCGATGCTCGGTTGTCAGATCGCGGTTTCTTCCCCGAAGGGACACGAATTTTCGGACGAGGAAATACGAGCGCTGACGGCTCAGCGCCAGCCCGGCTTTAAGCTGGCGCGAATCGAGGATCCTTCCGAGGCGGTTCGCGGGGCGCGGGTCGTGTACACCGACGTCTGGGTCAGCATGGGGCAAGAGGCGGAGGAAAAAGAGCGCCTCGAGAAATTCCGGCCCTATCAGGTCAACGCGGAGCTTATGGGTCTTGCGCGAACCGAGGCGATCTTTATGCACTGCCTCCCGGCGCGTCGCGGGCTCGAAGTAACCGACGAGGTCATCGACTCGCCGAAAAGCAGGGTCGTTGAGGAGGCCGCCAATCGCATGCACGCCCAAAAAGGGCTGCTCGTTTGGTTGCTCGAGAACTAAATTTATCGGCGAGGAACCGTATCGCTCGTCGCCGCGAGCCGTTTTAAAGTCGCGGCGACGTTTTCGCTTGGACGCCTGAGAGGACGTTATGTTTATTTCTCTTGACTGGATTTCCGATTTCGTCGACCTTTCCGGTTTCGATCCCAAGACGATCGCCGACAAGCTCACGATGGCGACCGCCGAGGTCGAGGACGTTTGCCCCGTAACACGTTTTGTCGACGGCGTTTTAGTCGGCGAAATCGTTTCGGCGACGCCCTTCGAGACCCCCGACGGGAAGACGCGAACTTTTTGCGAAGTCGACTGCGGCGACCGAACCTACAAGACCGTCTGCGGGGCTCCGAACGCGCGCGTTGGGCTGAAGGCCCCGTTCGCGCCCGCCGGAACCGTTCTCGGCGACAAAACGATCGAGAAGGCGGAACTTTACGGGCGCCCCAGCGAGGGGATGCTGTGCGCCGCCGGCGAGCTCGGTATGAGTTCCTGGCATGAGATTCTCTTCGAATGCCCCGCCTCGACCAAGACCGGGGTTCCCTTCGCCGATTACGTTCCCGCGACCGACTGCCTTATCGAAATCGACAACAAGAGTTTGACGCACCGTCCGGATCTGTGGGGGCACTACGGATTCGCGCGCGAATTGGCGGCGATTTTCCACCGCGAGCTCAAGCCGTATCCGCGCCTTTCCGTCGACCAATTCAACGATCTTCCGGCGTTTCCGGTAGCGATCGCCGACGAGAACTGCCTTTGCTATTCGGGGATCGTCTTCAGTATCGAGGCGAACTCGACGCGCGTTCCGTCCCCGATTAAGATGCAGCGTCGCCTTCACGTCTTGGGGCAGCGGACTTACGACCTGCTCGTCGACCTGACGAACTACGTTTCCCTCGAGCTTGGGCAACCGACCCACGCCTTCGACGCCGACACGGTTTCTAGTATTCGCGTCGCGCCGATGGGCAAAGAGGGGGGTTTTACCACCCTCGACGGGGTCGAGCGCAAAATGATACCCGAGGACACAATGATTTGCGACGGCGACAAGCCGGTCGCGATCGCGGGAATCATGGGAGGGCTCGAGACCGAAATTACCCCGAAAACGACTCGCGTTATGCTCGAGTCCGCGAACTTCCGCGCGGAGCGAATTCGCAAGACGTCCGGGCGGCTCAATTTGCGCACCGACGCCTCCCAGCGGTACGAGAAGACGCAACCCCCCGCGAACGTTAAGGTCGGAACCGAGCGCATCTTGAAGCTCGTCGAAGAGGCCGGCGTTCCGTTCAAAGTGGAGACTCGATTCTCGCTCGCGGGGGATCTTCAAGACGAGACGCGCTATATCGAATTGGCGCCGGGGCGGATGAACGCGCTGGTCGGGGTCGATTTCCCGAAAGAGAAGACCCTCGAGATCCTTCGCTCGATTCAGTTCGAGGCGGACTTCCTGCCCGACGGAACCCTTCGCGTTGGAGTTCCTCCGTTCCGCAGTCGAAAAGATATTTCGATCGAGGAGGATATCGTCGAGGAAGTCTCGCGAATCTTCGGATTCGACAATATCGAGCCGGTCATGCCGACCGCGCCGATCAAGCCGTTGCTCTACGAGGACTACATCAAACTCGAGCATCGCGCGCGCCGGCTTTTGGCGTCGGGGCGAGGATTCCTCGAAGTTCACAACTACTCGTGGTTCAACGACAAATGGACGTCGAAACTTGGGTTCGACCCGGGCGCGACGCTCGAGTTGCTCAACCCCGTCGCTCCCTACGAAGCGCGGCTGCGAACGACCCTTATGCCGAACCTGCTCGCGCTCGTCGCGAAGAATCGCCCTTATCGCGACTCGTTCCGGATCTTCGAGATCGGTCGGGTTTATTTCCTGATCGGGGCGGTCGACGACCAGCGCAAGCCGGTCGACAGCGCCGAGAAATGTCGGGAGGAGCGCCGTCTTTCCGGGCTAAGTTTCGCCCAGACGGGGGATTTGGAGGATCATTACCTCGAAATCAAGGGCGCGATCGAAGACCTAGGCGAAATTTACGCCCAGCGAAAAGACGCGCTGCGATTCGTCGCGACGAAAGAGGACAAATCCCCTTGGCAGAAGGCGGATTACTCGGTCGAGATCTATTGCGGCGACGCCTATGTCGGCGCGCTCGGGGTTCTCGACAAGAAGGCGCTGGAAGTCGTCTCTCCGGAAGGGGGACAGGTCGTTTGGTTCGAGCTGGAGCTCGATCGTTTCCCCGGCTCGATCTATCCGACTTGCGTCTTTACGGAGCCTCCGAAGTTCCCCGGCTCTTGGCAAGACTTCTCCCTCGTTTGGCCCTTGGAGTCGGGGTACGAAGGGCTCGCCGCGAAGCTCGACGAGTTCTCGCATCCGCTCGTTCTCAAGCGCTCGTTCCTAACGTCCTATAAGGGCAAGGGAATGGAGAAGGGGACGGGGAGCTATTCGTTCCGCTACGAAATCGGAGCCTTGGATCGCACCCTGACGGGGGAAGAAATCGAAGACTTCCACCAAAAGTTCCTCGACTTCCTCAAAGCGAACGAGATCTCGCTGCGCTGACGCGCCGGTCGAGCGTTGAAACAAGCGACGGCGATTCCCGAGCGGAATCGCCGTTTTTTATTGCGCGCGGCGGCTCGCCGAACGAAAAAACGCGCTCGGGAAGCGAGTTCCGGAGCGCGTTGGAGAAAGAAACGGCGCGAAAAGCGCGGGATTCGAACGATTTACAGGCGCCAGTAGGCGTACCCCGCCTTTTCGTATTCGGCGCGGTCAAGGATTCCCTTGATATCGAGGAGCGCTTTGGGGCCTTTGCCAAAGAACGCGTCGACGTCTTTCATCGAGAAGTGCGAGAACTCTTTGTGGGCGACGGCGAGAATCACCGCGTCCATGTCGCGAATATCGGAGAGATCGACGAATTGAACGCCGTACAACCTCTTGGCCTCGGCGGCGTCGGCGATCGGGTCGGCGACGATCGGCTCGATTCCGTACTCGCGCAGTTCCTTGACGATATCGAAGACCTTGCTGTTGCGCGTGTCGGGACAGTTCTCTTTAAAGGTGAACCCGAGAATCGCGACGCGCGCGTTCTTGACTTGCTTTTCGCACTTGATAAGGGTCTTGACGCAGCTCTCGCCGACGTACTTGCCCATGCCGTCGTTGATACGCCGCCCCGACAAGATGATCTGGCTGTGGTACCCGAGGTCTTCCGCCTTGTACGTGAGATAGTAGGGGTCGACCCCGATGCAGTGCCCGCCGACCAAGCCGGGGGTGAATTTTAGGAAGTTCCACTTGGTTCCCGCGGCCTCGAGGACCGATTTCGTATCGATTCCCATCTTATTGAAGATGATCGACAGCTCGTTCATAAACGCGATATTGACGTCGCGCTGGCTGTTTTCGATAACTTTCGCCGCCTCGGCGACTTTGATGCAAGGGGCGCGGTGGACGCCGACTTCGACGACCAGCTCGTAGACTTTGGCGACCAAGTCGAGGGTTTCCTCGTCCATGCCGGAGACGATTTTGGTGATCGTTTCGAGGCGGTGGACTTTGTCGCCCGGGTTGATGCGCTCGGGGGAGTAGCCGACTTTAAAGTCGACGCCGCATTTCAGGCCCGATTCGCGCTCGAGGATCGGAACGCAGACGTCCTCGGTCACGCCGGGGTACACGGTCGACTCGAACACGACGACGCCACCTTTGGTCAGATTGCGGCCGAGTATCTCGCTGGCGCTCTCGACGGGGGTCAGGTCGGGGGTGTGGTCGTCGTAGACGGGGGTGGGAACGGCGACGATGTGGAACTTCGCTTTGCGAAGGTCGGCTTCGTCGGAGGTAAAGAGCACGGTCGAGTTTTTAATCGCCTCGTCGCCCACTTCGCGCGTGGGATCGACTCCGGATTTGTACAGGTCGATCTTGGCTTTGTTCAGATCGAATCCGACGACGTTAATTTTGCGAGCGAACGCGATCGCGATCGGCATACCGACGTATCCCAAACCGACGAGCGACAACGATTCCTTTTTCGAGACGAGATCGTTAAAATCCAACATATTGCAACGTCCTTTGTTACCGAGCGCTCGGGAGGAGCGCCGCGGGGCTTTGCGCGCGTCGCGAAACGTTCGCGGGGTCTTCTACCCGTCGCGCATTAACTAATTTTATCGCAATCCAAGGAGCGTCAAGGCGGGCGTCAAACGCAATTTTTTCGCGACGAACTCCAAGAGGAGCAGCGCGAGATACGCGACGAGAACCGCGACGAGCGGAGCGGCGACGACTAAAACCGGAGTCGCCGGGCCTTCGAACCTCTTAAAGAGGGCGCAAACGATTCCGACGATCGGCATATGGTAAAAATAGACCGCGAACGACTTCTTTCCCAAATCGACGAAGAATCGACTTTTTCGCAGCAGATTCGCGAGTCCCAGCGCGACGACGAGCGCGCCGAGCTCGATCGGTAAGGCGAAGAACGAGAAATATCCGACGATCGGGTTCCCCTCGGCGTCGGCGAAGTCGTTATAGTAAAAGCGAGCGCGGACCCCCGCGATTAGCGCGAAAAGACCGAGCGCGAACCAGACCGGGCGTTTTTGCTCGAAGAGGCGCTTTTCCGCGTATCTCCGCGCCCAGATTCCGAGCGCGAAGAAACCGAGCCAGTTGAACGGATTGACGTACTCGGTGAACCATTCGCCTTTCGGAATATATCCGAGGCGCGTCGCGACCATCGAGCCGATCGTCAGGGCCATCGTCGTCCAGAGGTCGAACCGATCCTTCGCCATTTTGAACCAGGCGAAGCAGCAGATCAGCGCGGTCATAAAGTAGAACCACGACCCGATTCCCAAGAACCACTTGACGAATCGGACGAGCAAATCGGCGAAGTTTCGGTCTTTTAGAGTCCAGTAGGCAAAGGTTAGGATTGCGGCGACGAGCCAGGGGACAAAGATCGTCGGGATCTTTTTGCGCCAGAAATTCAGGGTGTCGCCGCTCGAGCGCTTGTAAAAGTACCCGGAGGCGAAGAAGAAGCACGGAACGCCCAGCGTTCCGACAATGGAGCGCAGCTTGAACAGAAGCGCGGCAAGGTCGCCTCCGCCCGCGCCGTTGGTGCAGTGCGCGCAGACGACCGCGATAATCGCGAGACCTTTGAGCGCGTAAAACGCCGCGCTCTGGCGCTCCGTAATCGGAGGAATCGATTCGTTCTCCATAAAACGCTTTCTACGGACGCTCTAAAAGAGACGTCGCTAAAATATCGAAAAGATCGTCGTCCTCGTCGAGCGTCGCGAGCGAACTGGACGGGACGGCGGTTTTGGCGGTTCTCGCGGCTTCTCCGACGTAGTTTCCGTAGCCGGTCGCGACGACTTTAAGGTAATATCCCTCGTCGGCTTCGGTCGGGGCGTAATCTTTGCTCGTCGCGCCCTCGATAAGCTCGGAGACGTCGTCGGGACTCGTTCCGCGATACCATTGGTACGCGACGGTGGCGACGCTCGGAGTCAGATAGGAGCGAATCGGGGTTCCGACCTTCGTCGCCGCCGTTAGGGTAATCGAGGCGAGTTGGCGCTTGACCGGGTTGGCGGTAACGGCGACTCCCGTCTTGGAGGCGAACTCGCCTTTACCGGTGGCGACGACTTTCAGCCGATATCCGAGATCGTCGTTGGTCGGGATATAGTAAGCGCTCGTCGCTCCTTCGATTAGGGTTTCGCCGCCGTTCTCGGCGACGAGGTACCATTGGTAAGAACCGGCGCTCGCGCCCGGGGTAACGACGGTCGCGTTGACGCGCTTGTTGTAGAGGGGGTCGCTCGCGGAGAGGGCGATTTGGAACGCGTCGCCGGGGACGGCGGTTTTG
Organism: Thermoguttaceae bacterium; assembly: GCA_017441605.1. GTDB lineage: Bacteria > Planctomycetota > Planctomycetia > Pirellulales > Thermoguttaceae > RUG369. Next base: position 91,928 of record JAFRXD010000090.1, on the reverse strand, counting down.
GTCGTTCTCGCGACTTCGCCGAGGTAGTTTCCGTAGGCGGAGGCGACGACCTTAAGGTAATATCCCTCGTCGTTTTGGGTCGGGGCGTAGTCTTTGCTCGTCGCGCCCTCGATAGGCTCGGAGACGTCGTTTGGATCGGTTCCTCGATACCATTGGTACTCGACGGTGGCGGCGCTCGGGGTCAGATAGGAGCGAATCGGGGTTCCGACTTTCGTCGCTCCCGTCAAAACGAGCGAGGACAACGACCGCTTGATCGGGTTGGCGGTAACGGCGATTCCCGTTTTGGACTCGAACTCCCACTTTCCGGTAGCGACGACTTTCAGCCGGAATCCGAGATCGTCGTTGGTCGGGACATAGTAGGTTCCCGTCGCGCCGTCGATTAGGGTTTCGGATCCGTCGTCGGCGACGAGATACCATTGATAAGCGCTCGCTCGCGCGCCCGGGGTAACGACGGTCGCGTTGACCCGTTTGCCGCAGATCGGGTCGTTTATTGAAAGCGCGACTTCGAACGGGACTCCCGGGACGGGGATCTTGGTGGTTCTCGCGGCTTCTCCGACGTAGTTTCCGCAGGCGGTGGCGACGACTTTAAGGTATTGCCCCTCGTCGGCTTCGGTCGGGGCGTAGTCTTTGCTCGTCGCGCCCTCGATGAGCTCGGAGACGTCGTTTGGATCGGTTCCTCGATACCATTGGTACTCGACGGTGGCGGCGCTCGGGGTCAGATAGGAGCGAATCGGGGTTCCGACTTTCGTCGCCGCCGTTAGGGTAATCGAGGAGAGCGCGCGCTTGACCGGGTTGGCCGAAATCGCGATCGCGATTGCTCCGTCGAAGTCGTCGCTTCCGGTCGCGACGACTTTTAGATAGAACCCGACGTCGTCGGCGGTCGGGAGATAGCTCGCGCTCGTCGCGCCTTCGATTAGGGTCTCGTTTCCGTCTTCGGAGAGGCGATACCACCGGTAGGAATCGACGGAGGCGCCGGGGGTGGCGACGCCGACGAGGACGCGCCTGTTATAAAACGGCTCGCTCGTCGACAGTTCGAGGTCGAAATCGCGAGCGGGCGCAACGGTAAAGACGTCCTCGAAGAGCTCCGAGGCGACGCCGGAGCGGACGCAATAGGTTCGCCATTGAATCGAATGTTCGCCGCTCTCGAGCTCTGAAAGATCGGCCGACCCGGTCGCGTCGACAAAATATTCGATCGGCTCCCAATTCTCGTCGAGGGTCTGAGTTCGGTCGTAAAAAGTCGCGGTTTTCCAAGCGCCTCCGTCGACGCGGTACTGCAGCGCCTCGACCGCGTTGAGCGTGGAATCGTTTCCGGTCGAGTAGTAGCCGATGAGATTTTCGAGCGCGACCGGACGACTCGTCGCCGAGAAGGAATACGCTCTCGCGGCGGCGTCGTAAACCCCGATTGGGTTTTCGAGGGTCATTTCGAGATCGAGAACGTCTAGGATTCCGTCGGAATCGGAGTCGCGCCAGCCGATCGTTTCGCGCCCGGAATCGGAGAGTTGCAGATTGGGGAACGCGGTTAACTGAATCGAGGACCCCGCCATAATGGAGGACTGCTGGACAAATCCGGGCGCGGGGTTGTTTTCCGCGTTGTAGTTCTGAATCCCGTAGTACCCCGAGAAATCGTCGTAATGTCCGACGGAGTACTCGTCGAGGGCCCAGAAGGCGTGGCCCAGCTCGTGCGCCAGGGTGTTGCCCATGCGGGCGATGGTCCAGCCGTTGTTGTCGTACGTCATATTGACGCTGGGGCCGCCTCGCCAGGTGTACGCGAAGGAACCGTTGGTGAATTTGCCGGAGTTCAACCTAGTTCCGTTGGGGGTTCGGGAATTGGCGACCACGACGGAGACCGCCCAGTCGGCGTTCGCGGCGACTCGAACCGTCTCGTTGAAAAATCTAAAATTATCGAGATGCGACTGGTTTTCGGAATAGTCGCCCTCGATTCCGCGCGCGGTTAGAAACTCTCCGATCCAAAGATTCTCGCTTTTCGAGGTGCGATTGATCGGCTCGTACGACGTCTCGAAAGGATTGTTCGCGTATTGATAGTCGACCGTGAAACTTATGTCCATCTTGGAGTCGGGGAAGGTTTTGTCGAAATAGCTTTCCCACCAGTCCAGCCCGATTCGGACTTGTTTCTTGACTTGGTTAATTTGATACTCGGACCAAGTCGTCGCGTCGACGTCGATCGTTCCGTTCGACTCCATTAAAACGAGCGTAACGCGAACGTTGCCCAGCATATAGAGGGACCCGTCGTAAGCGCTCGCCCCGGCCGGGGCCTCGTCGACGATCGAGGGAAGGGCGCTCGCCGACGAAGACGCGTCCGCGCTCGATTCCTCTGGGATCGCAAGATAGTCGGATTCGTAGAGCTCCGCCTGCGCGTCGGTCGTTTCGAGCGATATTTCGAGGTCGACCGTCGTTAGAACCGACCTATGGGCGCGAATTAGGCCACCGTAATCGGCGTCCGAGTCGAAGACCCAAGTTTCCCCGACAAGCTCCATATTCGCCAATCCGACGCGGCTCGACGAAATCGAGAACGCTCGAGACATGCTCCCCGTGTCGACGACCAGCGGAACGGAAGGCTCCCCGAGCCCGGAAAAACCGACGATCGAGACGGCGCCGAACAGCTCCGAGTCGGCGGCGATTCGGATCGGGTTTCCTTCGAGCGCCAAAACTCTCGCGCTCGAGGAGGTTCGAACGACGATCAGTTCGTCGGCGGTCGTTTTCGCGGCGGCGTCGACGAGGGCTTGAAGCTCTGAGCAGGTTAGCGCGGCGGCGTCGACGTCGACGACGTTCAACTCCTTGGCGGTTTCCGGCAGCGCGAGTTCCGGGTATTCGGCGCGAATCGCTTCGTATTCCGCGGTCGAGACGCTCAGCAGAGCTCGGTCTTCGAGCGATTCAAATCGAGTTTTTCTGGTTTGGGGAGCGCGTTGGTCGCGGCGTTTCATCGGGGATCTCCTCGCGGGACGGACTTGTCGGTCGATAGGCGCAAAGCGCCGCCTCTTTTATCGACGAGTCGGGCGACAATCTAAAGCGAAAGGTCGAACGACTCGCGGAATCGTCGTTTGTCGACCGGACGCGTCGATTTCCCCTTCCGCGGGGCGCGAGCGAGTTTCCGGCTCGTTCACCGCCTTGGGGGATTGATTTCAAAGTAGATTTTCGCGATTTTTGGGAGTTCCTCCTCGACGGGGGCGACTTCGGGAAGCTCGATTCCGTAGTCGTCCTCGACGAGCTTCCGATCGATACCGCTAATCGCTCGGGTTCCGTTTTCCGTCTTCCAGACGAGATAATACGCGCGGCGTTTTAATTCGTCGTCGTAACAGAAATAGACGCGATAAGCCAATCCGGGGCGCTCCGGTTCCGGCAGTTGGACTTGAACCATATGATAGATCTTGGCCCCTCGCTTGGGAGGCTCGATTTTGCCGTTCGCCCAAGATTTTGTAAAGTGGAGCGCCTTTCCCGAGAAGTCCGACTTTTCATAGCGGATCTGTTTTCGACCGCCGAGCGCCTCCACCGCCTTGGCGCGGTCCTCGAACTCCGCGACCCAAAACGGACCGGGGGCCCTCGCCATCACGACGGTCAACGGAATAAAAACCTTAGGGTCTTTTTCGAACGCGTAGCGCGGGAAGAGCTCGCGCTCGAAAATGTAGCGACCATAGGTCTGTTTTTCGATATCGTTCATCGAATCGTAAAAAGTGTGAATCATCGATCCAATCCGTTTCTAATGGTCGCGCTTGATTTGAGTTCGGTTCTGTCGCGTTTATATTCCGAGGAAGTCGTTCAAAACGGTCTTGGGGTATTCCGGGTCGTAGAAAATCTCGCGAATCAATTCGAGTTCCTCGTCCTCCTCGCCCGGTCCAAAAGTCGCGTCGTAGTCCAAGCGGCGCCCTTTCGCGTCGACGCCTCGGAGTCGGGACGTCTCGTCCGGTTCGAAGGAGCTTCCCTCGCGCTTGTTCGCCTCGACCGTAAAGTAGGCGCGTCGATTGCCTTTTCCGAAACACAGATAGATCCGACGGCAAAGCCCGAATCGCTCCGGTTCCGGCATATTGATCCGAATCGCCGCCCCGGACGTCTCCCCGTCCGGGTCCAACATCGCGAACGCTTCCGCCGAGAATTGATCCGCGTCGTAAGTCGTTTGGGCGAGGTTCATCTTGCCGAGGGGCGTTTTTTCGCGAACGAATCGCATTTTTTTCTCGGATCGCTCGAACAAGAAAACGAAGAACTCGCCGGCGCGCGACTCGATCGTCGGCAACGGCGCGGTCGTTCTTCCCTCCGCGACCGCCGCCTCCAAGTTCGCGCAACCCGCGAGAAACCCGCCGAGATCCCAGCGCGCGATTCGCCTTACCAAGTCGAGCATATCGTCCTCGCGCAACGTCATAAACTTGGAGGGCAGATCCTTTTGCTCGATCATTCCGCGCGAGAACGTCGAAAACATCGCCGCTTTGCGCGCGCGATCCCCGCACAGATCCTGAAAGCGATCTTTAAGGAACCCTCGCAAATCTTCCGTCAAATCGCTTTTCCAAAAGGAGAATTCCTCGCGATCGGGATCGCGGAGAAAGATCCGGAGAATTTCTCGCTCCTCCGCTTCCGGATCCTCTTCGAAAAATAACGTTCCGTACTCGAAAAGCGCGGGCGAATCTTCGACGTAACCGATCCCGTTCAAGGTCGTCTCGCGCCCCGTCGGGGCGACGAGGTCTTGTTCCCATACCTTATCGATCGTAAAGTAGGCGCGGCGCTCGAAGAGCTCGTCGAAGACCATATAGGCGCGAACCGCGAACGATCCCGCCTCCGGCTTCGGAAATTTGGCGCAAACCGCTCCGATCCGTCGACCCGTTTGGGGATCCGTCCCAAGCTCGAATCCCTCGGCGGAAAATTCTTCCGGTTTAAACGAGCGCTGCTTCGGCGCCCCCTTTTTTTCCATTTTGCCTCGGATCTTTTGGTACTCTTCCCACAGCGCGCAGAGAATCGGAGTCGATTGACGAACCAAATCGCGGAGGGTTTCCCAGAAATCCTTGAAGCCGGGCTCGAACAAGATCGAGGGAAGACGCTCGCGCTCGAGGCTCGTTCGCGCTTGATTGACCGACTGGATCTTATCGAGCTTCTCGGTTTCCGACAGGCGCGAAAACACGCAGCGCAACGCGCGTCTCGACTTAAGTCGGGGATCGAGCGGGTCGTCGAGCTCCGCTTCTTTCCAAGGAAGCCAACCGGTTTGTCGCTTTGGCTCGCCGAAAAAGATCCGTCTCGCCTCGAGTAGGGCGTCGTCGAAAGAGCTTTTGGAAAAGGTCGCTCCGCAATCCCGACTCTTCCCGTCCGGGGTCTTGGAGCGCAAAACGAACAGATCGGGGTCTCCCAATAAGACCTCGGGGCCCCGGGCGTCTGGCGCGCTCGTTCGCTCGAGCGCAAAGTAGGCGCGCTTTTCGAGGGTTTCGTCGTAAAGGAAATAGATTCTAGCGCAAAGGGCCGAGACTTCCGGGCGCGGCAAATCGAGGCGCAGGGCGAGGTATCGGCGCGAGTCGCCCGCCGGGGGTTCGAGGTCGACGACGCTCGACGAGAATTGAATCGGCTCGTATTTGATTTGCCGAGGACCGTCGTTTTCCGCGTTGCGCCGCTCCGCGTAGAGTTTGTGAATCGCGCAAAAATGCTCGCCGGGCTCGTCGATCAGGTAGTTCAACGCGACTTCGGCGACGTTGCGATTCTCGTTCAACAAGACCTTGGGGAAGCATTCGCTTTCGACGAAAAATCGGGCGCGAGTCGATTTGACGAGAAAATCGGCGCGCGCCTCCTCGAATCGAGCGCCGTCGTCTTTTTCGACTTCTTCCTCTCGCTCGGGCTCGTCGTCCTCCGCCGGCTCGACTCGGTCGTCGTCGCGCGCCCCGGGCGGTTCCAACTTAAGGAAACGCGCTCGAATCGCTTCGAGCTCTTTCTCAAACTCTTCTTTGGCAAAACGATCAAAACGGAGACAAAGCGGGCTCTCGTCGCCCTCGAGCCTTATAAGCGTCGTTTCCCGCGATTTTTCCCCCTCGACGCGTTCGATCGCGTAAAACTCGCGCCGCTCGAACGTTTCGTCGAAGCAAAGATAAGCGCTCTCGCAGAGCCCCTCGGTTTCGGGTTCGGGGAAATCGATTCTCAAGGCAAAGTATTTGTTCGAGTCGTTTTCCGTCGGTTTCAGCGAATAGATCTTGGACGCGAACCGCGCCGGCGGGTACTCCCGAGAAGTGAAGAATCTCGGAGAAGTCTCGATTTTTTCTCGACTCGACTCGTAGATTTCGACCAGCTTTTCCCCGGCCGCGCTCGCGCCGAGACCAAGAACCAACTCTTTGCAGCGCTCGACGTTTTCGTCGTAAAACGCGCTCGGGAAATCGATTCGTTCAAATCGTCGCCGCGCTCGCGCCGCGTCTTCTTCGACGAGCCGTCGCCTCGCCTCTTCCAGATTCTCGCGAAGTTCGCGCTCGGTCTCTTTGTCGAAATCTTCGACGATAACGACCGGTTTGACGTATCGGTTCGCGTTTTCGGGGTCGAAGAAGATTTTGTGTATCTCGTCGACGTCCCCGTCGGTTTCGTCGCCCAATTTGTCGACGCGCGCGGTCTCCTCGCGGCGAGTCGTTTCAAGTTTCGGCGCCACTTCGCTTACGACGCGCCGTCGCTCGTCCTCCCCGTTCTCGGATTTCCCGAGCGCCAGGTCGACTCTAAAAAACGCGCGCTTCTCAAAGTTCGAGTCGAAAACCATATAGTAGGCGAACGGAAATCCGACCTCGCTCGGCTCGGGGCAAACGACGCCCAGGCACCAATACTCCCCGGAGACCCCGGACGGGGGATTGAAGGAATAGAACCTCGCGCTAAAGTCGGACGGATCGTAGTCGATTTTTTGTTTCGGCGCGCCCAGGTTTTCCAAGACCTCCGCCATTCCTTCGATCGAGGTCGCGATAAAGTCGCCTTGTTCCTCGTAAGTTCGCAAAATCGTTCCCAGAAAGAACTCGGGCCCGTCGCTAAGAAACGCTCGCGCCGCCGCTCGGACTTGATTTTCGAGCGCCAAGAGCGGTCGGGCTGTTTCCGGGATCTCTCCCGATTGGCAAGCGAGAACGTCGTCGTAGAATCGTTGGAGTTGGGCGACTTCCTCTTCGATGTAATTCTTTCTCTCTTCCATTGCGCTTTCTTTCTTCGAAGCTCGTTCCGGAACGCGCGCTCGCGATCGTCCAAGGGGGCTAGAAATCGGTCGACGGAAAATAGGCTCGCGCTCGACGAGAACTTGGAGTCGAGTCTCGACGTCTTCTCGCCGCGCGCGAATCGACCAACGCGATTCCGTCGGCGCTATTCGTCCTCTTCTTCTTCTTCGTAATCGTCTTCCTCGTAGATTTCTTCGTCGTAATCTTCTTCGTCCTCGTCGTCGTAATCGCGGCCGTAGCCGAAGAAAGCGCGATCTTCTTCTTCTTCTTCGTCGTCGTAGTCTTCTTCGTCCTCTCGATTCTTCTCGTCGGCCAGTTTTTCCATAAAACGCGCGGCTCGAGCGGCGAACGCCTCGCTTTCTTCCTTTGGATTCGCGGTTTCGGCCTCTCCCCCGTTAAAGAACAGATCTCGAACCGCCGCGAGCTCCTCTTCTTGGCGATCTTTCTCGAACCGTATCGCGTATCGGGTTCGTTTCCCCTTGGCGTCGACGCTCGCGAGGGCGTAGGGGGCGGTTTCCGCGCTCGGATCGTTTTTCTCGATTCCGTAATATCCGATTTTTTCAAAGGTTTCGTCGAAGCAGAGGTACGCGCGCGCGAACATGCCCGGAAGCTCCGGCTCGGGGAAGTCGATTCTCAGGGCGGCGCATTGGGGCTCGTCCTCGCTCGAGGAGTCGAACTCGTACCGACAGGTCGCAAATTGCTCCGCGTCGAACTCTCGCGACGGGTATTTCCGAAAAGACGCGTCGTTTTTCCTCGCGATATCGCGGTACATTTCCGACAGCAAGAACCAAGAGTCTTGGAACGAGAGACAGTCGACGAGCGACTCGTCCTCGTCGGCGTTTTGGGAGAAGAACTCTCTCGGGAGGCGCTTGGTTTCAAAGGTCGCGAGCGCGTCCAATTCGTCCCTAAGTTTGGCGTCCTCCCACGCTCGGTCCAAGAGCTCGAAAAAGTCTCGGCGCCTTTCGCGATCGTCGTCGGAGACGGGCGTTTTGTGGGCGAAACGCTCGGCGTTGTACGGGTTGAAAAAGATCTCGGCGATTTTGTCGAGCTCCGCCTCCGGGTCGTCGTCCTCGAATTTGAAGTCGAACTCCTTCATTTCGTTGGGGTCGAGCGAGCAGAGAACGCCGTAGTCGGCGAACTTCTCGTCGATCTTTTTGAATTTCCGATTTCGAGTGATGAACGCGCGTTTTTGAAGCGTCTCGTCGAAGACCATATAGAATCGCCCCACCGCGCCCGGGTGCGGGGCCAGCGGAACGTCCGCGCGGACGATCCAGTATTTTCCCTCGTCCCCCGGGGGGGGATTCAACGCGAACGTTTGGGAACGGAAGTCGGCGGGAAGGTACTCCGCCTGTTTATCGCCCCCCATTTCCTCGACTTCGCGCGCCGTTTCCACGTATTTCTTGAAGTAGTAGAGGGGCATGTCGGGCGAGGCCGTTTCCTCGATCGCGCGACGGAGCGCGTTGAAATTGTCGCGATGGAAATCGCTCCCGATATTCCCGATCATGTAGTGGACGGTCGCCTTGTCTTTCGCTATGCGGATATAGAAACCGATAAAAGCGTCGGTCATCGCGTCCGAAAAGGACATCTCGTTACCCCGTTCTCCGTTTCGTCGTCGTCGACGACTTGCCAAACCTAATTCGAGTCGGCGAATCGCCCGCGCTCGACTCGGGTCATTCTACCCCCGTCTCGCCTCGGCGTCAAACGACTAGATTCGCGTTCTCGCAACTTTTTCCCGGACTTCGCGACCTTGAAAAGGGGAAAAAGCCTCGCGCTCTCACTTAAAGTAGAGTTCTCGAATCTTCTCGAGTTCCAAGTCCAAACGTCCCGAATCCAGATCTCCCGCTCTTTCTTGAGTCATTCGGTCGGGAACCGAAGGACGAAGAACGAGCGGCTTGGGTCCCGGGCTTTTTTCAACGTTGTAATACCCGAGTTTCTCGTAGGTTTCGTCGAAACACAAATATACCCTCTCGCAACGGTCGACTCGTTTCGATTTTGGGAAGTCGAGGCGGAGAGCGAAATATTTTTTCGAATCGTTCGGGTTCGGAGAGGTTAGCTCGATCAGCTCCGAGTTGAATTGCTCGGGACGGTATTTTTCGTAGGGTTAGCGCCGCGGTCGGGCCTCTTTTTCGCAAGTGGACTCGTAGATTTTGACGAGCCGATCCCCCGGGTTTTCTTGGAGATCTTGGAGAAGCTCTTCGCGCGCGTCTCGATCGGTCTTAAAGAACGCGTTCGGCAAGTCGCGAGCCTCAAAGAAGTACCGCGCTCGAAGCAAGTCCTCTTTTTCCATATATTGGTTCGCTTGCTCTATAAACTCGTAGAGTTGCATCACTTGCGAGAGATCGCCCTCGGAGACGAGAGGCGGCCGATCGAACCTCGCCGCATAATTCGGATTGAAGAAGGCGTCGTAAACGCGATCCGCCTCCTCGTCGGGGTCTTGACCGTAAAACGCGACGTCGTAGTTGAAGGAGGGATCGTTGTCCATGCCCAAACTTCCGAGTCCGAAGCGCTCGATCGCCCCTCGGTACTCCTCCGTTTCGAAGGGATCCGCGGTCTGGTAAACGACAAAATAGCCGCGCCGATGGAAGGTTTCGTCGAAGACCATATAGTCGCGTCTCGACATTCCCATCATTTCCGGTCGCGGGTAGGTTAGCCCGAGACACCAATACTTTCGCGAGTCCCCGATCGGAGAGCGAAAGGTGTGAAAATGTCTTTTGAAATCGCTCCGATTATATTTCTTTTGCGGACAAATACCCGCGACCTTGAGTTGCCCCTCGAGTTGCTTCATCAGATCGACGCACAATTCGCCCGGATCGTTGATCGCGGAGATTATAATGTCCAGCGCCTTCGCGAAACTCGGATTGAGAAAATGATGCGCGAGCGCGTTCGACAGGGAGTAGCGAACGCAATACGGCTCCAACTTGACGCGCATCTTTTTGACGAATTCTTCGTCTCGGTTGAGCTGGAGCATTCCAAAAATCTCGGTCGGGGTCATATTCATCGGGACTTAACTCCTCGCGGTCGTCATAACGTCGGGGGAGCGAACGCGAGTCCGACGACCGGTTCGCGATTCCTCTCCGACTATTCTACGCGGAACTTTTCCCGGCGTCAAACGCTTCGCGGCGAGCGTGGAAAAGGGGCGGCGCCGCGCGATCGCGAACGTCGCCCCTTTCGGCGAGTTCCTGGCTCCGACCCTGCGCCGACGAATCGGCGCCGGTCTCGCGGTCGACTCAATCGTCCAAAACGGCTCTCGGATAATTGGGGTCGAAGAAGATCTTGCGGACCAGTTCGAGTTCCTCGTTCTCTTGCCCGGGTTTGAAGGTGGCGTCGTAGTCCAAATGGCGCCCCTCGGCGTCAACGCCGCGCAGTTCGTACTCGTCCTCCGGCTCCAAGATCCCCGGGGCGGTCAGGCTCTTTTCGATTGTGAAATAGGCGCGGTAGTTCTCTCTCCCACAACATAGGTAAATTCGAGCGCAGAGCCCGACTCGCTCCGGTTCCGGCATGTCGATTCGCGTTAAAAAAGTTCCAACGCCCCCGTCGGGATCTATTAAGAGAAAAGATCTTGCGGAAAATTGCTCTTGCAAGTAGTTTTTTTGCGTTAGTTTACCGATGGGAGAAATCTCGCTCATCACCTCAAATACTTTCCGTTGTTGTTCAAAGAGGTTTTCAAATATCTCTCCCACTTTTGACAAATCCAATGGTAATTCCCTTATATTGCCAGTCCCGCTCGACATTGCCGTTAAGATTCCCTCGGGCGCAAAGTGGGCGATCGCGCCCATAAAACGGTAGAATTCGTCGTCTTTCAGAGAATGGAACAATCGCGGCAACTCCTTTTGCTCTATCGTCCAGCGCGCCATAGTCGACTTTATCTCCGTTTGGTAGACGCTTAGGAGACGGAGACGACGGAAACATTCCGGTAGGATTTTTTTAGCCTTCCCGTCGTTGGGGAATTGCCCTATCAAAAACTCCTCCCTCGAAGGATCGCGCGTAAAGACGCGAAAAACCTCTCGGATCTCGGCTTCGGGATCGTCTTCGGTAAAGCGCGTTCCGTAGCGCAACGCGCTCGGCCCGCTATTCTCCGTTCCTATGCCGTTTAGAATAGTCTCGTATTCGTCGGTTCGGCGTATGTCTCGCTCTAGCGCTCGCTCGACCGTAAAATAGGCGCGGCGCTCGAACAATTCGTCGAAGACCATATAAGTTCGGATAGAGCAGGGCGCGCACTCGGGGTTCGGCCAATCGAGTCGAAACGCGCCGATTTGCGAGTTCGACTTTGGATCGACTCCCAAATCCAAAAAAGTCGCGGAGAACTCGCTCTCTTTGAAGTCGCGCTGTCCGCTCGCCCCTTCCTTTTCAAACTTCTCGCGAGTTTTTTGGTACCATTCGAAAAGCGCGTTCTTTTGTATCGACGCCAGTTCCCAAAGCGCGGTCCAGAAAGAACCGAAATCTCCGTCGAACAGAGCGGAGGGGAGGATTTCCCGCTCTAGGTAGAGTCGAGCCCCGTTGGCTTCGAGCTTTGTCCTGAGGTCCGATTCCCATCCTTGCGGTCCTTGGGCTTGTTTCTTTAACAACTCCAACGCCTCTTGCGGGTCGTTCGAAAACGCCTCGTCGATCTTACGTTGCCTCGATTCGCTCGCCTCGGTCGGACTCCAGACGATTCCGGGTTTCGCGTCCGAGAGGAACAACTTGGTCGCCTCGCGTTCCGCCGCTTCAAAATCGGTTCCCGGCGCGAGAAATTGGTAGTTCAGATGCTCCAACTTTGCGTTCCAACCGCACAAGATATAGACGTCCGAGTCCTCGGGGTGGGAGCCGCTTTTTTCTAGGGTAAAGTACGCGCGCTTCTCGAGCGAATCGTCGTAAAAGAAGTAAATCTTGGGGCATAGCGGAGCGCGCTCGGCGGGGGGCATATCGAGCCGCAGAAGAAAGAGACGGGGCTCGTCCCCTTCGGTCGAGCCGACTTCTATCAGACTCGACGAAAACGCGCTTGGTTCGTAGGTAATTTGCGCCTCTCGCGCCTCGTCGGTTAGTTCGTCGAACGCCCTTTGATGCAACTCGCGCAGAAACGCGCCGGGCTTTTCCGTTAGCGCGATAATCGCGCGTCGAGCGGCGTCGAGGTCCTCGCCAAGTAGGACGGAGGGAAGCGATTGGTGTTCCAGAGTATAGCGAGCCGAAGTTTTGCCGCGAATTGTCAGCGGACCTTGCCGCTTCTCTTTTGCTTCCAAGAGCTCCTCGACTTCGATCGCGCCTAAGTATAGGTTTTTTGCCGCTTCGAGTTCTTCGTCTAGTTGACCTTCGTCAAAATTGAGGCGAGCGCGATCCTCGAAGTTAAGAGCCGCGCGCATACAATAAGGTTTTCCCTCTTTCGTCGGATTGATCTCCACAACGAAAAGGGAGCGTTTTTCAAAGGTTTCGTCAAAACAGAGATAGGCTCGCGCGCAAAACCCCAAGTTTCCAAAACGACGCGTCGCGAATCGTAGTTTGATTTCGGGAAGGTCGATTCGCAAAACGGCGTATTGTTTCCCGTCGTCCCTGTTTGTTTTTAGCGGGAAGAGTTTGGTCGCGAATTGGTTCGGCTCGTATTGGACAAACGGGAAAAATCGAGGATTTGCGCTTTTTTGACAACTGGCTTCGTAGATTTCCACGAGCGCTTCGCCGGGGGAGTTGGACTTGAGCCGCGAAACCAGCTCTCCGCATTTTTGAGGGTCGTCCTCCAAGAAAAGGGCTCTTACCAAGTCTTCTTTTTCAAACCGCCATCGCGCTCGATAGGCGTCTTCTTCCGCGAGCGTCTTCTTCAATTCCGTCATAAGCTCGATTAAGAGAGAACTCGCGATTTTTCCTTGGGTCGAGAGAATTACCGGTTTGGCAAAGCGCTCCGCGTATTGAGGATTGAAAAAGATCTTGTGTAATTCGTCCGCTTCCTCGTCGGCGTCGTTTCCGCGTATCTTTACGTCGTATTTAACTTTATTAAGATCCGAGTCGACTCCGGAGAGCTCAAAATATTGATCGATAATTTTCCCGTCTTCGGAACGTTCGACAACGAGATCGCTTTGGAAGAACGCGCGTTTTTCAAAGTTGGAGTCGAAAATCGCGTAGACCCCGCGCGATAACTCCTCCCTTTCCGGGACCGGTAAAAAAACGCCTAGCGCCCAATATTCCCCCGAAACTCCGGAGGGAGCGTTAAAGGAGTATAAATTCGGACGAAAATTTCTGGGATCGTAGCCGATTTCCTGCTTTATATTGAACTTTTCTTCAATTAGCGACGCCAATTGATTTAATATGTCGAGACAAATCTCGCTAGGGTCTCTAAGAATTCTTATCGCGGTCATAAGAAACATCATAAAGTTTTCGTTGAGAAAACTTTCCGCGAGGACTCCGGCGAGATGCTTTCGAGCCAACAAAGGTTGGAGGTCTTTATCGATCCCCTTTCTCGCTTCAAAAACTATCTCCGCGACAACCCTATCCTTGACTCGGGCGCTCAAGGGCGCGTCAATCTTCTCGTCCGTATTATTGAATTTCTTGTAAGAGTTTTCGTTCTTGTCCATAACGCGACCGCAATACTCCCTTGACGCCAACTAATGCGTTTGGCGACTAACTAGCGAAAAAAGCGAGTCTAAGAACCGTTCTCGACCCAGCGCCCTCCATTATACTCGAAATCGAGCTCGGCGTCAAACAAAACGAGCCCGATCTCCCAACATTTCCCAACCTCGCGACCTTGCAACCGAGAAAAAACCGAGTATCCTATAGCGAAAGCGCGGTTCGGAGCCGACGGCGAGCCGTTTCCGAATCGCGGCGAGTAGCGAGAGCGCCGTCGCGGCGCTAGAACGAGGGCGTCGATGAGAGATTATAAAGTCGAATTTGAAAACCGAGTCGCGTTTATTAAGAACCTGCTGAGCGAGAGCGGGGCGAAGGGGATCGTCTTTGGGAACAGCGGGGGGAAAGACTCCGCGCTGGTCGGGATCCTCTGCAAGGCGGCGTGCGACAATACGGTCGGGGTCGTTTTGCCTTGCGCGACGAAGCGCAATTACGAGGAGGACGCGCGAGACGGGCTGGAAGTCGCCGAGAAGTTCGGGATCGAGACGCGAACCGTCGACCTGACCCCGGTCCGCGCGTCGCTGCTTCAAGCGCTCGAGGGGGTCGCGGAAATAACCCCCGGCGCGCTCGCCAATATCGCGCCGAGACTGCGCATGACGACCCTCTACGCGATCGCGGGGGCGGAGAATCGGCTCGTCGCCGGAACCGGGAACAAGTGCGAATATTACGTCGGGTACTTCACCAAGTGGGGAGACGGCGCGCACGACTTCAACCCGATCGCCGACCTGAACGTTACCGAGATCTACGAGTTCCTCCGCTATCTCGACGCGCCGAAGTCGGTTATAGAAAAAGCCCCGAGCGCCGCGCTCTTCGACGGGCAAACGGACGAGCAAGAGATGGGCGTCTCCTACGCCGAGCTCGAGGCGCACATCGACGGAAAAGAAATCCCCGCCGACAAGAAAGCGAAAGTCGAGCGCTTGCACCGAATTAGCGAGCACAAGCGCGTCGGTATCGCGCGCTACGGGGAATAGGGGTCGATAGGCGAGGCGCGCTCGTCGGGGGCGCGCCTCGCTAGGGTTCTCCTCGCGCAACTAGATTTCTTCGCGAGATCTAGTTAGGCTTGAGCGACGAGTCCCGAGCCCCACAACCAATCTTGCGCCTCGACGTCTCCAAGTCGCGCCGCTTTGAGATACCATTCTCTTTCTTCAACGGGATCGCTCGACCATTCCCCGAGTAGTCTCATCGCTCTAGCGTTTCCCGCTCGCGCGGCTTTGCGCCACCATAGAAAACAGGCGTTCTCGTTAAAGAATCCGCCGTCCAAATCGATGCGGACGTTTCCAAGTTTCACTATTGCTTTCGAGTTGCCCTTTTTGGCTTTAACGAGTAGTCTATGTATCCTACGCTTAGAAAGAAAATCGATAATTGATCCGCATAGAATGACCGACGGGACAAGTAATAGGAGCGCCCCGACGCACGCTAAGGTTACGTATATGCGAGGATGTTCGATCGCGAACGATTGTGGACAAAACAAACGTAACACAATCCAAGCGAAACAACACGCAGCGGTCTCCGCGATTATAATCCTCCGCGTATATTCGCAAAACAGTCCCCTGATCGCTCTGATAACGCCCCATAAAAAGAGCAACAAAAGAAGAATCGTTCCCCAACCCATTGTTCCCTCGTCAATTAATCAAGTTCCCCAAAAAGGGACGCGAAGCCCAATCCTCGCGTCCCCAAATCCCCCGAACGCCAGCTCGCCGTTACTTCGCGGCGCCCGAGGCGTTGGGGACTCTCGCGTCAACACTCTCCTTCCGGAGCCACCAAGGGGTTCGGAGTCGTTTTGAGCGGAAAAAAATCGCGCTTTTTTAAAAAAGTCCAAGTTTTTTCCGCGGTCCGCGTTTTCGCGAGCCAAAACGAAATCGGCGGACTCCTCGAATTTGGGAAATCCGCCGATTGAAAAGTCGATTCCGTTCGACTTCAAACTAGCGCGACTCCTTTCGCGACCCCCTTGATCGCGCCCGAATCTCGGACGTTTTGTTTTGTCGTTTTGGCGCTCGGTCTTTCGTCAAGAGCTCGGAAGGAGCGAGAAAGTTAAAGCGCCAAGAAAAGCGGTGTAAATGAACAAACATAAAACTTCGGGTTGAACTCCTCCTCGCGCCGACGTCTCGCGGCGGCGCTCCAAATGTCGCTCGCGCCGCCGACGGTTTCGCCGACTAATGCGAGCGGGGCGGCGAGCGCCCCTTTCCCCTTTAAGTTCGCCTCGCTCGGGGTCGCGAGGCGCCCTCCCGCAATCAGGAGGGGAGAATGATGAAGACGAGAACCGCCAGCCAAGCCCACCAAAGAATCGCAAGACCCATCGTAGATACCTCCCTATGTTGTCGCAACGTCGATCAACGCGTTTATAACCCGTTTTATAAACGCGCGTTGCAACTCAAGTTCAATGTCTATTTAGGGTCCCACTCGCTTGGGGTCGGAACCGAGGCGCTAGATCCTATTCATTTCGCTCGTCCTTTCTCTTTCCTCGTTCGTTTGTTCGTTTGTTTTACCTTTCGTTCCTTCGCGGCGCGCCGAGGCTCGACGGGCCGGAAGGGTCGGGACGGCGCTCACGCCGTCGGAAGGATCGCGAAAACCAACGCGCCCATAAAAGCCGCAAAACCCAATAGCATCTTTCAACTCCTTTTGTCTAATTACCCTTTCGAAACGCACTTCTTTCGGTTCCGTTCCTCGTCGCCGCGTTTTCGAAGCTTCGGGATTAAGCCATTGGCAGGAGCGTAAACGCGAGCGCGCTCATGAAAGCGACATAAGCCCAGATCATCGTTCAAACTCCTTTGGTTTTGCCCTTTCGGGCGGTTTTTGTTGTTTTTGCCAGGGGAGAAACTTTTGATTTCTTTTCCCCTTCGACCGACTAAGAGCCAAGGGTCGTTTTTGAGAAAAACTTTAGACCTTTTTTGGGAAAAAGAGGTCGTTTTGAGCGCGAAAACGACGGGTTGTAATAATTGTGACGAACAAGCGGTTTGCTTCCTTTTGGCAAGAAGACTCGTTTTCAATAATACGGGATTCGTCGGCGTTATTCTCGCGCCAAGTCTTTGCGCCCCTCTATGTTTCGATCCAAAACAAAACGGCGGACTCCCCTTTCGAGAAGTCCGCCGTTTCGGCAAAAATCGGGATTAACCCTTACTCGTA
The DNA here is from genome assembly GCA_017441605.1 of Thermoguttaceae bacterium. GTDB lineage: Bacteria > Planctomycetota > Planctomycetia > Pirellulales > Thermoguttaceae > RUG369. The sequence continues at coordinate 75,063 of JAFRXD010000090.1, read as the reverse complement.
GTCGAGCGCGCGAACGCGAGTTCGGTCGAGAAGGGCGGTCGCGCGGCGTCGCCACAGCAGCGACTTTGCGGCGTAGTAGTCGGCGAGATCGAGGGCGGCGTCGACGTTTCCGCGTCGCGCCGCTTGGATCCGGCGAGGAGGCTCCTCGACGTCGCGAAGCTCGACGAACTCCGCGAACTCGCTTTTGGCGTCGAGAACCCGGCGCGCCTCCAACTCCTCCGCGCGGCGTCGCCGTCTAATGCGCTCTCGCGCGGCTCGCTTCCGCTCTTCCTTGCTCCTTCTCGCGAAGGCGCATTGGACGAAAAGCCCCGCGATGAAGAGCGTCGGGGGAATCGCGATTCCTATTAGCCCCGCCTCCTCGAAATCGAAGTCGAGGCCGCAGTGGCGCTCGCAAAGGAGGCGAAGCGCGGAAAGCGCGCCCCACACGATCGCGAGGGCGAACAATCCCTTAACGATGATCTGTCGCAAGCCTCTGGCTTTAGTCGCGACGAGAACCCAGCCGACGAGCGAGGTTCCCAAACAAATCGTGTACAAAACTCCGCAATCCATTGCCAACTTCCTTTCCGCGGCCGCGCCCGCCATTCCGATTCGCCCCTTGCGCGCCGTTTTCGCTAAGCTCGATCAATCCGCCGGAATACTCGGTAGAGCGATGAGCGCCAAAACCAAAAGATATCCTAAAAATCCCCAATTCATCGTTTCATTTCCCCTCGCGCCCCAACTTTTTCGTCGGACGACATTTGTTTGTTGCGAGCCGCGCTTCGCGTCCCGACGCGGAGTCGGGCGGAGCGCCGACGTTGGCGCTCCGGGAAAGGCGGCGTTGATTAAACAACCCCAAATCGAAGAAATGAATCCCATGGTCGTTCGTTCCTTTTTTCTCGCTTCCCGCGCGGTCGCGGGAGCCGACCCGATCAAGCGGCGGGCATAATGGAGAAGGTTAAAACGGCCATAAAAACGACAAAACCCCAAATCATTTTCAACTCCTTTTCTAAATCTCATTTCCGTAAATCGCTTGTTTTCGTTCCGATTCTCGTCGCGTCGTCCAAGCCTAGGGGTCAAGCCGTCGGCAGGAGCGTAAACGCGAGCGCGCCCATGAAAGCGACGTAAGCCAAGATCATCGTTCTAACTCCTATTGCCATTGCCCTTTCGGGCGGGTTTCATTGTTTCGTTTAGGTCGGGGAGGATTTGGTTTTCCTTTCCCCTTCGTCCGACTAAGAGGCGAACGTCGTTTTTGAACGAAACTTTAGGCTTTTTTTGAAAAATTAGCGCTATTTTTGAAATGCGAATAATCGATTGTAGCGGTTATAACGATTAAGTAATTTATCGCGCGTTAAGAAAGACGTCCTTTTCCTTGATTCTTCCCCTCTCGCCCGGTATAATGAGGGAACGAGCGCGATTCCGTTGGCGCTCGGAGTCCGATAATTAACGAAAGGAACGAGCCATGTCCCCGCGCGACCGCCGCGATTTTCTCAAATTCCTAGCCGCCGCCTCCGCGACGACCGCGCTTCCGAGCGCCATGTTCGCCGACGAGTCCCCGCGCCCGATCGAGGTCGATCTCTCCGCGCCCTCCGACGTAACCGACGCCGAAATGTCCGCGATCTACGACGAGATCAAAACCCCTTATAAATATGGAATCGTCCTTCCCGAGGAGGAAGGGGACGCGGTCGACAGCCCGAACCTCTTCCGCCGCGACGGGCGTTGGTATATGGTCTACTTGCGGTTCCTTAACAAAACCGGGTACGTCGCGAAGCTCGCGAGGAGCGACGACCTGCTCCACTGGGAGTCGCTCGGAACGGTCGCGCCGTTCCGCGAGAGCGGTTGGGACGCGTGGCAATGCTCCCCTTCCGGGGCGCTCGTCGACTACGAATGGGGCGGTTCTTGCGAGATCCAGTCCTTCGCCGGGAAATACTGGTTCACGTACCTCGGCGGCGCGGGTAAGGGGTACGAGCCCGACCCGCTCAAAATCGGGCTCGCCTATACCGACGACCCCGCTTCTCCCGAGCCGTGGACCCGCTTCGACGAGCCGATTATGGCCCCCGAGGACCCCGACGCGCGCGATTTCGAGAAGACGACGATGTACAAAACGTCGGTAATTTGGGATCGCGAGAAGCGGCTCGGCTCGCAATTCGTTTGCTATTACAACGGCAAAAGCGTCGCGACCGGGGCCTCGATCGAGCGGATCGGGATCGCCGTTTCCGACGACCTCAAGACCTGGCGCCGGTACGGAAACGGTCCGGTAATCGACAACGGCTCGGGGATCTCGGGGGATCCGCAGATCGTCCGAATCGGGGATCTTTGGGTTATGTTCTACTTCGGCGCGTTCTGGAAACCGAAGGCGTTCGACACGTTCGCCGTCTCGCGCGACCTGGTTCATTGGCGCAAGTGGGAGGGTCCCCATCTGATCGAGCCGTCCGAGCCGTACGACAAAACCTACGCGCACAAGCCGTGGGTCGTTAAGAGCGACGGGGTCGTCTATCACTACTACTGCGCCGTCGGGGACAAAGGTCGAACGATCGCCCTCGCGACCTCCAAGAAACTCGACTGACCGCCCCGTATATATAATGGAAGGAACAAACGATGAAAACGCGCCGAACCCTCCCCCTCGCGCTGGTCGCGCTCTTTGTCGCGTCCTCCGCGCTCGCTCGCGCCGAGGAGACGATCCCCGCGCCCAAAGATCCGCCCGGGGTCGTTATCGATAAGAGCGACAATTTCGCGGAGCTCTACGTCGGCTCTCCGAGCGTCGAGATTCTCCCGGACGGAACGTACGTCGCGTCCCACGACTTCTTCGGACCGGCGAAAGAGTTCGATTTGCGAACCCAAGTTTTCGAGTCGAAAGACAAGGGCGCGACCTGGACCCGGATCGGCGCGATTCCGCAACAGCGCGCGTCGTATCTCTTTTACGCGAAGAACGCGCTCTACGCGATCGGCTGGGCGCCGGGGGAAGGGTTCCGCGACGCCTCGAAAGATACCAAATGCCGGGTTACGATCAGCCGCTCCGAGGACGGCGGGCGAACTTGGACGACCCCGAGCGACTCCAAATCGGGCTCGCTCATCGGGGGAACCGAGGATTTTAGCGTTTTCTGCGACCCCGCCCCCGTTCTGATTAGCGGAGGACGCGTCTGGAAGGAAGTGGAGCAAATGGGGGACTTCGACCCCAACTCCAAGCCTCGCTTCTATATGACGCAGTACCGTCCGATGTGCGCCAGTTGTCCCCTCGACGCCGACTTGCTCGACGCGGCGAACTGGACGTTCACCGAGCCGATCCCGTGGGTTACCCAAGACTTCGCGGGAGGCTGGGCGGAGGGGAACGTTTTGCGAACGCCCGAGGGCAAAATGATAATCCAAATGCGGGTCGACGACGGGGTTCGGGACGGGAAGGGGGCTCAAATCCAACTTTCCGACGACGGCGAGACCGCGACTTGGGACCCCTCGACCGGTTTCGTCGAAATGCCCGGCGGGGCGAAGAAGTTCGTGATTAAATACGACGATCCCTCGGGTTATTATTGGTCGCTCGTCAATTGGGTTCACCCGGAGGACGTCGACGCGCCGGACAAGGAGCGAACGCGCAACACGCTGGCGCTCGTTCGGTCCAAGGACCTGAAATCGTGGGAGATCCGAACGATCGTCTATCGTCGCGCCGACTTGACGATCGGGTTCCAGTACGTCGATTGGCGGGTCGAGGGGGACGACTTGGTCTGCGTCTGCCGCCTCGCTTGGGACGGGGCCCACAACTGCCACGACGCCAACTATTTTACTTTTTTCCGCTTAAAGAATTTCCGAGACCTGACCCGCGAGGACGACGCGCCGACTTGGCGCTAATCCCGCGACCCCTTCCCTTTATTGACGACGAGAGGAGTTTATATAAATGGCGTCGAACGCAAAACGCGCGATTCTTTCCGCGATCATCGTCGCGTCGCTCTGTTCGCTCGCGTTGAGCGCGGAGCTCAAGGAGCCGCTTGACCGCGAGGCGATCGTCGCGCGGCACCGGATTCGGAGCGCGAATTTGGAGCAAACGTATCCGATCGGGAACGGCAATTTCTGCTTTAACGTCGACGGCACGGGGCTTCAAACCTTCGCCGGGGACGTCCTCGCCCATTGGGGCTGGTGTTCCGATCCCCTCCCCGAGGGGTTCTCGTGGTCCGACGTTACCCCGACCGGCACCTACTCGAAAGGGCGATTGAAGGGCCCCGACGTTTGGCCCGCCGATAAGCAGCCCCTTTACAAATGGATCCGCAACACCCCGTTCCTTATGAATTTGGCGAGGGTTCGGTTCGTTCGCGCCGACGGGCGCCCGATCGCCCCGAGCGACGTCTCCGAAGTCGCGCGGGATCTCGACTTGTGGACGGGCGTCCACGCGACGACGTTCCAACTCGACGGGGAGCGCGTCTCGGTCGCGACCTGCGTTACCGACGACGTCGCGCTCGATTCCTCGGTGGCGGTTCGGGTCGAGTCGCCGCTGATCGGCTCGGGCAAGTTGCTCGTCGAGGTCGATTTCCCCTCTCCAAGTCTCAATCCCGGTCCTTGGACCGGCGACTTCTCGGAAACCAAGAAGCCGACTCCGTATAGCGTCGTCGAGCCGAAGCGCCCCGCCGATTCCTCGGCGCTCGTAAAGCGGGAGTTGCGAAACGAGCGCGCCGAGGGAAAGATCGACGATTACTCCTATTCCGTTCGGGTCGACGCGTTCGGGGGTAAGGTTTCGCGGGTCGGGGAGAGCTCGACGCTGCGAGTAACCGGAGCGAAAGACGCGCTCGAGTTCGCGGTTTCGTTCGACGGGGGGGACTATATGGCGCGGCCCGCCGACGATTCGCTCGTCGACTCGGAGCCGGTAACGTTCGACGCCGCCAAAGCGATTTCCGCGAAGCGGTGGGAGACGTTCTGGCGGTCCGGCGCGGCGGTCGATTTCTCCGGCAGTTCCGACCCGCGCTGGAAGGAATTGGAGCGTCGCGTCGTGTTGTCGCAGTACCAGCTTCGCGCCAACTCGGCGGGGGACTATCCTTGCGGAGAGTCGGGATTGATAACGATTTGCCCGTGGTCCGGGCGGTTCCATATGGAAATGGTCTGGTGGCATCTGATTCACTGGTGGGCTTGGGATCGCGCGGAGCTGGCGGACGACGCGACGTCGATCTACTTCAAAGTGAAAGACGGGGCGAAAGCGCTGGCGGAACAGCTCGATTACAAAGGGTACAAGTGGCAGAAAGAGATCGCCCCGGACGGGCGCACCGCGCCGTGGCAAGGGAATCTCGCGCTGCTATGGAAACAGCCGCATCCGATCTACTTCGCCGAGATGGACTATCGCCGCGCCCCGACTCGCGAAACCCTTGAAAAGTGGGACGATATCGTCGAGCAAACCGCGGTTCACATGGCGGACTACCCGACGAAAGACGACGCGGGGGTCTACCACCTGACGCCCGCGATGCCCCCGAGCGAGCAAGGGTTTACGCGCGACGACGTCTTCGATCTCGCCTATTGGCGCCAGGGACTGGACGCCGCGAACCGCTGGCGCGAGCGACTTGGCAAAGATCGCGTTCCCCTTTGGGACGAAGTCCGCGACAATCTCGAGCCGCTTCCGGTCGAAGAGGGCGTTTACGTCCACTCCCCCGAGTGGCGAACGACCTTTAAAGACCGCAATTGGGAGCACCCCGACGTCATTGGCGTTTACGGTATGATTCCCCCGACGAAGGGCGTCGACAAAGAGATCGCCGCGCGGACCCTGGCGCGGGTCGTTCCCGAATGGAAATGGGATCGCTGCTGGGGTTGGGACTTCCCGTGGACGGCGATGTGCGCCGCGCGCGTCGGACGCCCGGACCTCGCCGTCGAGATTCTCCTAAGCGACTCGATTTGCAACGTCTACGACGAGTCGGGCGTCAATTTGGGCGGGCCGTCGACGCGCGGGGGAAAAGGTCCCTATCTCCCGGGGAACGGAGGGTTGCTCTACGCGATCGCCGGGATGTGCGCGGGGTTCGACGAAACGTCTTCCGACTCCAATACGAACGCCGATATGCCGAAGTCGGGCGACGAGGCGCCCGGGTTCCCCGAGGGTTGGAGCGTTAAGTGGGAGGGGCTGAAGAGGCCGCTGTAACGCGACGCGAGTTGGACGTCGGGCGCCGAAGGCGCTTTTGTTCGCGCTTCCGCGCGGAGAGGTAAACTAGCCGAGCCCCCGTTGGGGGCTCTACTTGATTAGAAGGACTCTAGGGGCGGGTTGGTTATTTGGGAGCCAAGAAAGGTAGTTAAGACTAAGGGAGACTAGCGACCAACGGGAGCGGATAGTTTACCCAAGTTGCAGCGGCAAAACAAAACCCGCCCTCGGCGGGCCGTTGGGGGCTCTACTTGGGCGCTAGGGGCGGGTTGGAAGGCGCTTGACTCGCGAGGACGGGTTTGGTACAATGCGGTCGGGGAGGTTCGACGTTCGAGCTTTCCGTGAAAAGTGGAGATAGCAATGGTCAAACGCGCGAAACAATCTCAAAGCGCCGCCAAATCCAAAGCGAGCGCTAGCGAGCCTAAGAAGAAGCGCTCCGGCGCTCCCAAAAGCGCGGAGGAGAAAGAGCGCGAGGCTCGGAAACGGCGAGCGCGAACCAGGAAGATCGACAAGGAACTCGGCTGCAAACTTGGGGACGAGATCTGGATCGATCTATGGCGCGACGCCGCGTTTCGCGCCATTTTGAGCAAAGAGGAAGCCAAGGAAGCCCTAATCGGACTTCTCAATGCGGTCGCGAAGCAGGCGGGATTTCCGTTAATCGTCGACCTCTGGCATTTGAATCCGGAACAACTAAAGGGGAAAAATAAGGGGAAAGACACTTACGTCGATCTCCTCGTGGAAGACGAAACCGGACGGCGCTACGTCGTCGAAATGCAGTCGTACCACGACCCCGATTATCTTAATCGTCTAACGGTCTACGGCAGCAGAGCGTTTATCGATCAACTGGAAGAGGGGGCGGGATACGGCGGTTTAAAAACGGTCTATTGCGTCGCGTTTGTTCGCGAGCCCCTTTTTACGGACGATAAAGATTGTTGGTTCGCCGAATCGACGCATTATATCAAGGGGCGCGAGGGAAAGGAAGAACTAGGGCCCGTTAAGGATTTCCTCGTTCGGATTCCCCAAGACAACGAGACCCCAAAGGGACCGCTGGAGCCGGAGCTGGTTAACTGGCAACGGGTTATCGGCGGGTATTCCAAGATGAACAAAGAAGAGCGGGACGCGCTTGAAGCCGTTACGCCGGGACTTAAGAATTTGAGGGAAGTTATGGCAACGTTCACCAACGCGCGCAAACGCGCGATTCGAGAAAAGGCGCTCGACGAGGCGGCGCGCGCTGTCGACCAGAAAAGAAGGATTCGGCTCGCGCGCGAAGAGGCGCGCAAGGAAGGGCGCGAGGAGGCGCGCAAGGAAGAGCGCGAGCGCGTCGCGCGCAACCTAATTCAAACGGGCGGAATAACGCTTGATCAAATCGCCGAAGCCGTTGGGATTCCCGTTGTTCAAGTAGAGGCGCTCGCCAACGGCGCGAACTTGGCGTAAATCGCCGCGAAGCGCGCTTGAAGCCGTCGCGCCAGGTTTAAAGAATTTGAGGGAAGTTATGGCAACGTTCACTAACGCGCGCAAACGCGCGCTTCGAGACAAGGCGCTCGACGAGGCGGCTCGCGCCGTCGACCAAAACAGAAGGATCAGACTCGCTAGCGAGCAAGGTCTCGAGCAAGGGCGAAAAGAAGGAGAAAGAAAAAAAGAAGAATCGATCATTCGCAATATGCTCCAAATGGGAGGTTTTACGCTCGATAAAATTGCGACGATCGTCGGAGCCCCCGTTTCCCAAGTGGAGGCGCTCGCCAACGGCGCGAACTTGGCGTAAATCCTCGCGAGCGCGGAAGACGCCGGGTTTAAAGAATTTGAGGGAAGTTATGGCAACGTTTACCAACGCGCGCCAACGCGCGATGCGAGAAAAGGCGCTCGACGAGGCGGCGCGCGCCGTCGACCAAAAAAGAAGGATTCGGCTCGCGCGCGAGGAAGAGCGCGAGCGCGTCGCGCGCAACCTAATTCAAACGGGCGGAATAACGCTCGATCAAATCGCCGAAGTCGTTGGGATTCCCGTTGTCCAAGTAGAGGCGCTCGCCAACGGCATGAACTTGGCGTAAATCGTCAAAAACGCTTTTGTTCGCGCTCCCGCGCGGTCGGGTAAACTGGCGGAGTCCCGGTTGGGGGGCTCCGCTTGGTTAGAACGACTTTAGAGGACGTTTGGCAGTTTGGGCGGCGCTTGTAATTCGCGGTAGACGATTTCGCCGAGCGCGCTCATAAAGGCGTTGTATTTCGCCTTGTTTGCAAAGAGCGAGGAGTACGTTTCTTGCGACTCCTCGTACCCCTTTTCCGCCGCGTCTTTAAACGCTTTCGGGAAAATGCTTTCGGTGAAAATCAAGGGGGAGCTGCCCTTGGCTCTTTTCCTCAGCTTCTTATCGCTTAGCAGTTTGTCTTTGAGAATCGTCAGCACGACCTTGTCCGCGTCGGTGAACTCTCCTTTGTACTTTTCGTTAATCTTCTCGATAATCTCGTCGAGCGGCTTTTTCTCCTCCGGCTTCGCGCCTCCTCTGGCGCTCGCGGGCTTGAGATTCCCCGGCTTCTCCTCCAGTTCGATCGCGCCCTCGAACGTCTTCTGGAGCTTATAGTACTCCAAGCGCAATTTCCCCTCCAAGTCGAGCGGGGACTTCTCTTCTTGGGGAAGCAAGCGGAGCAAATAGCCCAAAAAGACGACTTCCTTGCGCAGGTCTTTATCGAACGTCCGAACCACTTGCGCGACGTAGCTTTCCCACTTGACCAAGTTCCGGCATTTTCGCCGGAACTGGTATCGCTCGTCCTCGTTTAATTTGTTGTAGCGATCCGCGACCGGCTTGAGCAGGCTCGTCATGCGCCCGAGCGCTTTCGCGTCCTGCTTGCCTCCGCCGTAGTACTCTTTGGCGAACGCGTCGATCTCCGCGTCGCTATAGATCGCGTAGCCGCGCAGCTCCTTTTGCACTTGGTACAACTGGTCGACGTTAAGCTCCCGATCGAGGGTCGTTTCCCGATAGAACGGCTGGAACGCCTCTTGAATATCTTCCGCCGAATTGACGAAATCCAAGACGAACGTATCGTTTTTCCCGGGACAGGCGCGATTGAGTCGCGAGAGGGTCTGCACCGCCTTGACGCCGCGCAGCTTCTTGTCGACGATCATCGTGTGAAGCAGGGGCTCGTCGAACCCGGTCTGGTACTTCTCCGCGACGATCAGGACGTGGAAGTTCTCCCGAAACTCCTCTTTCGTTTGCGCTTCCGAAATATGGCTTCCGTCTTTGCGAACGTTGAGGGACGACTCGCTATACTCCTCCCCCGCGTCGACGATCGTTCCGGAAAACGCGGTCAGGAATCCGAGGTCGTCGTACCCTTGGGCTTTCGCGTATCGCGCGCACTCGCGATAGTACCGAACCGCCGCCAAGCGCGTGGCGGTGACCACCATCATCTTGCCGCGCCCCCCGATCTTATGGCGGGTCGTCTCTTGGAACGTCTCCACGATGATTTGCGCCTTTTGCGCGATATTGTGCGGGTGCAATTCCTCGAACTTTCGAATCGCCTTCGCGGCGCGGCTCGCGGGGGCGTCGGGATTCTCTTCGATCGTCTTGGCGATTTTAAAGCACGTATTGTAGGTCATATAGTTCTGGAGGACGTCCAGAATGAACCCCTCCTCGATCGCCTGGCGCATCGAGTAGACGTGGAACGGGCGGAACGAACCGTCATCTTGTTCCTCTCCGAACAATTCGAGGGTCTTGTTTTTAGGGGTCGCCGTGAACGCGAAGAAGGAGAGGTTCTTGTGCTTGCCGCAGGTCAGCATCTCCTTAATCAATCGATCTTGCGAATCGACCTCTTCCTCGGCGATTCCCTCGATCTCGGCGTACTCTTTCAGCGCGTCGGCGGTGTCGGCGAGCGCCTCTTTCAACTTCATCGCCGACGAGCCGGTCTGGGACGAGTGCGCCTCGTCGACGATCACCGCGTAGTTTCGGCCCTTAGCCTCGTCGACCTCGCGATAGATCACCGGGAATTTTTGCAGGGTCGTAACGATTATTCGCGACCCCGAGTTGAGCGCGTCGCGCAAGTCCTTGCTGGTCTTGTTTTCCCCGATCGTCTCGACCGCTCCCTGAGTGTGGTCGAAATCGGAGATCGTCTCCTGCAACTGCGCGTCCAAGACGGTTCGGTCGGTAACGACGACGACGCTCGAAAAGATCGGCTTGTCGTTCGCGTCGTGAAGGGAGGCGAGACGATACGCGGTCCACGCGATCGTGTTCGACTTTCCGGAGCCCGCCGAGTGCTGGATTAGGTAATTATGCCCCGCGCCGCGTCGGGAGACGTCCGCGATCAGTTTGCGGGTCGCGTCCAACTGGTGGTAGCGCGGGAAGATCAGGCGCTTTTTTCGCTCGATTTTGGTCGTTCCGTTGGCGAGGATCTTTTTCTCCTCTTTCGTCTGGAGGTGGACGAACTTCTGGAGAATATCGAGCATACTGTCCTTTTGAAAGACCTCTTCCCAGAGATAGGCGGTCGGGTAACCGTTTGGATTCGGGGGATTTCCGGCGCCCCCGTCGCGCCCCGCGCCCTCGCTCCCGCGATTGAACGGGAGAAAGACGGTCTCTTTGCGCGCGAGTTTCGTCGCGACCCAAGCCTCCGAATGGTCGACCGCGAAGTACCCGACGATCCCCTTATTGAACTGAAAGCAAATCTCGCGCGGGTCGCGATCGGAGCGCCACTGCTCCATCGCGTTGTCGACCGTCTGATCGGTGTACTGGTTCTTCAATTCGAACGCGAAGACGGGGATCCCGTTGAGGACCAAGACCATATCGACGCTCTTGTTCGAGTCCGAACTATAGCGCCACTGCCGATAGCAGGCGACATGGTTCTGCGCGAACTTTTCGGTCAGCGACGCGTTCAGCGCCGACGCCGGCTTGAAATAGCAGACGCGAAACGAGATCCCGCGATGCTTGAACCCGTGTCTTAGAACCGAGACGAGCCCGTCGGACTCGCGGGCGTCGTTGAAGGCTTGGCAGAACTTCCGCTCCGGCGCGACTTGGTTCGTCTTAACAAATCGCGCCCACTCCTTCGGTTGCGTCGTCTGAACGAACGCGACGAGCGAGTCGACGTAAAGCCCGAGCTTCGGGTCGTAGACGTCCGTCCCCTTGACGTAGCCCCCCTCCGGGGAAAGGAGGAACGCCTCGATATCCGACTCGAACTGTTTTTCGTTCGTTTGCTCGACGCTCATGCCGGAACCTCCTTCTTGCCCGTTACGTATTCGTAGATTAGGGATTTTTTGTAGGTTTCTAGTTCGGAAATAACGTTATCTTTTGTGCTTATTAGATCCGCAATTTCGGAACATTTGAAGTTTAGATACTCTGCTATATCCGCCTGTTCGGGATAAGGAGGAATTGGAACGTAGATTCTTTTCATGTCCTGCCAATTTGTTGTCCATAAATCGTCAACAATACCATGACCCCATTTATAGAACTCGTCGGAAAACAATGTCGAATGGAAAAGCCATTCATAATAAACGGGGTGCATCTCCAAACGAGGCGTCAATATCGTATTGATCAAAGATACTGAACCGTCATACGAAGATATTCCGCAAGAACCACGACGGTCAGATCGACTATTGATTGCAAAATCTCCTTTTCGAACAAGTTTTCGATCATCGTGCGCGTCGGTTTTCGCCGCTGTGCTCAACTGAGGTAGTATACCCAATTTCGTAACAGAGAGAGGGGGAAAGTCGTAATCACTGACTTTTTCTTTACGTTCAACGTATAACAGACCTATGCGATTGACTTCCCACTCCGCCGGAATCTCCCCAATCCACTCGATCCCGCTGTCCTTCATCTTGCGTCCGGGGCGAATTCCCTTGGTTACCGCTTCCGTAATAATCGCCTGTTTCAGCTTTTTGTACTCCTCGATGGAAGCGCGAGTTTGCTCGACGAGCGAATCGATCCGAGCGCATTCGGCGTCGAGGAAGGAGACTATGCGTTGTTGCTCGTCGTTTGGAATCGAAAGATAAGGAATGTTCAGCAAATCATTGGCGTTTAATGAACTACGAACTCCATCGTCGCCCATATGATTAAATACTTCTCGTTGCCACATTGAAAGAAAATAATACACTCCGTATTTACTTTCATTTATCGTTCTTGGAGTAAGAACAATATAGGCGGGGGAAACGATACCTAGGTAAGGCGAGTAGCCAACTCTGCTAGTTGACACGTTTTCAAGATCTATTAGTTTGAAAACGAGTTCGTTTTCTCTAAGAATTTGATAACTATTAAAAGCTTCGGGTTGTAAACCGGTTGAATCGTCCTTAGGTCGTTTGATAACTCCGTTGAGAGTTAATGCGAGGCGTTCGTAATCTTCTGCCGAGTCTCCGGCAATATCCTTGTGGTTTTTGTAAAGATTCTTGGTTCTTACAATTTTCCAAGCTGACGGAACATTACCAAGCCAGGGGACTCCCGAATATTTCATCTCTCGAGCCACGACTACGCCTCCTTGGGGAACAGCGCCTTGAACCCGGCGGCGATTCCCTCTTCGAGTTCCTTAATCCGCTTGGCGATATCCTCCGACGGCTCGGGGGCTTGGTACTCGTAGAAGTACCGTGTCATCGGGATCTCGTAGCCGGTTTTGGTTTTCTTTTCGTCGATCCAGGCGTCGGGGGCGTAGGGGAGGACCTCGCGCTTGAAATACTCCTCGATATCCTCGTTTAGCGGAACGTTTTCGGTATCGCGCAAACTGGCGTCGGGAACCGGTTTGCCCTTTTTCAGAACCGGTTTTCCCTTCGCGTCGAGGGTCGGGCGCTCCACGACGATTTTATTGTACCCGAACTCGGTCGAGTCAAAAATCTTGCTGTGGCAGTAGATTCCGGATTTGTCCCCGTAGATCGCGTCGTTTTGGAACTCCCCGTAGGCGCGAACGATCAGGTCGCGGCATTGGTCGGTGATATCGTTGCGCTTCGTCCCGATGCTCTTGCGCCTCGGTTCGCAGCAGTGGCTCGCGTCGATGAGCTGGACTTTCCCGACGCGCTCGATCGGCTTGTTTTTCGCGCAAATCCAGATATAGGTCGCGATTCCGGTGTTCATAAAGGCGTCGGTTCCGAGTTGAATAATCGCGTCCAACCAGTCGTTCTCCAAGAGGTGGCGGCGTATTTCGCTCGGACCGCTCCCCGCGTCCCCGGAGAAGAGGGGGGAGCCGTTCTGAATAATCGCCATCTTCCCGTCGGGAGTCAACTTGGAGAGCCCGTTGAGGACGAAGAGCTGTTGTCCGTCGGAGATTTTGGGGAGCCCCGGGGCGAACCTGCCTTTTTCGCCCAGTTTATGCTCCGCCTCGACCGCCTTCTGCTCGCGCTTCCAGTCAATCCCGAAGGGGGGATTCGAAATGACGTACTGAAACGTAAACCCCTTAAATTGGTCGTCGGACAACGTGTCCCCGAACCGCATATTGTTCGGATCGCCGCCGCGTATCATCATATCCGCCTTGGCGATCGCGAAGGTCGACGGGTTGATTTCCTGTCCGAAACAGGTAACGTCGAGTTCCGAATTGAGCTGATGGACGCGCTCCTCCATGCAGGAGAGCATTTGGCTCGTTCCCATCGCCATGTCGTAGACGGTAACGTTTTCGTCACCTCCGAGATCGGCGTCGCAAAGGAGGAGATCGGTCATGAGATAGATGATGTCGCGGCTGGTAAAGTGCGCCCCCGCCTCCTCTCCGAACGACTCCGAGAACCGCCGCACCAGCTCCTCGAAAATGTAGCCGCAGTCGACGGCGCTAATTTTGTCCGGACCGAGATACCCCTTCGCGCTATTGAACTCCTTGATCGTCAGATAGAGGGTATTGCTCTCCGCCATTCGCTTCGCGACCGCGTCGAAGTCGAATTTGGCGAGGATGTCTTTGACGTTGGCAGAGAACCCGTTGAGAAAGTCGTTGAAATTGTCCTCGATATTGTCGGGATCCGCGAGGAGCTCTTTGAACGTGAACTTGCTGGTGTTGTAGAACTGGTAGCCCGACGCCCTGGCGAGGAGTCCTTCGGCAACCTCCACCCCCGACGCCTTGAGCGCTTGGTATCGTTTCTGAACCTTGTCCCAAGTCGGGAGCAGGCAATCGTGAAATCGCTTGACGACCGTCATCGGCAAAATGACCAAGCCGTACTCGTGCGGCTTGAACGGTCCGCGAAGCATGTCCGCGACGTTCCAGATCATCGCCGATTTCTCCGCGACGTTCGTTCCAACGACTCCGAATTTCTCGTTCGCCATTTGGGCGGCTCTCCATTGGGGGAAAGATCGAATTCGGCGTCGCGAAACGACTGTTCGCGTTTGCTAAATCGCTTTCGCGAAAAAAGATACGCGATGTTAAAATGGGAAAAATCGCGCAAGAAATCATAGGTTCTTGTCGCGTTCGTCCGTAGCGACGCCACGACCGTATTGTACCGGAAAAAGCCGTTATTTCAAGGTCATTCTCCAATAAATAGGGACATTTTACTTGTTTTTTCGTTAAATTTGTTAAATTTGCAACGCGACAAAAACCTATGAGTTCTTATTTTTGCTTGCCTAGATTAACGGGGAAATTTCCTATTTTGACAGATCGCGGCTTCTTGGAAATCGGCGCGGCTTGACGCGGGGGTTTACTCAACCGCGCGGCAGAGCGAACTAAAGACCTCGACCTCGTCGAGGCATCGGCTCGCGACGTCGTTGGCGCAGAATCGGTCGTCGGGGAGGACGAAGAGCTCGCGCTTGAATTTGGGCGCTTCGTCGAGGGGGTCGTCGCTTGGAACGGGGGTTTCTTTGAAGAACCGGGTCGGGGTCGCGAGGGCTAGCTCGGTCGAGTCGGCGTCTTTCGCGACGACGAGAACGCGGTCGCGAACGGAGCCGGTTTCGTCGGCGAGCAAGCGCAATAAATTTTGCCCGGGCGGGTCTTGCGAGGAGGCGCCGGTCGGGGAGTCGGAGGATTCGGGCGCGGGTTCGGAGGGCGCGTCGAGGGTCCAGGGACGAGCGAACGCGGAGATTCGCCCCGGCTCCAAGCGCCAGAAGTCCGGCGTCGACAGCTCGTTGGCGAACTCGGACCAGTCGCGAATCGTCGCGAAGACGTCCCTCGGCTCGCACAGGGCGGGGAGTCGAACGGTCGCGCCGGTCGCGTCGGGGAGGCGAAAGAGGAGCGGCTGGCGAACTTCTTCGGCGTAAAACGGCTCCGGGGCGTCGGTTGGGGGGAGCCCCAGGGGGGAGGGGGCGCCGAGCCCGAGACCGCGCTCGCCCAGTAGAACGAACAGGGTCTTCGAGAGAAACCCCGTCTCTTTAAGGAATTGGACGAATCCCTCCAGGGTCTCGTCGAAGACCGAAATCCCGCCGCAATACGCCTCGACGACGCTTTGTCGCAGCTCTTGGCGCTCCAATTTCTCGTCGGCGCTAAGATTCGGTTTCGCGGGGAAATAGGGGGGCTCGACGCCTTGATACGGGTCGGGGTCGTCCTCGGTCTCGCGATAGATTTCGCGATTCGCAAGCGGGAAGTCCCAAACGTCGTTCCAGCCGGAGAAGCGCGCCCAAATAAAGATCGGGCGCTCGTCTCCGGACTCCGCCTCGTCCTCGAGTCGCGCGACGAATCGCGCCAGGTCCTCGAAGTTCCGATAGAATTTCGTGTCCTCCGGCGACTCCGCGGGTTGCGTCGCCTCGGGAGAGCCCAGGAAAAACCGCCCGTCGCAGACGTCCTCCTCGATCGCGTCGCTCAGCGCGACCTCTTCGGAATCGGAGACGACGAACGTTCGGTACCCGCGCTCTTTAAAGATCTTAAAGAGGGAGGGGGCGTCCGTTTCGGTCGGGTCGTCGCTCGCGCGGATCTCGCTCGGGCGCTCGCCTCGCCAGAGGGCGCGATAGAGGGTCGTTAAGTCGAGCGAGGTCGCGAAATAGGAGTCGAAAAGAACCGATTCCGCCGCGAGCGAGTCGAAAGCGCTCGTTTCGATCCAGGTATTGCCGTAAGCCCCTAGAAACCCGAGATCGATTCGATCGATCGCCAGGCACAGGACGTTCTTGGCTTTTTCGAGCCGGGGGATTCTCGGCGAGAACGCCTTCGAGGACTCTTCCATCGCAACCTCCGATTCAAACGCGGGTTAGATTTGGGCGGCCTTGGCGCCGTATCGGGCGGCGTACTCTTCCAAGAGCTCGACCAATTGGTCCGCGATGCGCTCTTCCTCGCAAAAGACTTGGTTCGCCCCGGCGCGTTTAAGCAGGGGCGCGTTCAGGCTATATCGGGCTCGAGCCGCGATCGGGAGGGTCGGGCACATATTGCGCGCCGCCTTGACCACGTTGAGGGCCAGATCGTCGATCGGGACGGTGACGAACAGGACGTCGGCCTGGAAGATACCCGCGGAGCGCAAGACGTTTTGATCCGCGCCGTCCCCGGTAACGGTCGGGATTCCGTTCTGGTTGAAGGGGTGCAAATTGACCGGGTTAAAGTCGACGAGGCAGACGTTCGCGCCGAGGGAGATCAGCTCGTCGGCGACGCGTTTGCCGATGTGCCCCGCGCCGATGACGACGGCGTGCCCGGTCGCTTTCGCGATTTTTTCGCGAAGTTCCGGGGAGAGGGAGTCGACTTCCGACTTCGTTTCGACGACCTCCGGCTTCATTCCGAATTTTGTCGTCGCGATTTTGACCATGTTCGGCGTGATCACGAGGGACGCGACGGAGACGAAGAGCATCGTGTCGTACACGTCCTCTTCGATCGCGCCGGCGGTTCGCGCGAGGGTAAGAATCATAAACGCGAGCTCTCCGATTTGGGCGATACTCGTTCCGAAGGCGAGGGCGCCTCGGGAGTCCATGCCGCAGACCCTAAGGGCGAGAGAGGCGCAAAGGGCCTTGAAGGCGACGGCGCCGACGAGGGCGACGACGCAGACGATCGGATGACCAAAGACGTAGGAGAAGTCGGTCAACATTCCGAGCGAGATAAAGAACATCGCGGAAAACGCCTCGCGGAAGGGCATAACGAGGGCGTCGATCTGATGAGTCAGTCGGTTTTCGCCGAGGGCGACGCCGGCGGCGAGGGCGCCGAGCGCGGGGGTCAGCCCCAAGGAAAACGCGACGACGCACATACCGAGCAGGACGATAATCGCGTACAAAACGACCATGTCGTTCGTTTGCAACTTTGCGAGCCAAGGAACGATAAGCCGCATATTTGCGATCTTTAACGCGATAACGATCCCGCAGAAAAGCGCCGATTTGATCGTCATGTCGATCCAGGGATTCGAGATCCAAAGCCCGGACTCGTCCGCCTCGATTCCGAGAACGCGCGGCAGGATTAGCAGTAGCGGAACGAGCGCGATATCTTGGAAGATGAGAAGCCCGAGCGTGGCCTGGGCGCGCTTGGAGTCCGCCAGCCCCGCGTCCTCGAGGCTTTTATAGACGAGCGCCGTGGAGCTGAGGGCCGCGACGCTTCCGAGGGCCAGGCCTCCGACCCAGCCAATTCCATTGCAGACATTGCAGACGACGATAGTCAGGCCGATCGTGAGCCCCATTTGCAATATTCCGCCGAGGAACATGTATTTTGCGGTGGCGGTTAATTTGTCGAAGGTGAACTCGATTCCGATGGCGAAAAGCAGTAGCAGAACGCCGAATTCGGTAACGCCTTCCAAGACCTTCTCGGCGCCTTCGCTCGCGTCGATAAACTCTTGTCGTTCCTCCATTTCTTTTTCAATGGCGGTTCTTTTTTCGCCTTTGGGGGCCGCGTCTTTCTCGCTCTCGCGCTCGAAGAGCCGTTCGGCGGACTCGAGCTCTTCTTCGACGGACTCGACCGCTTTTTCGGCGGACTCGAACGCGTGTTCCACTCGCTCTTGCAACGCGATTTGCTCTTGGACTTTATTCGCTCCGAGCAAGTCGAGGCCTCCGGGTCCGATCAAGGCCCCGACGAGCAGGTACCCGATCAACGGGGAAATTTTAAATCGCTTGCAAATACACCCGGCGAGAAAACCGGAGAGCAAAATGATCGTAACGCCGACGAGGAAGACTTGTCCCAGCATAAAATTCC
This sequence comes from Thermoguttaceae bacterium, assembly GCA_017441605.1. Lineage (GTDB taxonomy): Bacteria > Planctomycetota > Planctomycetia > Pirellulales > Thermoguttaceae > RUG369. The sequence goes on along the minus strand of JAFRXD010000090.1, from coordinate 57,038 downwards.
TTTCAGTAGCCGCGACTTGTGAGCAAACGATAGTTTTGATACGCCGAAAAGATGAGGAAAAACGCCATAAAGTAGGCTCGAGCCTTAAACGAGAGGATCCCGAGCCCCCCCGCGAGCGCGATCGAAATCCCGAGGGCCAAACGCGTTCCGCGCCGCCCCATTGCCCGCGATAAGAGCGACAGGAGAATTTGCCCCCCGTCGAACGGAAAGATCGGGATCAAGTTCAGGATTCCCCAAACCAATCCGATCCAAACGAATCCCTCGATCAGATAGTAGACAAAAAAAAGGAGCGCGGGCGATCGTAAAAACGCGAGCGATTTGGGATCGAGACTGAGATACGGCACGATTCCGAAAGTAAGACTCCCCTCGAACCGAAGCCCGAGAAGCGCCATCAGCGCGATCCCGAGGAAGACGATCGCGATTTCCAGGGCGGGTCCCGAGGCGGCGGTAAAGGCGCGTTTGAGGGGGTCGTTCGAGGTCGCGTAGGAGGTCGTTACTCCTCCGAAGACGGGAACTCCGCTCGCGGATCGCCCAATTCCCAAGTCGATCGTCGGTCGCCCTCCGTAGACCGCGCGCATGGCGAAGGCGTGGCCGAACTCGTGGGTTAGGAACGAGATCAGCGTCGCGACCGACCATCCGAGCAGCCCGAAGAGCCACGGACCCTCGTGTCCGCTCATAAAAGGCGAGAAGAAAACGCAGATAATCCAGAACGTCGCCATCACGCGAACGGGCGTTCCGAAGAGCGTAAATTTCCAATCGAATTTCGACAGGTCCATAAGGATCTCGCGCTGAAAATATTAAAACGACGGGGTTTAGACTCCGGCGCGAATCGCGGCCAAGAGCCCTCTGACGTAACCGAGCGATTCCATAAACCCGGGGAAGGGGTCGTTTTCGTCGATTTCGTACTCGAACGGCGCGACTCGGTCGTACCCGACCTCGATCAGCGCGCGCATCAGCCCGAGCAGATCCATCGACCCGCGCCCGCAGATCACCCCGCGACCCGACGGTTTCCACTCGGTCATGTCCTTGACGTGGAAATCGAAAATTCGAGAACTGTAGTCGCGAACCGCTTGGATCGGATCCTCGCCGGCGCGAATCGCGTGCCCCGTGTCGAGGGCGATTCCGACGCCCGGATCCATATCTTTAACGCGCTCCCAGACCGACTTCGCGGTCGGATAGCGCTTGTCCTCCGGGCCGTGGTTGTGGATCGCGAGGAGAATCCCGGTCTCCTTGACCTTCTTCTCGGCGTAGGGCAGCAGATCCCATTCGGGGACGCCGACGATCGAGACGCACCCGAGCGCCTTGGCGTAGCGGAACGCGTTGTCGATATCGGCCTCTTTGCTCATATAGACGACGCCGCAGCTGTAGACTTCCATCCCGGCGTCTTGGAATTTCTTCGCCATCGCGGCGCATTCCTCGTCGGACGATTTGAGCGCCAAGTGGAAATCCTTCAGGGAAATCTTCTTAATCTCGGCTTTTTTGCACCAAGCGATCGTTTGATCGACGTCGAATTTCCGGAACGAGTAGGACGCGAGGCCGAGCTCGAACTTCGGCTCGCGAGCGCTCGGGACGTCTTGCGCGAGGAGCTTCGCGCCGTCGTTGAGGGCGAGCGAGGCGGTCGCCGCGCCGGCCGCGGTAAAGAAAGAGCGTCTGGAAAGATTCATGGGGGACTCCTTTTAGTCTTGGGGGGGATCGATTCCGAAATCGGTGATTTTCAGGAGGGATCGGAAGGAGTATCCTCGCTCCTCGAACGCTTGGGCGCCACCTTCCATGCGGTCGATAATCGCGATCACGCCGTCGACTTTGATTCCCGCCTCCTCGAGCCGGTCGATCGCCTTGAGCGAGCTGCCCCCGGTCGTGACGACGTCCTCGACGACGACGACGCGGTCCCCGGCCTTGACCGGTCCCTCGACGAATTTGTTCGTTCCGTGGCCTTTGCTTTCCTTGCGCACGAGGAACCCCTTGAGGTCGATTCCCCGAACCCCGGCGATCGTCAGAACCGCCGCGCAGATCGGGTCCGCCCCGATCGACATGCCCCCGACGGCGCTCGGGAAATTGTCGTCCCCTTGAAGCAGATCGAGAATCCCCTCGCCGACGAGCGTCGCGCCGCGAGAGTCGAGCGTGGTCATCTTCCCGTCGAGGTAGTATTTCGCCTTCTTGCCCGACGCCAAAACGAAATCCCCAAATTTCAGGGATCGCTCGCGAACGAGCGCCTTCAATTCCTCTTTATCGTACATTGCTCTCGCCTCATTTTCTCGGGGTTGTCGAGCGATTCGGCCCAAGCGCCGAATCGTTCTCCGATATTATAGCCGATCGGGCGAGAGATTCAAGGCTTGTCGGGGAAGGGAGAACGAGGAGCGGAGCGGGGATTGGGTTTCTTGTCGAAACGTTTCGCCGAATCGCGAAATGAAAAGATTGCTTAACCGGCGATATTAAGCGAATTGCCCAATTAAAAAGCTCGCCGACCTCCCCGCGGGGCGATCGGCGAGCGCGTTAATCAAGCCGCGAGAGGCTTACCGCCAAGGCTGAGTCCAGGCGGCGGGCTTGGTTTTCCACTTGAGGGCGGGATCGTCGTCGGCGCGGTAGATTTTCGCGCGAACGTAGAGGTCGTCGGACTTGAGGGTATAGCTCGCCTCGGTTCCTTCGACCGACTCGAGAACGACGCCGATTTCGTCGGAGTACGCCTCGACTTTTCGCTCCGGGGTCGTCTCGCTCTTTTCGACTTGGACGATCTTGCAAGTCGGGTCGTAGCCTTTCTTTGTGCCGACGAAGTCGATCTTGTAGCGCCCGTCGTCCTTGACGTCGATCTTGACCGCCAAGGTCTTGCCGTCGAAGGAGACGTCCTCGAAATCGAGGCCGTTGGACGGATACATATCCCCTTCGTTGATCGCCGTTAGTAGCTCGGTCCATTCGAGTTTCGAGGCGCGGACTTTCGTCCAGCCCTTCGAGTCGCCAGTGTAGACGTGGCGGTCGTCGGAGCCCATGCCGAGGAGGAGGGGTTGGTCGTTGGTCGCGCGCCAGGCGTTGACGACGTCCCAGAATTTTTCCGGTTCCCAGAGATCCATTCGTCGCTGGAAGTCTTTGTGGATTCCGTTGTTGATTAGCTCGAAGACGCGAATCGCGGGGTTCCCCATGAGCGCGCTCGGGTTAACGTCGTAGAACCGCCACAGAGGATGGTTCGCGGTAAAGAGATACGGGACGTCGCCGAAGCGCTCTTTTCCCTTCGCGAACGTCTCGCGAAGCTGGTCGATCGGCTCCTCGATCTTCTTATTGTACCCGAAATGATCGCGGACGCCGATGAAGTTCATATGAACCGCGCGACCGTCGACGCAACTGCCCGTGTGCTCGTAGCCGGGGATCATTAGGAACTTGTCCGGCTCGACGAACTTTTCGACCAGCTCGTCGAAGGGCGTCATTCTCACGAACGTCATCCCGCCGACTTCTTTGATCTTAACGTTTTCGGAACCGAGTTGAGCGATCGCGTCGTCGACGAACTTTTGCTCCAGCTTATTGGAGACCGCGTCGCATTTGATCGGCTTCCAGAGGGAGGTCTCGCCCTCGAACGCCGCGACCATCTCGTCGGTCATTTGGGGACGGGAGCCGAACGAGGTAAAGCGCAAGTCGAGCGACTGGAAGTCGTTGTGGTCCGACGGGCAGATGAAGTCCCAGCCTCGGTCCTTGTACCAAGCGACCGCTTGCTCGGGAAAGACCTCGCCGTCCGACCACTGGTTGTGCATGTGCAAGTTGCCTTTGTACCAGCGCTTAACGGGCGCGTCTTGCGCGCGCGCGACGGAGCCGAATCGCGGAATCGCGGCGGAAATCGAAACGAGCGCCGCGCCTCGGAGGAAGTCGCGCCGCGTTAGATACGTTTTCATTTGTCTCTAATCTTTCTGTTTCCAAAAAAAACGCGGCGCGCTCGAGCCGCGAATCGCTCGAGCGCGCCGCTTGAAACTCGGTTTAGTCGAGATCGTCGCAAACGACGCGGAATCCGACGTTAAAGACGCGCTGCCACGACTCGTAGTCTCGCCGCAGGCCGCATCGCGCCCACTTCGGGCGATCGCGCCAGGAACCGCCGCGCGCCACTTTCTTGGTCGCGAGGTCGCCGTCGTTGCGCCCGTCGTCCGCCTTGTAGGGGTAAGGCTTATAGTCGGACGCGGTCCATTCGGCGACGTTTCCGAGCATATCGCGCAACCCCCACGGATTCGCTTGATACGACCCGACGCTCGTCTCGATCATATTGCCGTCGTCGACGCCGTTGGCGCGCGGGAAAAACGAGCGCCACTCGGGGGGATTCGCGATCGGCTGCGGGTTGACGCCCTGCACGACGAATTTGATCGTTTGGTCGTCGGAAAGGTTCTCGAACTTCGCGAAATTCTCGTCCAACTCGCCGTACCACATCGGCTTGTCGGAGCCGGCGCGCGCCGCCCATTCCCATTCCGCCTCGGTCGGGAGCCGGAACTTCTTGCCGGTCTTTTCGGAGAGCCAAGCGCAGAAGTCGGTCGCTTCCTTCCAGCTCACGCGAATGACCGGCTGGTTCGGGAGGTTCGCGGGATAGCCGGGCAACACGTGGTCTTTCCACCACTGGTCGATAAAGCGGCTGTCGTGGGACGCGTCGTAGAGGGCGAACATCGCGTTGGTCGTCTCGGTCGTCGCCATCCAGAACGGTTTGTCGACGCTCGTGGGCGAGCGCGGGAGCTCGTCCTCGAACCCTTTCTCGTCGCCCATAACGAACTGTCCGGTCGGGATTTTGACCATATCGAACGAGACGTCCTCCGAGAGGGTCACGCGCGCGGTCAGCTCGTCGCGGATCGTTACGCCGAACGCCTCGCCCTTTTCGCCGGCGGCGTTGGCGGCTCTAGCGCCGCCCTGCATTTCGAGGGCTTTCTCGGCGTCGAACGGCCAGTTCGGGACCTCTGGAGCGGAGCGATCGAGCTCGACTTTTTCGGGCTTAACGAACTCGGGTCGATTCTTCTTGGCCTCGTCGAAGTAGTAGGCGTCGGCCTCGAAGTCCAAGTCGTTGTCGGCGTACATCGATTTGAGCTCGACGTGGCGCTTCGCGACGTTCTTAATGCTGGCGGAGCCGCGCTCGCGACCCGCCTCGTTGACCTCGGTCCAAGAGCCGAAGTACGGGACGTTCAAGTCGATCCAGCAGTAGAGTCTGCGCCAAGCCTCGTCGTCGAGTTTGACGTTGTGGTGCCCTTTTTGGAGCATCTGGATCAGCTCGGAAGTCGAGGCGTGGTACTCCATCGGCTGGAAGACGTGGATATCGCTTTCCGGACCGGGGCGCCTAACGTACCCGTGCAGCGCGTGATACGATTGCGAGAAGTTTTGAGGTCCTCGGGACGTGTCGGCGAAGTTCGGGCGACCCGGCTTCGAGCCGTCGTGGCATCCGACGCAGAATTTGTCGAGCACCGGTTGCACCTCTCCCTCGAAGGAGAACGGGCGCTCCGGTCCGTAGAACCCGGTTAGATCGACCGGCGGGGTGTTGCGCGCGATCGTCGTGGTCGTCGGGGAGACGTCGTTTTGAGTTTCGTGGCAGCCGATGCAAGACTCGTTCTCGCCGGGCATACCGACGAACCAGGAGCGCATCGTCTGAACGGCGGCTCCGTTTTCGTCGAGGGGCTGAACGACGACCGGGGTGTTGGCGGGAATCTTAAACGAGGCGCTGCCGTCCTCGAAGACCGGAGCCTCGCCGAGAATGCGGCGCGCGTCCCAGCAGCTTTCGAGCCCGAACGCGTCGTGTCCGCCGATTCCGCGGTAGCCGTATCCGACCGCGAAGACGCGCAGTTTCTTAACGGTTCCCTTGGGAACGTTGGGAAGTCCTTGTCCGAAATAGACGTCGGTGATAAAGACGTTGGCGGTTTTCTCGCCCTCGACGGTTCGGTCTTGCAGCGTCGCCGGCTCCTCGCGCTCGACGACCGCGAACGGTTCGAGCAGGTGGTAGCCCTCTTCGGTTCGCAGGCGCAGCATGTTGTCGAACGTGTCGACCAAGTAGATCGACCACGGCTCGGACGGGTTCATGCGGCAGGAGACGAGGAAGTGATCGTCGTCCAACGGATAGGGGAAGAGGAACTTAGGCCAAGAACCGTCGACGAGCTGGTCGACGGTAACGTTCGCGGGGGGATTGTCGCGCCCGGGGATTCGCTGAACGACGCCCTTGGTCTCTTGCCGACCCTTCGAGGGATCGAAGATCACGAGCTCGCCCTCGCGCGCCACTCCGTGGTGCCCCGAGACGATTCCGACGAATTTCGACGATTGCCCCGGGATCGCCTTGGGGTAGAACGTGCTGTTCGGCCAGAAGGAGCCGCTGCCGTAGTGCTCGACTTGGTTCGTGCCGTCGGGGTTCATCGTGAAGACGTATCGCGAGTAGTAGTGCGGAATATCGACGTATTCCCAGCGCAGGTACATGATTCGCCCGTTCGGGAGGATCGTCGGGTTCCAGTCGTTGTCTTGCTCGAAAGTGAGCTGGCGAACCGTTTTGCCGTCCTCTTCGACGCGGTAGATGTTTCCAACGAGCCCGGCGCCGCCGATGCACGGAATCCCCATCATCGACGCGGAGGAGATGAAGATCGTCGAACCGTCCGGAACGTAGCAGCCTTCGACGTTGTCGACGTCGCCGCCCATGTCGGGCGTAACTTGCGTCAAATCGCCGCTTTCAAGATCGCACTCGAAGACCTGCCAGGTGTTGTTGTCGGCGAGGGAGGTCACGAGGCATTTGTCGGCGTCCCAGTGGAGGGAAATGTCGCCGATGAACGATCCTTTGCGACCTTTGGCGACTTCCTTTAACGGGGCCGCGAGGTCGTTTTTATCGAGGAAGACGAGGGCGTCGTCGTACTGGCCTTTGCCTCGGGACGCGCTCGACATCCAGTTCGCCTCGAGGGCGGGATTCTTCGTTTTGCGCAGGAGGATTTGATCGAAGTCCGAGAGAATCGGGTGCGAGAGCAGGACTTCGCGTCGGAACGCGTCGAACTCTTTCGCCAGCGCGACGGTCTCGTCGAGGGTCAAATCGGTTTTCTTAATTCGCTCGACGAACGAGTCGTAGCGCTCGAGCCAATCGACTTCTCCGATTTCGTCGGAATAGTTTTCCAGCATCGAGTCGATCGCGAGCTTGAGGGAGTCGAGATGTTCGAACGAGTAGGCGACGTCGGGTCCGAGTTTGTCGAGCTCGGCCTTCAGGCGCCTCGCGGCGGCTTTCGCCAGCCAGGCGTCGCGCTCCTCTTTGCTATCGAATAGCGACGGATCGTTCGGATCGCCGAGGACTTGAACTTCGAGCATCGACCCCCAGCTGTTCGCGGGGCTCTTGTCTTTCGCGGGTTCCCCCGCTTTCGCCGGGTAGGTTCGCCAGAACTTGAACTCGATCCAGTCGAACTCTTGTCCGAGCAAGCCTCCTTCGGAAGACTCGTAGGCGGTCATATACGCCCCCGCGTTTTCCCCGATCACTTTGTCGCCGGACGTGAACGTTGGCGCCTCGGGAAACTTCGGCTCCTTGCCCGGGTTGGCCGCGTTGTTCGCGAGCCGGACCTCGAAGTCCTGATTCCCTCGCGTGTCGATGTTGCCCGAGAAAATGCGGATCGCTGAAATCGAGCGCGCTTTGCCGAGATAGTAGACCAGCCGCGAGGGCGCGCCGTTGGTCGCGACTCGACCCGCGCCCCCGTAAGCCCCCGCGTTTCCGTCGGTCAGCATGTCGGGTCCTTCGATTTCCGACGCGACAACGCGCTTGGCTCCCGGGAATTCGAGCAAGTTCAGGTCGGCGAACGCCCCAATTTCGGCGGTTACGTCGGCGTAGGCGCCCCCGTCCCAATGTTTGTTCGTCGTCTTGACCTCGGCGGAATAACACGCGCCGAGCGTTGAAATCGCCGCGGCTATCGCGACGAGCGTTATTAATTTCTTCATAGGATCCCTTTGCGTTTGGATCGAACGATACAACCCGTTTGGAACCGCCAACGCGATCCCGCGACTATTATACGTCGGCGCGGCCTTGAAAACAATCCAAAAAGTTTTTTTTGCCCCTTTTTCCCTTTTTTGCTCGCTTGTCTCGCGCGGAACTCGCCGTATAATGGGAGGTCGATTTTGGAAAAAATGGCGCTCGACGCTTTGGTTCGGGAGAGATTATGTACGGTAAACCGATGACGTCCGGTTCGCCTTTGAAGCACATATTGCTCTTTTCGGCTCCGGTTCTTCTAGGCTCTTTACTGCAACAGCTGTACGGGGTGGTCGACTCGTTCGTCGTCGGGAATTACTCGGGTCAAGACTCTCTTTCGGCGGTCGGTACGACCGTTCCGTTCTCGTTTTTGTTTCTCGCGATCGCGATGGGTTTTTCGATCGGGAACGGAATTCTCGTTTCGCAGAGCTACGGGGCGAACGACGAGGAAAAAGTTCGTTCGAGCGCCGCCGTCGGGATTCTCCTGCTCTTCGGCATGGGGATCGCGGCGACGCTGGTCGGGTTCGCGGTCGCGCGGCCGGCGTTTGTTTGGTACGTGAGGACGCCGGAAGAGATACTCGGCCTAACGCTTCAATATTTCTACGTTTACCTTATCGGGCTCGTCTTCCAGTTCGGGTACAATATCTTCGCGGCGACCCTTCGCGCGGTCGGGGACGGCGCCTCCACCCTCTATTTCCTTGTCGTTTCGACGCTCGTCAACGTCGCGCTCGACTTCCTGTTCGTGGCGGTTTTTCGCTGGGGCGTCGTCGGAGCCGCCGCGGCGACCGACGTCGCTCAAGCCGTCTCCTGCTTCTGCGCCTGGATTTATATGGATCGGAAATACCCGGTCTTCCGGTTCCGACTACGAGATTATCGCTGGGATTGGGGCGTCGCCAAACGGACGCTGGTCGTCGGGACGCCCGCGTTTCTGCATTTGGCGATCGTGTCGATCGGCGTTACGGTTCTCCAGCGCGGCGTCAACGGATTCGGCAAAGTTATGATCGCGTCGTACGCCGTCGGACGGCAGTTCGAGCTGTTCCTAAACTTCCCCAGCCACGCGCTGCAGACCGCGCTCGCGACTTTTACGGGGCAGAACGTCGGCGCGGGGAAATTGGATCGAGTCAAACAGGGAACTTGCCAGACGGCGCTCGCCTCGTTGGGGTTCACTTTTTTTATTTCGGTTTTTCTCTACTCGCAAGCCGGTTTCTTCGCCTCTTGCTTCGCGCTCGACGAGACGGCGACCGGGTACTGCGTCCGGCACATTCGCGCCATAACGATTATCAACTTGGTCTTGAGCTGCTACTTGCCGGTGTTCGGGACGTTCCAAGGGACGGGGCACAGCGGGATTCCGGCGCTCGTCGCGACGAGCGCGCTCGCGCTTCGCTGCCTCGCGATGCATTTCTTCGGGCATAGCCCCTTCTTGGGCTATACCGTCGTCTGGTGGAACGGAATCTTTGGGTTCGGAGTCGGTTTTCTGATAACGTGGGGATACTATTTCAGCGGACTCTGGAAGCGCGGGCTCGTCGCGAAAAGGGAGCGCGCGAACTAGTCGGAACCGGAATCGTCACTTGGAGAATCCGGAAACGACGACTCCCGCGATCACCAGCGCGATACCAAGCCCGGTCGTCCAGCCGAACGGCTCGCCGAACAGAAAGATTCCGAGCAGGCAGAGCGTCGCCGTTTGCGCGGTCGCGACGAGCGTCTGCTTGAGGACGTAAAGCCGCCGCAAGCCCTCGATTTGGAAGAAGAACCCGAGCATATTGGCGACGCCCGCGGTCAACACGATTTTCCAGCAGGCGGCGGGAGGCTCGATCCAGACGCGGAATCCCTCTTGGAGCGTGAGAAGCGCCCCGCAAACGACCACTCCGACTCCCACGACCGCCACCATGACGAACGAGGTCGGAACGCGCTCGGCCTCGCTCTTTTCGCGCCCGTCCGGCTCCTCGTCCCGAATAACGCGCCGCATAATCGACAGTTGCCCCGCGTATCCGAGCGCGGTTAGCGCGGAAAGGAAGATTCCGAGCCCGAGCCGCATGTCCTTGCCCGCGATTTGGCCTCCGTTCGTATCGCTAAATCCGAGCAAAGCGACCGCGACGATCAAGAGCGCCAGCGCGACGAACTTACTGACCGAGATACGCTCTTTGAGCCAAACCGCTCCGACAATCGACGAGAAAATCAATTGCGACGCTTGAATAACGACCGTCGCGATCGCGATTCCGATCGCCGCGTACGCCAGCAAGTGCGGAATCGACCCGACCACCTCGCAAGAAACCCCCGCCGCGATCAGCGCCCAAACCGCGCCCCACTTTGGAAACCGGTATTTTCCCCGCGCCCAAAGGTAGATAATGACGGGAAGAACGCAGATTACGATCGTCAGTTCCTTGATCGTCAGGGACCAGTACGGACTGACGTCGTAGTTCGTCAGACCGCGCATCGAACCGAGCGAGACGGTGTAGCAAACCGCCGAGCAAAGCGCGCAACCGAACCCGACCGTTTGCGGACTCCATCTCTGAAGAAACGAACCCTTCGATTTTTCCGATTCAACGCTCATTGGATCCTCGCGCCGACAAAAGGGACGCCCGTCGCCGCGACCGAAGAGGCTCGCGCTCGTTGCGGGTTTAACGATTATATCAAATAGCGCGGGCGCGTCAAGTTGTCCGTTTTCTCGACGCGGCTTGCAAAACGCGAGGCGACGCGTTATAATGAGGGCGTCGCCTCCTCGCGTCGCTCGATCGCGATCGGAGAGGGCGCGACGCGGTTGTTGATTCGGACGAAAGCGCCAACGGAGACCTCCATGCGCAATTTACTCTTCCTCGTCGCCGTTCCGGCGCTTTGGCTCGCGACCGCTTCCGCGGCGCTCGGGCAGGGCGTCGCCTCCCCGTATTCCGCGAAGTCCCAACCGTTCGCCGAGGATCGCGACGAGCCGGAGGACGCCGAGCGCTACCTCGCGCCGAGCGATTTTCTGCTCGACGCGCCGGGCGACCACTTTTACGTCGCGTCCGAGGGTTTTTCGCAACTGCGCCGGGTTCGCGTCGACGGAACCGGCGAGACCGAGATCCTCGATTTGTCGTTCAAACCGTTCAAATTGCGATTCTTCCCCGACCAAACGCGCGTCGCGATCGTCGGGGGAATCGACGGCAAGCTGGCGATCGTCGAGGTCGCGAAAAAGTCCGAGTCCGGCGAGACGACTCCTTGCGAAATGCGCTTGATCGCCGAATACTCGGTCGGGCGATCTCCCGCCGACGTCGCGATTAAGGCCGCCCCGGACGGCGAGCTACTCTACGTCGCCGACCGGTTCGGGGGGCGCTTGGTCGAAATGAGCGCCGCGTCGGGCGAAATCTCGCGGACCTGGGACGTCGGGGTCGAGCCGTTTTGCCTCGATTTGTTCCTCGGCGACTCGAAGATCGTCGTCGCGAACCGGATCGCCCATCGTCCGGCGAACAAAGCGTTTTCCTGCGCCGACGTTTACGTCGTCGATCTGGAGTCCGGGGAGACGAAGCTCGTCGAGCTGCGCAACGCCGACAATCTTCTCCAAGACCTAACCCCGACCCCCGACGGGCGTTACGCGCTGATCTCCTGCGTTCGCGGCAACACGCTGCACACCGCCAGCGGGGTGAGCGGGGGGTGGCTCAACGCGAACGGGGTTCTTTGCGTGGACGTCGAAAAAGCGGAGCTAGTCGAGTTCTTCGTCTTGGACAACGCGCGTCTCGCCGCCGGAAATCCATGGGGGGTCGCGTGTTCGGAAGACGGCGAGCGGCTCGCGGTCGCGATCGCCGGAACCGACGAGATTATCTATCTTCCGCTAAAGCGCCTAATACAAACCGCCTCCGAGCGCCCCGACTGGGCGCGACCCGGCTACAGCCCCGTCGCGTATTCCGATCTTCCCGCCGAGGACGGGGAGCTTCCCTTCCGTCTTCGCGCGCTGTTCGGGCTCAAAGGACTGCGCCAAATCGTCGTTCGCGGAAACGACGCCTACGCGCTTTCCTATTTCGACGACGCGATTTGCAAAGCGAGTCTGAAACTAAATCCCCCTTTCAAGCGGTTCTTTGACGGCGGTTACGAGGGGATACCGGAAGACCCGCCGAAAAAGCTCGACGAAACGGAGGACGAGGGGGACGGCTCGGCGCTTTGTTTCGTCGCGCTCGAGCCCAAGCGCCCGACCGACGGGGTTTTGATCGAGCGCTCGTTCGCGCGCCTGGCGCCGAAGCCGGTTCTGACGACGCGTCGCCGCGGCGAAATCGTCTTCCACGACGCGACCGCTTGTCTCGAACACTGGATGAGTTGCGTTTCCTGCCATCCGGACGCGCGCTCCGACGGGCTCAACTGGGACCTGCTCAACGACGGCTCCGGCAACTCCAAAAGCTCCAAGAGCATGCTGCTCGCCCACGAGACCCCGCCCTGCTTGGTCAGCGGGATACGCTCCGACGCCGAGGTCGCGGTTCGCGCCGGGTTCGTCCATATCCTCGAAACGACCGCCGAAGAGGAGAACGCGCTCGCCGTCGACGAGTATCTCTCGACCCTGAAACCGGTTCCGAGCCCTCGCTTGGTCGACGGGGAATTGAGCGAGTCGGCGCGGCGCGGCAAGGGCGTCTTCGAGCGAATCGGATGCTCTTCCTGCCATAACGGGGAGCTTTACACCGATATGCGTCTCCACCGAACCGGGTCGCAAGATTACAACGACAACGTCGACAAGTTCGACGTTCCGACCCTAATCGAGGCCTGGCGAACCCCGCCCTATATGAACAACGGGGCGTATTCGACGATCCGCGACGTCCTCGAAGTTGGTCGCCACGGCGTCAAAGACGGGCGCTACGAGCGACTTGAAAAACAAGAACAAGACGATCTAATCGAGTTCGTCCTTTCCCTGTGAACAACGCGATAAATTGAGAGAGATTATGTCCAAAGTTGCGTTCAACCGAGTTTTGCGCGCGCTCGCGTCCGTCTGGATCGCGGCGCTTTTCTCGAGCGTCGCGTTTTCGCAAGGCGTTTCGTCGATATACTCGGCGACGTCGGGTCCGACGTTGCCTTCGGAGCGAGGAATCGAGTCGGAGAACTACCTCGCCCCGACCGATTTCCTGCTCGACGCGTCGGGCGACAATTTCTACGTCGCCTCCGAGGGGCTTTCGCAATTGCGCCGCGTCCCGACCGACGGAACGACCCGCGCCGAGGGGCTGGACTTGTCCTTTAAACCTTTCAAATTGCGATTCTTCCCGGACGAGACGCGCGTCGCGGCGGTCGGCGGGCTAGGGGAGGGCAAATTGGCGATCGTCGAGGTCGCGAAGAAAGCCGACGACGGCGCGATCTCCCCCGTTCCGATGAAGTTAATCGCCGAACGCGTTGTCGGGCATTCCCCCGCCGACGTTTGCGTTAAGGGAACCGAGGACGGCAAAGAGCTGGTTTACGTCGCCGACCGATTCGCCGACAAGGTTCGCGAGATCGACGCCGCGACCGGCGAGGAGCTCCGCGCGTGGGAAACGAATCGCGAGCCGTTTTGCATGGAGCTGACGCCCGACGGCAAACGGCTCGTCGTCGCCGACCGGCTGACGAAAATGCAAGCGAACGTCTCAAAGTCTTACGCGAAGGTCTATATCGTCGAACTGGAAACCGGCGAGCTCAAGACGGTCGATCTGCTCAACGGGAACAACGCGCTGCAGGACATGGCGCTGACGCCCGACGGCAAGTTCGCGTTCGTAAGCGCGTTGCTCTGCTCCTATTCCGCGATTACGAGCCAAGTGTCCGGCGGGTGGATCGGGGAGAACGGGCTGGTTTGCGTCGACGTCGAAAACGCGCAGCTCGTCGAGGTCTTCTTTCTAGACGACGCGCAGCTCGGCGCCGGAAATCCTTGGGGCGTCGCCTGTTCCGAGGACGGCAAGAATTTGATCGTCTCGCTCGCCGGAACCGACGAGATCGTCTTTATGCCCCTCGAGGGCGTTCGCGAGATTATCGCAAAACGGCCTTCTTGGGCGCGCCCTGGATACGGTGCGTACTCCTACCAGTCGTTCGCGAAGGGGGACGTGCAATTTCCGCTGCGAGTGCGAGTTAAATTCGGATTCAAAGGGCTTCGCCAGCTAATCGCGCGCGGGGACGACGTCTACGCGCTCTCCTATTTCGACGACGTTCTTTGCAAAGCGACCCTAAAGCGAAATCCGCCCTATAAATTCTTCCCCGACTCCTACGTCGCCGCCGAGAAGCCCCCGCGAACCGCTCCCGGCGCCGAGGACGCGGACGCCGAAGCCGCGTCTTACGCGGAGCTTTGCGCCGATCTACCCGACGATCCGACCGTCGGCGCTCCTCTTCGCTTTACGAAATTGGAGACCAAGCTCCCCCTCGAGGGGGTCGAAATCGAGCGCTCGTTCGCGCGCCTGGCGCCCAAGCCGGTTTTGACGACCCGGCGCCGTGGCGAGATTATCTTCCACGACGCCACCGCTTGCTTCGAGCATTGGCTTAGCTGCGTAACTTGCCACCCCGACGCGCGCGCCGACGGGTTCAATTGGGACCTCCTCAACGACGGCACCGGCAACTTAAAGAACGCCAAGAGCATGCTCCTCTCCCACGAGACCCCTCCGTGCATGATTAGCGGGATTCGCGCGGACGCCGAGACGGCGGTTCGCGCCGGGTTCACCCATATCCTCTTTATGCCCTACAAAGAGGAAAACGCGAGCTGCGTCGACGACTATCTCCAAGCGCTGGAACCGGTTCCGAGCCCGCGCCTTGTCAACGGCGAGTTGAGCGAGTCCGCGAAGCGCGGCAAGGGCGTCTTTCAGAGAATCGGTTGCGCGACCTGCCACCTCGGCGACTATTACACCGATCTGCGACTCCACGACGTCGACTCGAAAGCCCCGAACGACTCGATCCGCGAATTCGACACGCCGACCCTTATCGAGGTCTGGCGAACCGCGCCTTATCTGAACACGGGAGAGTACCTTACGATCCGCGAGTTGCTTGAGAAGGGGAAGCACGGCGTTAAAGACGGGCAATTCGACGAGCTGTCCAAAGAAGAGCAAGACGACTTGATCGAGTTCGTGTCGTCCCTTTGAGCGCGAATTGCGGCAAAGACGTCTTTCGGAGGATCGGGCGCCGACCGCGGCGCCGATCTGCGACTCCGCGACAAGGAACAAGACAATCCGATCGAGTTCGCGACGTCCCTCGGAGCGCGAAAAGAAAAGCCGCGAGCGACCTTGCGAGGCGCTCGCGGCTTTTTGCTTTAGCGGGCGTGTTTTGCCGCGCGAGATTTCATTCGAAATCAGGTTTGTCGGGAAGGGTCGCGTCCTCGCTTTCGTTGTCGCTGGCTTCGCCTGTTTCGAGCGTTAGTTCCACTTCTTCATCCTTTTCGCTAACGCGCGGAGAACAAAAATCTTCCGTTTCATGACCGTCCGCCGTTCCCATCGCGCCCCAGACTCCATGAAGCGACCCACCCTCGCGAACGAGCGAGTTGGACTGTCCGCAGTCGATATTGTCGCTAATGAACCGAACGGAACAGTCCGCCATCGCCGCGTTAACGCCTCTCGCGTGATAGCTTGACACGGTGATTAATCCGCCGGCGCAGTCGTCCGAAGTCACCATCGAACTTGGCGCGTTCGGGGGTAGAATCGTCGCAAATCCCGTATAGACTAAGGCTCCGTCCATCCAGCGCTTTCCGGAGTCCGCGAACGGCGCGGCGCCTTTGACGTATTTCGTTTTGTTCGCCAGCGCCAACGTCCCTTCGACCGGTTTGATCGCGGGGTCGGTCGTGTCAAAAACGGTGTTCAAATACGCGGCGGGAAGTTGAGAACCGGTGGTCGCGATCCCCTCGCCGACGTCGTTCGGATTCGAGCAGATTCTCTTTTCGGAGAAGGCGATCGTGTTGGATAATCCGTCCTTAATTTCGGACAGGCGTCGATTTTCCTGATTGACGAAAACGCCGCGTTTAACGTTGCAAATGTCCGCTTCGCCCTCGCCCAGTTCCCCGATCGTTTCGCCCGTCATATTCGACATATGAACGGGAAAATCACCGTAACATAGCCGATAGCTAATCGGCGCGACCGCGCTCGCTCTGTCCGAGGGACAAACAAACGCGGAGATTTTCTCGCTTAGATATTTCTGTTTAGGATTGGAGCTATTGAAGTCTCCGTTGTAGGCGTCTTCCTCCGCCTCCATCTTAAGCGTAACATGTTCGATATATGGCAAGAGATAAAAGAACCCGGAAACTCGTTTGTAATCGTTATTGCCGCTGAGAACCGCCTTTGCTCCCGCCGGAATATTACGTTCATAATCTTGCATATTGCTCAAGGCTAACCCGAGCTGTTTGAGGTTGTTCACACACTGCATACGCCGCGCCACCTCGAGCGACGCAGTGAGATAACCGACGACCAAACTCCCGAGAACGATCGCGATCACTATGAAACGATAAGCGCGACGACTGAGAAACCTTTGCGACCGAGCGAGGCGCGCGACAAATAGACGTTGCGTTTCATTAAGGTAGTCTCCCTTCCACTAGAGATGGAATTGAACGGTCGCGAGCGAACGCGTCGAGCGCTCGCGACCGCGTTGGTTAAAATGCGTTTTTATTCGAGTTACAGCGAGTTTCCCAGCGCGTCGCTCGGGAGCGCCTCTTGCCCGCCGATCGTTCCCAGCGCTCCCCAAACCCCGTGGGGCGACGTTCCCTTACTAACGAGCGCGTTGTAACCGTTGGGATACTCGTCCCCGCCGTTGGAGCCGACGTAGTCGATATTCTCGTTGATCCAACGAACCGATCCGTCGGCGAACGCGACGAAGACGCCGCCGGGGTGATAGCTCGACGGGGAAATAATCCCGCCCGAGGCGTCGTCGGACGTCGCGATCGCGCTCGGGGCGTTCGGGGGCAGGATCGTCGTAAACCCGGCGTAGACGGGGGCTCCGTCCATCCAGCGCTTACCCGACCCGGCGAACGGCGCGGCGCCGTCGGCGTAAGTCTCGCCGTTCGCCAGTTTGAGCGTTCCGTCGACCGGCTTGACCGAGGCGCTCGTCGTGTCGACGACCGTATTGAGATACGCCGCGGGCAACTCCGAGCCGGACGTCGCGATTCCCTCGCGTATATCGTTCGGATTCGAGCAGATTCGCTTTTCCGAGTAGAGGATCGTATTGGAGGAGCCGTCGATAATCTTGGAGAACGAGACGCCCTCTTCGTTCGCGAAAGCGCCGCGTTTGACGTCGCAAATGTCCTCTTCCGTTTCTCCCAAGCTACCGGACAATTCGCCCGTCATGTTCGAGGCGTGGATCGGATAGTCGCCGAGGCATTGCCGATAGCTGCCCCCCGCCGCGACTTGCGCGGTTTCCGCCGGGCAGATCAAGACGGAGCCGTTGGAGGTCGCGAAGTAGCTTTGCGCGGGGGAGTCGCTATTGAAATCGGCTTTGCGATCGTCGTTTTCGACCGCCGTTTTAACGGACGCCATTTCGATGAAGGGCGTCATTTCGTAGAATCCGGAGACTCGTTTGTAAATCGCGTTTCCGTCGATAAGGGCCTTCGCGGCGGGGGGCAATTTGCCGTTGTTGGCGTCCGCGAACCCCTGAGCCCCGAGCGCGAGCCGCTTGAGATTGTTGACGCAGTTCATTCGGCGCTCCGCCTCGCGGATCGGCCCCATGCACCCCGCCAATAAGCTCCCGAGCGCGATCGCCAGCGCGACGCAAGCCGTCAAGTCCGTAAGCGTAAAACCGCCGCGAATCGCGCGACGCGACAATGAAACCGCTCTTTTCATCATGTTCCTCGTTTCCTTTTCGGCTTTGGCGCTTCGAAATCTTCCCCGAGCCGCTCGCGCCGCTCGAGAACCGCGCCCCATTCTACGGCAAATCGCCGCCCTTTCAAGCGCCCGGAGAAAATTGAAATCGTTATTATTCCGAATCTGGCAACAATTCGGCGACTCCCCGTTTGAACGCGGGGAGCGAGTCCGCTTCCAGCGCGAGATCGGTCGCTTGATCCGAAAGCTTGTTTTGGACGATTAATCTAATCATATCGATCGTCGAATCGTCAATTTGACCGTATCGATTGGACACTAATCTGCGTAAAACTTTAGTTTCCCCCCGAGCCTCTCCCCGAGCCTCGCCCCGAGCCTCAATTCGATCTAAAACGCACATCTCAAGTTCCTTTCTCGTTTCCGGATTCTTATTTGCGGTCGCTCCGTTGAGCATATCGCGGAATTCCCCGTCGGAAAGCTCCTCGTCGTCGTTTCTCGCCGCGACCGCCGCGTAGAGCGCGATCGTCTTGACCCAGCCCCACGTTTTTTTGTCGAACGTTTGGAGTTGTTGGAACGACTCGAGAATCCGATCGCGAAATTCGCGAATTTTCCGTTTGCCCGCGCAAGCCATCGCGCGAGCGAACGCGATCACTTGGGGCGGTCCGACCGTAAGTTTCCCGTCGACCCAAAGTCGCGTTACGTTAACGCAAGGGAACTCGCTGGCAATCGCGGATTTTTTGCAATAATCGAGCGTTTCGTAAAACTCGCTCCAAGGTCGGGGGACGAAATTTTCGTCGCGACCGGTATAGACGACGATCACGACCGCTTGTGGGGTAACCAGTTCGTTGGGAGTCTCGTCCGCGATCCGAATCGACTCGTCGACCGCGTAGCGAGTAAGCTGGGTCGCCAACCTTTTGTCGTGGAGGCCGCCGCTCTGGGCTTTGTGCTCCAAAATGAGCGCGACCCATTTCGCTCCCTTCGAGGGGTCGAGAAACGGGATCCTATAGGCGACGTCGGAAATCGTTTGCGCGAATCCCCGATCGATACGGACGCTTGGAACGACCTCCAAGCGGTCGAGATCCAATTCGTTCGCCAGTTCCGGCGCGAACGTCTTGAGAAAGTCGATCGCGAATTCCGGAACCGACAACATATACCGGAAGAACAGGTCGTGGATTCCCCACCAAACGTTCTTGCGCTCCGAGTTATCGGCGGCTTCGCGCAGCGCGTTCGCGAACGTCTCGATCTCTTCGTCGGTCAAGTCGCGCGTCGGGGGCGGCAGGGTCGCGACGGGGTCGTAAATCGGCTCGATTTTCGGCTTCTTCTTCCTCGACATTTGATTCGTCCCTCAAATAAAAAAGCGAACCGGAGTCATTTTACTCCGATTCGCCCTCGGCGTCAATTAGGAGCTCGCCTCTTCCGCCTCGTCGTATTACTCGCGTTTTCTCGGGCTCTTTTTAACGAGCTCGAACCATATTCCGGTAACGACCAGCGCTATTCCCGCCAAACAACCGAAACAAAAGACGATTTTGGAGCCCGTTCCGAAAAGATCCCCGTAATGACAACCGCGAACGATCGCCATTAATTTGTTCCGCCCGTCCAAGTCGCGAAACGAGCGCTCGGCGACGAGCGAGCCGTTCCTCGGATCCCAGTAGTAAACGGTCGGAACCGAGAACGACCAGAACCCGCCGCCCGTTCGCTCGATTCGAATCGCCTCTTCGCGTTGGTCGCCCGGGAGGGTTATCTTCAACGCCCCGCGACCTTTCGCGTCGGCGAGACTTTCGCGGATTAACTCGTCGAGCGAAACCCCTCGCTCTTCCGAGACCGATTCGGGCAAAGCCATTGGGGGCGCGACGCTCGCATGACTCGAATAGAACGCGAAAAACGCGCCGGAGATCGCGAGAAGCGCTAGCGGAACGAGCCCCCAAAACCCGAGCGCGACGTGCAGATCGTAGAGCGCTGTTTTGACGCCCGACCGGAATCGAACCGTTAAGCGTCGCTTCCAAAGACTCTTTTGCGCCGGAATCCAGATCCGAAGCCCCGAAACCGCCAAGACGAGCGCCGCGAGGCAGCAAACGTCGACGATCGGGGTTCCCAACTTCTTTGGCAGATTGAGCCTAACGTGCCAGCGGCGAACGCCCTTGAAGAAAGGCGTCGCCTTGTCGGCGCCGGAGCCGACGACCTTGCCGGAAAATGGGTCGACGTCGCGGAGAATTCTCCTATTTCCCGCTCCGTCGGGCTTTAAGAGAAAACGTAAGGTTCGTCGCCGCTCCCTTGGAACGACGACCGTTTCCGCTCGAGCGCCTTCGGCGCGCTCCAAATTCGCGACAAGATCGTCCAAGCTCGGCTTGTCCGATTCGCTCGCGCTCTCGATCTTCGCCCAATAACGCTCCGGTTCGACGACTCGCCCTAGCTCGTCTCGGAACAAGTAGATCGCCCCCGTCGCGCAGACGATCGCAAAGACGATCGAGCAGGCGATTCCAAGCGCGACGTGAACTTGCCGCCATATCTTCCTAGAAAAAATCCGACCGATCGCGTTTTTCACGATTCCGACTCCTATTCTTCCCCTCGGGATTCTTCGACCGACTCGCGGATTTCCTCAAAGTACGCGCGGACAACTCTCCGGCGCTCCAACGGGGTCGAATCCGCGTCGAGCGCTTCCTCGACTCGCTTGGCGAATTCGCGATCTCGCTCGTCGCGCTCCCTAACCGCGCGCGACGAACCGCCTTCGGACGCTTTGGCGGTCTCGACTTCCGAATCGCCCTCGTCCCCTTCGTTTCCCGAGACTTTGGTTAGGACTTTCGTCGCGTCGGTTTCGGAGTCCTCTCCGGAGAGCGGATCGGACGCGAGCGCGATCGAGTCTGTTGGCTTCTTCGCCTCGCCCTTTTGACTTTTCCCTTGCGCCGACGCGTTTTGCGCTTTCTTTTGCTCGCCGGGCGCGCCTTGCGAACTCGACGGACAAGCCGCGGCGCAAGTAGAGCAAGCCCCCGCGCAGTTCGACTTGCAAAGACCGAGCCGAGCCAGTTGGCAGTTCAATTGCTTCGTCGCGTCTTGCGCGCGACGCGCCTCTCTAAGTTTTCCCGCGAGTTTGCACGCGGTATTTTTGCACGACGCGCACTTGCCGCTCTGCAACTCGTCGGCGAGTTGCTCGGTAAGTTGAGCCGTTTGCTCGTCTTTTCGCGCGCGAAGCGTCGCGGCGGCCGCCTTGAGTTTGTCGGCGAGCGCTTGTCGATCTCTGGCGCTCATCTTCTCGAAGTCGAGCTTTTCCAGCTCGTCCGCCGCCGAGTCGTAATCCCCCTCGTCGAGCGCGGTCGCGATCGCGCGGGTCGATTCGATTGAGGAAAACGCGCCCCCCAAGTCCTTGATCGACTTGTCCGAAAGCTCGACTCCCGAGGCCGCGATCGCGCTCTTGACCTCCTCTTCCATTTGCGCGATAAGGGAGGTTCCCTTCTTGGGATCGTCGAGATTCGCGTCGAATTCGTCGACCAACTCGCGCAGTTTCTTCGACAGCGCGGACAGCTCCTCTTTGTCCGGATTCGCGTCCGCCAGCTCCCTAATCGGAACGAGCAAATTGTCGCGAAGCTCTCGCGAGACGTCGAGCGAGACCTCGTTCGGCTCGGCGGCGAGATCGTCCGACGCGCTCGGCTTCCACAAGACGAACGCGAGCGCGCAAATAGCCGCCCCGATAAGGGTTAATTTGGTTCTCGCCCCCCGGGGACTCGTCGAGACGACGCGCTTCGGATCGACTTCTCGCGCGCGGCGCGAACAGTCCCGAATTTGCAGCGCTTCGAACGTCCCGATTTCGCGCTCGCTCTCTTGGTCGAGCAGCTCCCCCGCGGTCAGAAAACGATCCTCGAAATCGCCGCTTTGGTCGAGCGCCTTTTCCGCCTCGCGCCGATCGCGCCTCGTCGAGAAGAAGGAGGCCAGGGTCGCGATCGCTCCGATCGCAAG
Source organism: Thermoguttaceae bacterium (assembly GCA_017441605.1). GTDB lineage: Bacteria > Planctomycetota > Planctomycetia > Pirellulales > Thermoguttaceae > RUG369. The sequence continues at coordinate 35,480 of JAFRXD010000090.1, read as the reverse complement.
CGTCGTCGCGACGATTTGCCTCGGGGTTCCCGTCGGACGATTCAGCGCGACCCCGAGCGCGACGTAAACGACCGCTCCGCAAATCGCGAAAAGAAAACTAGTTCCCGCCGAGTCCAGCAGAGCGCGGAGGGCCAGGCGCCGCCGCGTTCTCGCGACGACGTTTCGCAGTAAGTCCCGGTCCGAAAGCGAGTCGGTTCGTTCGTTTTTCATTTCGCTCGTCCCTCAATTGAGTCTTCTCAAATAAACGTCGATCGTGAACATTGCCAGCGCGAAGCAAAGAAGCCACGCTCGGGCGGGCGCGGTCTTGCGCGGCTCGACGTCGCCGCGAATATCTCCGACTCGCCCGGGGGACGGATCGAACTCGCCGCCCGTCGTTTCCGCGATCGTTCGAAGCGCTTCCTCGTTCGCGATTTGCGCGTCGGTTTCTCGTCTCGCCGCCCTCAGGAGGGCGCGCCGAGTCGCGAAGAGTTTTTCGTTCTCGCGCGCCGCCGTCGCGGCGATCGCGTATTTGACGTCCGGCTTGGTCGGAAAGCTCGCCGCGTAGACGCCGGGCGCGAGCCGATTCGCGGTGAGCTCCCGTTTCGAACCGTCCTCGCCGACGACCGATATGGCCGCGGACGCGTCGTTTATAAACCGATCGTATTCGTCTCGGACGTCGAGCCGAACGACCGCCGTTTCCCCTCGCGTCGCAACGGAGACTCGCGCGTTCGCGGCGTCCCCGCGCCTCATGGCGAATCGCGCGACTTGCGCCCAAAACGCCGAGAAGTCGGGCCAATCGAGCCACTCGGCGGACCATCGCCCGTCGACGTCCGACGCGAACGCGACGACGATTCCGAGTCCGAACCGCCAATGCGCCAAGAGCGGATCCCCTCGCTCGGTCGTTAGATCGATCTCGCTCGTCGGCTTGGCTTTAACGACGACCGCGCCCAAAAGAGGCGGAGCTTCTTCGAGCGACAGCCCTCCGAGAATCCTCGCGCCGGGGCTCTCCTCGAACGCGAGAAACGGTTCTTCGTCGATCGTCGAACGATCCGCCAAGCGGGTTTCGCGCGCGAAGATTTGCGGAATCGAATTCGGATCGTCGCAGAAATAATGCCGCCCCGAGCCCTCCGAGGCCAGTTTTTCCAAGAGGAATTTGTCCGCGTCCGAACCGACCCCGACCGTCGAAAGCGTAATCTTCCCCGCGACCGCTCGACGAATCGTTCGCTCGTACTCCCCGGGGACGCTTTGACCGTCCGTTAACAGGATTATGTGCTTGAACTTTGCGTTGACGCGCAATAAGTCGTCCGTCGCCTTTGCGAGCGCCGGATATATGTTCGTCGAACCGTCCGACGAAATCGCTCCGATCGTCGAATTGATCGCGACCGGCGAAACGACGTTTTGCGTCGGAACGACTTCGCGAGGCGCGTCGTCGAAGGCGATCACCGAAATAAAGTCGCGCGGGGTCAGAAGTTCGACCACCCCTTGCGCCGCCTTTTTCGTCATGTCGAGCTTTTCGCCCTCCATCGATCCGGAGCGGTCGACGACCAGCGCGATCGCCAAATTCGGCTTCTCTTTTTCTTTTTCGTATTCGGTCTCCACCGGGAGCAGCGCGTCGAGACCCGTTCGTTCGCCGCCGTCGGCGCCGAACGAGTTCTCGCCTCCGATCGCGAGGATTCCGACCCCGAAATCGCGAGCGCTCTCGGTCAGCGCGTTGGTTTGTCGCGCGGCGAGGGACGTCGCCGGAACGTCGAGCAGGGCGATTTCGTCGAAGCGAGACAGCTCGATCGGATCGTCCGGAAGCGCCTCCAAGGGGCGGAGTTCCGTCTCGAGATCTTGCGCCTTCAGCGCCGCGACGAAATGGCGCGCGAGATCCGGATCCTTCGCGACGACTAGGATTTTCGGCCTGCCCGAAAGCGCGACCAGCGCGCGGGCTCGCTCGAATCCTGGCTCGATTTCTCCCGACGATTCGAGCGTCGCCGTTAGCTCGAGATTCTCGTCCGAGCCGCTGGGAGTCGTTAAGAACGAAAACCGGTTTTCGCCGGGCTTTATCGCCTCCTCGCGGCGCTCCGACAGGAACCCGTTTCGATAGAGCGAAATCGTTCCGCTAGTCTCGATCGCGCTATCGACGACGACCGTCGACTCGACCGGTTCCCCTTGAACCGCCTCGCTCGGGGCCTCGATTCGCGTCAATCGCGCGTTCGAGGCTCGCCGCGTCTCGAGAGGAACGACCGAAATAGGCGCGCGTCTATCGGCGATCGCCCGCCGATAGTCCCCCTTCGTTTCATTGCCGTCCGAAAAGAGAACGATTTGCGATCTCCGAGACGGATCGGTCGCCCCTTGCGCCGCGAAAAGCGCCTTCTCCAAATCGGTTCCGTTTCGATCGTCCTCCGACGTCTCTTCCGCGCCCCCCGCGAAGGGACGACTCGCAAAGTATATCGTCTTAGGGTTTTTCGCGTCGACCCTCGTAATATAGTCGGCGATTCGCTCCCTTTCGCGCTCGTCGATCGACGCGCTCGCGTCGACCAGAAAGATCGTTTCCAATTCCCGAGAAACGAAGGAGATCGAGAGTCCCGCGAGCGCAAGGACGACCAAGAGCGCCTCGGCAAGGCGCGTCGCCAACGTCCAGTTTTGACGACGTTTCGACGTCTCGACCAACGAACTCCGGCGCGCGAGCGCGATTCCCGCGACGACCGGAACGAGAAGCAAAAGCCAAAGCGGATCGGCAAAATAAACGGACATAAAACGGCGGGGCGCCTCGCGCCTTCGAACTTAAAGTTTCCTTCGACAATGACAGTAATATTCGACCGCCGAAAGCGCCAGCGCGAAGACGGCGAAATATTTCCACAGCGCGAACCTGCGAGTCGGAGAGGGCTCGAGCGTTTCCCGCGCGAGTTTCTCGCCCTCCAAAGGGGAGCGAAGATCCGACTCGGCGCGCGAAATCGGCTCGTCGAGCTCGAATCTGGCGTCGTCGAATCCTCGCGCCGCTCCGATCAAGTTGGCGAAAAGAATCGGAAAGACCGTTCGGAGCGCGACCGAATCGGCGGAGCAAGAGAAATTGAGCGCCCATATTCGCGAATTTGGCGTCTTTGGGGACTTAACTTCAAAAAAGACTGGGGATTCCGGGGATCGCGCGAGGACTTCAAACTCCGCCCCTTCGCGCGGCTCGATTTCTCGAACGTTTCGCAACTCGATTCCGCGCAAATCGATAAACGCCGTCAGCGGCGATTCGACGACTCCCGATTCGACCTCCGTCTCGATCGATTCCTCGGCGACCGAGAAGAACGGCGCGTCGGACGTCGGATTGACGAGCGCGATTTTGCCTTCCGGCAATTTCGCCGGAACATCGCCGCAAACGACGAGCAGATCGTTGGTTCCGAGCGTTTCGGGCAAGTCCGTTTCGAGAATTGTTCGGACGTTCGGCTGCGCCGCGAAGACCGCGCGGAGATAGCGGTCGTCGGAACCAAAAAGTCGAATCGTAAACTCTGGAAAATCGGGCAGATCGACGAGTATTTCGTCGTCGCTCGCCAGCGCGTTTTCCGTTCCCTCGCGCAAGAGTAGCCGCGCGCTCGCGACTCCTCCCGTCGTCGCTTCGAATTTGATCGCGCGAGAAACCCGTTCGTTCGACTCTAGCGCCAGCGGAATCAAATCGACCAGAACCTCGTTCAGTCCGATTTCGACGTCGAGGGAAACCGGTTCGTCCCCGAAGTTCGCGACCTCGAGCGTCGCCTCGCAACTCGCGTCCCCGAGCGGAGATCGCCGCGCGGAGAACGAGAGAAGGGCGACGTTGTTTCTGGCCTCGCCGACTCGCTCGAAGCGAACGTCTCCTTTCCGAAACTCCTCCGACAAATCCGTCGCCCCTTCGAAACAACCGTCCGACAAGAACAACGCGCTCGCGCTCTCTCCTCGCGTCTCCCGAAAGAACCGCGCCAGCTCGACGCTTTCGCGCGCCGCGCAAGGAAGCTCGGATCCTTCGATTCGATTCGCGACGTCCAGAAGCGCGGACGCGTCCCGCGAAAACCCCGAGACGATCGTCGGAGCTCCCGCGGTCGTCGCGATCAAGATCTCGCTCTCTTCTCTTTTATTGGCGATTAGGCGCTTTAGACGAGCTTTCGCTTCGTCCAGGCGGGTCTTGCCCCGCGCGTCGGTCGCGCTCGCGCTTCGCGAGTTGTCGACCAGGACGATCGTCGTTTCCGGGTCGGCGTTTCCAACGACCGGTTCCGCCGCCGCCGCGATTAGCGAGACGACGATCGCGAGAGCGACCGCGAGCGCGAGATAATCCCTGATTTTAAACGACCTAGAGCGAACGACCGAGCCTCCCGTCGCGTCCTCCCAAAGAAAGAGCGCGGAAACGACTCGTCGTCGCGTCTTGCGTCGGATAAGAAAAGCGGCGACGACGACTGGGACGAGAAGCGCCGTCCAGAGCGCCGCCGAGTTCGCTAGCGCCATTTCTCACCGTCCTATCGTCATTTGCCGAACGACGTCGAGCAGGAACCCGTCGAAGGGCGCGTCGATCGAGGTCGAGTAATGTCTCGCCCCTCGCTTGACGCAGCTTAATCGATTTGATTCCAAAAAATTTCGATATTTTTCTCGGTATCGCCTCAGCGCTTTTTCGTCGATCGTATAGGTTCGCGTCTCGCCGGTTTCGACGTCCTCGTAAACGTAGTCTCCCAAATCGGTCGGGTTCTCCTCTTCGGGGGCGCGTATTTGCAGAACGACCGGATCGAATCGCCGCGCGATCAAGCGCTCCAGAGTCGCGTCCAGGCCCGCGCGATCGTAGCAGTCGCTAACGACGAACGCTAGGCCCGGCTTGCGAACTTTGGTCAGCGCCTCGCGAACGGAGCCGTCGACGTCGGTCGCGCCCGAGCTCGGCTCCAGGGCTTCGAGAAATTTCGCCAAATCGAGAAACCGCTCGCGTCCTCGCGCCAACGGAAACGACCGCTCCGTTTTGCTCGCGAACGCGAAGACGCCGAACGAGTCGAACCTCGCCAGCGAGATATAGCCCAGCGCGCCGACTAAGTTCTTCGCGTATTGGAACTTCGCCGAATTCGCGCCGGTTCCCATGCTCCGCGAGACGTCGAGAAAACAGTAAACGGGCAAATCGCCCTCCTCCTGAAACTGTTTAATAAATGGCTGTTCCAGGCGCGCGTAAACGTTCCAGTCGAGATTTCGCAGATCGTCGCCAAAGACGTAGTCTCGATAATCGACGAATTCGACTCCCCCCGTCAGTTTTGAGGCGCGTCTCGCGCCCGACGTTTGACCGACGTACTCTTTACTCGACGACAAGAGCAGATACTCGAACTTTTTCAGGGTTTGCGAGTCGAACATCGGTTATCGTTTCTCCGCCGCCAAAACGTCCGCGACGAGCGAATCGGTCGAGACGCCCTCCGCTTGCCCCTCGAAGTTCAAGACGATCCTGTGTCGAAGAATCGAGGGCGCGCGCTCGACGACGTCTTTCGCCGAGACGTTGTAGCGCCCCGCGAGGAGCGCCGAAACTTTCGCCGCCGACGTTAGCGCCAGCGCCGCGCGCGGACTGCAACCGTATCGAACGTATCGCTTTATACTATCCGGCGCCGTCGATTCCTCGGGTCGCGTTTTTCTCACGACGCGAACGATCGACTCGACCAGCTCGTCGGCGATCGGGATTTGTTCGGCGAGGGCTCCGATTTCTTGAACGTCCGTCGGCGACATAACTTGCGATATTTCCGTTTGGACGCGGGTCGGCGCGCTTTTGACGATCCGTATCAGTTCCTCGACCGAAGGGTAGGGGACCGCGACTTTGCAGAAGAATCGGTCCAGTTGCGCCTCGGGGAGCGGATACGTCCCCTCCATTTCCAACGGGTTTTGGGTCGCGAGAACGAAGAACGTCCCCTCGATCTTTCTCGTTTCCCCGCCGACCGTTACCGAGCGCTCTTGCATCGCCTCCAAAAGAGCCGATTGCGTCTTCGGCGTCGCTCGGTTGATCTCGTCCGCCAAAACGACGTTCGCGAAAATCGGGCCCTTTTGGAATTCGAAACTCTTGCGACCGTTCTCGTTCTCGATCAACACGTTCGACCCCGTGATATCGGCGGGCATAAGGTCCGGCGTGAACTGAATTCGGGAGAAGACACCCCCTATGGCGCGCGCTAACGAGCGAACCAAAAGGGTCTTGCCCAGTCCCGGAACCCCCTCGAACAAAACGCAGCCTCCCGCCAGAATCGCGACGATCGTTTCTCGAACGACCTCGGTTTGACCGACGAAGACTTTTCCGATTTCCTCTTCGAGCCCGCGAACTTTTTGGCGCGCTCTCTCTATTTTCTCTTGTAACTCGTCCGGCGACATTTCTCGTTGCTCTTGGGCTCGCGCCCGGTTAACGCGCTCGTTTTACTCCTCGCAATCCCCGTCTCCCTCGCAAGGAAGTCCGGTTTCGGGGCAAATCTTGACCCCTTCTTCCGACGTCGCGTCGGAGGCGCTCGAGTTCTCCTCGCAATCCTCCTCGCAATCGCCGTCTCCTTCGCAAGGCAACCCGCTATGAGGGCAGATCTTGACCGTCGCGTCGCCCGTTCCCTCGCGACTTCTCGCCGCGGATCCCGAACCTTTCGACGCGAAAGATACGACCGCGACGCACGCGAACAAAACGACCACGACCACTATTGGAACAATGTTTTTTTTCATTGCGACGCTCCTTCTTTATCGTTAGAAATCTTGGTTTTTAACTCCGCGAACAATTCCTTCCATGCCTCGAGCGCGTCCGGATCCGGCGTCTCGAGACGCGCTTTGAGCCCCGTTTCCTCGATCGTCTCGCGAACGACGTCCCGGCGACCGACGCTTAGGAAAGCGTCCGACAACGCGCTCGCGCAAAGCGCGATCGTTTCGACCGTTTCGGTCGAGCCCCCGACCCGGCGATCCGACGTTAAATCGGCCTTCGCCGCGAGTCGAAGGGTTTCTCGCAACTTCTTTCGCGCCAACGCGCAGTACTTTTCGCGGGTCGACTCGTCCGCGGATCGAATCCCCAACGGATAAAGGCGCGAGACGTGGAACGGCTCGTAAACCGAATGGACGTTGACTTCCGCGCTCTTTGAATAATACTTGAAAAGAACGTCCTCGATCCCGGCGCGCTCTTCGGACGACGCGTATTTCTCGAATCCCAAACAGAGGGCCAACGGGTCGTTCGGAAATTCCGGCGCGCAAAACGCCTCGCGCGCCTCCGCCTTCTTTAGCGCGTCGAGGGCGTCCGCGAAACGACCGCGCTTTAGGCGGAGCATAATCCCGAAAACGAGCGCCCCGCTTTCTCGCGCGCGAACCGGCTCGCCCCGTTTCGCGAGCGCCTCGCAAACCGAGTCGATTCGCGACGTTAGATTGGCGAGCGCGTCCGCGTCCCTCTCTTTGTTCGCGAGATCGAGAATCGAGGTCGAGAGAGTCGTCGGCTCCCTGTCGCTCCAGAGAACGATTTTATGGACGTCTTGGTACGGAAGTCCCTCGGCCGCGCTCGGTTCCAGCGATTCGACGACCCAGTTTGCGAGCGGCGCGAAAAAGCGCGGATCCTCCGTTCGCGCCAGTAAGCGCGCTCCCGACGCCCTTAGCGCCTCTCGCGCCTCCGGTTCGACTCCCTCGCGGTTCCAAAACCGCTCGATCGCGGCGTAAATCTCGTCCGAGCCGCCCTTTTCGCGAGACTCCAAAAGCGCGTCCGTTAGCGTCGAGAAAACGTTGAATGCGCGCGGGGCCAAGTCCTCGGTCTTCGTCTCGTCGATAAAGGCGATATCGTCCTCGATTGTCCAGAACTCCGGCTTGGCGCCTTGTTTGAAGAACTCGTCCAACCGTTTTGCGTAAAGTTCTTTGAGCAGCGATTTGCTCTTGTCGGTTTCTCCGACCTTCGCGAGCGCGAGCGCCAAATCGTCGACGACGCCGGGGTCGTTCGGGGCGCGCTCCGCCAGCGCGAGAAGCCGCTCGCGCGCGGCGTCCGGTCGTCCTAGTTTGATTTGGAGATCCGCGAGACGGAGCGCCGTTTCGTAAGCCCCCGGCGCCTCGGCGATTTGCGTCTCGAGGCGCTCCAGGGTCGAGCCTAGTTTACCCGACGCGTCGAGCGCGAGGAGCGCCTTCGCGCGAAGCTCCGCCAAACGACCGCCGTCGCCGAGCGAGGTCGACGGGGTTCGGAAGACGCGAACCGCGAAAGCGACGTCCGCGTCGTCGGGAACCTCGCTCGACTTTGCGCGCTCGAGGAGGTCGTCGAGAATCGCGTCGACCGTCTCGAACGACGTCGCGATCGATTCGAGCCGCCGACGAATTTTGACCGCTTCTTCTTTTCGCTCGAGCTCGACTAGGCGCGTCCAAAAGGCGAATCCTTCTTTTTCGTCGAGCCGCGCCCCGGAGAGGGTTTGAATCGCCGACTCGACCCGCTCGCGCGCCCTCGCGTCGCTCGCGTTTTTAAACGCTCCCAAAATCGCCAGTTCTCGAGCCTTGACGTCCGAAAATCCGATGCAACGAATCCGCTCGATCGCCTCGAGTTCCGCCGCCCCGTCGCTCTCGAGCGCGGCCAGCATAGCGCGCGCGACGTAGAGGGCCGACGCGTCGGAAACGCGTTTCTCGAACCCCGAGAGACTCCCCTCGATTTTCTCCTTGAGCTCGTCCGGGGTTTCCGCGTCGACTTCGCCTCGCGCGAATTCTTTCAGAGCCCTCGACGTCTCGCGAAGTTTGCTCGCGTAGAGTCTCGACTCGAATTCCTCCGACTTCCCGAACGTTTCCGCGACCCGGCTCTCGAACCGCTCGAGCCGATCGAACGCAAATTCGCCCCTAGCGCGACGTTCCGGAGCCTCGCTCGCGACGTCGAGCGCGAAAAGCGCCCCGAGCGCGCGCTCGAAGACCCCGCTCGACTCCGCCAAATCGCGCGGACGAGGACGACCGTAAAGCGTTTTGTCGACGAGATAAGCCGCCATATTGAAGTTCGGGCGGCCGTCTCGCGCCAAAAATCCGAGCGCCTCGCTCGTCGAGAACGCGACCCCCGATTCCGACCCGGTTCCCTCTTTCGCCGCGAACGGCTCCGAGAGTTCGCGTCCAGACTCGAGCGCCAGGCCGAGAACGCGATAAACGCGCTCCTCAAAATCTTTAGCCGCGCTTTGATCGATCGAGAGTCCGTCGTCGAACTCGAGCAAATCGCGTCGATCGAGATTGGCGAACGAGTTGAGAACGGTTCGCCCGAACGAGACTTTGTCGCACAGCGTCCGACCGATTTCCTCGCAGCGAAGAAGCCGCTCGACCAATCCCGTCTCGCCGCCCTTAAACGCCTCGCGGGTCTCGCGCGCCAAGCGCGCCTCCAACGCCGCGCCCAGCGTTTCGCGCGCCCTCTCGACGTCGCTTTTATTGCGGATCTGGCGCGCGACTTCCGCTTCGATCGAGCGCCAAGTTTGCGCGAGCGCCTCGAACGGGACGAGCGCGTCTTCGTCGGAGTCGCTCAATAAAACCTCGTAGTCGCGCTCGCTCGCGCGCCGGAGCAGTTCGCGAACTTTCGTCGCGTCGTCCGCTCGGCCCTTGCTTTCCAGCGCGCGCGCCGCGTTGGTCGCCAATTTCCAAATCGTCGCGTCGTCCTTTAAGCGATTCGCCGCCAACGATTCCGAGAGCGTTTCCGCGAGGAACTTCGCCCCTCGCTCGATCGTCGCGGCGTCGCTCGCTAGCTCTAAGTCCTCCAAAACGCTCGGAAACGCCTCGACTCGCCAGCAAGGATCGCGTTCGCAAAGGGCGAGCGCCGTCGCGCGACGCTCCGTTTCGAGTCGTTCCGCCGCGTCGTCCTCTTCGACCAATTTCGCTTCTCGCGCGAGAAGTCGAAGCGAGAGAAGCGCGTAGCGGGTTTTGAGCGCGCTCGCGTCCCCGTCGAGCGGAGGAATGGGGCTCTCGCCTTCGAGCCGCTCTTTTAGCGCGAGCGCCTCCAATTTGGTCGCGCCGAAGTTAAGATACGACGGAACCGGCTTTTGGGGGCGAACGGACGAGCTCGTTAGGGATCGCGCGGTCTTTTCGTCGAGCGCGAGTTTGTCCCGGTAAACGACCGTCATCGTTTGCGCCGCCAAATCGCGAAAGTCTTTCGGCTCGACCAGTTGAACGACCGCGCGTCCCGCGACTCCCCCAACGCTCCAGGCGTCCCCCGCGATCGTCGAGGAAATCGCCTTTGCGTCGCGCTCTAACGCGAGCGTTTTCGAGCTCTTCGAGTCCCAACTTTCCGGTCGCTTTTCGACGCGCGCGATAAGCTCCGAGAGGTTCGGATCGCTCGTAAGTCCCGCGATCGTTAGGCGCCGCGCCAAGACTTCCCAGCCGTTGGGAACCGTTCGCTCGATATCGTTCAGCGCCCCGATCGCCAGCTCGTAGTCCTCGACCGAGAGAAGCGCGTCGACCGTCTCCAAGCGCTTCCACAGCGGTTCGTTCGGCAAGATTTCGCGAACGAGATAATCCCTCGCTCGCGACGGGTCCTCCGTTCGCCGATAAAGGGTTAGGAGTCTCGAGCGCTCCGTCTCGGACGGCTCGAGCTCGCAAAGTCGCTCTTGAAAGCGAATCGCGCCCTCGATATCGTTTTGCAGTTCCGCCAGATTGGAGAGGGCGCGAAGCCAGAACGTCGAGTCGTCCGTTCGGGTTCCCATAAACGCGACCGCGTTTTCCAAGGTCGAGCGCGCCGACTCGTAGTCCTTGATCGACATATAAGCGCGCGCCAAACAGTAGGCGCTTTCTCGTCGCGCGTCGCTCGTCTTCGCGGACGCTCGCAACCGCTCTTTCAACGCGTCGAAACGGTCCGCCTTCGCGCTAAGTTTGCTCAACGAATCGATTAGCGTCAACTTCTCTTCTAGGCGCGACCCTTGGTCGAACACCCCCCAGAGAACCTCGATCGCCTCCGTCGTCTCTCCCGATTCGTCCAAAACCGACGCCAACTTCAATCGAGTCGCGCGATCCGCTCCGCTCGACTCGGCGCTCTGGTGAAGCGTCGCGATCGCCTCGTCGACGCGACCCGTTTCGAGCAAAACCTCCGCCAGCGCTCTGGCGCTTTCCGGCGACCCCGATTCGAGCTCGAACAACCGGCGGCTCGCCTCGATCGCCTCTTCTCCGAGACCCAATTCGAGGCAGACGCGCGCCTTGGAGCGGAGATAGGTCCCCGCCGCGCTCGGATCTTTGGCGAGCGCGAGATTCAATAGCTCGAGCGATCCGTCCGGAGACTGCGACTTCGCGACGATTTCCGGGATCTTCGCGCGGAGGGAGTCGGAAATCGCGTCGCGCTCGAGCGCTTCTCGCGCCGCGTCGGCCGCCCCGTTCGGGTCGTCGACCGTTAGCGCGCAAACCGTCTTCTTCCAATAGAGTTCCGCGAGTTCCTCCGGTTTCGCGATCGCGATCGCCGCGTCCAGTTCCGCGAGATATTCCGGAACCGCGTCGAGCCGCTCGACTCGCTTGAGTCGCTCTTGAAGCGCTTGGTCTCGCTCGTTTTGCGTCGAAGCCAGTTCTTCGATTCGTCGAACCGTCTCCTCGCTCCCACTTCCGTCGATCTCCGACTCTAGCTCGCACAATCGAACCGCTCGCCGAAAATCGCCGGGCGTCGCGCTCGAGGCCTCCCTCGCGTATCCAACTCCTTCCTCGACCCTTCCTACGGAGCGGAGCAGGCTCGCGATTTTGTCCAAAACGTCGGGGTCGTTTCCGCTTTCCTCGCGAGCGCGCTCGAGTTCCGCGAGCCCGCGGTCTTCCTCCCCCTCTTGGAAATAGAGCCGAACCAAACTCGATCGAATCTCGAAATCCTCCGGCGCGAGTTCGATCGCGTCTCGAAGAACTTTTTCCGCCTCGTCGCAAAAGTTGTTCTCGCTCAACTTGTCGGCGATCAAGAGCCGAGAGACGATCGTCGTCGACTCGTCCGCGAGGGCTCGCGTCCATATCTCGACCGCCTTTGCCGCGCGCGCCTCCGCGTCGAGCGAGTCGTTCTTCAACGCGACTCCGCCCCAGGCCAGCGCGACGTCGAGATCCCCCGGCGCCTCCGCGTCGAGCTCCTCGTAAAGCGCGTCCGCCTCGACGAATCGGTTTTGCGCCAGCGCCAGCTCGATTCCCGATTTGATCAACTCGACGTTTTTCGGATCCCGCGCTCGCGCCTTCGCCAGCGCCTCCTCCGCCTCCGCGTAGCGCGAAAGGGAGCCCAGCGCGACGACCAGTCTCCGCGTCGCCTCGACGTCCCCGGGGCGCTTCGTCAGTCGCGCTCGATAGCGCTCCGCTAGCCCGTCGTAGTCGGAGCGGAGCGCGTAGGCGTATTCCACTCGATCGAGAACCGAGACGTAAAGCCAATGGCTCGGCTCCAATTTGTCGAGCGCGCGCTCGAAATCCTCGATCGCCCCCTCCTTGTCGCCGAGACGAATCTTTACGTCTCCGCGCGCGACCGCGAACTCGACCTCCGCTTGGGCGTCTTTCCGCGCCTTCGACCCTTCTTCGAGTTTTCCGTAAAGCTCGTCCGCTTTTCGATATAGTCCTGCGTCCGCCTCCGCGTCCGCGATCGACCTCAGGGCTTCCGGAGACTCCCCGAACCGCTCGACGGCGCGATCCCAAATCGCCTCCGCCTTCTCGCGCTCGCCAAGTCGCGCCAAGGTCGCCCCGAGTCGCTCCAGGGTCGCGAGCGATTCTTTTTCCGGAAGATTCTTTTCGAGCGCTCGCGCCAAGGCCTCGACTCCCTCTCGCAAACGCCCTTGAAGGATCAGCGCGTCGCCTCGGGAAACCGAGACGCTTCCTTCGTTCGGCAATAGCTCCTCCGCGACCGCGAGCGCCTCGAGCCCTTTCGCGATCTCGTTTTGGCGAAGATAGATAAGTCCCAACAAATGAGAGCGCTTTCCTTTGGTCTCCCCCGTTTCGTTTTCGACGGCGGCGGTCAATTCGGCGATTAGCGACTCGCAACCGTCCTTTCGGACCGCGCTCCTATAGACCTGGTCGAGCGCCGCCCCTTCCGACGGCGAGTTCAAGAGAATCTTCTTATAGCGCTCCGCGACTCGATCGCTCGTATCGACCGAGCGCGAGGGGACTTCGCGCGCCCCCCGCGTTTGACCGAGCGCGGCTTCGTCGGGGAAGAGGAGAAGCCCCGCGAGAAACGAGGACGCGAGAGCGAGCCCCGTCGCGAGCGCGCGACGAGGGGACGAGGATTGTGACTTTTTCATAAAGCGCTTTTGCGAAAGGAGACGGCGCGCCGAGCTCGAACCCTCGCGCGCCTCTTGGTTCACAACGAGACCGGGTCGTTCGCCGCGCGCGTGCCGAGCGCGCCCCAAACTCCGTGGTACGATTTGCCGTACTCGGTGAAACTGTTGTAACCGATTTTTGGATCGGGGTTTCCGTTTGTGTTAGTGTAGTCGATCGAATCGGAGATAAACCGAACCGACCCGTCGCCCATTCCGCAGACGACCCCGCCCGAGTGCGAGCTCGAGGCGGTAACCATTCCCCCCGAGACCTCCGCCGAGGTCGCGAGGCAACTCGGCGCGTTGGGAGGAAGGATCGTCATAAATCCGGCGTAGGCGGGGGCTCCGTCGGACCATCGCTTTCCTGAGACGGCGATTTGCGCGGCGCCGCTCGCGTACTCTTTCTTCTCGGCGAGGCCTATGCACCCGTCGACCGGCTTCGCGTCTCCTTTGACGAGCTCGATCACCGTATTGAGATACCCCTCCGGCAACTGGGAGCCGGCGGTCGCGATCCCCTCGCGAACGTCGTCCGCGTCCGAGCAAACGAGCCGCTCGCTTATGAAGATCGTGTTCGAGGTTCCGTCCCCGAAACCTTTGATTCCGTTCCACTGCTGGGTCGCGAACGCCCCTCGGTCCGCGTTGCAAACTCCCGTCTTCGACGCGCCTAGGACTCCGGCCTCTTTTCCCGCCATATTCGAGGCGTGAACCGGAAAGTCTCCGTAGCAAAAACGATAGCTCGATCGCCCCTGGCCCCCCTCGGTCTCGTCGACCGCCCCGTCGGAGGGGCAAGCGAGGAATCCCAACTTCGTTTGCAGATAGCTTTGCGTCGGAGCGTCCGAGTTGAAGTCGCCGTTATAAGAATCCGCCGTTATCTCGTTAAAAATGGCGGTTTGCTCGATAAACGGACAGAGCGCGACGAACCCCGAGACCCGGCGAAAGAGCCCGTCCCCTCCGCGCGCGATATAAGCCCCCGCCGGGTACGCCGTCTTCGACGCGTCGTGGTAGTTCTGACACGCCAGCGCGATTTGCTTGATTTTGTTGACGCACTGAGCGCGTCGCGCCGCCTCGCGCGCCATCTGAACCGCCGGGAGCAACAGCCCGATCAAGATCCCGATAATCGCGATAACGACCAGCAGTTCCACTAAGGTAAAGCCTCGACGATCCTTTTTCGTTTGCGTTCTCATTCTATTTTCCTTTTGCGGGCGTTTGTTCCGTCGATTCTTTCGAGAGCTCGATCGTTAAATCTTTGATCCCTTTCGCGGGAACGGTCGCTTTTAAGCCGGACGAGTCTTTGTCGGAGTAGCGAAGGGGTATCGCCGAAACGACGTCGAACGTCGGCTTCGAAACGTCGACGCCCTCTTCGGACGGCTCGTCCTCGACGTACCCGTTCGACGGGCGCTTTTCCGACCAATCGCCGCTCGCGCGCCTCTTTTCCCACGTCTCGACCGCGTCGGGCGCGTTCGGAATAAACTTCTCGACCATAACGACGTAGTCGCCCGGGAGCGCCCCTTTGCGCCCCATCGCGTTTAACGAGAACTTCCCGTTTTCGTCCGTCATTCCGGTCGAGACGCGAACGGTCGTTCCCGCCCCGACCCCTTCCGGATCGGGCGCGAACGCGACGCTCGCCCAAGGCAACGGCGCCCCTTCGTAGAGAACCGTTCCCTCGACCGTTACCAAGCCGGGTATTCCCTTCGCGCCGCAACCGATTCCGCTCGCGACAAATAGAGTCGCCGAGCAGAGGAGGGCGATCGACTCGATTTTCATTGCGATTCCAGACCTTTCGACGCTCCGCCTCTAAAGCGGCAATTGACAAGTCTCTTGCCCCGACGCGGAGCCCATCGCGCCCCAGATCCCGTACGGCGAAATTCCCGTCCTGACCGGCGGCGTCGACAAGTCGCCCGCGTCGATAATTTCCGAAACGAATCGAACCGAACCGTCGAGCATCGCGACGTTTACTCCGCCGGAGTGATTGCTCGTCGGTCCCGCGAGATACGTGTACGACGAAGTGCAGGCGGGTCCGTTGGGGGGGATAATCGTGCTGAAAACGCTCGAAAGCCCGTCCCCGCTGCACCAGACTCGACCGCCGTTGCTATTGATCGCCAAACCCGAGCCGACGGGCATCGGTTGGACATAGTCTCCCCCGAATCCGATAAATTCCAAGCACTTGCTCGGGCGAATCGGCGTTTGTCCTTCTTTCGTCGGATTGGGAGAGCTCGTCGTTCCGTTCTTCCACGCCATCGAAATGTACGTGTCCTTCATACGAAGACTCTTACCGCCGCCCCCGGAGGAAACTCGCCCGATGACTCGTTCCCCGTACGCGACCGTGTTCGACGTCCCGTCTTTTACCGACGAAATCTTCGTCCAAATCTTCGACTTGAACGGTCCGCGCCCGACCCCGTCTAATTTGTAGTTGTCCCGCTCGTACGACGCGCCCTCGAATTGGTGAAATGGAAAATCCCCGGTCGAGGTCAGGTAGCTCGTCGCGCCCGTGTGGAAGCTCGGGTGAATCGTCTCCGCGTAATAACCGGACGGGCAGAGTAGCGCCGGGATTTGAACGTCTCGCCAAGGAACGTCGGTCAGGATCGAGCTGTCGGTCGTGATCGAGTGGCGCATCTTATACTCGGCGAGCATTTTTTCCGAGAGAGGCGCTTGCTCCATATAGGGACATAGCGCCACGAACGTCGACCAACCGAATTTGTACTGACCGAAGCCGTAGTCGTACGACGGCAATTTGCCCGCCGCGTCGACGTAGCTCATCGTCGCGATTCCAAGTTGCCGCATATTGCTCGAGCATTGCATTCGGTTCGCCGCCTCGCGAGCCGCTTGAACCGCCGGCAACAAAAGCCCGACGAGCGTCCCGATGATCGCGACGACGACCAGCAACTCGACGAGCGTGAAACCGAGTCGCGCTCGTTCGCGTCGGGCGTCTCGCCCATTTCTTCGAATCATTGTCGACTCCTATCTAATCGCCGTTCCGGTGGAAAAACGAAAGTGTTAGTTTAATCTTATAGATTAGCGACGCCTTACTAGTTAGGAAAATCTAACTTTGAAATTGCGAAAAACGCGCTTTGAACTCTCGGTTCAAAACGTTTTTGCGTTCCTAACGCGCCAATGGAAATTATAGACGTCTAACTTTTCTGTCAACCCCCGACGCGACTTTTTTTCCAATCCGCATTTTTCCGGTCGCGGAGAAAGCGAAAACCGCGAAAAAACGCGCCCCGATCAACTGACCGAGGCGCGTTTCCTCAAATTAAAGACTGAGCTCGCTTCTCTCGCGGCTTACTTGCAACAGCAACAACCGCAGGGCTTCTTGTTCTCGTTTTTATACGTTTCGTATTGTTCGAACGCTTGATCGACCGTCGCGCCGTTGTGCACGATTTCGCGCACCGCCAAGAGCATGCCGACCGGGCTGTCCGATTGGAAAATATTGCGGCCCATGTCGACCCCGGACGCGCCTTGTTGGATCGCGTTGTAGGCCAGTTGCAGCGCGTCGCGCTCCGGCAACTTCTTCCCGCCGGCGATCACGATCGGAACGGGGCAGGAGTTCGTCACGCGTTCGAAATTCTCGTCGCAGTAGTACGTCTTGACGACGTTCGCGCCGTTTTCCGCGCAGACGCGGGTCGCGAGCCCGAGGTATCGCGCGTCGCGAGTCAGGTTCTTGCCGACCGCCGTGACGCCGAGGGTCGGGATTCCGTAGCGGCAGCCCATGTCGACCGTCTTCGTCAAGTTGCGAATCGTGGAGCCCTCGTGGTCGGGATCGCCGATCGCCACCATAACCGCGAGCAGGGACGCGTTCAGGCGAATCGCCTCTTCGATATCTTCGAGCGTCTCGTCGTTCAGGCTCGTCAGGATCGTCGTGCCCGAGTCAAAGCGCAAAGAGAGCGGCTTGTTGCAGGTCGGGGGAATCACGGAGCGCAGAATACCGCGCGCGCACATAATGCAGTCGCTGTATTCGAGCAACGGGTTGATCGTCAGGTCGATCCGCTCCAAACCGGAGGTCGGTCCCATAATGAACCCGTGGTCGAACGCCAGCATCACGGTTCTACCCGAATTCGGATTGAAGATCCGAGACAAACGCGACTTAATTCCATAGCACGCGTTTTCGTTGCCCTTGAGAAAGAATCCGTCTTGTTTTTGGGGGATTCCGACGCCAAAATCTTTCGCGTCAATATTGCCTTCGTTGTCGGCCATTTCTAGTGTTCCTAAATCTAACTTGACGTTTTGTCGAGCCGCCTCGGGAAACCCGCGAGCGACCCGAACCTAAAATGCGAAGAAGCGCCGCGCCGATCGCTACGCGAGGGCGAAAGCCCGGAATATCAGCGCGAGACTCGTCGCCCCCGCGTCTTTCGAACCGCGAGAGCGCTCGCCCAAATTTCGCGCGCGACCGAATTTCGCGACGTAGTCGGCGGTTTTGTCGGCTCCCTCTTTCGCCGCGTCCGCGGCGCTTTGGAAGACTTCCGTCAGAGTCGCGCTCGGCTCCGCGTCGATCTTCGCGCGCATCGCCTTGATCGCCGGGATCATCGCGTCCATCATCGTCTTGTCGCCGACCGCGGCGCTCGTTTGGGACTGAAGCATAGCGAGCCCCTCTTCGAACATCGCGACGGTTTCCGCCGGGGAGAGCGCGTCCGATTTCGCGCCCGAGCTCAAGCCCATATAGAACGCGCCGTTCAAGGAGCTGGTGGAGCCCCCGGTCGCCGACATAATCTCCATCGCGACGTTCGACAGCGCGTCCGTCAGGGGCGCCGGTTGTTCCGCCGCCCCGACCGCCGCCTTCATCGTCGACAGGATCGCGGTTCCGTGGTCGCCGTCGCCGGTCGCCGCGTCGAGCTTGTTCAGCTCGTCGAATTGTTCCTCGATTAGTTCCAGCGCTTTTTTAAGCGCGTCGACCAAAAACGCTCTCGTGAATTCCGTTGCCATTGCGCGCGATATTTATCTTAGCGTTGATATTTGTTTTAGCGTTGCGCCGAGCGAGCCTTCGCGAGCTCGCTCGGCTTGGAAAAACGCGTTCCTCGGGACCTTAGCGAACGACCCAATAGGGCGCGTCGCACGGCTCGTTGAAGAGCGCCAGCGTTTCGTCGTCGTAAACGCCGACGATCATTTGGAACCCGGACGCCTCTTGAACGGTCAGGACTTCGCCGCAGTGGCTCGTCGCCACGACGAGGCCCGCCTTAGTCGCCACTTCGTAAGCCTTTCGGAAAATCACGAACATTTCCATGAGGGTCGTGCCGCCGCTGCCGTTGATGAGGAGCATGATTTTCTCGCCCGGCTTCGCGTCGACGGCGCGCAGGACCTTGTTGGCCATCGTCTCGGCGACCCAGTCGGCGCTCTGCATCGGCTCGGGACCGTTGCCGCCCCCTTCGCCGTGCTGGCCCATGCCGATTTCCATCTGGTCGTCCGCCAAAGCGCCGATTTCCCCGCCCGATTGCGGATGCGTCGCGACTTTCAGCGTGACCGCGAGGGTCGCCATTCGCTTGTTGAATCGCTCTCCGACCTCGACGATTTGCTCGGCGGTCATGCCCTTTTCCGCGGCGGCGCCGAGGATCTTACTGAGCGGAACGCAGCCGCCGAGACCGCGGCGCTCGGAAGCGGGAGCGTCGACGCCGGGGGCGATGTCTTCGGCGGTGACGATCTTGTTGACTTTGATCCCTTCTTTTTGCGCCATCATGAGCGCCATGTTCGCGTTGCGCTGATCGCCCTCGTGGTTCAAGACGACCAGGACGATTCCGGCGTAGTCTTTGAACATGCGAAGCGCCTCGACGATTTTCGGAGCGCCCGGGGCGGCGAAAATGTCGCCGACGACCGACGCGTCGAGCATGCCCTCGCCGACGAATCCGCTCAGAGCCGGCTCGTGCCCCGCGCCGCCGAGCGTGACGATCGCGACTTTATCCTTCGACTTGGGGTTCGCGCGAACGACGATCTTTTCCGAGACCAGCTTGATTTTGTTCGGATAGCAAAGCGCGTAACCTTCGAGAAGTTCGTTCGTAACGCGTTGGGGATCGTTCAAAAATTTCTTCATTACCATTGAGCGGTTCCTTATGTTGAATGCCAAGTCAAAGCGGCGAAAACGCGCCGAGCGCGAACGGAACAAACCGAGCGCGTCGGGCCTCGACCGCTCAAGTATACCAAGACGACTCTCGAAAAAAAAGTTTTTTGAGCCGCGTTTTTCAAAAAAAGGAAATTTTTCGTCAAACGTCGAAAAATTCCGGCTCCAAATCGAGGGAGACGACGCAGTACGAACCGTCCCCGAGTTTTCCCGGATTCATAACGACCGTGTTCTCGTTTTTGCGGTACTCTCGAACGTGGGTGTGCCCGTAGCACACCGCGTCCCATTCCCCCGAGTAGATCGCGTTTTCCAGCTCTAGGCCGCGATCCCCGTGCGTAAAGAAGATCTTCTTTCCGTGCCATTCGACCGAGCCGTCGAATCCGTGGCAGACGCATCCGACTCGCTCGATTTCCTCGCGCAGCGCGCGCAAATGGTCCTCGCCGCGAATCTCGTCGCAGTTGCCGTAAACAAAATGCGCGTTGAATCCTTGGAAATAGGGGATAATCGCCGGGCTCGTTATGTCGCCGCAGTGAATAACCAAATCGACCTCGTACTCTTTGAAGGTTCGGAGCGCCGCCTCGACGTTGGAGGACGAGTCGTGCGTGTCGCTAACGAGACCAAAATTATAAAAGCACATCGAGTCCTCCTTTCAAACGAGCAATTATTCCGACGTATTTGACGCCCGGCGTATTGACCGCCGCTCCGATTCCGAACATAATGGAATCGAGGGGCCTTGCGCCCATTATAATCGATCTCGCAAAATCGTCGACAAAAAATGATAGAATTTTTGAAATGAAGACAAACGCGCTTCAGAATCGCTCTTTTTCCCGCGCGTCCGGGATTCTCGCTCCCCTCTTTTCCCTTCCGGGCGTTCGCGACGTCGGAAGTCTCGGAAGCCCCGCGCGCGCTTTCGTCGATTTCCTCGCCGACGCCGGGCAGACTTATTACCAAACCCTCCCCGTCAATCCGATCGACGAGTCGGGCTCCCCTTACGCCGGTCGCTCCGCCTTCGCGGGGGAAACGCTCTATCTCGATCTCGAGGATTTTCGGGAGCAAGGGCTCTTGAACGATCGCGATCTCGACTCCGCTTGGTTTTTGCCGAGCTATCTCGATCCGAGCGGTTCCTCGCGCCCTCAAACCGACTCTCGATCCGAGCGCCTTAACTACGCCGACGCCTTTTGGCGGCGCTCCCCTCTTTGGGAAAAAGCGTTCGACCGGTACCGGCGCGGGCTAGGAGGCGAAAAATTCCGCGCCGAGGAGGAGCGATTCCGCGCCGAGAGCGCCGATTGGCTCGACTCTTACGCCCTGTTCGTCGCCTTGGCGGAGAAATTCGGCGCCTACGACTGGAGCCAGTGGCCCTCCGAGTTCAAGCGCCGAGATTCCGCCGCGGTCGCCAAATTCGCCGCCGAAAACGAGCGCTCCCTCGAGAAAATCCGCTTTTTGCAACTCGCCTTCGACGTCCAGTGGCGAGAATTCCGCGCCTATTGCGCCGAGCGAGGGGTTCGGATCTTTGGCGACGTTCCCATCTATGTCGGAAAGGCGAGCGCCGACGTCTGGAGCGAGCCCGAGCTCTTTCTCGTCGATTCCGAGGGGCGAACGATCCGAGAGGCGGGCGTTCCCGCCGACGATTACAATCCCGACGGGCAAAAGTGGAACTCGCCCCTCTACGACTGGCCGAAACACAAGGCGACCGGGTTCCGGTGGTGGAAGCGCCGAATCGACGCGACCTTGCGAAGATTCGACGTCGTTCGACTCGACCACTTTATCGGCTTTTACAACTTCTACAGTTTCCCGGGCGACGGAGTCGACCCCGTCGCCGGGGAGATTGGGGCTCCGCCGAAAGCGCTCGTCGGAAATACCGAGCGAGTCTATGAAGAAGGTTGGCTTCCGGGGCCTCGGGAGGAGTTCTTCGAGGCGATTTTCGAGGGGCGCGCGAAAGACGCGTTCGTCGCCGAGGATCTCGGGGTGATGAACCAAGGCGTCGTCGACTTGCGCGACCGGTTCGGCCTGCCCGGGATGAAGGTGCTACAGTTCGCGCTCGGAGGGGGCGAACAAGAGGTCGAGCGAGCGGGCGACGCGGAAAGCTCCGACGGCGAAAACTCCGATCCGTTCGCGACTTGGACCGAAAATTTCGTCGCGTACACCGGAACCCACGACGGCGAGCCGATTATGGGCTGGCTCGATCGCGAGTTGCGCGAGAACCCCGAGGCTTTCGACGAGATCGAGCGCGCGCTCTCCCGTTTCGCCAAGGAAGGGGACGCTCCCGCGCCGACCCCGGATCTTTTCGAGCCCGCGCGCCAAAAATCGAGCGACGAGCGAGGCGTTTCGACCGCCTATCGCAAGCTCGACCCTCGCGCCGCGAAGCTCCACCTCGCCGCCTTGCGGTCCGTCGCCGACTCCAAATGCAAATTGGCGATCTTTCCAATCCAAGACGTCGTCGGACTTTCCGGCGATTCGCGAATCAATTTCCCGGGCGTCGCCGCCGGGGCTTGGTCTTGGCGACTCGCCGACGGTCTTCTCGACGAGTCCCTCAAAAACGCGCTGCTCACGCTAACCTTAGAAGCCGATCGAACCGCGCCGCGTCCGTAGGCGCGCGTTTTCGATCGCGCAAAGGAGATTACGATATGTCCCGATACAAACGCAAAACCGTTTCTACGTTTCTGCCCTTGATTTTCGCGCTCGCGACGAGCCTCGCGCTCGGTTCCGACGCCAAAGATTGGGGCTCCCCCGAGTCTTTCGCCGTCGTCAATCCGGTTGTGAAATCGGACTTTTGCAAGACGATTTCCCTCTCCGGCGAATGGAGTTTTATGACCGAGCGCCCCGAGACCTACCGACTTAGCGTCGGCGAGGGCGTTTGGGGAAAGTTCCCCTACGACTGGTCGAAAGCGCGCAAAATCAACGTGCCGGGTCCCTGGGAGGCGCAGGGCGTCGGGGAGCCCGGGCACTGCCGCGTTTGGGACCCGAGTTGGGACTGCGGAACCTGGGATCTGCAAAGCGTCTACGCCGGTTGGGGGCTCTATCGCCGAACCTTCGAGCTCCCTAGCGAGTGGTCGAAGGGGCGCGTCTGGCTTAAGGTCGGAGGCGTGGGCTCCAACGCGTATATTTGGATCAACGGCAAGCGCGCCGCCTACGTCGAAACCTATTGCGGGGCGCGGAAATACGACGTTACCGATTGCGTGTCGTTCGACGGCGAAAACGAGATCACCGCGCTCGCGCGCAACGACGTCCCCTCGCGGCTCGGGCTTTTCGACGACAACGAGCATTTCGGAGGCTTCTTCCGCGACGTCGAGATGGAGTCGACCCCGAGCCTCTACGTCGACGACGTTTGGGCGCGAGGCGATTTCAAAACCAATTCCGCCGACGTCCGCGTTTACGTGAAACAAATCGGCGACGACGGAAAACCGTTCCCTCTCTACGACGACGAACTTACCCCGAACGATCGCGACAAGCTTGAAGAACTCCGCGTCAACGGCGTTAATTTGCGCGGAAACGTCGGGCAAATCCCGACGCTCGGCTCGGTCGAACTGACGATCAAAACCCTCGACGGCAAAGTCCTCGCTAAAGAGCGCCAAGACGCCGAGTTGCGCGAGGGCGAAAACGGGCTGCCCGCCCCGATTCGCTTCGGCGTCCCGATCGAGAATTGTCAATACTGGACCCCCGAGAACCCCGTTCTTTATATCGCCGACGTCGTTATTTACGACAAAGACGGGAACGCGGTTCACGGCTGGACCGACCGCTTCGGCGTTCGCGAGTTCAAAGTCGTCGGAGATCGCTTTAACCTCAACGGGCTTCCTTACTTCCTTCGCGGAGGCGGGGATCACAACTACGACCAAATCAACTTGTTCGAGCCCCCGAATCGCGATCGCTTCCGCGAGCACATGACGATTTACAAAAACGCCGGGTTCAACTACATGCGCTTCCACACGCACTGCCCGATGCCCGAGTATTTCGAGAGCGCCGACGAAAAGGGGATTTTGCTCCAGCCGGAACTCCCGTATTACCACGACGTTACTTGCGAAGGTTTTCCGTTCAATCCGAAGCGCGATATGTACGAGCTCTTCCGAACGAATCGCCGGTACGTCTCCTTCGCGACCTATTCCTACGGAAACGAGGGGTATCTCGGATCCCCCGTCGACAAACAGCTTTACTCTTGGGTTAAGCGATACGACCCCGATCGCCTCGTGATTCACCAAGACGGCGGAACCGCGAACAAACCGGGCGCCGCCGACTACACCACCAACGGAGCCAACGGAGCCTCGATCATCAATCCCTGGACCCCCGGGGATCACGACGACGTAACCGTTCCGTTCGTCGCCCACGAGTACCTCAATCTCTCGATCAAGATGGATCCGCGACTCGAATCGCGCTTCACCGGGATCAGAGTTCCCCCCGTGAGCGTCGCCGCTTGGAAGGAAAAGCTCGAAAGCGTGGGGCTTAACGAGGACTGGGGCGCCAAGTGCATCGCCGCCGCCGAGAAATTGCAGTCGATTTACCAAAAGCGCGGGCTGGAAGTCGCGCGCGTCGACTCCAAGTGCGACGGGTACGTTTTCTGGTCCCTCGTCGACGCCTCGATTCCCCAAGGATCCTGCGTCGCCGCCCAGGGATATTTGAACCCCTTCTGGGAGCCTCGACCCAACGGGTGGAGCCCGAGCGAGTTCTACCGGTTCAACGGTCCGACCGCCGCGTTGCTAACGACCGATTTGAGCGCCCCGGTCATTGTCGCCGGAAATTCGTTCGTCGCCGATTTCCGTCTCTCCCACTTCGACGCCTCTCCGCTCCCCGAGGGCGAGCTCGTTTGGGAAGCGCGCTCCAAAGCGGACGGAAAGGTCGTTATGGGCGGCTCGATTCCGTTTAAGACGATCGAGCCCGGTTTCGCTGGAGTTCTCGCCTCGAAGACGATCGACGTCCCGCTCGACGTCGTTTCCGAGCCGACCGCCGTCGATTTTGTTCTCTCGATTAAGGGAACCGATATCGTCAATAGCTGGGACTATTGGATCTTCCCGAAGCGCGAAAAGCGATCCTTAAAGGGATTCGCCGTTTCCGGCGCGCTCTACGACCGCTTCGCCGAGCTCTTCGACGACGTTAAGAGAATCCCGAGCCTCAAAGACGCCGATCCCAACGACGGCGACGTCTGGATTACGACTCCCAGCGAGCCCGCCTACTACGCCGCGCTGACGACCGGGCGCAAAACGTTCGTTATTTCGCCCGCCGTTCAGACCCCGAACGTCTCTCTCGGATGGTGGTCGCTCGGAACTCAAGTGGGCGCCGCGCTCGCCGATTCCAAGGCGTTCGCGAAATTTCCGAACTCGAGCGCGATGGACGAACTGTGGTTCCGACTCGTTCGCGCCGACGCTCCCGACTTGGCGGCGCGTCCCCTCGGGGAGCGCTGCGAGCCCCTGTTCGTCGGAGAAGGACGCGACTCCTACTACCTCTACCTAGGGCAGACGAAGTTCGGCGACGCCAAAGTCCTCGCCTCCTACGCGCTCGACCTAACCCAAGACGCCCCCGAGGCGACCGCGCTTCTCGACTCGCTCCTCGCCTACGTCGGGAGCGACGACTTCGATCCCAAGACCGAAAGCGCGTCGTTGCAAGTCGTCGGTTACGAGGTTCCCGACGGCGCCGTCTGGGGAATCGACGAGATTCTCGAAACCCGCGACGTCGACTCCATGCCTTGGAAGACCCTCTACGAAGAGTCCGCCGCCAATCCGAGCTGCCGACAACTCTCCAAGGAGTCCGAAATCGTCTGGAATACCGCCAAAATCGACGCGGACGACTCCGCCAAGACCGTAACCTTCGCCTTTATCGGAGGGTTGGGGTACTGGAGCGAGCCGAAAACCGACGGGTTCGCCTTGTCCCTGAACGGAAAACAGATTCTGACCTTCGATTTGCCCGACAAGGGCGCCAAAGTCGGCGACTCCGTCGAATGGAAGGGCGAGTCCGGCGCCGTTTTGAAACTTGATTTGGGCAGAGTCGAGCAAATGGGACCCGATTTCTTCGGCGTCTTCTATCTGACGGTTCCGAAAGAAGCGGCGACCTCGAACGGCGATCGCGCGACCCTCTCCGCGCGCTCGCTCGGCGAGAACAGTCGGCGATGGTTCAGCCCCGCCCTCTATCCCGGGGTTATGAAGACCGCGCGGATCGGGAAGGGCGAATAGTCCGTCTCGCGAGCGCGATTCGACGCGGTTCGCGCGAAAAACGGGGTTGATTTTCGCCCCTCGTTTCGGTTATAATTTGAGGGGCGTCGACGATCGTCGGCGCCCCGAGCTTTTAACCCGAGTCGAGTTGTGTCAATGTCCCGTTTTTCCGCGAGAATCGAGCGCTTTTCGAGCGCGGCGCCTTTTGGAGCGCCGCGCGTTGGTTTCCCGCGCTCCCTCGCGCTCTTCCTCGCGCTCTTTCTCGCGCTCGGTTGTCGCCCCTCGGAGCGCGACGCCGATCCCGGCGCGCCGAACGAGGAAAACGCGGCCTCGCGGGAGTCGCGCGACGGCGCCGACGCGAAGCCGCGACCGAATCCGATTCCGAATCTGACCCCCGAAGGGCTCCTTCGCGAGACGATCTACGTCTACGCCAACGCGAAGCGCTACTCCGATTCCGGGGCGGTCGAGCTGCTGTGCGAACCGGACTCCGCCGGTCGAGCGCGAACCTATCGGACCCCTTGCGCGGTCTCGTTCGTCAAGCCGAACTTCGCGCGGGTCCGCGTCGGAGCGAGTCTGTTTCGGTGCGACGGCAAAAAGGCGCGCGCGGAAATTCTCGCCCCCGCCTACCGAGGGCAGAAACTCGAATATTCCGCGCCCCTCGTGATTTCCTCGATTAAGGAATTCTATCCCGACCCCAAATTCGCCGAAGCCGCCGATTTGGGCGTCCCGTCCAATCTCTTTTGGACGTCCCCCCAGCTTGTCCTTCTTTTCGCGAAAGACCCGACGAAGACCCTCGTTCCCGAGGGCGCGCGCCTAAAACTCCTCGACCCCGAGTACCTGACCTTCGACGAGAACGACCCCTTCGAGGAGCCGATTCCCTGCGACCGAATCGAAATCTCCGCCGAGGACGGCGCGCGCGTCTTTTGGATCTCGCGCGAGACGAAAGGGCTCGTTCGCTGCGATTTGCCCGTCGAGCGAACCGTCGCCCCCGAAAGCGCCGCGAGAGTCTCCGCGCTGCGCGTAACTTTTCCAAATCAAATCATTTCCGACTCGCCGAACGTCGAGCCTCGCGCTTTCCGTTTGGAGCCGAGCGATCTCGACGACGTCTTGGTCGAGCGCTTCGCGCCCCCCGACTTGCTCGCCCTGAAAAAACCGTTCCCCCTGAGCGCGTTGCGAGAATTCGACCTCGCGACCGGAACCGTCGGCGAGCCGCTCTCCTTCGAAAACGACGACGAGCGCCCGACCCTCGTCTACTTCTGGCGCGCCGCCGATCGCGGGTCGAGCGCCTTCAACGCGTTCCAGGCCTTCAACGAGGCGTCGCAATACCCGTTCGGCTCCGCTCGGCTTCGCTTTATCGCGGTCGACGTTGACGAGAATCCCCCGACCGAAGCCGACTTGAAAGGCTCCGCTCTCCTTGGATTGCGAACCCCGATCGCGAGGCTCGATCGCGACGCGCTCCGTCGAAAGAGCCCCGACTTTCCGCTCGTCCTCGCCCCCTCCATTATGCTGCTCGACGCCAAGGGAGTCGTTCTCAAGCGCGTCGACGACGCCTTTTCCTTCCCTAGACTCCAGAGCCTGATCGTTCGCGCGCTCGACGGTCGCGACGTCGGCTCCGACGACTTGAACGTCTTTTACGAGCGCTCCTTGCGGGTCGCCGAGTTCCTCGAGGACGCCGACGCGCGCGACGTTTATCGCGCCGCGCCCGATTTGTCGGATCCGATCGCGCCCCCTCCGCGACTCTTTCCCAAGACGTTCGGGCTGCGCCAGGTTTGGCGCTCTTCCGACGTCGTTTCCCCGACGAACCCGCTCGCGATTTCCTCGCCGTCCGTTCCGCGGCCCGTTCCCGACCGGGCTTCCGCGGAGACGCCCGACGACCGGTTCGATTTGATCGCGTCCTCGGGCTCCGAGGCCGCGCTGATCGCTCCGTGCGACGGAAACGCGCTCGCCATCTTCTCGTCGGACGGACGGCTCTTGCGCAAAACCTCGCCCGCCGCGGCGGCGGGAGAGCCGATCGGGTTCGTTCGCTTCGTCGAGTTTGGCGAGGGAAATCGCTACTTCGTCGCCTCCGCGAGGGGCGAGTCGCGGAAAATCCATCGTTTCGACGAAAACTTCAACGATTTGGGATCGCTCGACGTCGGTGGCGCTCGCGATCGGCGCGTCGGGGACGCGACCTTTCTCGACGTCGACTCCGACGGAACTCCCGAGCTGATCCTAAGTCTTTTGACCGAACCCGGGTTGGAAGGGGCTTCCGGCGCCCTCGTTTGCGCGACCGACATGCGAACCCGAAAGATCTTGTGGAAATGCGAGTCCGCGCTCGCGCCCAGAGGACTCGCCGTTTTGCTCGACGAGTCCGGAGCCGAGCCGAGAACTCGGCTCTTCGCGAGCGATATGTCCGAGGAATTGGTCGGAACCCTGACCGAGCTCGATCCGAAGACCGGCGCGAAACTTGGCGAAATTCGCGCGAAAGACGGGGAATCGCTGCGCGACTTCGCGACCTCCGATCGCGTTCCGCTCGGGCTTCCGCGGCTCGTCGCGCTCGCCGCCAATTCCGGAACCGGCGCGACCTCCCTCGTCGGATTCGATCGCGAGGGGGGCGAGGAATGGAGAGTCCCCGTTCCGTCGGCTCCCGAGTCCCCGATGGAGCGCGTCTTTCCTTTCGATTTTAACGACGACGGACGCGACGAATGGATCGTCGCCTCCCCGAACGGGACGATTCTCTTTTTGGGCGCCGACGGAAAACGACTCGACGTTTTTCAATTCGGCGAGGAACTGACGGGGGCGCGCTGCGCCCAATGGAACGGCGAGCGCTTTCTGATCGCGACGGGCGTCGACGGCGTCTCCGCGTGGAAATTCGAGGCGCGCTAACGGCGAGAGTCAAGGATCGACTATGATAAACACCGCAACGACAACGTTCCGCGCGATAGCCGCGCTAACGGCGCTTTGGCTCGCCCTCGCGTTTTTCCCCTCGCTATTCGCGCAAGAGCCGACCGAACCCGCCGCCAAGGGATGCGTCTTGACCCGACTCGGCGCCGTTTGCGAGGGCGCGATCCGCGATCGCGGGGACGCCTATCTGATCGAGTTCGAGGGCGGAGGCTCGACTCTCGTCTCCAAAATCGACGCCGAGTTCGTCGGATCCTCGCGCCAAGCCGTTTATCGGTACAAGTTGGAGCGAACCCGGGCCGAGGACGTCAACGAGCTGCTCAAACTCGCCGACTGGGCGGGTCGCCGACAGCTGGGCTCCGAGGCGATCAAAACCTTGACCGAGAGGCTCGAGCGCTCGACCGACCCCGCCGAGCGCTCCGCCATCGAGCGAAAGCTCGACGACCTAATCCAAGCGGAATCGTTCCGCGCCGACGCCGCTCGAGCGATCGCCGAGCGCGAGAGCCGAGGCGCCCGAACCGTCGACAAGCCGACCCCGGAGAAAACCCCCGAGCAAGTCGAGCTCGAAGCCTGGGGCGCTCGAGTTCCCTTCGCGACCTTGGAGCGTTTCTCGCGAAAGGCGAACCCCGTCTTGCAAAAGCGCTGCGCGTCCTCGAGTTGCCACGGCGACGCGACGACTTCGCGCTATTCCTTGCGGCCCAAGGTTCTCGGTTCCGCCGCGCGCGCCGTTCTCTTCGCCAACCTTCGCGCGACGCTCGATTACGTCGAGCTCGACCGGCCCGAGGAAAGCCCGATTTTGAACCATCCGACCGTCGTCGACGCCAAGGGCGAACGGGTCTATCCGTTCGGAAACGACCGAACTTCCAAAAAAGATTGCGACGCCTTTGTCGAATGGCTCGAGTCCCTTAAGAAAGAGCCGGTCCTCGCCGCGTTGGTTCGCGAGACGAGGCCGGCGGTTCCCGCGCGCGCCGACGCCGCGCCGACGGAATTCGCGCCCGCGGTTTCCGCGCCCGGCGAGCCGACCCTCGACTCGTTCGCCGGCGCGTTCGACGTCGACTCCGACCGGAGCGGCGCCGCGCCCGACGACGTCTTGCGCTTCGGGTCCTCCCAGGAGGCGCTCAAGTACCTCCCAAAGCCGGAGGACGACCCGAACTCCCCCGAGGCGCGCCTGCGTCGCGTCGGCGCCTCGCCCCAAAAGAAATACCGAGACGAAATCGATCCCGCCATTTTTAACGATCGTTTTCGTCCCAATCGATAATCGCTTTTTCGACAATCGACGACTCGCCGCGCGCTCAAAATTGCTCGGCGATCGTCCCCCGCGCGATTTCGCGCTTTTCGCGCAAAGGAAAGGAGCGCGTTTTATGACCGATTCCCGCTTGACCTCGCGACGCTCGTCGCTCCGCGCCGGACTCGTCCTCGCGTCGGTCCTTATCGCGCTCGTCGCGTTCGGCGGGCGCTCCTTCGCCCAAGGGGGCGCGTCCGGATTCGACGGTCGCCCCGTCCCCTCTCCGAGCTATTACGAGGGCGTCGACCTGATCCTCTCCGGCGACTTCTCCGCCGCCGAAGCGTTCTATCGACGCGAATTGCGCGGCGCGTTCCGCATCGGGGCGAGTCTCTGGCTCGACTCGATTTGCTACTACGCGATGATTGGCGAGTCTCGTTATCAAGCGGGGGATCTCAAAGGGGCACTCGCGAGCTACAACGAGGCGCTCGGGGTCGCGCTTCAATATCCAAATTGGCTAGGACGCGTAACTTACGCGACTGGCGTGTCGACCGGACCGAAACCGCCCGCCCCGTGGGGCGCCAGTCGCCGCGCGACCGCCTTTGGCGCCTTTCCCTCCAAGGCGACGATCGTCGTCGGCGACAAGATCACCGAGGATCGCATTAAGAAGGGCGGCGCCCTGATGGAGCAAAAGGCGATCCCGATCGATCCGCTCGAAATCTTGCGCTGCATCGCGCTCTCGATCCGCCGTCGCAACGAAATCCTCGGTCCTCTCGCGCCTTACGACCCGACGAGCCGCGAGATCTACGACTCGTTCCAAAAGCGCTCCGTCGCCCCGAACCACTGGTCCGTTACGTTGCTCGACGTTATCTGGGGGCTCGCGCTCGTCGAAAACGACAAAGCCGAGCCCGCGATGAACAAATTGACCGAAGCCCTCGCCATGCCGGGCGGTTGCGACCATCCTCTCACCGCGACCGCGCTCTTCGAGCTCGGCAATTTGTACCTCGCGAACGAAAAGCCCAACGAGGCGGCGCGCTGCTACTACGAGGCGTCGGTCTCCGCTTACCATTACGGGGACTATCTCCTCGTCGAGGAATCGCTGCGGAACTATTCCAACGTCGTCAAAGGACTTGGGCGCGGGGGAGCCGACCCGGTTCTCAATCTCGCGTATCGTTGGGCGAAGACGCGCAAGAATTGCCAGACCCTCGTCGCGTCGTTCGGACTCGAATTGGTCGAAGACTTTATCTATCGAGGAAAACTAAACTTGGCGACCAGCGGCCTCGGCGCGATCGAAAAAACGATGCGCGCGACCGCCGGACGCGGACTGCGAACCAGTCGCGCCGCCGATCGTTGGAACTATCTGAACGCGCTGCTCTTCTACGCCAACGGGAACCTCCCCGACGGCGACTTGGCGCTCGCGAAAGTCGTCGAGGGCGCCAAATTGCGCTCGACTTGGGCGATTCAGCTCATCGATCTCGACGAGCGCGTGAGAAAAGGACTTTCCGCCAGCGGGGTGATGACCCCGAGAAACGCCGCCGACCTCTACGAGCTGCTCCTGCGCGAGCCGACCGTCGTCGATTGGGCGACTCGTCCCATCGATTCCCTCGCGATTCAAATGATCGCGCCCTCGGAGTCTTACGAGCGTTGGTTCCGCATTTTGATCGAGCGCGATTTGAAGGACAAAGCGTTCGAGGTCGCCGAGCGCGTTCGACGCGAGCGGTTCTTTAAGACCCAAACCTACGGCGGACGGCTTCTTTCCCTCCGCTACGTTCTGACCGCCGACGACGCTCTGATTACCCCGTCGATCCGAAGCGCGCGACAGGCGATTCTCCTCGCCTATCCCCAGTTCGCGGAAACCCTTGAAGAAGTCGAGACCATAACGAAAGAGATCGACTCCCTACCGTCCGCGCCCGAGGACGCCGAGTCGAAGAACCGCCAGGTCGCCCTGCTCGCCGCGCTCGGCGAAGTCTCCGCCCGACAAGAGGCTATGCTGCGTTTCATCGCCGCCGGGCGCTCCAGAATCCCCTACGTCTTCCCGCCGGTCTATTCCGTCGCCGACGTCCAGAGCCGACTTCCCGACGAAACCGCCGTCCTCGCTTATCTTAACGCGGGGGGCGAAACCTTTGGGTTCATGATCGGCAAGGAAAACCTCGACGCGTGGCGGGTAGGCTCGACCGCTCGCCTCGGCGCCGCCGTCGGAACCTTCTTGAAGACGATCGGCAACTCCGAGGGAACCAAGCAGATCGACGCGACCGCGCTCGCCGAAGCCCATTGGAAAGTCCAGGGCGAAAAACTCCGCAATATCGTTCTCGGCGCTCAAGACGTCGAGGCGGATCGATTCAATATCGTTTTCTCGAAACTCGTCGTCGTGCCCGACTCCGTTCTCTGGTACCTGCCGTTCGAGGCGCTCTGCCTCCCCGCGCTCGCCTCGACCGAGGAGACCGTCGAGGACGACGGGGACGACTTGGACGACGCCGAAGTCGCGCCGCTACCCGGGCTTAGCGAAACGTCCGACGACGAGTCCGAAAATTCCGACGACCAATCGTCCGACGGGGAGAACGAGGAAGAGGAGGACGACCTCGACGCCGCCTATCGCGCGACCGACGCCGAAGCCTCCGAGATGGAGGACGAGGCGATCGAGCCGGAGGAAGTCGAGCCCGAGGACGAGCCGATTTCCGAAGAGCCGGAAGAAACCGCCGAAGAGCCGACCGTCGAGGAGACCCCGATCGAAGAGGCCGCGGCGCCCAAGCGCAAGAGTCGGTCCGCGCGCGAGCGCGAGGCGCTCGTCGAGTACGAGGCGGGGCTGCTTCCCATGATCGCCGCCTCGGAACTTTCGATTCGCTACTCCGCGACCGTCGGATTGTCCCTCCCCAACTCGTTGGGGCGCAACGCGTTCGTGGCGACGACCCTCGCCTGCGGCGCGACTTATCCGAAAGAGCCGTTCGAGACCGTTTCCGCCGCCGCGGCGCGATTCGCGGGCGCGGTTCCCAAGACCGAGGCGTTCCGACTCGGCTCGATTAGAGCCCCCGGCGCCGTCTACGCCGCGCGCCTCAAGCGACTCGTCGTCTTCGACGAAATCGTCGGCAACACTTGGAATTGGGCCCCGGTCAATCCCGCCGATTCCCGCGCGGGCAATAGCGCGAGCGACTGGATCGCGTCCCCCTGGGGCGCCCCGAGACTCTACGTCGCCCCCGCGTTGCGAACCCGCGCCGAAGAGGCGCTCAAAAACGGCGGGGACGGTTCGGAGCTCTTCCTGCCTATCCTCGCGATGCAAGCGAGCGGGGCGGACGCGATGCTTCTAAGTCGTTGGCGAACCGGAGGTCGGTCCGCCTACGATCTCGCGACCGATTTCGTGAAGAACTACGAAAACGAGCCGGTCGCCGAGGCGTGGAAACATAGCGCTCTCAAACTCATGAAGCGCGACGTCGTCGTCGAGGAGGAGCCCAGACTCCGAAAACTCGGTCGCTCCGATCCGACCCCGAAATACGACCTCCCCTTCTGGTGGGCGGGGTACATGGTAATCGACTCCGGCGAGGCGATCCAGCCCGAGGAAATCGAGCGGCTCGACGAGGAGAACGTTCGCAAAGCCGAGGAGGAGAACGCGTTGCTCGAAGGGGACGACGAGACCCTTCCGGAATCGGAAAAGCCGGAAAACGGCGAGTCCGAGGGGGAAGGGGACGAGAACTCCGACGACCAAGCCGACGACGGCGTCGTCGCGCCCAAGTTCGTCGACAAGAACGGAAAGCCCAAGAGCGACAAAGAGTTCGATTTGGGTCCGCGCAATTTGACCGACGAGGATCTCGCCGAGCTCGACGAAGCCGGGGACGACTTCTTCGCCAACGACGACGAGCCCGAGGAACCCGCGCCGAAAGCCGAAGACGAATCCGGCGACGAACCCGGCGACGAGTCCGAATCGCCCGCCGAGAACCCCGAAGAAGGGCCCGACGCCGACTCCGAAGCCGCGTCCGACGACGAGCCGTCCTCGAAGGAGCCCGAGCCCAAAGAGGAGCCGGAAGTTAAGCCGAAACGGTCCGTTACCGTCAAGCCGAAGACCGACTCCAAAGACGACTCCGCCAAAGACCCCGAAGGGGGCAAAAAGAAGGCGAAAGTTACCGTTAAGCCCAAAAAGAGCTAGGAGTCTCCTTGAAAAAACGTCCTAAAACGCGCCGATTGTTTCGCTTATCGCGAGAGAGTCGGCGCGTTTTCCGCTAGTCTACGCTAATCGACGCCCGCGTTTTGCTTTGCCACCCTTAATTTTTCTTGAGACCCCCCAATGACTCTCGCGATTATTATCGGCGCAAGCCTTGGTTTAGTCGGCCTTTTGTCGCTAATCGCCTTTTGTCGCTCTCGCGCTTGTTATTTCGAGCCCGGTTTCGAGCCTTGGCCTTCGGACGACCGCGAGCGGTTTGAAGGTTCTTCGTTCGATCCGATCGCGGCCGAGGCGGGCGAGCGCCGCGTTATGACGATCGAGGGCGTCGAGTTTCCGTTTCGCTACTGTCCGCCGGGCAAGTTCGTTATGGGGGGAATCGCTCAATACGAGGGGGACGACGGTCCGCTCGGCGAAGAGCCTTGTCGCGAAGTTATCTTAACCCAAGGGTTTTGGGCAATGGAAACCCCGACGACTCAAAAGCAATGGGAGGCGGTCGCGGGGTTCAATCCGAGCGAGTTCGAGGGGGACGATTGTCCCGTCGAATGCGTTTCTTGGAACGATTGCGTCAAATTCGCGTCCGTCTTGAACGAACGATTTACCGCGCTCCCCGACGGCTGGATTTTCTGTCTCCCGACCGAGGCGCAATGGGAATACGCCTGCAAAGCCGGAACGACGACCCCGTTCTTCTGGGGCGACGCGCTCAACGGGGACAGAGCGAACTGCGACGGAAGCGAGCCCGTCGGCGATCTAGAATCGGGAGCGCGTTTGTGGCGAACCTCCCCCGTCCGGAGTTACGAGCCGAATCCTTGGGGGCTTTACGACGCGATTGGCAACGTCGACGAATGGTGTTTGGACTGCTACGACGCCTACTCCTGGTATTCCGAGAAGGAGAGCGCCCCGATCGATCCCGCCCCCGCCGTCGATCCGGTCGTCGCCCCCGAGGACGCTCCGCGTTTTTACCGCGCGAATCGCGTTTATCGCGGAGGGAGCTGGCATAGCGAAGCGTGGGACTGCTATTCCTTCTGCCGAGACTGGTGTGGCTACGCCGTTCGCTCCTCCTGCCTAGGCGCTCGTTTCGTTCTAATCCCGCGCGACGCCAAGGCGCTTTCTCTTTTGCGACCCGTCGAAGGGAAACTGCGCCGTCGCGGTCGTCCTTTTTCTACTTAGCGAAAATTCGCGCGACCATTGTCGGCTCTCGCTACAATCGGTTTTGCGCGATCCGTAGATGTTGTTCGCACGGGCGTTGTCCTCAATCGGCTCCCAGAGCGAGTTCCTAGAAACGCGAGAGAGGAGGAAGCAATGTCTCGCGAAAGCGATCGGGGTTTATATCGGCTCAACGCGGAAGAAATTCGCGCCAATATAAGCGTGGAAAGCGGTAACGAGTTAGATGAAAAGGTTGCGTTTGACGCGGAAAACCCCGCCGCGCCCGAGTCTCCCCAAAGCCCCCGGCGCGAGCGGCGTCGCCAACGCGCGCGCGTTAGAGTCGCTCGCGGAAATCCTCGAAACTCGCGCATTCGAATACGACCGCCGACAACGCGTCAAGCTCTTCCAGCGACTTCTCGCGGAGCAGCGCCGTCGTTTCGTCCGGATCCGCGCTGAAGCGGAATTTCAAAACGTCGCGAAGATACGCGAGTTGACGTTTGAGGCCTTCCTCCTCCCGTCCCTCTTTGCGCCCTTGTTTTTCCCCCTCGCGCATGTACTGCCGCTTCAAAATCTCTTGGGTTTTCTTTTCATCGTATTCGTAAAGGCTAGCTTTCATGACTTCCGCCCTATTCTTCAAGAGGAATGGTTTCAGAGGAGAATCGTCCGGCATATCGTCGACCGCTCGGCTCGTCGCCTCTTCGATCTCAAGCCCTTGTTTTAGATACTCGTTAATCAAGTGAATAAAGTAGGAATAATCCCCGAGCGGCCGACAAGCCGCGAACAATTC
>JAFRXD010000089.1 GCA_017441605.1 Thermoguttaceae bacterium | reverse complement strand
ATCGCGCCGAGCCTTCGCGGCTCGCCCTTGCCGCGCCCCTTTACGTAGTCGCGCAACGCGTCCAACATCAGATCTTGCGCGTCCTCGGGCAACGCCTTGAAGCATTTCAACACGAACTCGCGCTGAACGCCGCGAGCGTCCACCGGCTTGGGCTCGGGCTCGAACATCTCGCCTTTCCCGCTCTCCAACCACTCGCGACGAACTCGGAACTCTTTGCAAATCTGGTAAACGCGAGTTTTCGGGATCTCTCGCCCGGTTTCCCAACCTCCAACGGCGGCAGTCGCAACGCCGAGCGTTTCGGCGAGTTGTCGTTGTCTGAGACCGAGCGCCTTTCGGAGTTTCTTTAGTCTGTCTTTCATCTTGTTTTCCTCAAAAGACGTCGAGAGTATTCTACTCGGCTCCGAAGTTCTGATTCACCGTTCCGCCTTGCATTGTTTCGATTCCGACGATCTTTTTCTCGCTTCGCTTGTCGTCGTCCGTTAGCTTCGACAAGTAGTCGCGGAACGCGCCTCGCTTGTTCTCTGGCAAAAGATTGTAGATCCGGCGGATCGACTCTTTGATCACGTCAACGTCGTCGTACTCCTCCAACGGTCGAACGTCCGGCTCGGGCTCGAACATCTCGCCCTCGCCGCTCTCCAACCACTCGCGACGAACTCGGAACTCTTTGCAAAGTTGGTAAACGCGAGTCTTTGGCATTGGTTTGGATCCCGCCTCCCAATCCCCAACGTTGCCAACGCGAACTCCGAGACGCTCGGCGATCTCGCGCTGTTTGAGACCAAGAGCTTTGCGAAATTGCTTCAGACGATCTTTCATTTTGTGCTCTCCTGTAAAAAAGTTTTCTTAGCGTTTGTCGCTAATTACTCGACATTTTACCCTCGTTGGGGGAAATATCAACTGGCAAAAAAAGAAATTTTCCCTAAAAAGAGTAAAAATCTATTGACATTTTACCCCAATAGAGTATTATATAGCATAGTCGCGAGCGTATCCGTTTCACTCCTGACTTGCGACAAACCTAGCCGCGCCCTCGTCCTGCAAGCGGGGCGCGGCGCTTTCCAACAAAACGAGGCACCAAAATGAACATCGAAGAACAACTTTCCAAACTCAACGCGACCAAGGCGCAACTTGCCCTCGCGTTTATTCAAGGACTTTACGCGGGCGTCGTCGCGACGTCCTGATCGGAGGAACCAAATGAGAGAATTTATCAACGTGGTCGCTTGCTACTCGCTCGTGATCGGGACTTACGTCTTCGGCGCGTTGCAGACGGAAGCGGCGTTTGGACAATGCTACGGCGGCTCCTGCTACGCCGGATCTTGTTACACCGGCGGATACTCTTACGCGCCCACCTATTCAAGATACGGATCTCGCTACGCTTATAGCGGGGGATATTCGGCTGGAAGATCTTGTTATGGAGGATATTGTTCTAATGGTTCTTGTTCGCGCTCTTGCTCGCGGGGAACTATCGCCGGACGCGTTCCGGGCGAATACGCGCCGGGACTGACTTGCGCGAACGGATCTTGTCAACTCCAAACTTGCGCCCCTTGCGCTCCGAGCGCGTCGGTTCCGCAAGCGGCTTCGGACGCGTTCGACGCCGCTTGTAAATGCGACGATTGCAAATGCGACGACTGCAAATGCGGAGAGGAGACCGAGACGATCGAGACCGAGGAAACGACCGAGCCGGTCAAGCCGTGCGGTCCGGTCAACGTCAGGATCTGCTCCGACGGCTCTTGCAAGCTCGGAAACTTGATCAAGACGCCGATCGCGACGACGTATCTCGCTGCGGCGAACGCGGTTCGCGCTCTTCGCGGACTTCCCCCGCTCGCGCTCGATCCCTCGTTGGAGTCCGGAAGTCAACAGCACGCC
Source organism: Thermoguttaceae bacterium (assembly GCA_017441605.1). Classification (GTDB taxonomy): domain Bacteria; phylum Planctomycetota; class Planctomycetia; order Pirellulales; family Thermoguttaceae; genus RUG369. The sequence continues at coordinate 28 of JAFRXD010000089.1, read as the reverse complement.
TACTCGATGGCTCGATACGGCGGACTCT
>JAFRXD010000088.1 GCA_017441605.1 Thermoguttaceae bacterium | reverse complement strand
TCACGAGCGAGTAGCAAGCGACCACGTTGATAAATTCTCTCATTTGGTTCCTCCGATCAGGACGTCGCGACGACGCCCGCGTAAAGTCCTTGAATAAACGCGAGGGCAAGTTGCGCCTTAGTCGCGTTGAGTTTGGAAAGTTGTTCTTCAATGTTCATTTTGGTACCTCGTTTTGTTGGAAAGCGCCGCGCCTCGCTTGCAGGACGAGGGCGCGGCTAGGTTTTGTCGCAAGCCAGGAGTGAAACGGATCCGCTCGCGACTACGTTCTAATAATACACGTATCACGGAAAACTTCAATAGCAAATAACACAAAACACTAAAATTATTCTCAAATATCACTTGTTTTTTTACAACTATTGTGTAAAATACCGAGCGAAACGCCGGTCAAACCCCGGAAAAAATTTTTCGCGACAGGAGTGAAACTAGAATGGAAAGCAATGATTTCTACATACGCGGGCGGCGAAATCGCCGTTATCGAGATCGGGAATTTGGTCGTTCGCTACGCGAAACGACCGAGCAAGTTCTTCGACGGCAAGGAGTACGTTTGGGACAAGAAAGCCCGAGAGTATAGGCGTTGGGCTCGCAATCGACGCGGCGGACTGTTCTTTACTCGGCTTGACGACGAACCGGAGCAAGCCGCGCGAAGCGTCGGAGACGACACGAACGGCGAGTTCTACCTGAAAGACGTTATCGACGAGTTGGAGTTTTGATTTACGAAAGGAAAAGAAAATGAAAGACAGACTGAAGCAACTGCGAAAGACTCTCGGACTTAAACAGCGCGAGATCGCCGAGCGACTTGGAGTGGCAACTGGTCTCGTTGGATCTTGGGAGTCTGGATCCAACGAACCTGGCGACGCTCGCATTTATCAGATCTGCAAAGAGTTTCGAGTTCGTCGCGAGTGGTTGGAGAAAGGCGAGGGTGAGATGTTCGAGCCCGAGCCGGACGTTCGACCGTTGGGCGAGTACGAAGATCTGGACGTAATCAAAGAGTCGATCCGGCGGATCTACAATCTTTTGCCGGAGGACAAGCGAGGCGCGTTCCGCGACTACTTGTCGAAACTGACGGACGACAAGGGAAGCGGCGCAAAGATCGTCGGAATCGAGACAATGCAAGGCGGAACGGTGAACCAGAACTTCGGCGCTGACAAGTAGAATACTCCGGCGTCTTTTGAGGAGATCACAAGATGAATGAAAGACTGAAGCAACTGCGAAAGACTCTTGGACTTAAACAGCGCGAGTTTGCCGAGCGACTCGATATAACGACTGCCGCTATTGGAAACTGGGAGTCTGGACGTTTAGTTCCAGACGCTCGCATTTATCAGATCTGCAAGGAGTTCCGAGTTCGTCGCGAGTGGTTGGAGCGCGGCGAGGGTGAGATGTTCGAGCCCGAGCCGGACGTTCGACCGTTGGGCGAGTACGAAGATCTGGACGTAATCAATGAGCTGATCCGGCGGATCTACAATCTTTTACCAGAGGACAAGCGAGGCGCGTTCCGCGACTACTTGTCGAAGCTAACGGACGACAAGGGAAGCGGCGCAAAGATCGTCGGAATCGAAACAATGCAAGGCGGAACGGTGAATCAGAACTTCGGAGCCGAGTAGAATACTCTCGCGTCTTTTGAGGAAAACAAGATGAAAGACAGACTAAAGAAACTCCGAAAGGCGCTCGGTCTCAGACAACGACAACTCGC
>JAFRXD010000003.1 GCA_017441605.1 Thermoguttaceae bacterium | reverse complement strand
TACTTGGACGAGGGTGCGGTTCTCGGGGTCGAGGGTCGTCTCGCGGAGCTCCTCGGGGTCCATTTCGCCCAAGCCCTTGAATCGGGTGATTTGGAACCCTTTCTCGCCCGCCTCGCGCATCGCGGCGAGCATGGCGCGCAGATCCTCGACGCCGGTCTCGATTTTCTTATCGCCCTCGCCGCGCAGGATCGCGTAGCGCGCGCCCTCGACGCCGGTTCGCTGAATCGGGAAGAGGGAGTCGAACTCGAATCCGAACTTCTCGCGAAGGGCGACCAATCGGTCGTTGAGGGAGCGAAGCTCGTCGAGTTCGTCGACGCGGAGCCGCTCGTCCAAATCGTCCCCCTCGTTGAAGATTTTGGCGTTGGACTGATCGAGCGCGCCGGAAATCGAACCGGTCAGCTCGTCGATCGGTTTGCCGGTCTCCTCCTCGATCGCGCGAAGCCGTTCGTTGAGCGAAGAACGGTCGAAGAACCACTCCTCTTGTTTGCGCCAAATCAGGCGGAAAATCGGCAAATTCGCGGTGACGGGGTCTTGCAGATTCGCGAGTTGGCGAAGCCCAAATCCGCGCTTTTCAAGCGCTTGGATCGACTCTTCCATCTGATTGAGGAGGCGGCAAAGGGCGGCGGTTTGCTCGGGGTCGAGGATCCGCCCGTCGCGGGGGTCGAACTCGGCGGCTTGAACGCCCGACTCGAGGAGCTCGCGCTTCATTTCCTCTTCGGTCTGGACGTATCGCGCTTTCGAATTGTTCTTGCCCTTTTTGCGGACGCGGAAAAGAGGCGGCTGGGCGACGTAGACGAACCCCGACTTGACCATCGCGTACATTTGGCGATAGAAGAAAGTCAGCAAAAGGGTTCGAATGTGCGAGCCGTCGACGTCGGCGTCCGTCATGATGACGATCTTGCCGTATCGGCGCTTGGTCAAGTCCATTTCGTCGCCAAATCCGGCGCCGAACGCGACGATCATACTGCGCACTTCCTCGTTCTTTAAGACGCGCGCGTCTTGGGCTTTGTAGGCGTTAATGACCTTTCCTCGCAAGGGAAGAATCGCCTGGAACTCGCGGATTCGCCCCCCTTCGGCGGACCCGCCCGCCGAGTTCCCCTCGACGAGATAGAGCTCGCAGCGATCGACGTCGCGACTGGTGCAGTCGCGCAGTTTGCCCGGCATGCCGCCCCCGTTGAGGACGTTCTTGCGCTCCTTGACGAGCTGCCGCGCGCGCTTCGCGGCCTCGCGGGCCTCTTGCGCCAGAACCGCGCGTTTCACAATGACTTTCGCGTTGTTCGGATGCTCCTCGAGGTATTTGGTCATCGCGTTGGCGAAAACGCCCTGAACGATCCCGGCGACCTCGGTGTTGCCGAGCTTCGTTTTGGTCTGCCCCTCGAATTTCGGCTCGGGCACGCGCGCGGAAATCACGACGGTCAACCCTTCGCGGAAGTCCTCGCCGTCGGGGATCGTCTTGCCGAACAGGTTCTCTTTAACGCCGTACGCGTTGAGGACTTTGGTGAGCGCGGTTCGGAACCCGGCGACGTGCGTTCCGCCCTCGTGGGTGTGGACGTTGTTGACGTAGGTTCGGATCGTTTCGGAGTCGTTGTCGGTGTATTGCAGGGCGATATCGACGGTAACGCCGTCGCGACCGCCATGAACGCAGATCACGTCGTTGTGGATCGGCTGGTACGACTTGTTCAAGTAGGTAACGAAGTCGGCGACGCCGTTTTTGCAGTGGAACGTCTCGCCGCGCCCGTCGCGCTCGTCGAGGAAGTTGATCTTGATATTCGGGTTGAGGAACGCCAAATCGCGGAGCCGCCCGTAGAGGATACCGTACTGGAATTTCGTGTCGGGGAAGATTTCCGGATCGGGCTTAAAGGTGGTCTTCGTGCCGTGTTTGTCGGACTTTAGACCTTTGGTAACGGGCGCTTTCGGCTCGCCTCGCCGGTACTCTTGGAAGTATTGGAACCCGTCGCGGCAAACTTCGACGTTGCACCATTCGGAGAGGAAGTTGACGACCGTGACGCCGACTCCGTGGAGACCGCCGGAAGTTTGGTACGCGCCTTTCGAGAACTTGCCGCCGAACTTCAGCCTCGTCATTACCCCCTCGAGCGTCGAGACGCCCAAGTCGGGGTGAATATCGACCGGGATCCCTCGCCCGTCGTCGCGAACGGTAACCGCGCCGTTGCGCTCGACGGTAACGCTAATTTCGGTGGCGAATCCGGCGAGGGCCTCGTCGAGGGAGTTGTCGACCACCTCGTTGACCAAGTGGTGCAGACCGCTGGTCGCCACGTCGCCAATGTACATCGAGGGGCGAAGGCGCACGTGCTCGAGGTCGGAAAGGCTCTCAATATCGGCGGAGGTGTAGTCGGCGTTGGCTTTGCTCGCGTCTTGATAACCGTCGTCGAGCGACGTGGTCTCGGGCTCGGCGGCGCGAGAGGCGTTGGGGTCGAGTTCGGGATCGCGCGGTGTAAGGGATTCGGATTCGGTCATAGCTTTGTTCGGTAAAAAAGGAAGCCGGTCGGTCGATTCGCGCTATTTGGCGATCAACTTAATCTTCTCGATCTTTTCCTCGGGAAGCCGCCGTCTAAGTTCGCGGAGGATTGGTTCGAGGTGGAACCGCAACTCCTGACAGAGGATACTGGAAACGACTTCGACGCGCAGCGCGCCCCCTCGCAAGGAGACGGGACGAGCGTTTCGCTCAAAGGTCGCCAGCTTGTCGTCGCTCGGGAGGTTTTCGTCGTCTAAATCGACCGAAAAATCGGAGTCGAACGCGCCGGTCAAAACGACGCGAAGCGACTCGCGCCACGCGGCGTTAATCCGCTCGACCGCCAGTTTGCGACCGAGCCCGTACTTCGCCATCACCGACGGAAGAATCGCTCCAAATTTCGACGCGCGAATCGGGCGCTCCTCGGAAAGGAATTGAAATCCGAGCGGATGCGCGGGCCGCGCGAAGGGATCGTCGCGCCGGGAACCGGACGATTTTCGATTTTTTGGGCGATTTGACCCGTCGGGGTTATTGGGGAAAGACGCGCTTTTCATTATACTGGTAAACGCGGCGCAAATTGCGACGAAAACGAGCGGGAATCGAGAGCTTTTCGAGGCTCTTTTTCGCGCCGCTCGACGACGGTTTTATTATAGCGAAATCGTCGAATTTTTCAAGGGTCGAAAGCCGCGTTTCGACTCGTTTTTTACCGATATTTTCGCGATTTTTTCGTCTCGAAAACGCCCCTCGCGCAAACCGAAAAAATCGGGTTCGACGAGCCGCGTTTTCCCCTCGGCGCGACGAGCGCCTTGGACAAAGCGCAACACGTTATGACGCAAAACTTTGAACGCGAACGCGAGCCGTCCCCCTTTTCGAGGTCCCTTTTTTTGACCGGGCCGACCGCCGGAGGCAAAACGGCGCTGGGCGTCGAACTGGCGCGCCGACTCGGGGCCGAAATCGTTTCTCTCGACTCGATGGCGATTTATCGCAAAATGGACGTCGGAACCGCGAAGCCGACCCTCGAGGAGCGCGGAGGGATTCCGCACCACATGCTCGACGTCGTCGAGCCGAGCGAGGAGTTTTCGACCGCCGAGTACCTTCGCCAAGCGGGGAAGGTCGTTCGCGGAATCGAGTCGCGGGGGAAAGTCGCGCTCTTTGTCGGCGGGACGCCGCTTTATTTAAAGACGGCGCTCTTTGGGGTTTTCGAAGCGCCCGGCGCCGATCGCGAATACCGAGAGGAGCTCGCGGAGCTCGAAAGGCGCGAGGGCCCCGGAACTTTGTGGAGCAAGCTGCGCGAAGTCGATCCGGTCGCGTGCGAGAGGATTCACGCGAACGACGCCAAGCGCCTAATTCGCGCGCTGGAAGTTTATCGCGCGACGGGTCGACCGATCTCCGAATTGCAGACGCAATTCGACGCGCCGCCGCTCGCGAACCCTCGGCGCGCCAAGATCCTGACGTGGGAGCGCGAGCGAATTTACGCGCGAATCGACGCGCGCGTCGACCAAATGATGGCGCAAGGGTTCGACGAGGAGGTTCGCGAACTGTTCGAGGGCGAGCCGAAGCCGGGTCCGACCGCGTCGAAAGCGGTCGGTTACCGCGAGTTGCGCGCGGCGCAATTGGGAGAGATTTCAAGAGACGAGGCGATCGAGACGACCAAACGTCTCACGCGCAATTTCGCCAAAAGGCAAGAGACGTGGTTCCGCTCCCTGAGCGCGCGAGGCGCGGAGAGGGTAGAGGTCGGAGAAAAGACCCGCGAGGCGCTCCTCGACGAGCTGGAGCGCGCGTTCGGAGAATTTTTGGAGCGGAACGAGTCGCTATAGATCGGCGACGAACTCCGATTTTTTGTTCGTTTCCAAATTGACGAGCTCCAGCCGATAAACGGTTCGAGCGTACGTCGCGCTCTCCTCGTCGTCGGGATCGACGCGCTCCTCGACGCGCTCGACGTACCCCGCGAGGAGATAATCGAAAGACTCGCCGAGCGATTCGACGAACAACTTGCGCTTGTTCGGAATATAGACCTCGCTCGCCTTGATTCCGCTTTCCTTAAGCGCGACTTTCATCGCGTTTTTATCGATCGTTTTGATCTCGTTGGAAAGCTCGAGTTCGTCGCGAGTCGCGGTCGAGATGGCGTCGGCGCTTTCGCCGAGAACGCCGATAAAGCAGATCGTCGGTTTTTCGTCTTTTTCCTCCTCCAAGAGGGAAAGGCGAGTCGCCTCCTTGATCGCGCGCCCGACGTTTTTCGAGACGGCGGGCTTGAAGACGGCGGGCTCGATCGGTTTGGGACGATGAAAAATCGCGCACCCCTGCGCGGCGCAAAGCGCGACGAAAGCGGCGCCACAAAACGCGCGACGCGATAAGACCGACGAGAAGAGACGAGCGCTCGAGGTCATAACGAACTCCCAAAACCGTTTTAATAAAAGCGCGCCCCAACGCGTCGCGCTCCCCAAAGTTACCTTTTTTTTCCCAACGAGACAAGAGCGATTATCGCGAGGGAGGTTTCTCGTGAGCGTTTGGAGCTCCGCAAAATACTGCTTCGGAGGAAAGAGACAGCGCCAGTTCATAGGACAAATGGCGATTTTCCTTTTGTTGTGCGGGGGGCTGGCGAGTTTGTGGTCGTCGTTTAAGGGACAAATTCTCGAGCGGGAGGAGTACATAATCGCTCCCGAGCGAGTGAACATATACGCGAGCGACGGCGAAACGCCTTGGTGGGTTCCCGACGATTTCTTCGCCGAAGTTCTCGAGTCTCGGCCGCAAAAGGATCGCGACAAGCCGCTCAATTCCAACGATCCCAATTTGGTAAAGGAGTTAACTCAAGCTTTCGCGGACCACCCGCTCGTCGAGAAAGTCGAGTCGATGCTCGTCTCCTACCCCGCCTCGCTCGACGTCGTTCTAAAATTTCGGGAGCCGATCGCGCTCGTCGATTCCTCGCCGCGCGAAGACGAGGATTTCCTTAAAAAGGCGAGCGAGCTCTTTCCGGACGCCGGGTCGCTCGAACTACTGAGACTCGACGCGTCGCTCGGCAAACTGGGGGGGACAAAGTCGAACGGCGATCGTTCTCGGCTTCGCATAGTCGACGCGCGAGGAAACGAAATCGACTTCCGGTACTTTCGGAACCGCCCCGACAAGCTAAAACAATTCCCGACGATCGTTACCTACGTTCCGTTGAACGACGCGCTGAAACGCGCCGCCGCGCTCGTCGATCTCCTAAATCGCGAAGGCGCGATCGAGTCGCGAGGAATTGAGACGATCAGGGCGTTTAAAGCGGTCGGAGAAAAAGAGCCTATCTTCTTTCTAACCGCAAAAGACGGAACGACGGTAAACTGGGGAACGTTTGAGGATCCGCCAAAAAGCGGCGCCGAACCGAGATACGACGGCGTCGGTCAGAATCGAGACGGCGAGGCGGCGCGAAAGAAATTGTACCAGTATCAGCGTCAAAAACTTGATCGTTGGAAAGAAGAAGGGGACGCCAAGGCGGTCGACGTCTCGCGAATCGGCGGAACAGGGAGCGAGCCGGCGAGGGAATAAAAAAATCGCGCTCGGAAAAACGAGCGCGATTTGAAAAAATTCGAATGATATCGAACGCGCGAGCGTCGATCTCAATCGGCGAACGAATCGAACATTCGCGAAATGGCGATATCGAATTTTTCGTCGGTGTAGTAGGTTCCCGCCGCGATTTCGGCGCGAACTCGATTGACTAGATCGACGCGAATCTCGTTCGGAGTCATCGCGATCGAATCGGCGGTTCTAACCGCGTTTTGCGTCGAAAGCTCCATCTCGTCGCGAACGAGAGGCTTTTGCGCGACCTTCGCGCCTTGGTTGCGAGTAACCGAGCCGATCGACCCGACGTTGGAAACGCTTCCAAGCCCGTTGATACCGTTGACGTTCATTGTGTTTTATTCTCCTGAATGCATAGTCCAGAAGTCGCGTTCGTATTTGCGCCGCCGGAGCGAGCCCAAAATAACGACGAATTTCTTAGGTTGATTACGCGTTGTTTTCCAACGCCGGAACTCCGTTTCTCCCGCGACGAAGTCGCCTAGCGCCGTTCCCTGGCGCCGCGCGAGCCCAAAGGCGACGCGCTAAGGGAGAGGAGAATAAAGGCTCGACCTTCGTCCTCCCTTAGGAGGGAGTATCGACAAGGTGGCGCCGGGACTTGAGGAAACTTGCCGCCGCGCCCGTTTTTTGTCGGTCGATTTCGAGCTCCGTTCGCGAGCGACGCGTTCGATCGGAACGCCGCGCTCAACCCGGAGTATGCGTTTTTCTCGCCGACTCCGCAAGGGCGATTTTGTCCAAAAACAGAAAAATCTCCGGAAAACTTTCCTCTTCCGGAGATTTTATTTTTTCGCTCAATTCATAAAGTGTCGCTCGATGAACCCGACGTCGGGAACTTCCTTGGCGAACTTTTCGCTCCGGAGTATTCTAAGTAGCGCGGGAATCGACGTTTTGATCCCTTCGACCTTGAATTCCTCCAAGGCTCGAATCGCGGTCGCGATCCCCTCGTCGCGGGTCGCTCGATGAACGATCAGTTTTCCGATCATCGAGTCGTAGTGCGGACTGACGGAAAACCCGGCGCGAGCGCAGGAGTCGAATCGAACGCCGAAACCTCCCGGGGGATCCAATCGCTCGATTTTTCCAGGGCACGGACGGAAATTCCGCTCGGGATCCTCCGCGTTAATGCGGCACTCGATCGCGAACCCGTCGCACCGGACGTCGCTCTGGCGCAAGGTCAGCTTTTCGCCGGCCGCCAAACGGATCTGCCACTGAATCAAATCGATTCCGGTAACCGCCTCGGTAACCGGATGCTCGACTTGGATCCGCGCGTTCATTTCGATAAAGTAGTAATTGCCGTTTTTGTCGACGACGTACTCGACCGTCCCCGCGTTGGTGTACCCGGCGGCTTTCGCGATGCGAACCGCGGACTCGCAAAGAGCTTGGCGAGTTTTGTCGGAAAGAGCCGGGGCGGGGGTCAGCTCGATCAACTTCTGACGGCGGCGCTGCAAGGAGCAGTCGCGCTCCCAAAGGTGAACGACGTTGCCGTAATTGTCGGCGAGGAGCTGAGCCTCGACGTGTCGGGGATCGACGATGAATTTTTCGAGATAGACGTCGGCGCGCCCGAACGCGGTCGCCGCCTCTTGCGCCGCCTCTTGAAACGCGCGCTTGAGCTGGTCGTCGTCGTTCGCGAGCCGAATGCCTCGTCCGCCGCCGCCCGCCGACGCTTTAATAAGAACCGGGTACCCGATCTTGCGCGCGATCGAAAGCGCCTCCGCTTCCGACTCGAGAACCCCGTCGCTACCCGGCACGGTCGGAACGCCGCATTTCTTCGCCATCGCGCGCGCGGCGCTCTTGTCCCCCAGCTTCTCCATCGCCTCGACGGTCGGACCGATGAACTCGTATCCGCTGTCGCGGCATTTTTCCGCGAACTGAGAATTTTCGGAAAGAAACCCGTAGCCGGGATGAATCGCGTCGACTTCGGCGACCTCCGCCGCGCTTATAATGCGATCGACGCGCAGATAACTCTGATCGGCTCGAGCGGGACCGATGCAGACGGTCCGATCCGCCAGTTCCAAATAGGGCGCGTCGCGATCCGCCTCGCTGTAGACGACCGCCGTTTGAACGCCCAATTCTCGACAGGCGCGGATAACGCGAAGCGCGATCTCACCGCGATTCGCGATTAGAATTCTTTTGAACATCTCGAAACGTTCCTCAACCGCGCGAGTCGACTTTGAAGAGCGGCTTGCCGTATTCGACCGCCTCGCCGTTCTTTACGAGAATCTCGACGATCTTGCCGGAAATCTCCGCCTGCACGTCGTTGAAGACCTTCATCGCCTCGATAATGCACACGGTCTTTTCCGGGGAAACGACGTCGCCGACGCTCACGAAGGGGGGCTTGTCGGGACTCGGGGAAGCGTAGAAGGTGCCGACCATCGGAGAATTGATCGTCTTAATAAACGCCGAGTCGTCGGCCTTTGGCTCGGCGGGAGCGGCTTGCGTTTCCGTCGCGACGACGGGGGTCGAGGGAACGACCGGGGCCGACGCGGGAACCGCGACGACCGCGGGCGCGACCGAACCGCGCGTCAACTTCAAGCGCCGCCCGTCTTGTTCGAGATCGATTTCGGAAACGTTGTTCTCCTTCATCAACTCGACCAGCGAGCGGATCCCATCGAGATCAAAAACGTCGGCTTTCTTTTCGGGCATTTCTATTTTCCTAGAATTCTCTAATTCGCTCGGCTCGCGACGACGAAACGCTCGAGTCGCGCGAAATCGCGGCGAATTTCGACCCCCGTCCAGCGCGGGTCGCGCGCCATGGCGTCGGCGACTTCTCGAACCGTCGTCGGACTCAGTTCGAAGCGAATCGATCCGCCGCGCTTCAAGCGCTCCGGGGCTTGCTCCGCCAAACGCAGCGCGATCTCGGCGCCGGTCGAACCGCCCAAAAGGGCGATTTTTGGCTCGTAATCGCGAACGGTCGGATCGAGCGCCGCGTACTCCGCCTCCGACACGTAGGGCGGATTCGAGAGTATCATATCAAATCGCCGCTCTTCGGGCAAGTCCAAAGGAACCGGATCGAGCAAGTCGCCCAAACGAAATTCGATTCGGTCGGCGACGCCAAGTTTCTCGGCGTTTTTCTTCGCGACGTCCAACGCGCCTTGGTCGACGTCGAGCGCGACGATCGTCGCGTTGGGAAGGTTTTTCGCGAGCGCGATCGCGACGCACCCGCTGCCCGTTCCGACGTCGCAAAGCGATTGGGCGGGAGACTCGCCCCCGAGTTCCTTGTTCCGCTTTTTAATCGTCTCGATCGCCTCGAGAACCAGTTGCTCGGTCTCGGGACGAGGAATCAACACGCGAGAGTCGACGTCGAAGTCGAGGGAATAGAACTCTTTGCGCCCAACGATCAACGCGACGGGCTCTCGAGCGCCGCGTCGCCGCGCGAACTCGCGAAACGTCGCGCGAACCTCGTCGCTCGGTTTCTCGTCGTAACGCACGAAAAGATCGACGCGCGAGGTTCCCATCGCCTTCGCGAGCAGAACTTCCGCGTCCAAGCGAGGACTTTCGAACCCCTTCCTCGCGAAGAAGTCGGTCGTCCACTCCAGCAGACTTTTTACGGTCCAATCTCCGTCTTGCGCCATTGTTCGAACTCGAAGTCGAAGAAAAAGTGACGGGAACGAAACGCGATCACTCGATCGTCCCGAAAGAACTGCGCAACTCTTGGCGCTCGTAATCGAGCAATCCTTCGATCACGGGCGCAAGGTCTCCGGCGAGAATGACGTCGAGTTTGTAGAGCGTCAGCCCGATGCGGTGGTCGGTAACGCGATTCTCCGGGAAATTGTACGTCCGGATGCGCTCGCTTCGATCGCCGCTTCCGAGCTTGCTCATACGCTCCTGAGATCGCTTCGCGCGCTCCTCGGCGCGTTTCAACTCGTAAAGCCGAGTTTTAAGAACTCGCAGCGCCTTCGCGAGATTCTTGATCTGACTCTTTTCGTCTTGGCAACTGACGACCAACCCGGTTTCGTAGTGCGTGAGGCGAATGGCGGACGCGGTCTTATTGACGTGCTGACCGCCCGGCCCGCTCGAGCAGAATCGGTCGATGCGGTAGTCGCTCTCTTTAAGCTCGATTTCGACGTCCTCGGGCTCGGCCATTACGGCGACGGTCGCGGCGGAGGTGTGAATGCGCCCTTTTGCCTCGGTCTCGGGAACGCGCTGAACGCGGTGCCCGCCGCTTTCGAACTGCAGTTCGCGATAGCATCCTTCCCCGTCGATTCCGAGCGTGATTTCTTTGAACCCGCCCATTTCGGTCGGGTTCATCGACATAATCTCGATCTTCCAGCGCTTCGACTCGCAGTAATGCCGGTACATTTCGTACAAGTCGCGCGCGAAGAGCGCGGCCTCGTCGCCCCCGGTCCCGGCGTGGATCTCCATAATGCAGTGGGTTCGGTTCGCGTCCTCGCCGCCGATCGTCATATCGAGCAACTCGTCCCAGAGCCCCTCGCGCTCGGCGCGCAACTCCGGAAGCTCCGATTCCGCGAGCTCTTTCATCTCGGGATCGTCGCCTTCGAGCATTCCCTTCGCTTCTTCGATCTCCTCGTTCAACTTTTTGAAACGGCGATACTTAACGCACAATTTCGCCAAGGAGCCTCGCTCTCTGGCGACCGCCGCCAGGCGATTGGAGTCGGCGAGGACGTCGGGATCGTTCATTTGGCGCTCGAGTTCTTCGAATCGAGCGAGCTTTTTGTCGAGTAATTCGCGCATAAAAGTATGACCGTTTCAGCGGCGGGAATCCAAAACGCGAGTCGCTATAGCGCGACAAGCGGGCTCTTTAGGCCAAGCCCAAAGACCCGCTTGCGAATAGTCGGCGCGTTGACGCGCGATGAAATCCCCGAAGGGTTCGCGATAAATCGCTCTTCGGATCAGGACTTCTTGCCGTACTTGCCGGCGAACTTGTTCTTGAACTTTTCGATGCGCCCGGCGGTGTCGACGAACTTGACGCGCCCGGTGTAGAAGGGATGGCAAGCGTTGCAAATATCGACCTTCAGCTCGGGCTTCGTGCTGCGCGTCATAAAGGTGTTGCCGCAACCGCAGGTAACTTTGGTTTCCACATAGTTCGGATGAATGTTGTCTTTCATCGCATTTTCTCCGAAGAGTCTGTCGCTTGGACGTCGCCGTCGTCGGGAGCCGACCTCGCGCTCCCTGCGCGGCGGCTCCTTCGTTCGCGAACGAACGTCGTTTTATCGTGTTTTCATTGGGACGCGGCGGACGCCGATCCCGTCGGGCGACCTTCCGTCGATCATTCCGATATTTTAGCGCCCCTTTTCCTCTTGGCAAGGGGGCGGATCGATTTTTTGCCCTCGAGGAGCGCGATCACAGATTGAGAACGTCGAACATATCGTAGACGCGACCCGGCGTTTGGCGAACGAGGAATTTCGCCGCCTCAAGCGCGCCGGTCGCGTAAGACTCGCGACTCGACGACTTCACCGTTAGTTCGAGCGTCTCTCCCGGCATGCCGAAATAGATCGAGTGCCGTCCCGGATCGTCCCCGAGACGTATCGCGTGGTACGCGATCTCGTCGTGGGGTCGGGCGCCGACCCGACCCTCTCGCCCGTGTCGGAAGGAGTCGATTCCCATTTCCTTCGCGATTAGAGCGCCAAATTTCAACGCGGTTCCGCTCGGGGCGTCGACCTTGTGCCGGTGATGGCATTCGACGATTTCGACGTCGGCGTCGGCGTCTTTTAGGGCGCGCGCCGCGATTTGGGATAGTTTCATCGTCAAATTGACCGCCGGACTCATACTCGGGGAACGAAGTATCAAATTTGTTTTGGCGGCTTCTTCCAATTTTGCGACTTCGGCGTCGCTCAGCCCGGTCGTGGCGTAGACGAGCGGAATTTTGCGACTCGAGCAGAGCGCGAAGACCGTTTCGAACGCTTTCGCGCTGGAAAAATCGATCAAGACGTCGGGGACGACGCTCGCCGGAAGCTCCGCCGTCAGCGGAACTCCGATCGGGTCGAGCCCGGCGTTTTGCCCGGCGTCGACGCCGAGCGCGGGGCAACTCGGGGCTTCGAGCGCGGCGACGACTTCAATATCGGGATCCGCGACGGCGCGCGCGATCAACATTTTTCCCATCTTTCCGGCGGCGCCAAAAAAAGCGGTTTTCAACATAGCGATAGCCTTTGCGTTGAGTTAAAAAAGGAGCGAGCGAGTCGGCGCTCGGAATTGATATTATTGCGCGGCGGGGCGCGGTTCGATTTGGAACGCGCCCTCCTTGGGTCCCTTGCCGTTCTCGACGTTCTCGACGCCAACGCCGTTGGACCGAACTAGAGCGCCTCCCAGCATTTCGATGAATCGAGTCGTCGCGGCGGTGAAAAATTTGCGACGACGATAGATTACCCCGATCGGACGAACGATCTTCGGAGACGAAAGCGGTATCGCCGACAATTTCCGAGCCGCCACGTCGTCCAACACGGAAGGCCCCGGCAAAATCGAAACGCCCATGCCGACCTCGATCGCCTGCTTGATCGTCTCGATATTGTCGAACTCGGTAACGACGTTAACCTTTACGCCTCGCTGGCGCATATGCCGGTCGGTTTCGCGACGAATCGGCAATTCTCGATCGAACGCGACGTAGTCCAGCCCCTCCAACGCTTCGATCGGAATCGATCGCTCGCGCGACAAATCGTGCCCGTAAGGAGTTACGACGACCATCTCCTCGGAGCGGAGAGGCACGACGTTCAAGTCGGCGGAAGAGGTCGGATAGGAAACGATCCCGACGTCCGCCTCGGAATTAAGAACCGCTTGGTACACCTTGTCGGGGTGCAAAAATTCCAAGCGAATTTTCGTTTGCGGCTCCTCGGTCATAAACTCGCGCATACACTTGCTCATATCGTGAAGCCCGACCGAATAGATCGCGGCGACGCGAATCGTCCCGCCTCCGCGCTCGCTCGACGCGCGAACTCGCGTTACTACCGCGTCGTAGGTCTCAAGAATTTCGCGGAACCCCTCGTAACAAATCTTTCCCTCGGGAGTGAGGCTAAAGGGGCGCTTCGAGCGATCGATAAGTCGCGCGCCAAGCTGTTTTTCCAAGCGGTGCACCGACTGGGTGGCGGCGGATTGGCTGATATTGTTCGCCTCGGCTCCTCGCGAGAAGCTCTGGTAGTGGATCACGTCGCAAAAAATTCTAAACGTTTCGGTGTTCATTCGCCCTCTCCGCCGAAAGACCAACGCGCGTCCCGAGCGCCGGGAAGAACGCGTTATAATCTTTCCTAAAAAAGTCGCGCTTAATTATCAGCATATCTTATCGCTCGTTTCCAACTTTACAATGGGAACGAGAGCATATTTTTGTAATTTGCCCCTAAAACGCCCAACGCCGCGAGCGGAACCGCGCGAAACCCCCTCCTTTATTTTTCGATAACAAGAGATATAATATCGTTTTCTCTGTTTTGAGAGCGCCGTAAAAAAACCGTCGCGAAATCGCTCGGGCGAATCGCGACTATTAGGAGAATCGATATGAACAAGTTGAATCGTCGCGACGCGCTGCGCATTGCGGGCGTCGGAATCGGAGCCGCCCTGACCGGAGCCGCGTCGAAAGTCGCGCTAGCCGCCGAGTCCCCCGTCGCCAATCCCGCGCTCGTCGAGAGCGGCGAAGCGTGGAAGTACGCGATTATCGATCCGGACAAAGTCGCGCGCGACGCCTACCGCGACTATCATATCGGGCATTGTATGCACACGACGTTTATGTCGATCGTTCGGAACGTCGGCGAGGAACTGGCGAAAACCGATCCGCTCGCCGGAAACGCGGTGTTGAGCTTTCCGTTCCATATGTTCCACTACGGCTCTTCGGGCGGGAACGGCTGGGGTTCCCTTTGCGGGTCGCTGAACGGGGCGCTCGCGGCGATCAATCTGTTCTGCGGCTCGGAAAAGACGCTCAAAGCGCTGTGCGACGAGCTCGGCAACTACTACGAAAAGACGATGTTCCCGATCTTCGTTCCGGACGACGCGGAGCCGATGCCTCAAACGATTTCCGGCTCGATTCTTTGCCACGTCTCCAGCGGCAAGTGGTGCTCGATCGCCAAAGTCCGAACCGACTCCCCCGAACGAACCGACCGCTGCTCGCGCCTTTCCGCCGACATAGCGAAAAAAGCCGCCGAACTGCTCAACTTGAACGTCGCCCAGCTCAACGCCGAGGAGCCCGTCCCGATCGTCGCGCTCAAGCGCCCGGAGCCCGCGGCGACTTGCGTTAAATGCCATAGCAAGGGAGGCGAAAACTCCGACGTCATTGGTAAGATGACCTGCAACGAGTGCCATCCCGAAAAGACCGTCGACCATCATCTAACGAAACGTTGAGTTTCCTTTTCTCCCGTAACGCGAACCAAGGGGGCGCGAGCGATCGCGTCCCGACTCCAAGGAAGACGAGAACGATATGGACGCCGCGACGACTCAAGCGACAATGGACCGAATCATACGAACGAGCGGTTCTCCGCGATATTTGGCGCCGTTCCACGCCAAACTGCACCCTCATTTCTTTACCGACGTCCTAGTCCTAGGGGGCGGGCTCGCGGGCCTGACCGCCGCGCTCTCGGTCGATCCGTCGCAACGAGTTTTGCTCGTGTGCAAAGCGGGACTTTCGCAGTCGAACAGCGTTAAGGCGCAAGGGGGGATCGCGACGGTTTGGAACGCCCCCGGCGACAAATTCGAAAACCACGTCAAAGACACGCTGATCGCGGGAGGCGCGCTCTGCGATAAGAAAATCGTCGAAAAGATCGTGCGCTCCGGTCCGAAAGAGGTCCAAAAGCTGATCGAGTACGGGACGAAATTCGACCGGGACGACAAAGGCGAAATCCAACTCGGACGCGAGGGCGGGCACGATCACTTCCGCGTGCTGCACGCCAACGGAGACTCCACCGGCGCCGAGATCATGCGCGCGGTCGTCGAGGAGGTCAAAAAGCGCCCCAATATCCGCGTTTGGGAAGACACGTTCGCGATCGACCTGCTCACGTACGACGGGTTCTGCCGAGGCGCGGTCGTCTTTTGGGAAAAAGAGCGCGAGCTGGAGTTGCTCTGGGCCAAGCAAACGATCCTCGCGACCGGCGGGCTCGGGCAAATCTATCGCGAGACGACCAATCCGAGCGTCGCCTGCGGGGACGGGGTCGCGATGGCGTTTCGCGCCGGGGCGAATTGCCGAGATCTCGAGTTCGTTCAATTCCACCCGACGGTGCTCTATATCGCGGGAGGCAGCCGGAGCCTCATCACCGAGGCGATGCGCGGCGAGGGCGCGTTGCTGCTCGACAAGAACGGTCGGCGCTTTATGCCCGACTACGACGAGCGCGCCGAAATCGCCCCGCGGGACGTGGTGAGCCGATCGATCGTCCAGCAGATGCAAAAGACGAACTCGCCGAACGTCTATCTCGATATTTCCCACAAAGACAAAGACTGGATTCTCCACCGATTCCCCGGCATCGCCGCGATTTGCGCCGAGTTTGGCGTCGACATAACGAAAGATCGAATTCCGGTTCGCCCCGCCGCGCACTACGCGATGGGCGGAGTCTACGTCGACGAGTTCGGTCGCTCGACGATCAAAGGGCTCTGGGCGGCGGGCGAGGTCAGCAGCACGGGGTTGCACGGCGCGAATCGCCTAGCGTCGAACAGTTTGCTCGAAGCGCTCGTCTACGGCGAGCAAACCGGTCGACTCGCCGGAGAAATCGCGATGCAGACGACCGACGAGTATCGCGCGTTGCCTTTGGAGAACCCGCCGGCGCCGTCGAGCGTCGACGCCGTCGATTTGGTCGACGCGCGCGCGTCCCTAAAATCCGCGATGCAGCGGCTTTGCGGAGTTTCCCGCGACGAGGCGGGGCTCAACGAGGCGCTTCAAAGCATCGAGAACTGGTCGAAACTCTTGCTCTCCAAACAGTTCAATACCGTCGAAGCTTGGGAGACCCAAAATATGATTCTCGTCGCCAAGCTCGTCGTCTTGGGAGCGCTGCAACGGCGAGAATCGCGCGGCGGGCACAATCGGAGCGACTGCCCCCCGTTCGATCCGAACGTTCCCGCCGTTCACTCGATTTTTGTCAAGGAATAGCGCGCGAGTCGCGAGGAGAGAAGCCCGATGGGATACTGTAACTGGCCGGAAATGAGCGCGATCGATCGCGTCTATCACGATACGGAATGGGGCGTTCCCATTTGGGACGACCGCGCGATGTTCGAGCATTTGTCGCTCGAATGCATGCAGTGCGGGCTTAGTTGGGATCTTATGCTCAAGAAGCGCTCGATTATGTTCGAGTGTTTCGAAGGCTACGATTACGACGCGATCGCGAAGTACGGGGAGTTCGAGATCGAGCGGATTCTCGCGACCGACGGCATGATTCGCTCGCGTCGCAAAATCGAGGCGATCGTCGCTAACGCGAGCCGATTCTTGGAAGTTCGCGCCGAATTCGGAACTTTTTGCGACTACCTCTGGGGCTGGACCGATCGCAAGTCGATCGTCTATCGCTCTCACGACAATATGCGAATCCCGGCGGGGAATCCGCTCTCCTCGCAAATCGCCGCCGATTTGAAGAAGCGCGGATTCCGCTTCGTCGGCGCGATCACGATGTACGCGCACCTGCAAGCCTGCGGAATGATCAACGACCACGACCGCGATTGTCCGCGATTTCAATACATAGTCGATCGCTACCCGACCGTCGTGAAAAAGCGAGGTTATTAAATCGATCATTCCCTCGCGCTCAAATAACTTGACCCCGAGCCGAAAGACGAATACAATAACGTCGCGCGGCTTGGGCGCGTTGTCTCGAACAACTCCAAGAGAGGGCAAAATGGCAAAAGAGCGGACGCGAATAACGAGGGAATTGGCGAACGAAAGAGTTCGCGTTGAAGACGAAGCCCTCAAAGAAGAGAAGGCCGCGTTTCTAAAATATCTAATGAACTCGGATCGTCCCGTTACGCCCGAAGAGCGAAACGAACGGCTCCGGTTCTTCCACGAACAGTTTCACAAGAAGCGCTCGGTTCTCGGGTCGATCCACGACCTGTTCTTTTTCTTGGTTATGTCCGATCGAAAAATTTTGATCGAAGTAATGAAGAAATATTTCCCGGAATTGGCGGAAACGTTGGATTTCGACAATTTGAGGTTCGAGCCGACGACGCGCGTCAATTTGATGTTCGAGCGCAAAGTCGCCGATCTGGCCTTTGTCGTTCCCTGCAAGGATCCCAAAGACGCGGACGTTATAATCCACGTTATCGTAGAGCACAAAGCCCAGCGCTGTCTCCGCGACAAACGGCGAACCCTTCTGAACATTCTCGAGTACGTTGCCCTAACGACAAAAGCGACCCTGAACGAGCGGGAGTCCGACAAGAGCCAAAAGTCGAATCGTTGCCCGCAAGCTATCGCGTTGATCGTTTACACGGGCTCGAACGAGAAATACGAGGCGCCGAAATGGTCCGACCTCTTCTATTTGCCCAAAGGACTAGATCGCTACTCGCTCTCGTTCGATATTCCTTGCGTCAATATAACGCGCCTCCTAATGAACGGCGAAATCAAGGGCTCCCCTCTTGTTCGCGGGGCTTTTTCGGCGCTAGGGTACGCGGGAAAAAGAATTTTGGCGAAAAACCTTGACGCGGTAATGAAAATTTTCGGCAAGATCAAGAAATTCGACTGGCGCGCGAAGTATTTTATCGACATGAGTTTCGCCTACGCGCTCCACGAGGCGAATAACGAAGGACAACCGATTACCGAAGAGACCTATCTCGATGCGGTCAATTATTTGGAGAATCCCGATATGAAAAAAGAATTGTCTTTCCTCGACGGATGGTTTAGCGAGGAAAAGGAAAAAGCTATGGAAGAAAAGGTGACGGAAAGGGTGACGGAAAGGGTAACGGAAGAGGCGTTGAAAAGAGTCGCGACGAATATGCTGGTCAAAAAATATTCATATGACGAAGTTTCGGAATGCACGGGCGCGACCGTTCCACAAATCCAAACGTGGGCGCAAAGTCTCAATTTGGCGTGAATCTCGGACATAGCCCCATCGACGCGATCAAGGAGTCATAAAGATGAAAACCACGATTCTAAACGCGAGTCCTCGCAAGAACTGGAATACCGCCGAGCTACTGAAATCGGCTCAAAAGGGCGCGGAATCGGTCGGCTCCGAGACAGAGTATATCGACCTATACGACCTGAACTTCGCGGGTTGTCGCAGTTGTCTACTGTGCAAGCGCAAAGACGGACAGCGGAATCATTGCTTTTGGAAAGACGATCTATCGCCGGTTATTGACCGGATCTACGAATCGGACGCCCTGATCGTTGGCGCGCCGATTTATTTTGGCAATCCAACGAGTCAATTCTTCGCCCTTATGGAACGTTTGATTTTCGTCGCGCTTTCTTACGACGACTACAGTAGTTATTTCGACGGCAAAATCAACGTCGGGGTCGTTCTGACGATGAACGCTCCCAAGAATCTTTACGACCAACTCTACGCTGAAAAATTTGACGCTCTATTGAAACCGTTCAGTTTTTTAAAGGGCTCGATTAAAATACTTCCCGTTTGCGACACGTTGCAGGTCAAAGACTATTCCAAATTCAATATGGGCGGATTTAACGAAGCCCATAAAAAAGAAGTTCGCGAAACCCAGTTTCCCAAAGACTTGGACGCGGCGTTTCGGCTTGGAATCGAACTTCTCAAACTCTAACGATCGCCGACTTACTTCCGCGAAGGAATCGAAGAATACCCGGTCTTACAACAAGGACAAAGATTTTTGATGAAAACGACGATATTAAACGCAAGTCCCCGCAAGAGCTGGAATACCGCGGAACTTCTCAAATCCGCTCAAAAAGGCGCGGAATCGGTCGGCTCCGAAACCGAGTTCGTCAACCTTTACGATCTAAACTACTCGGGATGTAGAAGTTGCTTGCTGTGCAAGCGCAAGGACGGACAGAGAAATCGTTGCTTTTGGAAAGACGATTTGTCTCCGCTCATCGATCGGATTTTCGAGTCTGACGCGCTAATTGTGGGTTCGCCAATTTACTTTGGCGAAATTACCGCCCAACTCCGCGCCGCGCTGGAACGACTTTGGTTCTCCGCGTTCTCCTACGACGACGGAAGCAGTTACTTTAAAGGTAAAATTAATGTCGGAATCGTCTTGACAATGAACGTTCCCAAGGATTTTTACGCCGAAAAATACGCGGCTCGACTCGAAGGGCAAATGAAAATCTTCAGTTTGTTGAACGGAACAACGAAAATTCTTCCGTCGTTCGACACGTTGCAGGTCAACGACTATTCCAAGTTTAATATGGCAACGTTCGACGAAACGCGCAAAAAACAAGTTCGCGAAACCCAATTCCCAAAAGATTTGGAAGCCGCCTTTCAACTTGGCGTCGACCTCCTCCAAAAATAACTCTAAGGAGCAACTCAATGAATCTAGACAACCCCGTGATCGAAGCGATGAAGACGCGACGCAGCGTCCGCAAATTCAAGAGCGAAATTCCCCCGAAAGAAGTGATCGATAAGATTATCGAAGCGGGAATTTACGCCGCGAGCGGTAGAAACGAGCAGGCGGCGATCGTCGTCGCGGTAACGAACAAGGAACTGCGCGATCGGATCTCCAAGATCAACTGCCAAATCGGTGGTTGGGACGCGGGGTTCGACCCCTTCTACGGCGCCCCGGTCGCGCTTATCGTTCTCGGCAACAAGAATTGGCCGACGAGCGTTTACGACGGTAGTCTCGTTATGGGCAATATGATGCTCGCGGCTCATACCCTCGGCGTCGCCAGTTGCTGGATCCATCGCGCAAAAGAAGAATTCGAAATGGACGAGTTCAAACAACTCCTCAAAGATCTCGGCGTCGAGGGCAAATGGGAAGGAATCGGGCATTGCGCCATCGGTTACGCCGACTGTCCCGAACCGACCGCGCCCCCGAGAAAGCCCAACCGAGTCTTCTACGCGAACTAAACGAATATGCCGAAACGTTTTCTCTTCGATTCGACGCTCGCGACCGTCTTCGCGCTCGCGAGCGTTTTTGTTAGCCTTGCCAACGACCCGTCTCTCGATCCAATCCCCCGCGAAGAAGCCGGGAGACGCGTCGTCGCGACCTTCGATTTTACCAACCCCGCAACGCCCCTCGACGGCTGGAAAAACGGTCCTAACGTCGAGCTATCGCGAACCGAGAAGAGTCTAAGAGCGCTCTCGACGGGAAGCGATCCCTATTTCTTCAGTCCCGCGCTCGACTCGCTCGACGAAAAGGGCGATTTCCTCGTCGAGCTGACCGCGCGCCGAACGACGACCGGATTCGCGCAGATCTTCGTCTCCGAAGAGGGCTTGCCCGAGGGCGCGCTCGAATTCGACGAGATTCGCTCGGCCCGATTCGCGATGGACGAAAACGGCGCGACGCGAACCTACGCCGTTCCGATCGCCTCGACGGGCAAATTAAAGCGACTCCGCTTCGATTTGGGACTCGACGCGGGGGAAATCGAGGTCGAGACAATCGCGCTCGTTAAAATCGACTATCGCCCGGTCAAATTCGGCGCGTTCTCGATCGCCGACGGGAAATTGGAGTTTAGCGTCGCCAATATCGGGGACGAGTCGCGCGAGATCGAAGCGCGCGGCGGCGGCGAAACGGAAAAAATCGCGCTCTCGCCCGGCGCGACGACGAGCCTCGTCCGATATTTTCCAAAAGAAAAACCGTTCGAAACCATCGACGTCGTCGCGACTTGGGGAGACGGGGAATCGACGGCGCGACGCTATCGAGCGATTTGGCGCGATTTGCTAACCGACGCGACCGTCGACTCTTGGGAGGCCCTCGAAAGCGACGAGCTCGTCGTTAAATTCGCTCCCGACGCGAGCGGGGCGCTCGTCGTTCGTCGCTCCGACGGCGCCAAACTCGCGGCGCTCTCGCCCCTCTTCGAGCCGAACTCGCGCGCGGTCGATCTCTTCGGCTCCCCGGGCGACGTCGAGTCGATCGATCCGCCGCCCCTCGTTCGCGAGGGGAACGAAATCGTCGTCTCCGGCGCGCGTTTTTCGCTAACCGACGACGTTTTCTCCGTTTCGGTCGACTCTCCAATCCCGACTTTCGCGCCGACCGTTCGCGTTTTCGGAGATATGGAGCAAGCGGTTCTCCCCGGGGTAGAGTATCTCGAGCGCGGGGAGCGAAGCTCTTCCTCGCTCGACGTCAATCCGCTGGAGCGCGCGCGATTCGCGCCTCCGACCATGTCGGTAACCGCGCCGTTCGTCGCGCTGTCGACGGAGTTCGCGTCGGTCGCGCTCGTCTGGGACGCCCCGGAGGAGCGCGTTTGCTTCGCGGTTCCCGATTTCCTCGACGGGGACGAAACGACCTCGCGATTCGGGGTTTGCGGTCGTAAGTTCCAAGCAAAACTACGATTCGCGACGCGCGCGCCGATCGAAGAGTCGATACTTTGGGCGGTTCGAGAAATCGGCTTGCCGGAAGTCCCCGCGCGCCCACGAACCGCGGCGGAAGAGGACGCGCTCCATCTGAGGGCGCTTCTCGGCGACGCGTTGCAAATCCCCAACAAAGGCTGGGCGGGGGCGGTCGGCGCCGGGCTCGGCCACGACTACGCCTGCTACGGAAGCGATTTTGTCTCCGCGATTTGGGAACTGACCGGCGAGCTTCCGCGAACCCCGAGAATCGATATCGGAGGCGCGCGGGCCGACAATTTCGCGTCCGTCTTGCTCGCGAACAAGGGCGAGCTCGTCGCGAGAGCGCTCGAAACGCGAGCGAGCAAAGCGCTCGCCGATATGCGCGAGGACGGATCGTTCCGCTACGTCGGACCCTATCTGCGCGGTTCCGACGTCGACTACGCCTCCGGCGACTGCGCGATTCGGCTCGCGCCCCTTATGGACAAGTATCGCTACGCGGGGGATCGCGCTTCGCTCGACGCCGCGCTCAAGGGGCTCGACTTTATTTCCAAGCTCCGAACTCCTCGCGGCGCGCAGACTTGGGAGCTGTCGCTCCATACTCCCGACTTGTTCGCGGCGGCGGAATGCGCGCGGCTCAACGCGCTCGCCTATCGCGCGACCGGGGACGCGAAATACCTCGCCGAGGCGCGTCGCTGGGCGCTCGCCGGACTGCCGTTCGTCTATCTGTGGCGCTCGAGCGCGTTGCCCGATGGGGCGATTATGCCCTACGCGACGATTCCCGTTTACGGAACGACGAACTGGATCGCCCCTTGCTGGATCGGGACTCCGGTGCAGTGGTGCGGGATCTCCTACGCGTCGGCGCTCTTGGAACTCGCGCCGCTCGACGACTCGCTCGATTGGCGCGCAATCGCGGAGGGAATCGCCGTTTGCGCGCAAAAACAGGAATGTCCGGACGGCGCGTTCGCCGGGCTCCTTCCCGACTCGTTCGATCTCGCGAGCCAAACGCGCAACCCGTTGTTTATCAATCCTTGTCAGCTCCGCGATCTGCTTTGGAAACTTGACGGGCGCTTTACCGGAGTCTCGGTCGTCGACGTCGCGGGAAAGCGAGTCGTCGCCCCGTTCCCAGCGCGAGCCGAGGGGAGCAAGATTCGCGTTTTCGCGAGAAGGGGGATCTCGTATCAGACGCTAATCGACGGAAAACCCAGCGAGCCGATCGTCTCTAACGGAGAGGACCTCGTCGAAATCGCCTCGCGCTAAAAAAGAAAAGCGCCGAGTCGTTGCTCGCGACTCGACGCTTTTTAATTTTCTTAAAATCTCTAGGCGCGCGATCAGTTCATCACGGGAACGTTTTCGGAGATCTTCTCGCCGACCTTGAATTCGATTTCGTTCGGACCCTCTTGGATCGTAACGGCGAGCCCCGACTTGCCGGGATCGCCAAAGCGCTTGTCGATCACTCGCGTAATGCTATTCACTTTAATCGCGCCGGTCTCGGCGTCCGTCTCGCCCATCTCGGAAACCTCTTTGGTGACCATTCCGGTGTAGTTGCCGGCGGGAACGCCGTCCCAATTTCCGTCGGTCTTCAAGACGAGCTTTCCGGCGTCGTCGGTAACGCCCGCGACGTTCCAAGAGCGTCCGCCGCTCTTTTGCTCGGTGAACAGAACGACCGTGGCGCCGGGGACAGCCTCGCCGTTATCGTAGGTTACGGTAACGGTGGCGGGGAACAGCTTGGGCAGATCGGCGGGCTTTTTGGGACCTTTGCCGCAGCCGAGCGCGGCGACAAAAGCGACCGCGAGAAGCAGAGCGATAACTCGTTTCATTGAAATTCCTCGTTGAGGGGGTAATGTTTTACTCTTTAGCAAAAAGACGCCGAATCGCTTCGGCGTCCGCGTCTTTTAACTCAATTGTTCGCGAATATCGCGATAGACGACCTTACATATTGGAAGTGGTCTCGCCGCCCGCCGAGGAGCCCATCGCGCCCCAAACGCCGAAGGGGCTCTTGCCGGAGCAAACGACGTAGCTGGACGCGCTACCGGCGTCGATCGTGTCGGAAACGAAACGAACGGAACCGTCGAGCATCGCGCAGTTGACGCCGCCGCTGTGGTTCGATTGAGCGGACATGCAGCCCCAGCCGCTGTCGCCGTTGGCGTAAACGCAAGAGGGCGAGTTCGGAGGCAGAAGGGTTTCGAAGCTGGTGTGCGGAACGCGCCCGTCTTGGAAGCGCTGACCGCGCCAGCAGTTGGTCATCGCGTCTTGCGTGGCTTCGGTACCGTTCTTGATAGCCAAGCAGTTTAGCGGACGAGAGTTGCCGTCGTACATGCTGGAGACGTAGAAGGTGTTGCCCTTGATCTGGCGACCGCCCTGACCGTTCGCGGTAACCGTTTCGGCGAACGCGATCGTGTTGGACGTGCCGTCGGTAACGACCGACATATTCGGGAATTCATAGATCCAGAAGACGCCGCGGTTCGAGTTCTTCGCGCGAGAGTCGGCCTCGTCGACCGGCTGGCGCTCGTTGTTCCAGAGGGAGTCGCCGCGAGAGGTCATATAGTTGGTTCGCGCGGAAAAGTGCCCGTCGGTGGAGGGTTGCTTGCTCATACCGTCGGAGGGGCAGTTATACGCGGGAATCGCGTCGCTAAGGGCCTTGAGGTTGTTGGCTTTGTAGTCGCCGCCGTACCAAGGCTGCTCGATGTAAGGATTAAACGTCGGTTCCGTGTAGGAAAGGATTTCGGTCCATCGAGGTTGTTGCTCAATGAAGGGCAGGAGGAAGACGAACGTCGAGAAGTTTCCGCCGTGACCGCTACCCATTTGCCCGTTCTGACCGCTCTTGCCAAGGAACGCGCGAGCCGCCGGAAGAGCGGTGTTCGTGTCGTGATAGTTGTGAACCGCAATACCCAATTGCTTGAGATTGTTGGTGCATTGCATACGACGAGCCGCCTCGCGAGCCGCTTGAACCGCGGGGAGGAGAAGACCGATGAGAATGCCGATGATCGCGATAACGACCAAAAGCTCGACGAGGGTGAAACCATTGCGGTTCTTGCCCTCAAGGTTCAACGTGGTTTTCATACTGGGATCCTGTCAGTAAGTATCGAAATAAAAGGGCGCGACGAAACCTCGCCGCATAAATTTTCTAAAACCCGGCGCTCGCCCAACGGGGCGCCAAACCGCCAGACTTTGCCCAAAGCCGGGCGACTGGTTATTTATAACAAAACTGTGGAATTAGTCAAGGCGGGGTTACCGTTCCCCAAAATTTTTCTGGGAGCCGCCAAGAACCCCGTCTTTTGAGGATCAAAGGGCCCTACTAGTTCCCTCGGACTCCCTCCTCTCGATAAATATTTCAAAAAAAGTTTGGACAAACCGAAAACGCCCGAGCCAACAAAAAACTCCTTTTGACAAGCGCCGTGCGCCGCGCGGAGCGACGAGAGAAAAAGCGGGGACGGCGCTCGTTTCGTTTGACGCCCCTTCCCTCTACAATAATCTATATTGACGAAAAACAAATCTCGAAAGGTTCCGGCCCCCCTTGCCCAGATTTCGCATTTGTTCAAAGTCAAACTTCGAAACGCCCCGAACAACGCGCCGACGTTGACCCGTCGCCCACCGGGGAATACACCGCGTCCCGAGGACCGTAGAGAACTTGCCGGAATCGACCGCGTTCGCGAGAGCCCGACGCGGTTCGAAAGAACGAAACGACGGGGCTCAAAAAAGCAAAATAATCTATTTTCGCAAAGAAAAAGAACCGATATACCCCATACGGTTTTGCCGCGCCTAGGACGGGCACGGCGCCGTCGAGCGAACGCTCGATTTTTGACGGCTCGAATTCAAAGGATTGAAGATGACTCGTTACGAATCCTCCGAATCGCGCGGAAATTCCTCGCGCGCGAACCAATCCGGAAACGGAGCGTTGCGACGCGCGAAACTCCTGGCGCTGAGCGCGGCTCTCGGCGTCGCGACGCTCAACTGGGCGCCGAGCGTCTTCGGGGCCAACTACGGCGCGACGAGTCCCGCGACCGCCGCGGCGAGATCCCAATATCTTCGTCAAAATCAAGGGGTCTACGCGGCGCCTCAAGCGACTTCCGCGCAAACCGCCGCGTCCCAAGCGCAAGTCGCGCGAGTCCAAGCGCCGACGGCGCGACCGACCGTCGTTCAAGCGACTTCTTCCAACGCGTCCGGTTCCGCCAATTCCAACTCCTCGAAGCGGCTCTTCCCCGGCTTGTTCGGGAATTCGAGCGCCCAAGCGGCTCACGCGGCGAATCCCGCGCCGCAACCGCAGGTTCAACGCCAGGCGCAACCCCAGCGCAATAATATGTTCGGGTACCAGCCGCTGATTAAGCGCCCCCAACCCTCCGCGCCGAAAGCCGCGGTTAAGCGGTCGAGCGCGCAAAGCGCCCCGATTCGTCCTCGCGCGAACGAGCTGGAAAATTACGGCCGTCCCTCGATTAATTCGGCGCCTTACCAACCCTCCGCGCCGAGCGCCGAAGCGCTCGCGCAAGCGTCGACCGACCGCAACGAGGCGCGCGAGGCGCTCGCGAGAATCCCTTGGGACGCGCTTTCTCCCAAAGCGAAAGAAAAGATCGGCCAAATAACCTCCGCCCCGACCCTCTATCGCCGTCTGCCAATGGCGGGAGGGCGGTGCAACCCCGAGCTGTTCGACTTCTTCCTCACCTACCCGAACGCGGTCGTCGAACTTTGGCGCTCGATGGGATACGAAGAAGTTACGATGGTTCCGGAGGGGAACAATATCTACGCGCTGCGCGAGAAAAACGGCTCCGCCGGCAAGGTGCAAGTGCTTTATCAAGACGCCGAAACGACGCTCGCGTACGCTTCTGGATCTTATCGCGGTCCGGCGCTCGGACGACAGTTGACCGGCGAGGTCTTTCTCGTTCTCCAAACCCGATACACCGAAGAGCCCGACCTGACCCCGCTCGTCGTCTGTAGAATGGACGCGTTCGTCGTCCTGAACAACCCGGGCGTCGACTTGCTCGCGCGAACGTTTAGCTCCGCGATCGGCAAAATCGCCGACTCCAACTTTACGCAAACCCTCGCGTTCATCGACAGCGTCTCGCAGATGATCGAGGAAAACCCCGAGGAGTTCCAAAGCGTCGCCTATAATTTGCCGGGAATTCCCCCCGAGGCGCGCCGCCTTCTCCTCGCCAAGACCGAAACGATCGCGCGCCAAGCTCGCGCGCGACGCGCCGGGCAACGCGTCGATTACCAACTCCTCGCGAAGAAGAACGCCCCCGCGCCCTCGATCGCGAGAATTCTCTCCCGCGGTTCGTCGAATTACGTCGCGAAAGCGAATCCGGTTCCCCAACCGACCTCGGTCCCGACTCCGGTCGCGACGTCCAGAGCCGGTTCCTCGTCGACGCCCTCTTTGGGTCGAACGAATCCAATTCTCGACTCGAACGATTTCTCGCTCGCCGACGACGATTTCGAAGCGTCGATCGAGTGGAACGACGAGCCCGAAGACCAATACGTTTACAGCTCCAAGGGCTCGAGCGCCGCGCCGTTCGTCCCCGGCGGCTCGCTCGCGAAAGTGGGCGCGCGCCCCTCGACGCGCTCCGAAGCCGCGACGCTACTCGAGGAGCAGGAATCGCGCCTCGCCCCGAGTTACGCGCGAAGCGCGGAAACAATAACGACTTCCGACAACGGCGACGAAGAGTTCGCGCTCGAATTCGACGACGAGGTCGAAGAGCCGAGCGTCGACGAGGTCGAAGAGCCGCTAGCGCTCGCGACGCCCGCCGCGAAAGCGCTCGAGGAAAGCGACGACAATTCGACCGGAGTCGTCGCCGCGCGACTCGCCGCGACCGACGAGTCGGGAGTTGTCGAGGACGACGAACCGATTTATCTCGAGCTCCCCGACGACATTGGATTCGAGGGGAACGCGTCCGATAGCGACGAGTCCGCCCCCGCCTTCGAAGCCGCGACGAACGTCGAAGCGGACGACGACGCCCTTATCGCGACCCCGTTCCTCTCCTCCGACGGCGCGGCCGACGCGCTAGCGGCGGCGGAAGAGGAAGCGCCTCAAATCGAAGTCGAGGAAGAGGAAGAAGTCGCGTCGAGCGCGAAAAACGCGCCTCTCGCGGTCGTCGTCGAGGACGACGACGAAGCGGAAGCGCCGAGCGAGTCTCCCGCGTTCGAGCCGATTGGAAAGAGCGACGCGTCCAAGTCTTCGAGCGATTCGGAAGAAGAATCGTTCGAGGAAACCGATCGCAATTCCGGCTGGGTTCCGGTCGCGTCGAGCGCTCCTTCTCGCGCCGTCGAACGGGTGGCGACTCGAATCGACGAAAGCGAGACGTTCCGCGCTCCCTCGCGAACGGGATGGAGCGGAGCGATCGAGTCGCCGAAGCCGCGCGCGAGCGTTCCGCGACGTTTTACGACGAGGCGCTACGCCAGTCCGGAATCGTCGTCGAGCGCGCAAAGCGCGAGCGACGCGAAAGAAGTCGCGACGTTTAAATCGGAATGGAGAGACCCCGAGCGCGTTAGACAGATCAATCCGTCCGACTCGCCGACCTTTAAAAGTCCGGACGCGAAATAGCGCGAGCGACCAACCGAACCTTACAAAAGCCGAAGAAGCGATTCTCCGGCTTTTTTTATTTTCTTGCAACGAGACTCGCGAGGCGGTATAATGCGAGCGGCGTCGTCGCGGACGGCGCGTTCCAAGAAAAAGTCGTCGTTGGAGTTTCGCAATGCAATCGTCGCTCGCTCGTTTATTCGGGTCGCTCGCGCTCTTCGTCGCGGTCTGTTCCGCGCCCGCGCTCGCGACCAATTATTACGTCGATTCTCGCGCCGGATCCGACTCGGCGGACGGCAAGACGCCCGAGACCGCGTGGAAAACCCTCGACCGCGTTTCGAGAGCCGAGGAACTCGAGCCCGGCGATTCGGTCCTCTTCAAAGCGGGAGAAGTCTGGCGCGAGAATTTCAAGCCGCGCTCGGGGTCCGAAGGAAAACCTATCCGTTACGGGAGTTATGGCAAGGGCGCGAAACCGAGTTTTTGGGGCTCCGTTTCCTTGGCGAAGGAGTCGGATTGGTCGAAAGTCGGAGAAAACCTTTGGGCGACGCGCGCGACGGAAATTCGCAAATTATCCGACGTCGATCTTTCCGACTCAAACGCGTTTCTCGGAGGCGGAGCATGGGGCCTGCACCAAGAGTCGGGCGCCAAAGTCGCTCAAAAGGTCGAAACGGCGAGCGACGGGTCGAAAACGTATCGTTTCGACTGCGAAAAAACCGGAACCGCGAGAAATCATATTCAGTGGTGCAAAGGCGTCTTTCCGATTAAAAAGGGGACCTGCTATCGCCTCTCTTTCGATATGAAGGCGTCCCAAGAGTTCGGGTTCGGCGTCTCGCTAATGAAGTCGGGCGCCCCGTGGACCGGATACGGAGACGCGGTCGTTAGCCAAACGCGCGCGACGACCGAAACGACGCGAGGAACGATTCTCTTTAAGGCGAATCGCGACGCGGACGACGCGCGCGTTACCTTCTATCTCGGCGGAGCCCCCGAGGGCGTCTCGGTCGAGTTCGGGAATTTCGCGGTGGAAATCGTCGAAATCGACGCGCTCGATCTGGCGCCGGACGTCGGCAATATTATTCTGAACGGTTCCAAAGCCGCGTTCAAGCGCTGGACGCTCGACGATCTCAAATCGCAAGACGACTTCTGTTACGAGCGGGGCGAGGGGAGGGTCTGGTACTACTCGAAAGAGAACCCCGCCAAGGTCTACGACTCGCTCGAAGCGGCGGTAATGAAACACGTGATCGACCACTCCGGGCTTTCCGACGCGGTTTTCGAAGGTCTCGACCTGCGCTACGGCGCGGCGCACGGGTTCGGCGGATCCGGTTGTTCGCGCCTCGTAATTCGCGATTGCGACATTAGTTGGATCGGAGGCGGCGACCAGTATCGCGGAGGGGGCGACGGACGGCGCGTTCGATTTGGAAACGGAATCGAGTTCTGGGCTAGCGCCAGCGACTGCTTCGTCGAAAACTGCAAGTTATGGGAAGTTTACGACGCCGCGCTCACCAACCAAGGCTCCGGGACGAACGTCGAGCGGAATATCGTCTATCGCGGCAATACGATCTGGAATTGCGAGTACTCCTTCGAGTACTGGAATCGCGACGAGGAGTCGATTACCGAAAACGTCCTCTTTGAAAATAACGCCTGCTTGAACGCGGGCTACGGCTGGGGACACGCTCAGCGCCCCGATCCCAACGGGTGCTGCCTGATGTTCTACTCCAACACCGCCCAAACCAAGAACTTCATGGTTCGGAACAACGTCTTCGCCAACGCGACCGAAAGTCTCGTTCGGTCCGACGTCGAATGGACGCCCGAAGGTCCTCAAATGAACGGCAACGTCTATTGGCAAGAAAACAAAGAGCTTCCTTACGCGCTCTGGTTGCGGAAACCTTACGGCGAACAAGAGTTCGACGACTACCGCGCCGCCTCGGGGCAAGAGAGCGGAGCCAAAATTAAGCGCGTCGACGTCGACGCGATCCTCGCCAAAATTAAAGCGAAACCTTAATCGATCGAACCGCGCTCGAAGCGCGAAAGGACGATAAATGAAACTCAAAACCCTCTTCTCCCTTGTCTTCGGGGGTCTCTTCGCGACGACCGCCTTGGCGAGCGAGATTAAACAATGCGAACTGGAAAGCGCGGCGCTCAAACGACCGGTTAAATACCGCGTCTATCTGCCGACCGGATACGAGGACTCGCAAGACGCGTTTCCCGTCTTGTACTTGCTTCACGGCATGGGGGGAAACGAAACGAACTGGAGCGATCCGAAAAACGGAAATATGCAAGCGATTTGCGACGAGTTTTTCGCGAACCGTCCGGAAACTAAGCGAATCGTCGTCATGCCCGACGCGCAAAGCTGCTGGTATCGCGATTCCGCCGACGACTCCTGCAAGTACGAAACGTTCTTCTTCGACGAGTTAATTCCTCAAATCGAAAAGGATTATCGCTGCAAGACGACCAAAAAAGACCGCGCGATCGCGGGGCTCTCGATGGGCGGGTACGGCTCCGCGCTCTACGCCCTGCGACGCCCCGATATGTTCGAGTCGTGCGTTCCGATGAGCGCCGCGATTCGAACGAAGGAGCAAGTCGAAAAACACTCGTTCAAAGAATTTCTGACGCGCTATAAGTCGCGCGACGACATGACCGCCGAGGACGAGCGCTTCGACGACTATTACTTCGCCAACGATCCCCATACCCTCGTTCAAAAACTCGAGGACCCCAAGGGCGTCCGCTTCCTGCTCGATTGCGGGGACGACGACGATCTGCTTCTCGGCAACATGGCGTTTCTCAAAGAGGCGCGCGCCAAGGGCGTCCCCTGCGAACTGCGCGTTCGCGACGGCGGGCACGTTTGGAAATACTGGCGAGAGTCCCTCCCGATCTGTTTGGAATTCATCTCGCGCTGAGCTCTTTTTCGAGCCCGGCGCGCATTAGCAACCGTTCGCTCAACAGAATACTATGAAACGACTAAACATCTTCCTCGCGACGCTCGCGCTAACGTTGGCGACGGCGTCCGCTTTCGCTCAAAATCTAACGGAGTCGGGGGCGCTGCCTCGCGCGACTCCCGAGTCGGTCGGCGTTCCCTCGAGCGCCTGCGCCGCGACGATCAAAGCGCTCGACGAAAAATTCAATCGCGTCGACGGAGTCATGATCCTTCGCGACGGCAAAGTCCTCGCCGAAGCGTGGCGAGCCCCAAACGGTCCCGACAAACCGCACGCGCTCTATTCGCTGAGCAAATCGTTCTGCTCGACCGCGGTTGGATTCGCCGTCTCCGAGGGCAAACTAAAATTGACCGATAAACTCGTCGACGCGTTCGCCGACGAGCTCCCGGAAGATCCCGACCCGCGTCTTAAAGACGTTACGCTGGAACACTTGCTCACAATGTCCTGCGGTCACTCGAGCGATCCGTGGGTTCCCGGAATCATCGGAACCGACTACGGGCTCGAGCCGTTCCTCTCCGACGCAAAGCCGACTTGGGCGCAGTCGTTCCTCGCGCGCAAAATCGAATACGAGCCCGGAACAAAGTTTATGTACAACACGACCGGAACCTATATGTGCTCCGCGATGGTTCAAAAAGCGGTCGGACAAACGATTCGGGACTACTTGGTTCCGCGTCTTTTCGAACCGCTCCATATCGAGACGCCCTACTGGGAACAATCCCCGCAAGGGATTAGCAAAGGAGGCACGGGGCTCTTCCTAAAGACCGAGGATATCGCGAAGTTTGGTCAGCTCTATTTGCAAAAAGGGAAATGGAACGGGGAGCAAATTCTTCCCGCCGAATGGGTCGATCTTGCGACGTCGAAACACGTTTCGAACGGGGACAATCCCGACAGCGACTGGGCTCAGGGATACGGTTTCCAGTTCTGGCGCTGCCGCCACAACGTCTATCGCGGGGACGGTATGTACTCGCAATTCTGCGTCGTCATGCCCGATCAAAACGCGGTCGTCGCCATTAATTCCGACTGCAATAATTACCAAGGAATCCTTAACGTCCTGTTCGAGACCCTTCTGCCCGCGATGAGCGGAACCGATCCGCTGCCGGAAAACGCCGAAGAACTGGCGAAACTGCGCGAAGTCGAGAAGTCGCTGCAGCCGAAGGAGGGAGAATCGGGAAGCGCGGTCGAAGAGCGCGTCGTCCACAGCGAGGCGCTCGGGCGCGACGTCAAATACCGCGTCTATTTCCCGAACGAGTATCGAACGACTTCGTTCCCCTACCCGACGCTCTATCTACTGCACGGGCTGTTCGGCAACGAGACGAACTGGAGCGACGAGAAACACGGGAATATGAAGGCGATCTGCGACGCCTATTTCGCCCAAAATCCGTCGCAAAAGCGAATCGTCGTTATGCCGGACGGGGGCGATTTCTGGTACGTCGACTCCGCCGACGACTCCCTCAAATACGAGACGTTCTTCTTCAACGAGCTAATTCCCGACGTCGAGCGGCATTACCGCTGCAAGGGCGACCGCGAGTCGCGCGCGATCGCAGGGCTCTCGATGGGAGGGTACGGTTCCGCGATCTACGCGTTGCGACGACCCGATATGTTCGAGTCCTGCTACGCGATGAGCCCCGCGCTACTGACCGAAGAGGGCGTTAAAGGAATGAACGAAAAGGCCGTCGACACGTTCTTTGGGCGCCGTCCCGACGCCAAGGCGTTCGTCGAGAACTACAAAGTCAACGACCCGCGTCAAATCCTCGCGGGCGTCTCCGACGAAAATAAGGCGAAAGTCCGTTTTATGATCGACTGCGGAGACGACGACGGGCTTGTCGACGTCTCCTATCTGTTCTTCCAAGAAGCGCGAGCGAAGGGAGTTCCGTGCGAGTTCCGCGTTCGCGACGGCGGCCATACTTGGCCCTATTGGCGCGACTGTCTCCAAGGAGCGCTCGAGTTTATCGCCAAATAAACGAGCGCTTTCCTAGCGCTTAAACGACCGATCGCCGAGTCGGCTCGATTAGAGCCGACTCGGTAAATCTCTTATGAGAGCCGCGTCCTCGCAACCGGCTTCGATCGCCTGTTCCGCCCACTCGCGCGCGGCTTTGTAATCTCGCTTCGTTCCGGTTCCAAAATAGATCTTAAGCGCCAGCCGGAACATCGCCTCGGGATCCCCCAACTCCGCTTTCTCGCGCAGTTCTTCAACGACTTTCGCGAACGACTTTCGCGCCGAGCCGTCGGTCTTTGAGAACTCCTCGGCGAGCCGCTCGGCCGTCTCGTAGGCGGCGACGTCCATCGAAGAGGTCAAGTCGTATTTCGGAAACCGCGCTTGCGCGCCTTTTAAGACCTGAAGAAATTCCGCGCTCGCGAATTCCGACGCCACGTCGTCCAAAACGAGCAGAACCGTTCGGAATTGCTCGTCGTCGCAAGTCTCCAAGAAATAGACGCACTCCTTTTCGGAGCTGGTCAGATGCGCCGCCAAGTCGGCGAACGCGGAGTCGAACTCCCCGTTGTTCGTTTCGTTCGCGCGATGAAGCGCCTCGCGCAGCTTCTCAAATTTCTCCGCGAATTTCTTCGCGCCGCGCGACGCCGATTTGCCCGTCGATTTGCCGGTCGATTTTTTGAGAGTCAAGTCTAATTCCCCTTATGGTCGGAAGTTCCAAATTATCTTTGCGGTTCGATAAGCGAATAGTCGAGCGCGGGAACGGTCGTTCCGTTCCACTCGAACGGCGCGTCGCCGTAGTTGACGACGATTTGCGCTCCGTTGGAGTAGCCCGTTTTGAAGACGTTCTCCGCGAGACGCTCGTGGGAGGTCATATATTCCAATTGCAAGCGCTTCAACTTTTGATACTCGTCGAAAGCCTCTTTGATTTTGGCGACGGAGGCGCGGAGTTCCTCGTCGGTCGAGCAAGTTATGTCGGCGTCCCCCATCCAGTTCGTTCCGGAATCGCGGAACTTCGAATAGAAATAGAACGAGGGTCGTCCTCCGAATTCGATAAACTTGAGCCGATCCGCGGGGGTTTTAATCGAGTAGTTCATCGTCTCGGCGAACGGATTGCTCAAAACGATCCCGTTGTAGACGAGCTGCCAGAACGGAACGACGCGCTCGACCGGCGCGGGAAGCGCGCTTCCGGGTTTCCAGAACGAAACGTAAAGCGCGTAGTCTAGGTATTTGACGCAGTAGTCGAACCCGCCCTCGGAGGCGAACCCGCCGAACGCGTCGCGCGACTGTTTCGCCAATTCGGTCGTCAAGTCGGCGAACTCGCGTCGATTGACGGGATGCTCTTCGGAATAGCACGCGCGCGGATCGACCGTCGAATAAACGTCGATATAGTGGAGTCCGCGGAATCCAAGTTCGCGCAACTTGGGGAAATCGCCCTTGGGAAAGCGCTTCAACATCTCTTTGGGGCAGGTTTCGTACATATTCCCGCCTCCCCAAGTCGTATAAGTATTGAACGTTCCGTCCGGCTTGACGAGCAGATAGCCCTCGTCCCAAAGCCCGCCGATTTGCGAGGCGCGATAGGCGTCGGAATAGTTCTGATGGCAAACGACTTGGTATCCCAGCTCTTGCGCGCGCGCGACCGCCTCTTTCAACTTGGCCTCGCCCCCGAGCCGCTCGTCCGGTGGAAAGATCTGCGGATAGCGCCCGTCGTGCCCGCCGATATTCCAACCGACGAGGCAAAACTCCGCCTTGTCGATTCCTTGGCGTTTAAATTCCTCGGCGATCTCCTCGAAGCGCTCGAACGTTACCGCGACTTTCATCTCGGGCTCGTTTTCGGCGCTCTGTTCCGGAACCGGACTCGGAACCGGCTTCCAGCCCATGCGAATCCGAACCTCGGGGGCCTCGACCGCGTAGGCGAGCTCCGGGCGCTCTTTCGCGCGCTCTTTCAAGGGGCGAACCTCGCCGCGCGCGAGTTGGTAGTCGCGATAAGCCGCCGCCATATCGCCGAGCGTCGCGTCGAGAGGTAGCGGAACGTATCGTATCGAGAGATCTTCGTAAGGCTCGACGCTCTTTAATTCGTAGCGGACGAAAACGCGCCAGCGCCCCGCCTTAACTTCGACGAACTCGCGCGCCTCGTAAACCAGCCCCTCGAGGATCGTCGCAAAGGCTCCGCGCGGGGTCTTGACCCCGTAAACCGACATTACCCGATGCGGGCAATTGTATCTCGCGTCGGGAATATCGCGCCACGTTCCGTAGAAACCGTTGGAAAAGACGAAAAATCCGTCCTCCCCGGCGGTCGCGACCTGCTCGGGGCGCTCGACTTCGACCGACGAAACGCCTTGTAGCTCGGCGACGGGAATCCGCAAAATCTCCGCCCCGTCGCGCGACTCAAACGGAATCGAGCGCGTCTCGGTCGCGCGACCGTCGGAATAATAAAAGGTCGCGACCGCGCTCTCCGCGCCGCTCGCGCGGCCGAGCAAAGTCAACAGGAGGATCGACGCGACGAGCGCGCGAGCCGAAAGAGACGACGGCGACATATCGGAACTCCTTACCGTTCGAATCATTGCGCGAATTGACCGTATCGACGGCGCCCTCGCCCCTCGTCGGAGGAGCGCCGCTGCGGGGCTGGCAGAACGCGAAACGCGCCGTCGCCGAACAGCCCCTCGACGCGCTCGCGCATCTCGTTGTTGAGATTCAGTTTAAACTCGGGGCACCGGAACGCGGCGCAATAGCCGTCGTCGCGCTCGTACCAAATCTCTAAATCGGCGCCGCGCGCGGTTCCGTCGCGACCGTTGCGATAGGCGCGGAGGATTTCGTAGAGCTTTTTCACGCCGTTGTCGCGCGCGTCGCGCTCTTTCAACACGACCGCGACCCCGCGCGACATCTCCGCGACCGCGTTTTCAAACGGAATTACCTCGTCGACGAAGAAAGTGACTTCGACTTCCGACTCGTTCTCGTCGTCGCCAAAGTCGCGGGTCGTCTCTTTTTTGTCGACGCGACCTCGCAAGAAGACGATCGCGTCGTTTTTGAGAAATTCGGCGTATTTCGCGAACGCCTCGGGCCAGCAGGCGCAGCGCATCGTTCCCTCGAGATCCTCGATCTGGAAGAAGGCGAACGTACTGGGACGCCCCGGCTTGGGATTCTTCGAGACCTGCATCTTGACGTCGGAAATCGAACCGCCGATCGTCGCGGACGCGCGATTCGCCATCGCGGCGACTTTCGTCGTCGAGGTCGCGAAAAGAGTCAGCTCGTTTTTGTGATCCCCGAGCGGGTGCGCGGTAACGTAGAATCCGAGCGTCTCTTTTTCGTAGGCGGCTTTCTCCTTGGCGCTCCATTCCTCGGCGTCGGGCAGAGACTTGGTGCCGTCGTCGTCGCTCCTTTGATCGACTTCCTCCGGCTCGTCGAAACCGAACAGGCTTCGCTGCCCTCGCTCGCGGTCGGCCGCCGCCGCTTGACCGCCCTTGAGCGCCTTGTCGAGCGCGAGGATCAACTGCGAGCGCTTGACCCCGAAACAGTCGAACGCCCCGCACTTTATGAGCGCCTCGACCGACGAGCGACCGCAAACTTTCGAGTCGACTCGCTCGTAGAAATCGAAAAGCCCCTTGAAAGGCCCGCCCTCGGCGCGAGCGCGCTCGATCTCGCGCATCGCGTCCTCGCCGCACGCCTTGACCGCGGTCAGTCCGAAATAGATCTTTCCGTCGATCACCTTGTAGCGCGCGTCGCACAGATTGACGTCGGGAGGAACGACCTCGACGCCCATGCGCTTGCAGTCGTCGACGTGCTCGACCGTTTTGTCGCGCTTCGTGAAGTTGCGCGCGGAAATGTCGCCGCACAAGAGCGCCGCCATAAACTCCGCGGGATAGTGCGCTTTCAAATA
The DNA here is from genome assembly GCA_017441605.1 of Thermoguttaceae bacterium. Lineage (GTDB taxonomy): Bacteria > Planctomycetota > Planctomycetia > Pirellulales > Thermoguttaceae > RUG369. The sequence goes on along the minus strand of JAFRXD010000003.1, from coordinate 9,760 downwards.
CGCCGTCGTGTACGCCACGTTCGCGTAGGCGGTCGAGTGCGACTTATTGAAGCCGTAACCGGCGAACTTTTTGATCAGTTCGAACAGCTCTTCCGCCTTCTTTTCCGTCAGACCGTTTTCCTTGGCCCCGGCGACGAAATCGGCGTAGAATTTCGCGATCTTGTCGTGCTTCTTTTTACTGATCGCCTTAATGCAGGTGTACGCGCTCGAAAGGGGAATCTTTCCCAACTTGTTCAAGATGCGCATGATCTGCTCTTGGTAAACCATAACCCCGTTCGTCTCTTCGAGCACTTCCTTCAAGACGGGGTGCAAGTAGGTCGCCTCCTTGCGCTTGTGCTTGACGTCGACGTACTCGTCGATCATTCCGCCCTCGATCGGACCGGGACGGTACAACGCGAGCACAGCGATAATGTCGCGGATATTGTCGGGGCGCATATTGACGAGCAGTTCGCGAATCCCGGAACTTTCGAGCTGGAAAACGCCCTTGGTCTCGCCGCGGCATAGAAGCGCGTACGTCTCGGGGTCGTTTTGGGGCAGATTGTACGGGTCGATTTTTTTCCCGGTCGTTTGCTCGATCATCGCGACCGAATCGGCGAGGATCGTTAGATTGCGGAGCCCGAGAAAGTCCATTTTGAGCAACCCGGCTTTTTCGACTTCCGCGCCCTGCCATTGGGTAACGACGTCGGTTTTGCCCGCCAATTTTTGCACCGGCACAAAGTCGGTCAAGGCGCGCTGCGCGATGATGACGCCGCACGCGTGGGTTCCGGCGCTGCGCGCGAGCCCCTCGACTTTCCTCGCGTAATCGATCAATTCGCGAACGTCGGGGTTCTCCTCGTACAATTTGACGAGCTCGGGGCTCTGATCGAACGCCTTTTTGAGCGTCATTTTCGGAGCGTTGGGAATCAACTTCGCCGTCTCGTTGACGACGTTGAGGGGAACGCCGAGCGCTCGACCGCAGTCGCGCACCGCGAGTTTCGCCGCCATCGTCCCAAAAACGCCGAGTTGCGAAACTTTCTCCGCCCCGTAGCGCTCCTTAACGTAATCGATGATCTCCCCGCGCTTCGCCTGCTCGAAGTCGATGTCGATATCGGGCGCCTCCAAGCGGTTCTCGTCGAGAAATCGCTCGAAGAGCAAATCGAACTCGAGGGGGCAGACGTGGGACAAATTCAGCGCGTAGCAGACGAGCGCCCCGACGCCGGAGCCTCTCGCCGTGCGATGGATTCCGCGGCTCTCCGCCTCGCGAACGAAATCCCAAACGATCAAGAAGTAGTTCGGGAACCCAAGCTTGCTAATGACGCCGAGCTCGCGGTCCAGGCGCGTCATGACCTCCTCGGTCAGCTCGCCGTTGACCATTCGTTTCGGATTGTTCGCGTATCGGCGCTTGAGCCCCTCTATGCAGAGCTTGCGAAGGTACTCGTCGGACGAAAGCCCGTCGGGAGGGGTAAAAATCGGGAAATAGCGCTTCCCGAGCTCGACGTCCAGATGGCAGCGATCGGCGATTTCCAGAGTCCGCCAAACGGAGTCGGGGTCTTCCGGAATCGCGTCGAGCATCTCACGTCCGCTCTTCATGAAGAATTGATCCGAGTCCATCTTCATGCGATTCGGATCGGTGCGGAACTTGCCGGTGTTAATGCACAAAACGAGGTCTTGAACGTCGGCGTCCTCGCGCAAAACGTAGTGGACGTCGTTAGTCGCGACCGTCGGAATTCCGAGCTCGCGCGCGAGTTTCAGCTCGAGATCGAGCGCGATTCGCTGGTCGGGAATCCCGTGGTTCTGCAATTCGATATAATAGCGATCCCCAAAAACGCTTCGGAACCATTGGGCGATTCCCTTCGCTTTTTCGTAGGACTCCTCCGAGCCGTTTCCGTTCGCGAGCGTTCGCGCCAACTCGCCCGACAAACACCCCGAAAGACAGATCAGCCCCGCGCTGTGCTTCTCGAGCAAATCTTTGTCGATGCGCGGCTTGTAATAAAATCCGTCCAAAAACGCCGACGACGAAAGCTGCAGAAGATTCTTGTACCCCTCGTTGTTCATCGCCAACAGGGTCAAGTGGAACATTTTCTTTTCGCCGCGCTCGAACCGCTTGCCGGGCGCGACGTACGCCTCGTAACCGATAATCGGCTTAATCCCCGCGTCGAGCGCTTTTTGATAGAATTCGAGCGCCCCGTACATATTCCCGTGATCGGTCAGCGCGAGCGCCGGAGCCTCCAGCTCCTTCGCGCGAGCGATGAGCGCCTCCAATTTGCCGACCCCGTCCAGCAGGGAATAATGCGAGTGGACGTGCAGATGAACGAAAGGGATCGCCCCCGACGCCGTCGGTTCCCAAGGAGTTCGCTTCGGTTCGCCCGACCCCTCGTCCGCGGCGCCCTCCGAAACCGGTTCGGCGCTCGGCGCGCTCTCGCCGGAGCTCGCCTCCTCTTCCTCGTCAAAATCGTCCTCTTCCGGCTCTTCGAGAAATTCGTCGATTAGTTCGTCGCTCATATTCCGCTCGTCGTTCCAAGGGGTCGAGGCGCGCGCCCCGTTCGGGTGGTTCGCCCGCTTCCGTAACTCGTATTCTACTCCAAAGACGACCTTGTTTCAAGAGCCGAGCGCCCCCGTTCCGGCGCCGAAAACGATCACAAGGCGTCCGACCGGTTATTTCCCGCGCGACCGGCGCGACCGTAAAAAATTTTCTCGTCCGTCGGAAAATTTTAATTTTTATTGACGCGGAGGGAACTTTTTTCTTGCCAATCTTTTTTAGTTGAGTAGAATTGAAAATAGGAACGTTGCGCAAACGTCGAGGCGTATTTTCGCGATCGCGACGTTTGGTTTCGTTGCAAAAACCGCGCGATCGGCGCAAACATAATCGAGTTTGCCGATATTCGCGGTTGAAAGTTAGCGATTTTTTCGTTCGTTCCGTCGCGAGGGCGCGTTTTTCCCGTTCCTTCCGCGTCGGAGCCGATAAATACAATTGAAACCGTCGCGCGTTCCGGGTATAACTATAGGACATTAGTCGGACGACGGACTTTTCGTTTTCCGCGAGGCGCGCCGGCGGCGCTTCTCCCGGACCCGAGAGTCGCGCGCGATTTTGAACGACGTTCGATATAGCGACTATACAACTAGGATAGCGGACGCGCGACCGCGCCGCGACTCGACCCAAAGATTTCGGAGTAGAGGATTACAAGATATGAGAAAGCGCCTTTTTACGATATTGCCAGCCGCGGCGATCGCCTTGGCGTCGTTCGCCGGCGCGTCGGCGGTTACGGGGGCGGATTCGGACGCGCCTATTGAGACGTACCAACTAAACGACGGCGCGAACTGTTTCTTGGTTCCGTTGCAGGCGGACGTCGTGGAGTCGACCTCCGATTACGTCGACGTGGCGGCGCTGATCGATTTCTCGGCGGCGCAAACGAGCGGCGAAGTTCGTCAAAAGGCGCGCGAGACCGTCGCGGCTCTCGTCGCGAACCTTCCGAAAAACGCGCGCGTCCAACTCTTCGCGGTCTCCAACGAGACCGAGCCGCTCACCGACGGCTATCTCGCCGTTGGCTCCAAGGAGCTCAACGACGCGGTCGAAGGGCTGAAAGATCGCGACGCGCTCGGCGCGGTCGACCTCGAAAAGGCGTTCTCCGTCGCGCTCGAGTCGTTCGACTTCAACGAGTCCGCCGACCGCTCCATCGCCTACGTCGGTCGCGGCGTCAGCGCGAGCGCGGCGTTTAACGAAGACGTTTTTGAGGAGACGGTCGAGAAACTGGTCGACGCGCGCGTTCCGGTCAACTCCTTCGGAGTCGGCGCCGCGGTCAACAAGACGGTTCTCGGTTCCTTGGCGAACCGCACGGGCGGTTACGTGGTCGACGAAACGACCGCTAGCGAAGCGGGCGCCGAGCTCGCGAGCGCCTCGGTCGCCACGGTCTTCTTCCCCGAAGAGGGCGCGTCCGTTACCCTGGGCGACGCGCAAACCTATCCGAACCCCGTTCCTCCGATCCGCAGCGACCGCGAGACGTACCTGCTCGGGCTTTCCAGCGAAGCGCTCGAGCCCGCCTCGATCACGATTCCCGCGACGCTCGCCGACGGGCGCGAAGCCGACGTCGAATGGACCGTCGCTCCGCAAAAGTCCGACAAGAGCAACCAATATCTCTATAGGCTCGTTCAAGAAGTCTCCGCCAACTCCGGCGCCACCTTCTCCGCCGCGGGTCGTTCGCTCCTGACCGACCGTCAAGAGCTCGCGCTCGACGTCGAGGACGACGTGGCCGATCTGGTCGAGCAAGCCGCTCAAAACGGCGACTCCGCCTCCGCCGGTCGTCTCGCCGAGCTGACTCCCGTCTCCTACGCTCCGCAAGAGGAAGAAGAAAAAGACGAGGAAGAAGAGGAAGCGACCGAAGAAGCCGACGATGAAACGGTTCAAGCTCCCGCCGACGTCGACGAAGCCGACGATTCCGACGACGATTCTCTCTTCGCCGCCGCTCGCCAAAAGGAAGGCGCCAAGAACCAAGCCAATTTGCTCGAAGCGGCCGCCAGCAACGTCAAGGTCGAAACGCAGCAAATGAAGACCGCCGTCAACGTCGCGATCCAAAACGCGACCAAAGACGCAGCGACCGACCCGGTCGGGGCGAAGCAAAATATTAAGTCGATGATCCAAAGGGTCCGCAACAATCGCGTTCTGCCCGAAGCCGAGCGCGCCGCCCTTTGCGCCGAACTCGAGCAAACCGGTATGTTCATCGAGCAAGAGACCGAGCGACGCGCTCGCGCCGAGCTTCGCGCTCAGCAAAATCAAGCGACCGTCGACGCCGTCAATAAGGCGCAGTCGGAAGCGCTGGCGCAGCAGACGACCCTCGTCGAAATCATGAAGCGCTTCGAGGCGCTCGTTAAGGAGCACAACTTCGTTCTCGCGTCCGAAGCGGCTCGCGAAGCGGAAAAGATCGCCGTCGACGACGCGCTCCCGACCCAAGCGAGAAACGTCTCGCTCATGCGCGACGCTTACGAAGAAAACCAACGTCTGCGCATCGAGCGCCGCACTAAGTTGCTCAAGACCCTGATGTCCGTCGAAGAAGCCCATATTCCGGTTTCCGACGAACCGCCTATCTCCTATCCCGACGCCGAAGTTTGGGTCAACCTGACCAAAACGCGTCAAGAGAAGTACAAGACCACCAATCTGCAAGGCAGCGAAGAAGAGCAACGCATCGCTCGCGCGCTCGACAAGAAAGTCGACGTCAACGGCGGCGAGGACGCGGATCTCACCTTGGCCGACTGGATCGACGAAGTTAAGCGTCAACTCCGCGAAGAGGGTCAGGACATTAACATTGTGTTCGACTCCACCAACATCGAGGACGCCGCCGGTCCGCCGAGCTCTCTCAATATTCAAGAGAAGTTGAGCAAGATCACCCTTCGCAAAGCGTTGAAGATCGTCCTTCGTCCCCACGATTTGGACTTCTGCATCCTCGACGACTGCCTCTACATCACCACCCAAGACGAAATCAAGAACAATCCCGACATTTCGACCAGCCTGCGTCTCTACTCGGTCGGCGACCTTATCATGCAACCCAACCAAATGGGCATGAGCGGCGGCGGCATGATGATGGGCGGCATGGGCGGCGGCATGATGGGCGGCATGGGAGGCATGGGAGGGATGGGCGGCATGATGGGAGGCATGTGCGGCATGGGCGGCATGGGAGGCGGCATGTGGAACGTCAATCCCGCCAACCGCGGCCGTCGCGGCGGAAACGCTAAAGGCGCCGCCGACGCCGTGCTCCAAAACTTCCTCGACGCGCCCGTGACCCCGGCTCCGGCCGACGGCCTCTTCGCCGTGCCCTCCAAGGCGGCGAAAAAGGCGAAAGCCGAACAAGTTAAAGTTCCCGCCGGAACGCTGTCGCAAGCCCCGGTCGACCTGAACGCGAAGTGGAGCGCCCATATCGCCGCGAACGCGCCCAAAGCCCCCGCCGAGGGAGCGTCCGAAGAAGAGGTCGCCGCTTACGAGAAAGCTCGCGCCGAATTCGTCGAGAGCATTGCGGTCGACGTCGCGAAACTCATGAAGGCGGAGCCCGCCTCCGCCGCCGCGCTGATTAAAGCGGCTCTTCGCGCCGACTTGGCCGCGAACTGGATGTACGAGGCTCTCGCCGCCGCGCTGATCAAGGCGGAAGCGCCTCAAAAAGAAATCGAGACGGCGATTCTTTCGGTCGCCGAGTTCAACGACGACCCCATCGCCCTGATGGGGCTCGCCGCCTACCTTGAGAAAGTCGGCTCCAAAGAGCGCGCGCTCAAGATTTATCGCGACGTTTCCCGCGTTTATCCGACCCGTCCCGAGCCCTACGTTCGCGGCTTGGCGCTCGCGCAAGAGCTCAACGACGAAGACGCCCTTAAGTGGGTCACCGTCGGCGTCGCATCGGGCGTTTGGGAAGGCGCGCTTGTCGAAAAGGTTTGGAACAAGGCCCAAGAGATCGCGCTCGACCTCGTCGAGAAAATGCGCGACGAAGGTCGCGACGCCGAGGCGGACGAGTACGAGAAACAACTCGCCGAGGCGACGGTTCGCGACGTGATCGTCGAAATTTCTTGGTCCGGCGACGCGGAGCTCGACATGAGCGTCCAAGAGCCGACCAACGCCGTTTGCTGGTACGCGCAAAAGCGCACCGCGTCGGGCGGTTACCTCTCCGACACGCTCGTCGATCTCAAGAAGACCTACGAGCAAAATCGCGAGGGAATTCGCTCCCGCGTCTACACTTGCCCGATGGGCTTCTCGGGGGACTACAACTTCCTCGTGACCCGTTCCTGGGGAACCGTCGCTCAAAACAAAGTTACGGTCAACATCCGCACGAACGCGGGAACCGAGAACGAGCGCTCCGCGACCCAAGTCTTCGAGCTTAAAGACGACGACAACACCGGCTTCACCGTGCAACTGGCTCAAGGTCGCCGCAACGAGGAAATTAAGGAAGAGCTCCTGACCGCCTCCGCGCTGATGAACCAAATGCAAGTTCGCGCAAACGAGGATCTTTCTCGTCGCGCCGCCGCGTTCGAAAGCTCCAAGGCTCGAAACGAGGCTCGCGAGTCCGCTAGCGTTCAAAGCCAAGCGGAACAATACGTTTCCTCCTATAAGAGCGCCGAAAAGCCGGCCTCCGAGGAAATCGACTCGATCGAGTACGTCAATCCGGATCCCGGTCATATGCCGGTCATCGACTACCTGCAACTCGGCGCCGGGTTCACGACCAGCGCGGGCGTTTCCGGCGATCGTCGCTACGTCCTCTTGGCTCCGATGCCCACCTTTAGCCAACTCCTCAAAATGTTCACCTACAACTCCGCCGACGGTTCGTCCAGCAGCAGTAGCAACAGCGGTTACGGCAACAACAGCAACGGCGGCTACGGCAACAATAACAGCAACGGCGGCTATGGCGGCGGTCGCGGTATGGGCGGCGGCTACGGCGGCGGTATGGGCGGCATGATGGGCGGCGGCGGTTACGGCGGCGGCATGGGCGGCATGATGGGCGGCGGCGGCTGGTAATCGGCTCCGTTCCCAATCGAGCCTCGCCAGTCGAGTCTCCAACTCGCGAAGCCTTTCGCGAACCCATAATTTAAACGGAGAGCGCGGTCTTATCGATCGCGCTCTTTTTTTGCGCTCGGATTGGAGACCGCGCCCGAACCCAAAACCGTTCGAACATTCCGAAGAGAGTCGCGACGTTGACGCCGCCTCCTGACCGCGTATAATGTAGCGCGAACAACGAAACAACAGCCAGAGCGCCGCGTCTCCGACCCGCTCGGCGAACCAAAGCGAATAGAAAGAAAGACCAAATGGCGAAAGCGCTCCTCACCGGCGGGGCGGGCTACATCGGCTCGCACGCCGCCCTCGAATTCCTCGAAGCGGGATTTGACGTCGTCGTCGTCGACAACTACTACAACAGCTCCCCGAAATCGCTCGAGCGCGTCCAAAAGCTAACGGGCAAAACGCTTCGCGCCTACGAGGCGGACGTTTGCGACAAAGCGGCGACTCGCAAAATCTTCGAGGAAAACGAGATCGACGCGATCGTCCATTTCGCGGGGTACAAAGCGGTCGGCGAATCGGTCGCCAAGCCGATCGAATATTACCGCAATAACATCGACTCCTCGCTCGTTTTATGCGAGCTTATGAAGGAGTTCGGCGTTAAGAAATTCGTCTTCAGCTCGTCCGCGACCGTCTACGGAACCTCGCAAAACGTCCCCCTTAAAGAAACCGAGCCGACCGGTTGCGCCAGTCCCTACGGCTGGACGAAACTTATGATCGAGCAAATACTTACCGATTACGCCAAATCGGATCCAAGCCTCTCGGTAACGCTCCTGCGCTACTTCAATCCGATCGGCGCGCACCCGAGCGGGGAAATCGGAGAAGACCCGTTGGGGATCCCGAACAATCTCATGCCGTTCGTGTGCCAAGTCGCGGTCGGTCGTCGCGAAAAACTCAACGTCTTCGGGGACGACTACCCGACCCCCGACGGCACCGGCGTGCGCGACTACATCCACGTCGTCGATCTAGCGAAGGGGCATGTCCAAGCGTATCGCAAAGCGACCCCGGGCGTCCATATCTACAATCTTGGCACGGGGCAAGGCTACAGCGTCCTCGATCTCGTCAAAACGTTCGAGCGCGTCAACGGAATCAAGCTCCCCTACGAGATCGTCGCGCGCCGCCCGGGCGACGTCGCCACCTGCTACGCCGATCCGACCAGAGCCAACGAAATTCTAGGCTGGCGCGCCGAGTACGGACTTGACGAAATGTGCCGAGACGCGTATAATTGGCAACGAAAATACCCGAACGGCTATCGCGATTGACGCGCGTCCCCGTTCTAGGGAGTTTTCCCGTCCCCGTAGCTCAGTTGGATAGAGCGACGGTTTCCTAAACCGTAGGTCGCCGGTTCGAATCCGGCCGGGGATATGTCGTTTCGCTCTCGGCGTTTCTTTCTCTTTTGCCGCGCGATTTTCCGCGTTTCGATATTGCGCTCTCGTTTTTTGAATATTGGAAACGACGGAAGACGAGGCTTCGACGCGCTCGCGATCGGCTTCCGCAACAATCAGTCCGCGCTAAATAACTTACGTGAAATCAACGGGATAAATCTCAATGGCGTCGTTAAAATGCCACAATTGCGCCGACGGAATACATAGCAACGACGTCCCAAACGACATAGAGCGCGAATGGTACCCGCTGTCCGCTTGGGACGAATTAGCGAAAGCGAATCGTCCCATTTACGAAATAGACGACGACCACGATTTCTACTCGGTGTGGAGATGCGGTCGATGCGGTTGCGTTCACTTGCTTAAAAACTACGAATGTCGGGTCGAGCGAGTCTACGCGCCCGAAATCAAAGCGCGCGCGATTAGCAAGGAAAAACCGAACTATATTCTGTTCGACGACGTAAACCTCGACGGAGTATTCGAGGACGAGCTTATCCCCACCGATCTTGCCAAATCCAAATACTATTGGGAATACGCCGCCGTTACTCGCGATAGAATCGACGTTTTCGCCGATCGCGAAGGAACGAAACACCTGCGCTCTTATCGCGCGCTCGGAGGTCCCGAAACGGACGTTCCAACGCATTTAGACTCCGGCGACGTCCCCGTCGACGACTTCTTTTCGATCGAAATCGCCGAGGAAAATATCGACCAGGAGCGCCAAACCGTCTTTCTCCGGCCGAGCGCTCGCCTTCGCGCCGACCTGTCGGTTCAAGGGCGCCATTTGGAAATCAAGGTTTTCCGAACGCTAAACCACGAATATATCGCCGATTTGATCCTCGCGTCGTTCGCCCAAATCCGCGCGGAGCGCTTTCGCTAT
>JAFRXD010000087.1 GCA_017441605.1 Thermoguttaceae bacterium | reverse complement strand
TCGATTATTCGCAATATGCTCAGAAAGGGCGGATTGACGCTTGAAACGATCGCCGAATTTGTCGGGGCCCCCGTTTCCCAAGTGGAGGCGCTCGCCAATGGGATGAACTTGGCGTAATTCTCCAGAAGAATAGGGCGGAAGTCATGAAAGCTAGCCTTTACGAATACGATTTACGAATACGACGCCCGCCGAGGGCGGGTTTTGTTCGCGCTACCGCGCGGTTGGGGCGCCGAGGGCGCTTTTGTTCGCGCTAGCCGCGCGGTTGGGTAAACTAACCGAGCCCCCGTTGGGGGCTCTACATTTTATAGAACGACTCTAGCGGCGGGTTGGTCGGTTGATCGCTCGCGTCGCGGTTGGTCTCGCTTGGTCTTAACTTCTCTTTAGGAGACGGTCGGCGCGCTCGGTTCGGTCTCTTTTGTTTCGTCTTCGGTCGGTTTTGTAAGTTCTCGCAATTTTGCGACGTTGGCTTTTACGGCTTCGAGCGATTTCTCGAAGAGGGTTCGCTCGGCTTGGGTGGTCGACATTTGGACGATTTTCTTCACGCCGCCGGCGCCGAGGACGACGGGGACGCCGATGCAATAGCCTCCGACGTCGTACTCTTGGTCGCAGTAGGCGACGCAGGCGAGGAGTCGGTTTTCGTCGCGGACGATCGATTTGACCATCTTCGCGGTGGAGGCGGCGGGGGCGTAGTAGGCGGAACCGGTACCGAGCAGGTCGACGATCTCGCCTCCGCCAAGTCTGGTTCTGGCGACGATTTGCCCGAGTCGCTCGGTCGGAATGAGCTGGTCGACGGGGACTCCGGCGACGGAGGCGCAACTGACGACGGGGGCCATGGAGTCGCCGTGCCCGCCGAGAATCATGGCGTGGACGTCGAGGGGGCTGACGTTCAGTTCCATCGCGACGAAGGCTCGGAATCTGGCGCAGTCGAGGACGCCGGCTTGGCCGACGACGCGCTCTTTTTGGAAGTCGGCGGCGTCGAAGACGCGCTGGACCATGGCGTCGACGGGGTTCGTGACGACGATTATTACGGCGTCGGGGCTTGTCGCTTTGACATTTTTGGCGATGTTTCCGACGATTTCGGCGTTGGCGGCGAGTAGGTCGTCGCGACTCATGCCGGGTTTTCGGGGCATACCGGCGGCGACGACGACGACGGAGCTGTCGGCGGTTTCCTCGTAGTCGGTCGCGTTCGTTACTTTGACGTTGAAGCCGAATACGGGGGCGGACTCCGCCATATCGAGGGCTTTGCCTTTTGGGGGGTCGCGCCGGGAGGTCGTGTTGAGGAGGACGACGTCGCCCAATTCGCGCATCGCGCAGTACTGGGCGCAGGTGGCGCCGACGTTTCCGGTTCCAATAACGGTGATTTTGGGTCTTTGATAGTTCATCTTGCGCAAAGGCGCCCGATTTTGGGCGGGTTTGGGTTAAGTTTGATTTCTCGGTATTATACCAGTTAAGTTTCGATTGACAAACGAGGGGGCGGCGATTTATTCGCGCGAAGGCGCGAGGTCACGAATCACAGGGGTCTTGGTCGAGTCAATTGTTTTTTGAAATACCAATAACAAGCGACGTGGGCGGCGAAGGTAATTAGCCAGGAGACGGGGTAGGAGGCGAACAGGACGAATTCGGTGTGGAAACGGGGGATCTGAAAGATCGTCGCGATCCAAACGAGGCGCAGCCCGCACGCGCCGAGGAGGGAGACGACGGTCGGGGCGATCGAGCGCCCCATGCCGCGAATGACTCCGACCATCGCGTCCATAAGCCCGCAGAGGAAATAAAAACGGCAAACGAGCGAAAACCGGACGGCTCCGGAGGCGATCACCTCGGGTCGGTCGTCGTAGATTCGCATAAGGGTCGAGCCGAATTGGTCGCAGAAACTTCCGAGGATCAGGCCGGTAACGAGGGCGCAGGCGAGGGTCGCGAGGGTAATGCGCCCGAGGCGCTCGAATTTTTTCGCGCCGACGTTTTGCCCGACGAACGTGAGGGCGGTTTGGGAGAAGGCGTACATCGAGACCCAGACGAATCCCTCGACGTTTTGGGCTCCGGCGCTTCCCGCCATTACGACGGGTCCGAAGCCGTTGACGGACGATTGAATGACGACGTTCGAGAGGGCGAACACGCAGCCTTGAACGCCGGCGGGAATTCCCGATTTAAGGATTTCCGAGACGATGGGCCTGTCGAAACGCAATTTTCGCGGCTCGATCCGGAAGGCGTCGTTTTCGTTCATTAGGCATTTGACGACTTGCCAGGCGGCGAGGGCTTGGGAAATCACGGTGGCGAGGGCGACTCCGGCGACGTCCATTTTGAAGGCGACGACGAAGAGCAAATTGAGGCCGACGTTGACGAACCCGGCGATCGTAAGGTAGTAGAGGGGTCGCTTCGTATCGCCTTTGGCGCGCAGTAGGGAGGCTCCGAAGTTGAAGACCATGACGGCGACGATCCCGGCGAAATAGACGCGCATATACTGGGTCGCGAGGGGGAGGACCTCGGGGGGGACACGAGTCCAAACGAGAAAAGTCTCTGCGAAACAGACGCCGAGGAGGGTGAGGAGGGCGCCTCCGACGAGGGAGAGGAGCATCGCGCTATGGGCGGTTTTCGAGAGTTTTTGGTCGTCTTGGGCGCCGTAGTAGAAGGAGGCGACGACGGCGGCTCCGATGGAAAGGCCGACGAACAAATTGACGATTAGGTTGACGAGGGCGCCGGTGGATCCGACGGCGGCGAGGGAGTGTTCGGAGGCGAAGTTTCCGACGACGACGACGTCGGCGGCGTTGAAGAGGAGCTGCAAGACGCTGGAGGCCATGAGCGGCAAAGTCGCCGCCAATAGCTTGGGCAGGATCCGCCCGGTCGTCATATCGATTTCGTTTGTTTTTCGCGCTTCCAACGCCGTTCCTCGCTCGCGTCCTAAATGGGTTCGTCGCGGGGCTTGTCGTCGAGGGGGAGCGCGCGGCGAACCGAATCGCCCATTGTACGCGGTTTGTCGGACGCGTCAAGCCCGCGTTTGGGAGGGGAAGTTCGGGTTTCGGGTTCAAAAAAAATCGCTCATTTTCTCCTTTTTTTCCATTTCTTTTCCTTGACTCTTGCGCGGGAAACGGGTAGCATATAGGAATAGACTGGGCGAAATGGGCTCGGTCGACCCGGTCGCCGCGTCGTTAGGACGCGACGCTGTCACAAGCGAAGTTTCGCGCGAAAAGCGAGGTTGAGATGGAATTTAAAGAAGGCAAAACCGTCGGCATCGACTTGGGCACCACTTTTTCAACGTTGGCGATCGTCAACGACCAAGGAGAGCCCGAACCGATTCCAAACGACGACGACGACGTTGAAACGGCGAGTCTTATCCTCCTCGCCGAGAATCGCCACGTCATCGTCGGTCCGAACCGCAGTCGGGCGGCGATGGAGGACCCGGAAAACGTCATCGAGCGCATTAAGCGCCAAATGGGGACGGTCGGTTACCATCGGCAATTCGACGGTCAAGACATCACGCCGGAGTTCGTTTCGTCGCTGATTCTTCGCAAGCTGAAGCAAGACGGGGAGCGCCGTTTGGGCCCGATCGCGAACGCGGTGATCACGGTTCCGTACTACTTCAACGACACGCGCCGGAAGTCGACTCAAGACGCGGGTCGGATCGCGGGTTTGAACGTGATCAGCATTATCAACGAGCCGACGGCGGCGGCGCTGACGTACGCTTGGCACAAGGGCGAGCTCGGCCGTGCGGACAATAAGAAGACGCACAAGATTTTGATCTACGACCTCGGGGGCGGGACGTTCGACTCCACGGTCGTCGAATATAGCGCGAACAATTTCCACGTGGTCTCGACGGACGGGGACGTGAAGTTGGGGGGCGTCGACTGGAACGACCGGTTGGCGGACTACGTTTGCGAGCAATTCCTGGAGAAGCACGGGGTGAATTTGCACCAGTTCCCGAAGACGATGCAAATTCTTCGCAACGACTGCGACGTGGCGAAAATCCAGCTGACGACTCGCGAGCAGACGAATATTTCGTGCCGCCACGAGGGTCGCTCGATTTCGGTTCCGATTACGCGCAAGCTGTTCGAGGAATTGACTTACGACCTTCTCCAGCGCACCGCCGACACGACGGAGTACGTGATCGCTCAAGCGAACATGAAGTTCTCGGATCTCGACGCGGTCGTTATGATCGGGGGCTCCACGCTCATGCCTCAAGTTCCGGCGATGCTGGAGCGCGTTACGGGTCTGGTTCCCTATCGGAACCCGGACCTCGACCCGCACACGGCGGTGGCTCGAGGGGCGGCGATTCACGCGGCGATTCTCGAAGCGCAGCACAACGGAGCGAGCCAGCTCGACGAGCGAGTTAAGAAGATGCTGGTCAACGTTCGGGAAGAGGACGTGAACTCGCACGGTCTGGGCGTGGTCGCGGCGAACAAAGAGAAGGAAATGGTCAATCATATTATGATTCCGCGCAACACGACGCTTCCTTACTCGATCACGAAGACGTTCCAGACGAACAAAGACGGTCAAACGAGGATTTCCGTTCAGGTTATGGAAGGGGACGCGCCGGATCCTTCGGCTTGCGCGCTGCTGGGGAAGTGCCGCATCGTCGATTTGCCGGAGAATCTCCCGAAGGGGACGTTGGTCGACGTAACGTACTCGTTCGACAAGGCGGGCCGCATTTCGATTTCGGCGCGGGAAAAGCTCTCGGGCAAGACGGCGAAGACGGAAATCGAGCGCCGCGGCGTCTTGACGGAGGCGGACGTCGAGAAGTTCATTCGCTTGGCGGACGAGTACTCGATCGAGTAGTTTTCCCGGGAACGGCCCGCGTCCTCGAGGGCGCGGGCGACCAACGTTTCGCTCGGGGCGTCTCCCCGGGCGGATTTAGCGTATCAAATTGTTAAGGTGAAGATTATGCGCTCTTTTCTCGCCACGGTAATCGCGGGCGTTCTTTTGGGAATCGGAGTCGGCTACTCTCTGGGGGCGTTTCAAGCGAGTCAAATGTCTTGGACCCCGTCCCTCGAGGTCAATAAGGGAGTGGCGATCGCCAACGCGGGCAAGGAGACCAATCCTTCCGGAGACGCGTCGGGCGGCAAGAGCGGCAAGCGCGGGAAACTGCCGAAAGTTATGGTCGAGGAGACCGATTTCGATTTCGGAATCGTGGAGAAGAACCCGTCGTCGGAGAAGGGGGAGCACCTCTTCTACATAACGAACGTTGGGGACGCCGACATGACGCTCGCGGACGGTGGCAAGGGTTGCTTCTGCACGGAGTTCACGATTTCGAAGTCGATTCTTAAGCCGGGCGAGAAGGCGACGGTGAAGTTTATGTGGGACGGGGCGCGCTCCGGGGGCGTTTTTAGCCAAGGGATTCGCGTTTTGACGAACGACCCGGACAATAAAGAGGTTATGTTCGCGGTTCGCGGGCTTTACACGTCGCCGATCGTCTGCGACGTCGGGGAGATCACGTTCCCGAACGCGTCGGCGAGTCAGACGATGAGTCGTCCTTTCCGCATTATGGGATTTGAGAAAAACGAGGACGGAAGCGCGTTCCCATTGGAAATCGAAGACGTCGAGATCGCGGATCCGGAGCATTTCGAGGTAACGCTGACTCGCGACACGCTGGACCATCTGACGGAGGCGGATCGCAAGAGCAAGCTCTATATGCAGACGCAAAATCTGTTCCAAGGGACGGTTACGCTGAAGCCGGGTCTTCCCCAAGGCCCCTTCCAAACGCAGTTGAGACTTCGCACGAATAGTCCGAAGACGCCGATCGTGGACGTTTTCGTCTCCGGTCAGGTATCCGGAAGCAGCGTTAAGGTCGCGGGCGCGTTTTACGACGACAAGGACACCGGAATTTTGCGACTGGACAACGTGCCGCAGTCGACCGGGAAGAAGACGAGCGTTCGCTTAACGATCTTCGACAAGATCCACGTCGACGAGAACACGGTGAAAGTCAAGAGCGTTCGTCCCGATTGGATTAAAGTCGAGTTGACGTATCCGCCGGAGGAACTGCAGAAGACGTCTCCGATTCGACTCGTCGGAGTGGAAGTCGAGGTGCCCGCCAATTCGCCTCAAGGGGCGTTTATGGGGCCCGAGACGGAGCGACTCGGAGAGATCGCGATTTCGATCGGGGAGACGGAGGAGACGTCGAGCGACGTCGTGATCCCGGTTCGTTTCGCGGTGGTTCCGTAACGGGGACGCGAGACGAGTAATCGAATTTCAATTTTTTGTAATCGAATTTTAATCGTCGACTTTTGTTCGACAAACGGCGACCGGGCGCCGCTCGACGTCGACGCGATCCCGGTTTCTCGCGTCGCATTTTTTTGGACCCCGCGCTTCGCGCAGCGAGCGCCGAGCGTCGCGCCTCGAGATCGCGCGACTGATTGATAACAATGGAAAACACCGAACCCACCGTCGCCGCCGAAGGCGCGACCCAAGAGACCCCGACGACCGAACCCCAAACGAGCGCGGAAGCTCAAGCTCCGGCTCCGTTGCCAACGTACCAGGCGATCAACGCGGACGCGCCGGTCGTAACCGCCGACCAAATAGAAGAGCGCATTAAGAAAGCGGGCGGAGACGTCGCTCCGCTGAGCGCGATCCGAGACGCGAAGCGCCGCAAGCGAGCCGAGGAGAGCGGCGACGGCGTCAAACCGAGCGACGGCTCGAGCGCCGAAACCGGCGAGAAGCGGGAGCGGCGTCCGCGCCGCGAGCGCGGCGATCGGCCGGAGCGCAAAATCGTTGCGCCGAGGCGTCCGCAAACGTCGGCGGTTCTTCCGAATCGTCGGGAGGGCCTCTCCGGGGACTTGGAGGACGAATTCGCGGCGTTGATCGAGGGTCAAGAGCTCGAGACGATGATGACGTCGAGCGTGGACGCGAACGTAAACGCCGAGCAGCTGGAAGAAGGGACGAAGGTAACTTGCCGCGTCGAAACGATTACGAAAGACTCGGTCTTCGTCAATATCGGGTCGACGGAACTCGGGCTCATTCCGCTGAAGCAGTTCCCGGACGATATGGAGCTTACGGTCGGTCAGACGTTCGACGCGGTCGTAACGCGGTTCAATCGCGAGGACGGGTACTACGAGGTATCGCTTCCGCTGGCGGCGGCGGAGGTCGGGGACTGGCTGAGCATTTCGAAGGACGCGATCGTCGAAGCGCGAGTTACCGGCGTCAATAAGGGCGGGCTCGAGGTCGAAGTTGGCAAGCTGCGCGGGTTTATGCCCGCCGGGCACGTCCAGACCGCGGATTTCGATCTGGCGAGCGCGGAGCAGTTTATTGGAACGACTTGGAAATGCGTCGTAATCGAGGTCAACCCCGAGCGCAGGAATCTCGTCGTGAGTCGCCGCAAGCTGATGCAAATGGAGCGGGCGGAGATGAGAGAGAAGACGCTGGCGGAGCTGGCGGTCGGCGAGACTCGCGAGGGAACGGTTCGCAAGCTGATCGACGTCGGGGCTTTCGTGGATCTCGGAGGGGTGGACGGGTTCGTTCACGTTTCCCAGATGGGCTGGGGCCGGGTCGACAAGCCTTCGGACGTCGTGAACGTCGGGGACAAGGTCAAGGTTACGATTCTCAAGATGGACATGGAGCGGAATCGCATTTCGCTGTCCTTGCGGGACACGGCGGCGGATCCGTGGCGGCTCGTGGAGTCGGAGTACAAGGTCGACGACGTGGTTCGCGGCAAAGTAACGCGGCTTATGGACTTCGGGGCGTTCGTCGAGTTGCCGAACGGGGTCGAGGGGCTGGTCCATATTAGCGAGATTTCTTATCGCCGCGTCAATAAAGTCTCCGACGCGCTGACGGTCGGCGACTTGGTGGACGTCAAGATTCTCTCGATCGACCAGAGCAAGCGGAAGATCGGGCTTTCGATTAAGCGAACGCAGGACGATCCGCGAATCAAGGAGCGCGAAGAGGCTCAAGCGAAAGCGGACGCCGAGGCTCAAGCGATCGAGGACGAAGCGCGAGAGCGCGAGAACGCGGAGATCGCCGCCAAGCGCGAGATGATTCGCCAGCTGCAAACCAAGAAGCCGCTGAAGGGCGGCCTGGGGCGCAAAGACGACGGCGACAAGTTCGGACTTCACCTTTGATTCCGAGCGGGTCTCGTC
Organism: Thermoguttaceae bacterium; assembly: GCA_017441605.1. Classification (GTDB taxonomy): domain Bacteria; phylum Planctomycetota; class Planctomycetia; order Pirellulales; family Thermoguttaceae; genus RUG369. Next base: position 24,331 of record JAFRXD010000087.1, on the reverse strand, counting down.
CCTAGTTAGTTGATTTGGCGCTCAAACGGAAGCTCCTCGTTTTCGTTTGGGCGCTTTTTTGAGACGATGCGCGGTTCCCCCGTTTATTTGGCGCCGAAGGAGCTCGAAGCTCAATGCCGATTCGAGCGCGGTCGTCGCTCGGGACCGGGGGGGCAGAATCGCAATAAGGTCGAGACGGCGGTTCGATTTTACCACGAACCGACCGGGCTCGTCGGTCAAGCGTCGGAGCGACGGTCGCAGTCGGAGAACCGCGCTGTCGCCCTGGCGAGGTTGCGGCTGGAAATCGCGCTCAACGTTCGCGACATACCGGAGGTCGCCGACGGGGACGACCGGCGCGAGTCGGGGGAAGTCGTTTTGGCGCCCGAGGTCGCGCGCGATTTTCGCTGGTTCGCGCGATTGGTCGGGGGCAAGTTGAGCGTCTCGTCCTCGCATTTCGATTATCCGATACTGGTCTCGGAGTTTTTCGACGTTTACGCGTTGGTCGGCGAGGATTTGCCACTGGCGGCGAAGGCGCTGGGAACGACGTCGAGCCAAATCGTTCGCCTGCTCTCCGAGGAGCCGAAAGCGCTGGAGAAGCTCAACGGGTCGCGGGCGGCGCGAGGGCTCGGACGGCTCAAACCTTAAAGAACGCGAGCGCTTCTCGAGCGAAGCGTTTCTATAAAATCCAAAGGAGTCATCGATGGCGATTCGAGTAATATGTCCCGGATGTATGACGTCGTTCGAGGTCGACGATCGGTTCGCGGGCAAAAGAGGTCCGTGCCCAAAGTGCGGGCATATTATTGAAATCCCAAAAGAGCAGGTGATTATCCACGCCCCCGACGTGGTCGTGGACGGTGGCAAAGCGAAGAAGACGGTCGGTCACGACGCGCGTCCGATCGCGATGCGACGGTTTCTCTACACGGGGAAACAGGTCTTTTGGGGGATTATGGGGTCCCTCGGGGCGCTGGCGCTGACGTTTCTCGTCGGGGCGATCGGCTCGAAACTGATAAGCGGGATTTTTGGGGCGATCGCGGTCTTTTTGGTCGCGCTCCCGATTTGCGAGTTCGGCTACACGCTGATCCGCGACGAAAACGACTTGGAAATGTTTCTCGGGAACGAGCGGCGGATTCGCTCGTTGAAAGCGGCGATCGTTTTCGGGCTTTCTTGGCTCGTCTTTGAGACGCTGGTTCATTTCCTCGGCACGGGTCCGGTCTCGTGCGTCTATATGCTCGCGATCGGGGCGATCGGGGCTTTCGGGGCGCTGATTTTCTTCGACTGCAATTACGGGAAAGCGCTTCTCGTTTACTTTATGTTTATGTTCGTCGCGATTTTAGGACGCGGTCTCCTCTTCCAGTGGGACGGCTGGGTTTGGGAAACGCACAATCGTTCGGTCGCGGCCGCGCCGAAGGTCGATCCCCAACGAGCGCGAATGAACGGGGCGATTCCGGGTCAAACGGACGAGGAGATCGTGGAGCAGCGAACGGCGATCCAGAAAGAGGCGGACGCTCGCCGCGCGAAAGCGAAGAAAGCGGGTCGGGGCTCGCAAGAGGACGAAGGGGAGGCGACGCCTCCGCCGGCTCGTCGACGGAGGGCCGCGCCGAGCCGGAGGCGGTAGGCGCTCGCGGCGGACTCATTGCGCGCGAGGGCGCGACGGGTCGCGGGGCGATCGGGTCGCGCCCCGCGATTTAGCAAATAGCGATTTAGCAAATAGAGCGGGACAAGAGGGTCAAAGTTCGATCAACTTGTATTTTCTCGACCCAACTCCGAGCGCTTCGGCGGCTTCGAGGATATGGGTCGCGTTTCTCGAGTCCATTCTTTCAATTAGGCTCTCTTTTCCCTTGTCCTCGGAATTAACGACGAGGTCGTAGCACGCTTGGTCGATCGCGACGGGGTCTATAGAGGCGAGAATACCGATATCGGCCATTTCGGGCTTATGGGGAGCGCCGTTGCAATCGCAGTCGATCGAGAGATCTTTCATCACGTTGACGAAAGCGATATTCTCGCCGAATTTGTCTAGGATAGAACGACACGCGTCGGCCATCGCCTCGAGAAACTTGTTTTGCTCGCAGTCCCACATGCGCTCGGGATCTCCGGCGCCGTGAATATGAGCTTTTCCGCGCGAGGACGCGATACCGATCGAGATATTCTTCAGCGCCCCGCCAAAGCCTCCCATTTGATGTCCTTTGAAATGGGAAGTTACCAACAACGAATCGTAGTTCGCCAAATTGGCGCCGACATAGTTGACTTTGATTTGTTTGCCGTTCGGAATAGGCAACTCGATCTCTTTTTCCGCGTCCATAATATCGAACGGGGCGACCTTTTTAAATCCGTGCTCCTCGACGACTTTCCAATGGTCTTCGGTTTTCATTCGTCGGCCCGGGTAAGCCGTGTTGCACTCGACGAAGGTTCCGTCGACTTCGTCGACGAGCGGTTTGAGGAAATCGGGTTTAAGGTAATGGTTTCCGGTCGGTTCGCCCGAGTGGGTTTTGACGCCAACTTTTCCTTTAAGTTTCCGCCCCAAGGCTCGATAGAGCTCCAGGGCTTTTTCCGGCGTGATCGTTTTGGTAAAGTAGACGACGGAACCCTCGTCTTCGTCCGCGAACAGCGGGGAGGCGATGGTCGCCGAGGTCGCCGCCGCCGTTTTCAAAAAATCGCGTCGTTGCATTTCGTTCTCCTTGATTCGTTTTGCTATCGCGACGAGACTCGGACTCTCGTCGACACGGTCATATTATATCGTTGGGGCCCCAAAAAAAAAGCGCCGCGAACCTCCTTTTTGCGTTTAGTTGACGGCGGCGAGGACTCAACGCGATACCGAGAACAAACGGGAGAGTTCAACGGACTCGTCGTCGGAGTACTCTTCAAAAGCGCGGTCGAGAATGTCTCGCGTTTTTCGGAACTTCGCGGTCGGCGGAACCGAAACGAAGGGCGCGCTCTCGCGTTTCCGGACATTTGGAGCCTCGCTCGTTTTCATCGGGCCGCGCTCGTCGGCCGCTTCGCTCGCGGAGACGGGGGGCGAGAAGGTCGCGACGTCGAGCCAAGTCGATACGAATCCCGTCTCGTCGACGAGAGAAATTTTGACTTTGTAAGTCGTTTTCGCGCTTTGCGATTGGTAAAAATGGGTCGCGATTAGTTCGGTTCCCAGCTCTTCGCGGGTCGTCGTCGTTCCGTCTCCCCAATCGAGGGTCCAAAGGGCGATCGATTCCCCCATCGGGAATCTGGCGGTTAGATCGAGTCGGAGAACGGAGCCTTCCGCGAGCGCTTCCGATTTAACCTCGATCGTCGGATGAACGCGAACGAAATTGAGAACCGCGGTTTGCGAGTCTCCGAAGGCGCCTTGCGCGTCGCGGATTCTGATTCTCGCGACGAGTCGTCCTTCCGAGGCGGGGTAGTCGCTATGGAGGAGGACGAGATTTGGGTCCGCCGGGACGTAATCGTCGAGGGAGTCTAGGGGTTTGTTCGACAAATTCCAGTAGAGCGCCGCGCCTTCGGGAATCTCGTCCGGCGGGGACAGTAGCGCGTCGCACCCCTCTTGAATTTCGAGTCTCTCTTTCGCGTTAAAGGTCGAGGCGGCGAAGGACGCGGTCGGGGAGTCGTTGTAATTGTCGGCGATCGCTTTAACGCGGAAGTAATATGTGGAATTTGGTTCCAAATCGGCGATCGTTTTCTCGCCGGGCGAATCGAAGGAAACGCTCGCGCCGCGCGAGAAATTGGAGTCGGGGGCGAATTCGACGAGGTAGCGCTCGGCGCTCGGGACGGGGGCGAGGTTAAACGAGACGACGGTTTCGTCGACCGAGATCGCGTCGATTTTCGGGGTCGCGAGGGTCGGGGTTTTGGTCGTTCCCTCAAAGTTCGTCCAGACGGAATCGTCGAATTCGTCGGCGGTCGCCTTAACGCGGAAATAATAAGTCGATCGAGGGGTAAGATTCGTAATCCAGCGCTTTCCGGGCGCGGAATAGGTTTTCTCTTTCGGGGAAGGGAAGTTGGGGTCGAGGTCGTATTGAAGAACGTATTTCGCGGCGTCGTCGACTTCGCGGATTTCGACGTAAAGGGCGGTCGTCGTAGCGCTCGCAACGCGCGCTTCGGGCGCGGTTAGGGTCGCCTTTTGAGTCGTCGCTTCGAAAGTCGTCCAAGGGGAGTCGTTGAATCCGGCGGCGGACACCTTGACGCGGAAATAGTATTTCGCGTTCGGGGTCAAGTCGGAAATCGTTTGCGTTCCGCGGCTCGTAAACGTTATGCTCGCCGGGGATTGGAAGTTTTCGTCGGTTCCGTATTGAACGACGTATTTATTCGCGTTCGCGACGGCGCCGACAACGAACGAGGCGCTCGTTTCGGTCGTTGAAATCGATCGGACAGTCGGGACGGGGAGGGTCGTTTTCTTGGTCGTTAGGTTGAAGGTCGTCCATTCGGAGTCGTTGAATCCGGTCGCGGTCGCCTTGACGCGGAAGTAGTATTTCGTATTCGGCGTCAAGCCGGAAATCGTTTGCGAGCCGGAGGTCGCGAACGATTTGGTCGCGGGCGATTCGAAGTTCTCGTCGGTTCCGTATTGAACGACGTATTTATTCGCGTTCGCGACGGCGCCGATCGTAAAGGACGCCGACGCGTCGGTCGTCGACTTCGCGGCGATACCGGGGGCGGTCAGGGTCGCTTTTTGGGTCGTCGCGTCGAATTGAGTCCATTCGGAGTCGTTGAAGCCGGTCGCGGTCGCCTTGACTCGGAAATAGTATTTCGTATTCGGGGTCAAACCGGAAATCGTTTTCGAACCGGAGCTCGCAAACGTCTTGCTCGTCGAGGTTTGGAAGCTAGAGACGGTCGAATATTCGACGAGGTAGGCGGTCGCGTTGGGGACGGCGGCGACGGTAAAAGTCGCGGAGTTCGCGTTGGTCGAGATCGAGGCGACGGTCGGGGCGGCGAGCGTTGTTTGCGACGGTAGGGTCGGGGCGATTTCGCGAACGATCCAGTCGGAGCTGAAGAAGGTCGTTTCGTTTCCGACGGCTCTCGCGCGGAAGTAATAGGTCTCTCCGGCGGTTAGCGCGGCGATCGTTTTCGATCCGGCGCTCGTTAGAGAGATCGTTTTCACCCCGGTCCGGAAGAATTTGTCGGTCGAGTATTCGATCTTGTATTTCGAGGCGCCGGCGACGGCTCCGACGGCGGCGGTCGCGCTCGTCGCGGAGGCTCGAACCAGTTCGAGGGTCGGGGTTTCGAGCATCGCGCCGGGGGCGTTGATTTCCGCGCGATAGGCGTTGACGGTCGCGGAGTTATAGGCGTCGTAAACGCGAAAGTAGTAAGTTCCCGGGGCGAGCCCGTTTAGCGAGACGCTCGCGACGTTTTGGGCGAAGGCGTATCGATCAAGCTCGCTTTTTTCGTCGAGGAGTTGGAGGGTCAAGCAGTTGGAGGAGTTGTAGTATTGAGCGGTAAGTTTAATAGAATCGTTCGCCGTTCCTGTTTTTAGCAGGGTAAAGGAGTACCAGTCCTCGTCGTCGGCGCGGTCGATTTTTGAGGTGAAAACCTTGGTTCCGGCAATTGGGCCGAGGGGATAGGCGTCGGTCATATTGTCGTTGGGTTCGGAAAGCCCGGGGGCGCTCGCGGTCGGAATAGTCGAGATCGCATAGGCGCCCAGACTGCCATAGTCGGAGTAAATAAGTTCGCCGTATCGAATTAACCCGGTTCCCTCGACGGACATATAGTACTCGCCGGGGGCGAAATTTGTCAGATCGACGCGGACGTAGAGGCTCTCTTTGGGGTCGTAGGTTCCGACGAGCTCGCGATTGGAGTCGTAAATCTTGACGAGGGCGTCGAGATTGGTCAGCCCGCGAAGCCCTCCGACGACGAGGGTGGAGGCCTCGCCGTTTAGGGCAAAGGAGAAGAAATCGACGTCGGTATTTCTTTCGATCGTTCCGGAACCGAGGTTTCCGGAGGCGGAGAAGGTCAGTCTTTGGGCTTGGTCGAAGGAGTCGCCGCAGTCGTCGTCGCGATATCCGAACCCGTTGTTGGCGACAATGACGGCGAGGTCGTCCTCGCGATTTGTGGCGCCGTCGTAGTCTCCGTTCGACCATATCGAAAGGGGTTGGACGCCGGCGGCTCCCATAAGGGGGGCCCAACCGTCGGCTCCGAGGTAGTACTCTTCGCTTCCTTTTCCGTCGTGAGCTAGTCCCAAGGAGTGGCCGACTTCGTGGGAGACGGAGTCGGCGACTTGTGCTCCAAAGTACTGGTAGCCGGCTTGCGCTAGGGTTTTGGACCAGACAAAGCAGGGTACGTCGGTCGATGCGTTGAAGGACCCGATTTCGGCGACTCCGGATTTTGTCCCGGTCTTAACGTACCAGTCGTTGCAAGAGCCGCCGACGGCGACGCGAATACCGTAGGTTTCGTCGTTTATATTTGGGGTTTTTGTCAGTTGGTCGGCGCTCGGGGCTTTTGTGGTCACGTTGACCTCGAAGGGGGCGTAGTCTTCGGCGACGCGCGCCCAAATTTCGTAGATCAATCGAAGTTCCGCGTTGGAAAAGGTCGAGGCGTTTCCGTCGGTATCGAAAGGGGGAACCGTAATTTTCGCGCCGTTGTTCCAAGAGGAACCGGTATAAGTATGACCGTTGAAGTCGAGATAGATCGTCTTGTTCGAATTAGGATCGCTATTGAGATTGAAGACGAAGTTTTGCGAGAGGGCGCTCGGGTTTTGCCCGGCTTGGCGCAGGGCGATTTCGAGGGATTCGTCGAGCGATTGGAGCCCGGGGACGATATGGGAGGAGGGAACCGCTTCTGAGACCAGGGCGGTTTCGACGGTCGGGACGTCGAAGAGGGGGCTCGCGTTTAAAAGTCGGCGTTCTTCCAGCGTCTCGAAACGCGGTTTTCTCCGTTCTCGACCGGACGCGCCCCGATCGTCCCGCGCGCGAGTCCCACTCGTGAAAAGCATCTTATTCTCCCTCTTAAAAACACGAATTCAATCCTCGTTCCCAGCGGAACGATTCTCGACGACCAACGCATTTTTAGGGCCCCCGTTTCCTCGCGAAACGGAGTCTCTAATCGATGGTACTTTTTTGAAAGACTGTTTTCAATCGACAAACTGCCCTTTTGCCATTTTTTTTCAAAAAACGAAAATGTGTAATAATTATATTGACAAGTTTGAACGGGCGATATAATAACGTGTAATAATCATTATTACAAGACAATCAAAAGTTGTCGAGGTTCTTGAAAGATTTAAGGAGAAAGGTAGAATACAATGAAGATCGCAGTGGTCGCGGCCAACGGCAAAGCGGGTCGCAAGATTGTGGACGAGGCGCTATCTCGAGGAATCGAGGTCGTCGCGTTCGGACGAGGCGAGAATAAGACGAGCGCCAGCAATTACGTTCGGAAAGACTTGTTCGATCTGACGAAGGAGGATTTGAGCGGATACGACGCGGTGGTGGACGCGTTTGGGGCTTGGACGGAGGAGACGCTTCACTTGCACGGCGAGTCGCTCGCGCGCCTCTGCGATTTACTCTCGGGAACGAGCGCGCGTTTGCTTGTCGTTGGCGGGGCGGGTAGTCTTTATTTGGACGAGACGCGGACGAGTTGTTTGTCGGACGCGCCCAACTTTCCCGAGAGTTTCAAGCCGCTGGCGTCCGCAATGGCGAAAGCGCTGTCGGAGTTGCGGGAGCGATCGGACGTCGCTTGGACGTACGTCAGTCCGGCGGCGGACTTTCAGGCGGACGGGGCTAGGACGGGCAAATACTTGTTGGGCGGCGAGGAGTTCGCGACCAACGACCGCGGCGAAAGCGCGATTAGTTACGCCGATTACGCGATAGCCATCGTTGACGAGTTGGAAAAAGGCGCCAATATTCGTCGCCGGATATCGGCGTACGGCGCGTAAGGTCGCGGTGTTCCGCGATCTTTCGAAAGGATAGCGATTTGCAGATAGCGAGTCGATTTACGATCGCGGTTCATATTGTCGCTTGCATCGATTATTTTCAGAAATCGACGAGCGTAACGAGCGCGTTTCTTGCCGGAAGCGTCGGGGTTAATCGCGTGGTAATACGAACCCTGATGACGAAACTGAAAGAAGCCGGCATTATCGCGATCAGTCGCGGCAAGACGGGAGTTCGCCTTGGGCGCCGGTCGGAGGAGATATCTCTTTACGACGTGTACAAGGCGGTCGAGAGCGTCGACGAGTCAGGGCTTTTCAATTGGCATTCGAGTCCGAATCCTCTTTGTCCCGTAGGAAAGAACGTTCGTCGCGCTCTCGGCGAGACTCTAGTCAAGGCTCAACTTTCTATGGAGAAGGAACTTAAATCGGCAACAATCGCGGATCTTACGGCGGAGTTGCACAAAGTCGCGGACTAACGGGAGCGCTTTTCTTTACTTATCTCGAACAAGCCCCGGGGAGACGTCGAGATCGAGGTCCTCGAAGAGCCCGGCTTTGTATCGCTCGATGGCGATGGCGCCCATTACGGCGTTGTCGGTGCAGAGGCTCGGAGGGGCGATATATAGCTTAAATCGATATCGGGCGGCGGCGTCGAGGGCTTTTTCTCGGAACTTGGCGTTGGCGGCGACGCCCCCTCCGACGCAGAGGGTTTTGGCGCGGCATTTTTTGAGGGCTTGAACCGCTTTTCCGACGAGGCAGTCGCAGACCGCCTCTTGGAAGGAGGCGGCAATGTCGGCGCGGGTTTGTTCGTCGATATCGAGTTGTTCGTAGTCGACTTTTCCGGTTCCCATGAGCTTGTATCGAACGGCGGTTTTGAGCCCGCTGAAACTGAATTGCATTCTGTCGGGCTCTTTGAGCATGGGCCTCGGGAAATCGTAGGCTTTTGGGTTTCCTTTTTCGGCGGCTTTTTGGATCGAGGGGCCGCCGGGGTAGGGCAAGCCGAGCATGGAGGCGACTTTATCGAACGCCTCTCCCGCCGCGTCGTCGATCGTGGTTCCGAGGGGCTCGAAATCGATCGGACCGGAGCAGCGGTAGAGGCTGGAGTGACCTCCGCTGACAATGAGCCCGACGCAGGGGAACAAGTCTTCGTCGAAGGCGACTTTACAGGCGTAAATATGGGCCTGCAGGTGATTGATCGCGATCAGGGGCTTGTTTTTCGCGACGCAAATCGCCTTAGCGGCGGCGAGCCCGACGAGGAGGGATCCGGCGAGCCCGGGCTCGTTCACGACGGCGACGGCGTCGAGATCGTCGAGGGAGATCTTCGCTTGCTCGATCGCCTCGGCGATCACGGGGAGAATCGCCTCCATATGCCTTCGGGAGGCGATTTCGGGAACGACCCCGCCGTATTTTTGATGAACCTCGATTTGGGACGCGAGGGAGGCGCCCAAGACGTTCCGATTCCCGTCGACGACCGCGGCCGCCGTTTCGTCGCAACTCGATTCGATCGTAAGAATAAGCATATGGTCTTTCCTCGTTTGGTTCGCGAAGGTCGCGCGCGGGGATCGCGACGCCGTTCATTATGTTCCGTCTTTTGGTTTTGTCAACGTATCGGAGGTTTCGCGACGGGATAAAAAAGCGGACGACGAAACGGGGTCGTCTCGTCGTCCGCAAGGGGGAGAGTCTTAGCTTCGGGGCGTCAACCGCCGAAGTTGTCGAAGAAGATACTCTCGCGCTCGACGCCGAGGTTGTCGAGCATCTTCAAGACGGACTGAACCATCATGGGGGGCCCGCACATGAGGTACTCGCAGTCCTCGGGGGCTTTGTGGTTCTTTAGGTAGTTGTCGTAAAGGACTTGGTGGATAAAGCCTTTGTAGCCGGTCCAGTTGTCCTCGGGGAGGGGATTGTCGAGGGCGAGGTGGAAGGAGAAGTTCGGGTGGGTCTTGGCGAGCTCCTCGAACTCGTCGATATAGAACGCCTCGCGAAGGGTTCTCGCGCCGTACCAGAAGGAGATTTTCTCCTTGCGATCGAGGTGTTTGAGGAGTTCGAAGATGTGGGAGCGAAGGGGAGCCATGCCGGCGCCTCCGCCAATGTAGACTTTTTCGCAGGGGGTGTCGCGAATAAAGAACTCGCCGTAAGGGCCGCTGACGACGACTTTGTCGCCGGGTTTGAGACTGAAAATGAAGGAGCTCATCAATCCCGGCTCGACGTCGGGGGTTCTCGGGGGCGGGGAGGCGATGCGGACGTTCAGTTTGACGATCCCCTTTTCTTGGGGATAGTTCGCCATCGAGTAGGCGCGCATCACGGGCTCTTTGACGTCGCTGACGTATCTCCAGACGTTGAACTTGTCCCAATCGGCGCGATATTCCTTGGGAATGTCGAAGTTTTTGTACTCGACGCGAATCCCGGCGGGTCGCTCGATTTGGATATAGCCGCCCGCCTTGAAGTCGACGCTCTCGCCTTCCGGCAGCTCGAGGACGAGCTCTTTGATGAAGGTCGCGACGTTTTGATTGGATCGAACGGTGCAGGTCCATTTCTTAACGGAGAAGACCTCGGGCGGAATCTCGATTTGCATGTCCTGCTTGACGGGGGTTTGGCACGCCAAACGGACGCCGGTTTTGATTTCGCGCCGGGACATATGCCCGACTTCGGTGGGCAGGATTTCTCCGCCGCCGGAGAGGACGCGAACTTTGCACTGCCCGCAAGTCGCGCCGCCGCCGCAGGCGGAGGGGACGAAAATCTTTTGATCGGCGAGGGTTCCGAGCAGCTTTCCGCCGGTCGGGACGCTCAGGGTTTTGGATTTGTCGCCGTTGATTTCGATTTTGACGTTTCCGCTGGGAACCAACGTCGATTTCGCCGCGAGAATGATGGCGACGAGGGCGAGAACGATCAGCGTGAACGCGACCACGCCCGCGAAAACAATGCCAATAGCGCTCATAGTCGGTTCCTCCTAATCACATGCCCGAGAAGGTCATAAACGCCATCGCGAGAAGCCCGGCGGTCATAAAGGCGACGCCGAGCCCGCGAAGCCCTTTCGGGGAATGGGCGTACTCGAGTTTCTCGCGAATACCCGCCAACACGGCGATCGCGAACGCCCATCCGAGGCCGGAAAAGAGGCCGTAGAGGCAGCTGTCGCCGAAGTTGTAGTCGCGCTGTTGCATAAAGAGCGAACCGCCCATGATCGCGCAGTTTACGGTGATCAGGGGTAGGAAGACGCCGAGCGCGTTGTAAAGGGGCGGGAAGAACCGATCGAGGGTCATTTCGAGGATCTGAACGATCGCGGCGATGACCCCGATAAAGGTAATGAACGAAAGGAAGCTCAGATCGAGGTTCGGAAGACCGAGCCAGGAGAGGGCGCCTTCGCGAAGGACGAAGTTGTACAGCAAGTTGTTGACGGGAATGGTGATCGTCTGCACGACGATAACGGCGATTCCCAGCCCGATGGCGGAGCTCACTTTTTTGGAGACCGCCAGGAAGGTGCACATGCCCAAGAAGAGCGACAACGCAAGGTTTTGCGTGAAGACCCCTTGGACGAACATCGAGAGAATATGTTCCATATCGATTTATATCCTTATCGAACGACGCGAGGGTCATTCGGCGTCTTGCAAACTCTTGTTGAACGTTTTCGCGATCCAAATGATCGCGCCGATGAGGAAGAAAGCGGCGGGGGCGGTGACCATTAGCCCGTTCGGAACGTACCAACCTCCGTTTTGAACCGTCTTGAACACGACGAATCCAAAGATTTTGCCGAATCCGAAGAGTTCGCGGAAGAAAGCGACGATCAGAAGGACGCAGCCGTACCCGAGCCCGTTCCCAAGTCCGTCGAGGAAACTGCCGGTCGGGGCATTCTTAATGGCGAACGCCTCGGCGCGCCCCATCACGATGCAGTTCGTGATAATGAGGCCGACGTAGACGGAGAGTTGTTTGCTCAGGTCGTACGAAAACGCTTTGATGAGTTGGTCGACGAGAATAACCAGCGCGGCGATAATCGTCATTTCGACGATCATGCGAATCGAGCCGGGAATAAACTTGCGAATGAGGGAGACCCCGACGTTGGAGAACGCGGTGACGAAGGTAACGGCGAGGGTCATCGTGATCGCGGTCTTCATGCTCGTGGTAACGGCGAGCGCGGAGCAGATTCCCAAGATTTGAACGAAAACCGGGTTGTTTTTAAACAGCGGTTCTAGAAAACTTTTCTTATCGTTTTGAGTAAGTTCCATCGCGCTTGCCCTTTCAGTTTTCGCTCTTGGAGCCGTTTTGAGCTCGCAAATTTTTCAGGAACGGACCGAATCCCTTTTCGCCGAGCCAGAAGGTTACCGTGTTGGTAACGCCCTTTCCGGTGAGGGTGGCGCCGGAAATGCCGTCGATATCGGAACTGGCGGGGTCCGCGGTTCCCTTAATCACGCGCAGAGCGGGCTCTCCGTTTTGGTTGAACGCCTTCTTTCCCTTCCACTTGGCGGTCCAAACCGGATTGGAAATTTCGCCGCCCAGACCGGGGGTTTCGCCGTGGTCGTAAAAGACGATGTTCGCCGTCGAGTTCAGGTCGCCGTCGAGGGAGAAGAACCCATATAAAACCGACCAAAGTCCGGAGCCGACGATCGGGAGGACGACGGTTTTCAGTTCGCCGGTCTCGTCGTAGAAGAGGTAGACGACGGTTTTCGCGGGGATTTCCTTAATGGAGGCGATATCGTCGGCTTTGTCGAGTTTGATCTTGTTGTTGGGATCTTTCTCGATTTCGGCGGGATCGGCGCTCTCGTCGATCGTTCCGGACTCGAGGTCGACGACGACGGTTTTGCAGTTCTCGAAGAGCTCGGCGGCTCGGCTGGCGTCGACCTTTTCGGTCGGTTGGAGCAGGCCGGCGGCTCGGAGAATATTGACTTGTTTGTCGAGCGCTTTGTTGCGCTCTTGCGCCCCTTTAAGGGAGACGCTGGCGATCGCCACGATCAGCGCGCAGACGACGCAAAGTCCGGCGGCGACGGCGAAGGTTCTTGAAATCGATTCTTTTGCCATAATTCGCGTCTCCCTTCTTATCGCGCTTGAAGTCGTTTCATACGACGGCGAACGTTCGCTTCGACGACGAAGTGGTCGATAAGCGGAGCGACGCAGTTGCCGAACAGAATAACGAGCATGCACCCTTCGGGGTACGCCGGGTTAAAGACTCGAACGACAATGACGAGGGCGCCGACGAGCAGCCCGTAAATGTATTGACCGAGGCGCGTTTGCGCGGCGGAGATCGGGTCGGTCGCCATAAAGACCATGCCGAAGGCGAACCCTCCGAGGACGAAGTGCCACCACGGCCCGAGGTTCATGGCGGGGTTGTTGCTTCCGCAGAGGGAGAAGATCCACGCCAAGCCCATGCCTCCGACGAACATCGAGCCCATGATTCTCCAGGACGCGATTCCGGCGGTCAGCAGGACGGCGGCGCCGATAAGGCAGCAGACGGTCGAGGTTTCGCCGACGGCGCCGGGGATAAGGCCGAGGAACGCGTCGTACCATTGATACCCCGCGCCGACAATCGCTTGGGCGCCTTCGGAGGCGTAGGAGAGGGGGGTCGCCTTGGAGACGCCGTCGACGGCGGTCCAGACTTTGTCGCCGGTGATTTGTCCGGCGTAGGCGAAGAAGAGGAAGGCTCTGGCGACGAGGGCGGGGTTGAGGAAGTTTCGCCCGGTGCCTCCGAAGATTTCCTTGCCGATCACGACGCCGAAGGAGATGGCGAGCGCGACTTGCCATAGGGGAATCGTGGCGGGGCAGATGAGCGGGAAGAGGAATCCGGTAACGAAGAATCCCTCGTTGACCTCGTGTTTGTAGACGGTCGCGAAAACGACTTCCCAGAAAATCCCGACGATCATCGTTACGATATAGACGGGCAGGTAATAGACGAGCCCGTAGAGGAAACAGCCGAGGACGCTCGTATAGTCGAACAGGCGCAGCCCGGGGCATTGTCCGTTGAGCCAAAGGAGGAAGGTTCCATGCCAGCCTCCGGGAACCGCGCCGCATTGGTTGTGCAGCAAGTTGGCTTGGTAACCGACGTTAAAGATCCCGAAGAGGGCGCAGGGAATCAGGGCGAGGACGACGGTGAACATCGCGCGCTTGAGGTCGTTGCAGTCGCGGACGTGAACGGAGCCGGTCGTCTTTTGGTTCGTGGAGAAGAAAAAGGTATCGGCGGCGTCGTACAGCTGATAAAGGAAGGACAGGGGTTTTCCCTTGGCGAACAGGGAGCTCCCCGCCTTATCGAGCGCGCGTTGCAAAGATTTGAATTTCATCGGCTCATTCCTCCTCTTTCATAGCGACGTCGAGCAGGGCGCGCAAGGTCTTTCCGTAGTCGTTTTTGCCGACGTCGATCACGGAGCACAGCGCGAGGTCCTCCTCGTCGAGTTCGAACGCGCCGAGGCGCTCGCAGCGGTCAATGTCGCCGATTTCGAGCGCTTTGAAGAGGAACGTTGGAACGAGGTCGAGAGGAGTAACTTTTTCGAACGCGGGGTTGGGGAAAATCGCGCGGGGGCCGCCGCCGAGCTGGGTGGTCATATCGTAGGACTTGCGGGGTAGCCATGCGGAGAGAACGGTTCGCGCGATCGAGAATTTCTCGCGACTCGGAAGGATCCAGCCCATAAAATCGCGGGAGTCGTCTTCTCTGAGGGCGACGATCTGATTGGCGTATCGTCCGATGCCTTCGACGCCCTCGGCGACCTCGCGTCCGCACAGGGGGCTTCCGGAGACGAGTCGAGCGGGTCCATCTTTTAGGTCGCCGTCGGCGAGATCGGTAACGAAGGCGCCTTGAACGACGCGCAAGACGCGCGGGTTTTTGACCATCGGACCGGCGAGGGTAACGACGCGGTCGGCGTAGTATCGCCCGGTCGCAAAGAGCTCGCCGACGGCGATAACGTCTTGGTACCCGATCGACCAGACGACTTTATTGAGGGCGCAGGGCTCTAGCTTGGCGATGTGGGTACCGACGAGCCCGGCGGGATGCGGACCGGTGAATTGATACGCCTCGGCGTATGGAATCGCCTCGACGGCGTCGACGAAGTTTTTCAGGAACCCTCCCTTTCCGAAGCAGACGATAAGCCTTTTGCCGCAGATTTTCGAGAGGACGCGGAGTCCGGCGAGGAATTCGTCGCGGGAGGCGTCGATAATCGACTTGGGATCGGGAGCGAGAGGATTCGTGTCGGCGGCGTTGACGAAGAGGGCGACGGGCGCGGCGTCGATTTTCGGGATCCGGCTGAAGGGACGGGTTCGCAGGGCCGTCCACATCCCCGACTTTACGAGCAGCTCGCGGACTTTATTGGGGCAGAGATCGACGAGGTCGGCCGACGAGAATTTCTCGAATTGGACCGACTCTCCGATATTGGTTCCCTCGACGGCTTCGACGACGATCGATTTGAAGGCTCGCTTTTCTCCGCGAACGACTTCTTTGACGACGCCCGCGATCGGGGAGACGAATTTGACGCCGGGGTTCTTTTTGTCCTCGAAGAGGGGTTGCCCGGCGAGAACTTTTTCGCCGACCTCGACGAGGATCGTCGGCTTCATTCCGACGTAATCGCTTCCGACGAGGGAGACGCGCGTAACGTCTTTCCGGATCGGAAGTCTATCCGGATCGGGCGCTCCCGCGATTCGCAGGTCGAGCCCTTTGGCAATTCTAATATGTTTCATCGGCGCCGTTACCTTTCGCTTCGAGCGCGGCTCTGCGGACAAGAGCAAATCCGCGCCCCTTTTTCGGTAAATAAACGCGCGCGAGCTCGGCGTTTCGCGCCTCGCGCGCCGTCGAACGGGTATTGAACCTAGTCCGAGCGTTTGCCTATTCTACTTATTTTAACAAGGGTTGTCAAGCGGTCTAGGGCTTTTGGGGGGCGTTTTCTTCTTTGGAGAGCGCTTTTGGAGCCGCTCGGGGGAGTCGAGTCTTGCAAATGGCTCGCGGCTCGCGTAGAATCTGGGAGTCGGCGCTTTTCCTTATTCGTTCGAGCGCCCCTTTACGAGTACCGAAACGAGACGAGATAATGGACGAAACGAAACGAGAAAGAGACGAGCGCGACGAGCTCGACGGGGCGAACGAGAATTTGCCGTTTCCGGAATTGGACGCCGAAGCGACGCGGCGGATCGACCAGGCGGCGAGCGCGCGACGGAAGAATCGCGCGTCCGATTGGTACGTTGAGGACGAGGTCTTCAGTAAGCTGGACAAGAGCGATCTTCGCGAGTTTATTAACGAAGTTCTCGAGCTTGGCGCGGAAAAGAAAATGGCGGCGATGGCGCGGAGCGAGTTGGCAAAATCCCCGATCGAGCGAGGACACACGAACAGCGTCGTTCAGAATCTTTGGATCAAACTGATCGATTCGTCGGACAATAAATTGGCGAACGGGAAGGAGTCGATCAAGTTCGACGATTGCAAAAGTTTTATCGCGTACTGTCGCCAAGCGATCTTTTCGATCGTCGGGGACATGTCGCGTCGCAAGGCTCGAGAACCGAAACAGACGAGCGACGAGGATCTTATCGCGGACATAGCGGAGTATCTCGCCGAACCGGAGTCGTCGGGCGAGATCGATCCTGAGCGAAAGGCGATACTCGACATAGAAAACGCGAGCGTTTCCCGAAACAACTGGAAGCGGAGCGGTGATCCGAGCGCGTTCGCTCGACTCGTTTTCGTTAAGAAGTTGGTTCAGAAAATGACGTTCGCCGAGATCGTCGACGAGTACAACCGCTCTCATCAAGACAAGATGAGCGAGAGCGCCGTTAATAGGCTCTTTCGGAAATTCTCCTTCGAATTGGTCAAGAGCGCTTTCGCGGGCGAATCGGACGCGCCGAGCGAGGTCGATTGGAGCGTTTTCTACTCGCGCTACGTCGACTTGGAAAACCCGGAGGCGATCGGGGACACAAAGGGACTTTCCGTCGTCGACGTCGAGAAAAGTCTTCGTCGCGTTAGGGACAAGGTTAGCGAGCGCTTTCGCGAGGTTCGCCTAACGTCGAGCGTTTTTACGGACTTGTTCGACGATAAGAAATCTGAAACCGAAGCCGAAACTAAACCGAACTAACGTCGAACGTTTTTATTGACGCTTTCAACGACTAGCGTTTTCCTCGCTCGTTATCATCGCCAATTTTCCGCAAGAGACGGAGACTATCGATGGAAGATAAGCTCGACGCCATTTTGAGAGCGATCGCGAAATATCGCGGAACCGATTCGAAAACGACAAATCGCGACGCGCGGGACGCGAGCGTCGTTTTTCCGAGCGCTTTTTTGCGCGGATTGTCGGCGTTCGCGCGGGACGAGGGACTTTCGTTCGAGGAAGCGCGGGTTTTTTACGCGTCGGAACTCGGCTCCTTCTTCAAGACTCTTCTGATCGAGGGGCGCGAAATAGGAATCGCGGACGCGCTCGACGAGGCGGAGGCGTTTTTCGACGGGGAATGGAACGATAACGCGCGGTCGTTGAGCGCGCTGTCGAAGTTGACGCGGCGACTCTATTTGCCCGCGCATTGGTACGGGGGGATTTCTTGGGAGGAACTTCGGGAATGGTTTCCGGACGACTCGGACTACATCGCGGAACTCGAACGATCGAAGCTTTCGCCCGGGGTTTCTCAAACGATCGCGCTCACGGTCGACTCGATGGCGGAGCGTCTCAACGCGCCTCCGGCGAACCGTCGCAAAAGCGATTCTCGCGTCGCGATTAACGAGGGTTACAAGATCGTCGAGGTCATTAATCAAGGGGGTCAGAAGGTCGTTTACGAGGCGCGACAGGAGAGTTCCGGACAGCGCATCGCCCTGAAAGAGCCTCCTTTGAACTTTCCATATCAAATTCGGAACGACAAAGCGTTGATTGCGGAGGCTCGTCTTCAGGCGGAGCTTTCGCACCAAGGGGTTCCGGTCGTTTACTCGCTCGACCCCGGGGACGGGGGCGCGAATCCCGCGAAATTTATCGAGCGGTTGATTCCGAGCGACGATTGGGACGCGGCGCTCGCGAAAGACGTCGGGCGGGACGGAACGCGTCGCAAACACCTCGAATACCTCGTCAAGGTATCGCAAATTCTCTCCTACGCGCATCGAGAGCGGAAGGTCGTTCACTGCGACGTCAAGCCAAAGAACGTAATGCTCGGTTCTTACGGCGAAATCTATCTGATCGATTGGGGCATGGCGGTTCGTTTGGAGGAGGGAGTGGAGAAACTCGCGTCCGGGGGGACGGCGAAATACGCGCCTCCGGAGCGCTATCTCAAAAAACCGGTAACGCCCGCTTACGACGTCTTTTCGCTCGGCGCGATTCTTTACCAGATTCTTACCGGTTATTTGCCTTACGACTATATCGAACTCGAGGACGCGCCGGAGCTTGCGCTCGATCGCGCGGGTCGCGAGGGCGAGATTACTCCCCTTCTCGCAAGCGTTCCGAGGGAGCTTCGCGAAATCGCGGCGAAGGCGCTGGCGGCGAAGCCGGAGGATCGTTACCAGGACGCGGGCGAGTTCGCCGACGCGCTACTGAACTACTTTAATCGCGCCGATTTACTCGAGCGATTCGAGACGGCGTTCAAGGGGTACGAGTCGACGCGCGCAGAGTTCGCGCGCGCGACCGGGGCGCGCGGTAAGGACGCGCGAGAGAGACGCGGCGCGCTAATGAACGAGCTGACGGGGCGGGTCGCGGAGTTCGCGCTGATACGCGCGGAGGCGGCGAGAGTCGGCGCGAGCGACGATTCGCGGTTCGCCAAGGCGGAGCGGAGCGCCCGCCAGTTCCAGCTGCGCGCAACGCTAGACGACGGGGACTATAACCAAGCGTCGACGCTGCTTGTGGCGTTTCGGGACCCCGGGCTCGCGCTTGGGGACCCGGTGGATTTCGCGTTGCGGACGGCGCCGTTCGAGCGCGAGATCGCGAAAGGGCTCGCGTCGCGCCAGCGAGCGCGGGCGATGAAGTTCGTCGTCGCCATAGCGGCTCTGGCGGTCGTGGGATTGGCGTTTTTTTCGTTGTATTTGAAGGCGGAAACAGAACGAACAAAGGCGGAAAAAAAACAAGCGGAGGCGGACGCGCTAATAACGATCTCGGTGGAGCGCGTTCGATCGCAGCTTTTGAAGGCGGAGGGAGAGCGGAAATTGAGGCATCAGACGGCGGCGGGGTTGGAAGCGGGTTACGCGCCGACTATCGACTATTTAACCGCGTCTAAATCGAACCAAACGGTGGCGGCGATATACGGGTCGTTGCTGAAATATTCGAAAGATTTGCCGAACGTTTATTCGCGTTTAGAGTCGACGCTCGCCAATTCGATGGTCATTGAAAAGACGACCGGGTTTTCGACTTACAACGCGGTTGTCGCTTTTTCCAACGATGGGGCGTTTTTCGCGACTCGCGATTCCAATACGGGGCTTATCTTCATCTGGGACGCGAACTCGCTCGAAGCCGTTTGGGGGGAAAAGGTTCTTTTGCGAAACGGAGGAGGCGAAATATTGTTGTGGTTCAATCCCTCGTTCCAAAAGGAGGACGCCGTCGATCCGATTCACTCTTCGCGCTTTATCGCGACGTCGACCGACGGAAAGTTTTGGTTTATCGATCCCAAAACCGCGCGCGATGGCTTGCGTCCCTCTGTTTTCCAAGGACTTGAAGGGGCGTCGCTCGCTTGTCCGCCGATTTTTGGCGCTGCCGATAAGCGCGGACTTTGTGACGTCTACATGCTGACGACAACGGGGGAGATCCTCGTTTGTTCCTTCCCCAACGGGGCGTTCGTTAGGAGCTTTCGGTTATTCGACGGGAGCGCGAGTCCTTGCAATTTGGCGGTTTCCGAAACGGGTCGCTATCTTGTCGCCGGAGCGAAAGACGGGGAGGTTCGTCGTTGCAATTTAAACGGTTCTAATGTCGAGACGCTCAATTTGGGTTTGCCAAAGATCGAGGATCTTTCGAACAGTTTTGGGTATTACTGCTCGCCCAGTCCGGACGGTGGAAAGTTACTCGCGATCAGCGACCGCTCCGGGTTCGCAGCTTCGGGGAAATTTGTCGTTTGGGATTTGGAGAAAAACAAAAAGATCGCCGAGGTTATCGAGCCAAAAGTCGACGGCGCAATGACGCGATTTCTTTCCAAGTGCAATTGGTTAGATTCCAAAAGATTCGTTACCCTTTGTCATAACGATCATTATCGCGTATGGGATCTTTCTAAGCGCGCGGCGGACGGCAAGCCGCAATGCCTCGAAATGAAGTCCGACAAATCGATTAAGACGTCCGCTTTCAGCGGATACGACGTTTCGTCGGACGGATCGAAATTGGTTGTCGCCGACAACGACGGAAGTTTGAGAGCGTTCGATCTCTTGACGGGAAACCAAATCGCTCGTTCTTATGGTATTTGTCCTTTTGTTCACTCGTTCGTCGCGAGCCGATTTAAGTCCCAAAATAGACTTTTGTCCGGTTCCCGATTTGTGAAAGCGGTCAACGAGGACAATTTCGACGACGTTAGGATCTTTGAACCGTACGATTCGTCGCTTCCCAATTACTTTGACGGACGATATATAACCGACTTTGCTTGTCCCGACAAGGGCTCGGTTTTCACGGTCGCGGTATCGAACGTTCCACCTCTCGGGGGCGCATCAAATCCCGGCGCTCGTCTCGATATTTGTTTCTTCGATTTCTCTTCTTCCGACAATACTCCGAAAAAGATTGTCGCTAGCGCGGCGTCCTCCGACACGCCGAAGGGCGGATCCCTTTTGAAAAACGGATACTCGGGCGTCAACTGTTTATGGATCGCGACGAGTCCCGACGGAAATTTGATCGCCGAAACGAGAATGGGCGGTTCGGAAATCGCAATTTGGGATTCTTCGAATCTCGACAAAATGTCCAAACCCAAAACTAAGTTCGAAAAGAAAAACTGGACAGAGTTGCAAACCGCGACGATTAAGCTGTTTTTCTTAGACCCCAAACAACTTGTCGAGGTTTTAATAGACGGGACGACGCGTCTTTGGGACGTCGAAACCGGGGATCTATTGAAAGAACGAATTGTTAGGAGGAGAAGCGAGGACGGTCGCTCTCGATACGACAATCCGATCATAACGTCGACCGCGCTTTCCAGTAAAAAGGACAAGTTGGCGCTCGGGTATCAAGACGGCGTTTTGGAGGTTCTCGATCCTAGAACGTTCGACGTTAAGTTTTCTGGAAACTATATCAATAGTTACGTATATTCAACGAACGAGTTTTGGACTAGCTCGATTCGGGAGGAAGGCGCTCAACCTCTCGCATTCAAATATCGCGAAGGGATAACGGGCGTTTCTTGGGACGATTCCGACAACCTCGTCGCGATTTCGTCTTGTTCGGGACAAACGAGCGTTTTCCGCGACTTTATTGGACGCGACGATCCCCTAGATCGCCATAGTCCGCTCGAAATCGTTGGCCGAGTTTTAACGCCATCTTTTTACGACCCCTTACCAACAAGCTCTATCAACGATCTTTTATTGTGTTTCTTTACGAAACGGAACAAACTGTGCGTTATGGACGGATTGGGACAAATTAATCAAATTGATATTCTCGCTCGAAAAGGGAAATACGAGGTCGTGGAACAAGCGGAGGAAGGAGGAGTCTTTTCTTCTTATCAAACGCTCTTGTGTTCTCAAAATACCGAAATGCGCGCGGGGGTCCCCATTTGGGGCGTCAACAAGAACCAACTTTGCATTTATAAGGGGGACGCTCTTATAAAAAAGCTTCCCGACGTTAAAGATTGTCAGCGTTGGACGTATCGCGAGAAAGAGGTTTTTGTCGCTTTGAGTTTGCGCGGAACGCTTTCAGCGATCGATCCTAGAACGGGCGAAGTCGTCCCGACCCCGCTCGACGGCGCTTCGGGGACTCCCGAAGACGGGTTTCGATTCTTTGCGACAGACGAGAAGGGCGGTAAGATCGCGGCTTGTGATAAGTCGGGTAAGAAGGTTTTCTTGTTAGACGCGTCTCGATCCGACGCGGAATGGAATCTTATCTTGGATTTGTCGAAAACGAATTACAAAACGACGAGCACTGTTTTCTCGCGAAACTCGAATAAACTGTTTCTTTCTAAGATAGAGGAAACCGGAGCGCTCGCTTCGCAACTTCTCGTTTGCGAGATCGCAACGGGCAAATCCGTTTCGGTTAAAGAGATTTATTCGAACGCCGCTTTGATTGATTCCCCCAATTTTGATAACGTCGCTTATCGTTCGGGGCGTCTGTTGAGCGTTTCCGATTCCTATGTCGTTCACACGGGTTACGGGAGTAAATGCGTTGTCTACGACACAAACGTCGAGGACGTCTTCCAAGAGATCTATCTTCCTTATTGGAAAGAGATGGTTGATTCCGTATTTACTATTGACGCCGCGGAACATCTTAACAAAGGGGCTTTTGAGAAGAAACCCGCCGCGTTTGTTATAGGGACTCCGGACGGGGTTCTTCACTTTTACCAACTGACCAAGCGAAGCGACGATAAGTTTTATTTTGAACCGGTTTACACCCTATCGCAAGTCGATTTGAATCAAATCGTTCAAAAGACGAAAACCGACCTAGAGACGGACGAATTTTTTGACGATTCTTCCGACGCCGATTTAAGCGACTCTCTCACCGAGCTTTCGAAAGCCGAAGAAGAACTCGCCAACCATTCGAATTTCGACGCGCCTTCCGTAAAGGTCTCCCCGGTCCGCGCGATTTCCCTAACGGAAGACGGCCGCTGGCTCTACGTTGCGACGGACGAGGAGCTTCGGCGGTACGATATGGCGAAGATCTGGTCGGAGATCGAGAGCGCGTCGACGCGTTGGACCGAGGAGAAAGTCAAGAAGCTGACGGGGATAGAGTTCGTCGAGGGAAAGGGAACGGTTCCAATTCTTTCCAATCGGCTGGTTCCGACGCGCGAGAAGGAGAAAGAGTCGAGCGCGCGGTAAATAGAAGAGCGCGTCGAGGCGACTCGGATTGACGAGCCGCTTCGGCGCGTTTAGGCGAGTTTGCGGAGGAGCGCGGCGGCGAGGAACCACGCGCCGACGCCGATTAGTAGGGCGACGGGGATCGAGAGTCGCCCTTTCAAGGCGAAGTAGAAGGCGACGTAAAAGATCCCGCAAGGGATCGCGCCGAGGGCGGACCAGAGCGCTTGCTCCGCTTTGTCGGTTCCGGCCGCGGAGCCGGAGTTTGTTAGGAGGAGAAAAGCGCTAAGGACGGGAGCGACTCCGAGCAGACTCGCGGCGGAATCGCCGAGCGCTTTGCCGACCATCGGGACGGCGATCACCAGCGCGCTCGCGACGAGCGCTTTGATTAGGTAAATACCGATCATCGTTCGACTCCTATTTTGCGAGTTTGACGGTTTTAAAACAAGGTTTAGGCTATTGTCTTTTGAAGGGAAAAATCGCCGCGCGAGTCGGCTTCGCCGAGAATTCGGCGCCTTCGCCGCGTCGCGCGGGTATTGTTGAGGAAAAACGCCCGAGTCTTTTGGAACGTCGCGGACTCGGACGCGTTGGAATCGACGGACTTTGCCGGACGGACGGCGCGTTCCTTCGGCGCCTTGGTCATTCGGTTCCTCCTCTTTCTCGTTTCGCGCCGTCCCCCTCGCTTTCGGCGCTAGGCTCGGGGCTAGAAGTCGTATAAGTTTAACGGGCTCGCGAGCGCTTCCCCCAATTCGTCGTCGTAAAGTCTGTCGGCGTAGGCGCAGCAGTCCATCGCGCGCTCGACGCGAGCTAGGAACTCGTCGTCGCTCGGATAGAATCCCTCGACGGCGAAGTGGACATATTGGTCGGCGAGAACCGCTTTGACGGCTTTGACGCTCGCGGCGGCGCGGGTCGCGAGAGCCGCGCGCTCGGTTTCGTCGAATAGTTCGGGGCGATCGAGTCTCGTTAGGGCGACTCTCGCGTAATTTTCGTCGTCCGAGTCGAGCGCGATCGAGTAGTATTGTCCCTCTCTGAGGAACGCGCATCCGTTCGGGGTTTCGTTCGGGGCGTATCCGCGCTCGCGCAGGCGCGCGGTTATCGAGGCGATTCTTTCGTTGATCGTCATGGTTCTCTCCTTTTTGGTTTTGGCGTCGCGAGCTTTTGACTCGCGCTCGCGCGTTGAGCGCTTTAAGTTTCGCGAGCCGTTTTCGGTCGCGCTTTAAGGGAACAAACGCGGTTTCGAGACGCGGACTAGAAAAAATTGCATTTTTTTGGAAAAAAGGTCGCCGCCCACCGAGGGCGGGTTTTGTTCGCGCTACGGCGCGGTTGGGGCGCCGGGGGCGCTTTCGTTCGCGCCACCGCGCGGTTGGGTAAACGACCCGCTCCCGTTGGTCGCTGGACTTGGTTAATGTCGCTCTTAGGGCAATGGGTTATTTGGGAGCCAATAAAGCGCGGACAAGGCCAAAAGGGACTAGCCGAGGTCGCGGGCGGGTTGTTCGTCCGTGTTGGCGGCAAAACAATCCCCTCTCTCGGCGGAGAAATCGCAAACGCGAGCCGCCTCTTTTGGCGGGCGCTCGCTAATCGCGCGCGTTTGAAAAAGTATTCGCGTTTTTTTAAAAAAATCGAAAATAATTGGGAAAAGTCAAAAAAACGCGGGCGCGAGCGCGAAATTCAAATCGCGCGCGTTTATTTTATTTCCTTTAGTTTCTTTT
>JAFRXD010000014.1 GCA_017441605.1 Thermoguttaceae bacterium | reverse complement strand
TACTTGGACGAGGGTGCGGTTCTCGGGGTCGAGGGTCGTCTCGCGGAGCTCCTCGGGGTCCATTTCGCCCAAGCCCTTGAATCGGGTGATTTGGAACCCTTTCTCGCCCGCCTCGCGCATCGCGGCGAGCATGGCGCGCAGGTCCTCGACGCCGGTCTCGACGGTCTTGTCGCCCTCGCGACGCAGAATCGCGTAGCGGGAGTCCTCGGCGCCGGTTCGCTGGATCGGGAAGAGAGAGTCGAACTCGAACCCGAATTTCTCGCGAAGTTCGACCAAACCGTCGCCGAGGGAGCGGAGTTCGTCGAACTCTTCGAGGCGAAGTCGCTCTTCGAGCTCGTCCCCCTCTTGGAAAACGCGCGAGGCGCGCTGGTCGAGGACGTCGGAAATCGAGCCGGTCAACTCGTCGATCGGCTTGCCGGTCTCCTCTTCGATCGCGCGAAGGCGGGCGTCGAGCGAGGCGCGGTCGGAAAACCATTCCTCGCGCTTGCGCCATATCAGGCGAAAAATCGGCAATTTCGCGGTAACGGGGTCTTGCAGATTCGCGAGACTCCGAAGCGCGAACCCGCGCTTTTCGAGGGCTTGGATCGACGCTTCGATTCGATAGAGAAGTCGGCAAAGGGCGGCGGTTCGCTCGGGGTCGAGGATCCGCCCGTCGCGCGGGTCGAACTCGGCGTTTCGCGCGCCCGACTCGAGCAGTTCGCGCCTCATTTCCTCCTCGGTCTGGACGTACCGCGCCTTCGAGTTCGCCTTGCCCTTTTTGCGAACGCGGAAAAGGGGCGGCTGGGCGACGTAGACGAAACCGGCTTTAACCATCGGGTACATTTGGCGATAGAAGAACGTCAATAAAAGGGTGCGAATATGAGAGCCGTCGACGTCGGCGTCGGTCATAATGACGATTTTGCCGTATCGGCGCTTGGAGAGATCCACTTCGGCGCCAAACCCGGCGCCAAAGGCGGCGATCATACTTCGGACTTCCTCGTTCCTCAGAACGCGCGCGTCTTGCGCCTTGTGGGCGTTAATGACTTTCCCGCGCAGAGGGAGAATCGCCTGGAACTCGCGAATTCGCCCTCCCTCCGCCGAGCCGCCGGCGGAGTTGCCCTCGACGAGATAGAGCTCGCAACGGTCGGCGTCTCTACAGGTACAGTCGCGCAACTTGCCGGGCATGCCGACCG
This sequence comes from Thermoguttaceae bacterium, assembly GCA_017441605.1. Lineage (GTDB taxonomy): Bacteria > Planctomycetota > Planctomycetia > Pirellulales > Thermoguttaceae > RUG369. The sequence goes on along the minus strand of JAFRXD010000014.1, from coordinate 2,065 downwards.
GATTGAGCGCGTTCTTGCGGCCTACGATCGCTTTTTTCGCGTCGATAATCGCCTTGCGTATTTCAAACCCAAGAATCGCCTGTTTTACGATCAATTTCGCGACCTCTGGACGCTCCTCCAAATATTGTTTCATCGCTTTTGCGAAAACGCTCTGAACAATCCCCGCGACTTCGGTATTGCCAAGTTTCGTCTTAGTCTGCCCTTCGAACTTTGGTTCCGGAACGCGAACGGAGATAACGACCGTCAGCCCTTCTCGAAAGTCCTTTCCTTCGGGAGTTTTTTTACCGAACAGATTCTCTTTGACGCCGTAAGCGCCGACGACTCTAGTAAGAGCCGAACGGAACCCCTCGACGTGAGTCCCGCCTTCGCGAGTGAAGACGTTATTGACGTAGGAGCGCGCCGTTTCCTTGTCGCTGTCGGCGTACTGTAAGGCGATATCGACGGTTACCCCGTCCCGACCGCCATGGACGCGAACGACGTCGTTATGGATTGGTCGGCGTCGCTCGTTCAAGAGAGAAACGAAATCGACGAGACCGTTTTCGCTATGGAACGTTTCGCCTCGCTCGACGCGTTCGTCGAAGAAATTGATTCGAATGTTTGGATTGAGAAACGCCAAGTCGCGGAGTCGCTCGGAAATGATTTCGTATTGAAAGTTCGCGTCGGCAAAGATTTCCGGGTCGGGCTTAAAGGTCGTCTTCGTTCCGCGTTTGTCGAACTTTTGACCTTTCTTTACGGAGGCGACGGGAACGCCCCTTTTATACTCTTGGAAGTATTGGAATCCGTCGCGATAGACTTCGACGCGCGCCCATTCGGAGAGGAAGTTGACTACAGTTACGCCAACCCCGTGAAGTCCCCCGGACGTTTGATAAGGTCCTTTGGAAAACTTGCCGCCGAATTTCAGCCTCGTCATTACCCCTTCGAGCGTCGAGACGCCCAAGTCCGGATGAATATCGACCGGAATTCCGCGTCCGTTGTCCTCAACGGTAACGGAACCGTCGCGATGAACGGCAACGCTTATCTCGGTCGCGAACCCCGCGAGCGCCTCGTCGAGCGAATTGTCGACCACTTCGTTGATCAAGTGGTGCAGACCGTCGGTCGAAACGTCGCCAATGTACATCGAGGGACGACGGCGAACGTGATCGAGGTCGGAAAGGATCTCTAGGCTGTTGGACGTATAGTCGGCGACGACTTTTGGCGCTTCTTGCAAAGGGGTCGACATAAATATTCTCCTTAGGCAATAATACTCGTTGAAACGACGCGAAGCGGCTCGCGAGCGGTTCCAATAAGCGAACCGTTCGTCAAAACGACGCGACAATACCTATCCCGAGCGCGACCCGAGAAGAACCGCGCTTCGATTCAAAAGGGGCGAGGACAAAGCGCCCCCGCGAACGCGATAGCGGAGCCAACGCGCTCGTTTTTATCTAGTTAGCGAATCAGATTACAATAAAGTTCGAGCGATCTATCGCGACGGAACGCGCGCCGCGAATTAAGGTAAAACGGACGGAAAACGGTCGCGCTCGCGGCTTCGTTTCGCGCCCTCAAACTACTCTATTATTATAGCGCAAAAGGCGATTTTTTCAAGAGGAAAACGCGTCGGAACTCGTTTTTTATCAAATATTTTTAGCGTTTTTGAATCAAAAAAAAACGGGGTCTCGCGAGCGCCGAAAAAGAAATTTGACGCGTTGATGAAAGCGTCGGAAAAGTCGTTCTTCGCGCGAGTCGAAATCGCCGCGACGACAAGCGCTTAGCGATATTCGAGGCTTTTCGTCGGGACGCAATGGCGATTATTGCTCGCGACGCGCGCGATTTCGAGCTAACTTCGCGCGGGGCAAATAAAAAAGCGCGACGCGGGGAAACGTCCGCGTCGCGCCTTCGCTCGCCAAAGGGGGATTGGGATCAGACGTCGAGGTTCTTGACGTCGAGCGCGAATTTCTCGATAAACTCGCGCCTGGGCTCCACTTGCTCGCCCATAAGGACGCGGAAGAGCTCGTCGGCGGCCTCCGCGTCCTCCATCGTTACTTGGACGAGGGTGCGGTTCTCGGGGTCGAGGGTCGTCTCGCGGAGC
>JAFRXD010000086.1 GCA_017441605.1 Thermoguttaceae bacterium | reverse complement strand
TTGCGCGATTTTGCTGGAAAAACCGAAAAAAGCGCCCAAAATACAACGGCGAGACCTTGAAAAAACGGCGTTTTCCGGTATTCTATGGGAAAGACGCGGGTCGGGTCGCGATTGACAAAAACCTATGACTTTTTGCGCGATCTTACCTCTTCTGACTCGAGGCGACCGCGTCGCGCCGTTGGACGCCGCGGTTTTAGGCCCTTTTTGCGTCGCGCCGTCGGCGCCGGGACTTTGCCCCACTCCGCGCGGGGGCGCGAAAACCGCGATCGCCCAAGCCCCCCTTGTTCGAAGCGCCCTTGTCCGTTATAATTGGGAACCGCTTACGGGCAATTGGGGATCGTTTCGCCGCGGGGCGCGAGACGACCGATTTTGACAACGACGATTCAATCTTACGACAAGGTGTTGGCGCCGCGATGAGAAAGACTTTCCAACGACGTTTGTTTCCCGTTTTCCGCAATTCCGAAGGCGATCGTCGCCGCGATGCGAAAACCTCTCCGAAAACTCGCAAACTTCGGCTCGAAAGCCTAGAAGATCGCAGGCTCCTTAGCGTCGAGCCCTGCGCTTCTCCGAGCGTCGCCCAAGTCGCCGAGCAAGCCGAAATCCTCGGCGCCTCGACCCCCCAAGCGATTTGGGTCGTCAAATCGACCTCCGACGCCTCCAGCGCCAGCCCCCTGACCCTGCGCGGAGCCCTCGCCAAAGCCTCCGACGGCGACCGCATCGTCTTCGACTCCGCCCTCGACGGCGCCACGATTACCGTCGGCTCCACCTTGCAAGTCGGCAAGGCCGTTACCATCGACGCCGGCGCGCTACCCGACGGGCTCGTCCTCGACGGAGGGGGAACGACTCAAATGATGACCGTCGCGTCCGGCGTAACCTCCGTCAATCTCAAAGGGCTCACCTTCGCCAACGGAGCCGGATCCGGCGGCGCCGTCCTCTTCAACGGAACGACCCTGACCGTCCAAGACTGCGCCTTTACCGCCAACGTCGCCTCCGGCGAAACGACCGGCGGCGCGATCTATATGCAAGCCGGTAATCTTAACGTCCTCGACTCCACCTTCGACTCCAACTCCGCCTACTCTGGCGGCGCGATTTACGTGAAGAACGGCGCGCTAAACGTTCTTAACTCCTCGTTTGACTCGAACGTCGCGACGGGGGTGAACGGGGCGGCGATTTACGTAAGATCGGGACAAATCTTGATCGACGGTTCTTCGTTTAATAATAACTCAAATTCAAAAACGGCGACTTATAATGGCGATGGCGGCGGCGCGATCTTTATATCGTCCAGCGCGGCGACAAACGACGCCACCGTGATCGGAACAACTTTTAAAAACAACAGTTCCGAATCGTGCGGGGGCGCCGTGGACAACTATAGCGTCAATGTCGCGCTTCGGATCTATAGCTCGGTGTTCACCAACAATAAGGGCGGTTCTTATGGAGGCGCCATTTATTCTCGCGGCGCCCTCGTTGTTGACGCGAACTCAACGTTTTCAAATAACGCCGGAACTTATGGCGGCGCGATTTGCGCTTATTCCGATTTGTCCGTAAACAACGCGACTTTTACTAATAACAAAGCGACCCAAGGCGGCGGCGCAATTGACGCGTCCGGTTGTACCGTTGCTAATTCCTTGTTCAGTAACAATGTGTCGAATAACAAGGGAGGGGCGATTAATGGCTCGGGGCGCGTCGACAATTCTACCTTTACCGGAAACACGGCTAAAGATGGAGGGGCTATTTACTTTGATGGCGACGTTTACAATTCTAATTTCACTAATAACTCCACCGTTAATAACGCTCGCGGCGGAGCGATTTTTACGAGTCGCGCTAATATTGTAAACAGTTTGCTTGTGGGAAATACGTCCTCGTCCGGAGGCGCGATTTACGCCTATATGACAGGCGGCGCGGTCGATATCCGAAACTCGACTTTCTACGGTAATAACGCGTCAAGCGGTTCCGATTTGTACGACTATAATTTGTACTCGAGTTCCGGTTCTCTCAGCTTTTACAATTCGATCTTTTCTTTGAGTTCTTCCGGATTAGTTAAGTCCGGTAATAGCATAACGCTAGTTGGACATAACAATTTGACTTCCTTTACCGACTGGACCCAAAGCTCCGGCAACAAAACCTACAACTCCTCCAAAGCGCTCTTTACCAACGCCTCCGGTGGCGACTACACCCTCGCGAGCGGTTCTCAAGCCCTCGACTGCGGCGCCAACGAATACGTCGCCGTCGACTACGACCTCGCCGGAAAAACCCGAATCTACGGCGGAACCGTCGACCTTGGCGCCTACGAGCGCGTCGTCTCCTCGAATCAATCCACCCTCGCGACTCCGACCCTGACGCGCGTCTCCGTCTCCGAGAACTCCGTCATCGTCAAGATCGGCTCCGTAGCGAACGCCTCCGAGTACGTCCTCGAATACTCGACGAGCTCTTCGTTTACGACCGTTTCGACTCAAACGTTCGACTCCGTCGGCTCCAAGACGATTACCGGATTGAAATCCGGAACGACCTACTACTTCCGCGTCAAAGCCAAGGCGTCCGGCTACAACGACTCTTCGTGGAAGTCTCTCAACGCCGCCACGAAGGAGAACGTCGCGACCCTCGCGAACCCGTCCGTCTCCAATACGACCTCTAACAATGCGATTACCCTCAACCTCGGCGCCGTCTCCAACGCCGAGAACTGGGTCGTCGAATACTCGACGAATTCCAGCTTTTCGAACTTCTCGGTCGCGTTCTATCCAAGTTCCGGTCAAAAAACGATCTCCGGACTCTCGAACAATACGACCTACTACTTCCGCGTCAAAACCGTCGCCGTCGGCTATCGCGACTCCGACTGGACGACCTTCAGCGCGACGACCGGTTCCAGCGCCCAAACCCTCTCGACGCCGACCCTTTCGGTTACCGCCACCTCGAATTCCGCGAACGTCTCCATCGGCTCCGTCGCCAACGCGACCGCCTACGTTCTCGAGTACTCGACGAGTTCCAACTTCGCCTCTCCGACCTCCGTCGGTTACTCTAACCCCGGCGTTAAGTCGATTGCCGGGCTCGCTTCCGACACGACCTACTACTTCCGCGTCAAGGCGACCGCCAACGGTTACAACGACTCCAACTGGGCGACCGCCTCCGCGACCACCCAAAGCGACGTCCAAACCCTCGACGCCCCGTCCCTGACCGTCTCCGCGACGACCGCCTCTTCCGTTACCCTGAGCGTCGGTTCCGTCGCCGGAGCCTCGACCTACGTTTTGGAGTATTCGACAAGCTCCAACTTCGCCTCCCCGAGCTCCGCGAGCTACTCGACTTCCGGCTCCAAGACGATTACCGGGCTCAATTCCGGAACCACCTACTTCTTCCGCGTCAAAGCGACCGCTTCCGGATACGAAGACTCCTCCTGGGCCTCGACTTCCGCCACCACGCCGACCGTTTCGCAAACCCTTTCGGCGCCCTCGCTCGGCGTTTCCTCCACGACGACCAACTCCGTTACTCTCAACGTCGGATCCGTCGCCAACGCGACCGGCTATACGATCCAATACGCGACCAATTCCAGCTACTCCGGCGCGTCGACCGTTAGTTATTCGACCGCCGGTTCCAAGACGATTACAGGGCTGACCTCCGGAACCCTCTACTACGTCCGCGTTAAGGCGACCGCCGCCGGCTATAACGACTCCGCGTGGACCGGCGTCGGGGCCACCACGAAGACCGACGCCTCCACTCTCGCCGTCCCGACCTTTACCTCCTCGTCCGCTACCTCTTCTTCGATCGCCGTCTCCATCGGGACCGTGACCAACGCTCAGACCTACGTCGTTCAATATTCGACCAACTCGAGCTTTAGCCCCTATACCGCCCTGAGCTATTCCACTCCCGGCAATAAAACCGTAACCGGGTTAAACCCAAATACGACCTATTATCTCCGCGTCAAGGCGACCGCGACCGGCTTCGAAGATTCCGGCTGGCGAACCATTTCCGCGACCACGCTCGGGAATTCGCAATCTCTCTCGGCTCCGAGCCTTGTCGTCTCCTCGATCGACAAAACCGCGATCAGTCTCGCGATCGGCTCGGTCGCCAACGCGACGAGTTACGTCCTCCAATACGCCCTAAACTCCTCCTTCGCCACCTATTCCACCGCGACTTTCTCCAGCGCCGGAACCAAAACGATCTCCAGTCTAAACCCCGGAACGACCTACTACTTCCGCGTCAAGGCGACCGCGTCCGGCTACCAAGATTCCTCCTGGTCTCAAGCCAACGCGACCACCAGCCCCGAGACCGCGACCCTCGCGACCCCGACCCTCGTCGCGACCTCCGTCGGAGAGACCCAGGTCGTCCTCAATATCGGAGCCGTTACCGGCGCGACCCAATACTCCCTCAACTACGGAACCGACCCCAACTTCCTCTCCTACTCCCGCAAGACCTATACCTCCGCCGGTTCTAAGACGATTACCGGTTTGACGACCGGCGCGACCTACTACTTCCGCGTCAAAGCCTCCGGTTCCGGATACGCCGACTCCGATTGGCGAACCATTTCCGCCGTCCCCGGCGGAAACGTCCAAACCCTCGACGCGCCGACCGTTACCGCGACTCCCGACCGCGAGTCGATCTCCGTCCTCGTGTCCGCGGTCGAAAACGCCGCCGGATACGTCCTCGAATATGGAACCGACCCGAGCTTCCAGACCGCGAACTCCGTCGTCTACTCCTCTTCCGGGCGCAAGTCGATTACCGGCCTCGCTCCCGATACGACCTACTATATTAGAGTTAAGGCGACCGCGACCGGCTATAACGACTCGTCGTGGTCCGTCGTGTCCGCGACGACCGCCGGGAACGTCCTCGACGCCCCGGCACTCTCGTGCTCCGTGACGACCAACCAAATCCTCGCGACGATCGGCTCGGTTCTCAACGCCGACTACTACGTCCTAGAGTACGGACTGGACCCGACTTTCGACGAGTGCGTCTCCCAGTCTTTCGCCACCTCCGGAACCAAAACCCTCTCCGGTCTAGCTTCCGGCTCGACTTACTACCTGCGCGTCAAGGCGACCGCGACCGGTTTCGACGACTCCCCGTGGACTAGCGCGACCGCGACCACTCAAAACAACGTTCAGTCCCTATCCGCTCCGACTCTTTCGCTTTCCGCGACCAAAACCGCCGTCGTCGCCAAAATCGGCTCCGTCGAGAACGCGACCGCCTACGTCTTGGAATACGGCGAAGATCCGACCTTCGACGAGAGCTCGATCAAGACCTATGCTTCCGCCGGAACCAAGACGATCTCCGGGCTATCCTCCGGAACGACCTACTACCTGCGCGTCAAAGCGACCGCCTCCGGCTACCAAGACTCCCCGTGGACCTCCGCCGAGGCGACCACGAACTCCGACGTCCAGACCCTCGCCGCGCCGACCGTTAGCGTATCCGTTACCAAGACCGCGATCGTCGCCAAAATCGGCGCCGTCGAGAACGCGACCGCCTACGTCTTAGAATATAGCGACGACCCAACCTTCGACGAATACACGATTAAGAACTATACCTCCGCCGGAACCAAGACGATCTCCGGACTAGATCCCGGAACGACCTACTACCTGCGCGTCAAAGCGACCGCCTCCGGATACGCCGACTCCCCGTGGACCAGCCTCGAGGCGACCACAACGCCAGACGTCCAGACCCTCGTCGCTCCGACCGTTAGCGTCTCTACTACCAAGACCGCGATCGTCGCCAATATCGGCGCCGTCGAGAACGCGACCGCGTACGTCTTGGAGTATAGCGACGACCCAACTTTCGACGAATACACGATTAAAAACTATACATCCGCCGGCGCCAAGACGATCTCCGGGCTCGCCTCCGGCACGACCTACTATTTGCGCGTCAAAGCGACCGCCTCCGGGTACGCCGACTCCACGTGGACCAGCCTCGAGGCGACCACCAAAGCCGACTCCCAAACCTTGGCCGCCCCGTCCGTCGCGATTACCGCCAACAAAACGAGCCTCGTCGTCAATATCGGCGCGGTCTCCAACGCGACCGGGTACATCCTAGAATATAGCGAAAGCCCCTCTTACGCCGAAGCGACGACCAAAATCTATTCCTCCTCCGGCGCCAAGACGCTCTCCGGGCTCGCTTCCGGAACGACCTACTACCTGCGCGTCAAAGCGACCGCCTCCGGCTATCAAGACTCTCCGTGGACCGCCCGCGAGGCGACGACCCTTCAAGACGTTCAAACCCTCGCGTCTCCGACCCTTGTCGCGACCGCCGCGACCTCCGATTCTCTTACCGTAACGATCGGCTCGGTCGCCAACGCCGCGAAATACGTCGTCGAGTACGGCAAAAACGCCAACTTCTCCGGCGCGTCGTCCGCAACGCGCTCCGCCGCCGGGTCGTTCGTTATCTCCAACCTCGACCCCGACTCGACCTACTACGTTCGCGTCAAAGCGACCGCGACCGGCTACGCCGACTCCGCCTGGACCTCGATCTCCGTCGCGACCCAGCCCGAGCTCGGCGATCCCCTCGACGCGCCGGCAATTTCCCTCTCCGGAACCAAAACCGCCGTCGTCGTTAAGATCAACCCCGTCGACGACGCGCAAAAGTACGTCGTCGAGTACTCGACGGACGCCAACTTCGCGACCTTCTCGACCAAGACCTACTCGAGTTCCGGCGTTAAAACAATTTCCGGCTTGACTTCCGGAACCTGGTACTACGTCCGCGCCAAAGCGACCGCGACCGGGCGCGCCGATTCCGAGTACTGCGTTAAGTCCAAGATCTACACCGGCGGACAACTCGCGATGCCCGCCGTTTCCGCCTCCGCCGTGAAAACCTCCGTGATCCTCAATATCAAAGAGGTCGCGGGCGCCGAGCGCTACGTCGTCGAGTATAGCGAAAACGAGGACTTCTCCAACGCGAGGACGAAGACCTTTACCGCCGGCGTGAAAACGATTTCCGGGCTTACCTTCGCGACCAAGTACTACTTCCGCGTCAAAGCGACCGGCTCGACCGCCAACGACTCGATGTGGAACGTCCTTAGTTATTCCGCCGGACAGCTCGCGACGCCAAAGACTTACGCGACGAGCGTCGGCTCCGATTTCGTCGTCGTCAAGAGCTACAACTCCGCAAACGCCTCCGGATACGAAGTTCGCTACTCGACGAGCCCCGATTTCTCCAACGCTCAATACGCGACCTGCGGCGCGACGAGTAGTTGCCGCGTCGAAGGTTTGACCCCGAAGACGAAGTACTACTTCTCCGCGAGAGCCCTGGGCGACAACGTCTCGCGCGTCGACTCCAATTGGTCGACCTCCTTTAGCGCGACCACGAAGGAGAGCGCTCCCGCGCTAAACGCTCCGACCCTCTCCTGTTCCGCCAACTCGACCGAGCTCGACCTCGTTATTGGCGCCGTTCCGAACGCGACTCGATACGTTCTCGAATACGGAACCTCTCCGAATTTCTCCTCCGCGACGAGCGTTCCCCTCTCCTCGTCCGGCGCGCTCTCGCTCGCCGACCTAATCCCCGGAACAACTTACTACGTTCGCGTTAAGGCGACCGCCGCGAATTACCTCGACTCGCCATGGACCTCCGCCTCCGCGACGACGACCGCCGCGAGCCTCGTGCCTCCGAACGTTTCCGTCACTCCCTCGAAGACCGCGATCGTCGTTAAGATCAACCCGGTCGACGGCGCCGAAAAGTACGTCCTCGAATACGGAACCGACCCGTCCTTCGCCAATTGCGCGACCAAGACTTACGCGAGTTCTGGAACCAAAACCGTCTCCGGGCTCGCTTCCGGAACGACCTACTACTTCCGCGTCAAGTCGACCGCGACCGGCTCCGCCGATTCCGACTGGAACGTGTTCCAAGCCCGAACGACCGGCCTCGCCGCCCCGAGCGTCTCCGCCTCCGTTACCAAGTCCGCCGTCGTTCTCAATATCGGATCGGTCGACGGCGCCGAGTCCTACCTCGTCGAGTACGGAACCGACTCCTCTTTCGCGTCGAGCTCGACCAAAACCTACCCGAGCTCCGGCGTCAAGACGATCTCCGGGCTAACTTCCGGAACGACCTACTACTTCCGCGTCAAGGCGACCTCGAGCTCGCAAGGGGAGTCCTCTTGGACGACCCTGACCGCGAAGACGACCGCCGCGACCTCGAGCGCGATTCTGGACGACTCCTTTGAGGATCCCTTCGACCTCGAGCTCGACGACTCCCTCGACGCCCTGGCCAATTCCCTCGCGAAGTCCCGCTCCAACAAGCGATAACTTTCGCCAAAACCGTCGTCTCTAATCCGTCCGGGAGCGCGCGTTTCCAATAGCGAACCCGCTCCCGCCATCGCTCCGCCACCAAAATACTTCCGACTCCAAACGCCGCGTTTTGAAAGCCAAAACAATGACTCGCAAGAACTTTACCAAAGACCTTTTCCAACGAAGCCGCAAAATTGTTTCCTTGAAAGCGAAATCGCCTAAAACGCGAACTTTGCGTTTGGAGTCGCTGGAAGAGCGACAGCTCTTGAGCGCGACCCCCGAAGGGCTCCTCGCGACGTCCGGAAACTGGGGCGTCGTCTCCGAAAACGCTCCCGAGCCGAACGTCTTGGGGCTGGACAAGTTGAGCTCCGCCGTCGGCGACTACGACGAGGGCGACTTGGCGGTCGTCGAGGCTCTCGGCTTGACCGCCGAGAGCGACGGCGTCGAATGGAACGACGAGGGACGACTTGTTAGTTTGAGTTGCTCGCGTTTAGGTCTTACAACGCTGAACGTTTCCGGCTGCGTTGATTTGCGAACGTTGACTTGTAGTTCTAACCAGTTGACTTCCATTGAGCTTTCAAATTGCCCGAATTTAGAGTGGTTGGATTGTTGCTACAATAGTCTCGAGGAACTTAATGTCTCCGGGTGTGGAAGACTGACTTGGCTGTATTGTCATAACAATCTTCTCGACGAACTGGACGTTTCCAACTGCGAGAATTTGAGTTTACTTTATTGCCAAGGTAATCCCCTAACCGATCTTGACGTTTCTAATTGTCCGTATTTACAAACGTTGTATTGCGGAGAGAGTATTGCGAGTCTCGATTTTTCCAATTGCGCTCTTCTAGAGGATCTCCGAGTTTTCGGCGGCAGTTTGTCCGAATTCGACGCGTCTTATTCTCCTAATTTGAAGACTCTTTTCTGCTATTTAAGTTCGGTAGAGGAGTTGGATCTTTCCGGCAATGCCGAATTGAACGACCTGTATTTCGTTTCTTCTATCGAAACGATTTCGTTGCGGGGAGGAGTCGACGTAAACGTTGAAATTCCAATTTTGAACGAGTGGGATTCGCTTGAAGTTGTCGACGGGAACGGCTTAGCGATCCAAGCGACCTATAAAACGGATTATAGACGTTGGGGATTTACCGTCGCGCCCGACGCCGCCTTTCCTATATCGGTCGTTTATTATCGAGACGGCGCTCAAGTGGGGAGCACGACGATTTCTCAGACGTACGAGGCCTCTTTGCCCTCTCCGACCCTCGCTCTAACCTCCGCGACCGCGAACTCCCTAACCGTCGCAATCGGCGAAGTCGACGGCGCTACCTCCTACGTCCTAGAATACGGAACCGACGAGAACTACGAGAATTGCGAAACGCTCAATGTCCTCGCCTCGGGCGAGCTCGTCCTCGGGGGATTGGATCCCGAAACGACCTACTACCTGCGCGTCAAAGCGACCGACGGAGAAACCGGGTCCGACTGGACCGATCTGACCGCCGAGACTTTGATAGCGCTAGAAACTCCCGCGTTGACCCTTGTTTCCGCCGATTTTGACGCGATTTCGCTCGAAATTGGCGAAGTTGACGGCGCGGACGGTTACGTTCTCGAATACTCGAAAGATCCGAATTTTGCGACCGGCGTCCGTCAAAAGAGTTTTGCCGAAGCCGGCGTTGTCGAAATTTACTCTTTAACCCGAGATACCGCCTATTATTGGCGTGTCCAAGCGATCCGCGAGGGGGGAGACGCCTCCGATTGGACGACCCTGACAGCCGCCACGACTCGCTATCGCGCCGCCGATCTGGCTCTACTTCAATCCTTGGGAATTGAACCGTCGAGTCCGCGAGTCGAATGGACCGAACGAGACGTTATTTACAACGGAGTGGATTATCAGGCGGGAGTTCTTGTGTCTCTTGATTGCTCCGGTATGAATCTTACGTCGCTCGACGTCTCGAAAGGAAGCTATTTACAAAGCCTTGACTGTTCGAATAATTCTTTGACCGAGTTGGATCTTTCCGCGCTGGGTTACTTAAGGAATCTAAGTTGCTATTCCAATAATATTTCGTCCCTGAAATGGTGCGGATCCGAATATTCTCGGACGATATATATCGACGGTCCCGTCCTCAAATCGATTTCGGACCTCTACCTTTACCCTACTTGCGAATATAACGAAGAGTACCTTAGGTGGGAGTATCCGGATCTTTACGTAAATGTCGCGGAATCGGAGGAGTACGATGATTTAATTGTTTGGGATTGCTGGGAGGGGGTGGACCCGGTTGAAAAAAGTGGCGGTTTTTTCCGTTTTACTATCGACGCCCACTTTGTCGAGAATTATGATGACGGCGATACTTGTCCAAGGGGCTCGTTCCGTTATATGAAAGACGGAGAACTCGTCGGAACGACCTGTCTCAATCCCGAGGGCGCTCTCTCCGCGCCCGTCGTTACCGCGACGCCGACTAGTTCCTCCGTCGTCTTAACGATAAATAATTACGGCTACTACAATATCATTGAATACGGAACCGATCCCGACTTTGCGACGTTCTCGAGAACGACCGTCAGAGGAAGAACCGCGAACATTTCCGATCTCGATCCCCTGACTCAATACTATTTCCGCGTCAAGGCGACTAGCGATATTAACGTCGATTCCGATTGGTCCGAGACGACTTCCGTAAAAACCGCGCTTCCCGTTCCGACCGTTTCCGATCTTACCTCGACCGCGAACGCGCTGAGCTTCGAGATCGTCGGCGTCGATTCCGCCCAAAATTACGTCGTGGAATACGCTACCGACTCGACTTTCGCCGATTGCCAAACGAATGTCTACGCCTCGGCCGGGACGAAATCGATAACCGATCTAATTCCGGGAACGACCTATTACCTGCGCGTCAAAGCGACCGCCGAAGGGCTCGCCGATTCCGACTGGCTCGAGACGTCCACGACGACCGACCTTGCCGCGCTCGACGCCCCGACCCTTACCGTCCTAGCCGCCACCGATAATTCCGCGATCCTCTCGATCGGCGCCGTCGCCGACGCGACGAGTTACGTCGTCGAATACTCGACGTCCGAGACCTACGAGAACTCCTCGACCGCAACCTTCTCCGCTTCGGGCGAAGTCCAAATCGCGAGCTTGAACCCCAATACCGAGTACTACTTCCGCGTCAAAGCGACCGCCGACGGGTTCGACGATTCCGAATGGACCGAAGCGACCGCGACCACCCTCGCCGTCAAACTCGACGCCCCGACCGTTGCCGTCGTCGCGACCGAGACCGAGATCTCCGTCACCGTTTCCGTAGTCCCGAGCGCCGAAAGCTACGTCCTTGAATACGCGACGAATCCGGAGTTTGCCAACGCTTCGACGAGAACGACTTCGAGCGCGGGAACCGTCGTTTTGAGCGATCTCCCCGAGGCGACCCAATTCTACGTCCGCGTCAAAGCGACCGCGGCGAACTATATCGACTCCGACTGGACCATCGCGAGCGTCGCCACCCTCGACCCGTTGCTCGTTACCAACGTCGAGGACTCCTACGCGACGACCGGCTCCCTGCGCCGCGCCCTCGCCAAGGCGAAAGACGGCGACGTCGTCCGGTTCGCCCCCGAGCTCGCCGGGCAAACGATCCTTCTCGTCAACGGCGAGCTGATCGTCGACAAGGCGATAACGATCGACGCCTCCGCCGTTTGGAACGACGCCGACTCCGTCCCCGGGATTGCGATCAACGCCGACTCCAAGTCTCGCGTCTTCAATATCGACGCCGACGCGACCCTTGTGGCGCTTAGTATTACCGGCGGAAAAGCGGAGCAGGGGGGCGGCGTCCTCGTCGCCGAGAATTACGCCGCCGAACTAACGCGTTGCGTCGTCGCAGAAAACGCCGCGTGGAGCGAACAAAACTCGACGACCGTTCGCGGCGCGGGGATTTGCGCCCTAGGCGATCTGACCCTCGCGGAGACCGTCGTTCGCGACAACGCCGCCTCGACCGCCGAAAGCGTCTCGACCGCCTACGTCTTTGGCGGCGGGATTTACGTCGGCGCCGATCTCGCGTTGATTTCCAGCGTCGTCGCCAAGAACAAGACCGAGGCGAAGACCCAAAACCTTGCATATTCCTTCGGCGCCGGAATCTACGTCGCGAGCTCCGGAACCGCGGTCGTCGTCGATAGTTCCATAAGGCTAAATACGTCGGAATTCTATATGCCGAACGACTTTGCCGCCAGCTTCTCGCGCTCCTTCGGCGGCGGCGCGTTCGTCGCCGAAAACGGCTCGCTCGTCGTAAACTCGTCCGACGTCTCCAATAACTACGCGAAACACCAAGGCGGGGGCGTTTACTCCCAAGGCGTCGTTCTCGTCTCGAACGAGTCCGTCGTTCAAACGAACAAATCCAATTCCTTCGGCGGCGGCCTTTGCTCCGAGGGCGAGCTTACGATCGACGGAAACTCCTTGGTCGTCGGCAATTACTCCGGATCCGGCGGCGGCGTTTACTCGATCGGAAAACTGACCGCGAGTAACGTCGAAATTCGCGACAACGTCGCCGAAACCTCCGCGCGCGCCGAGGGCGGCGGGCTCTATCTCGGCGGTCCTTCCACGATCCTTGAGTCCAGAATCTTCGCCAACTCCGCCAAAGCCGTCAATCCGAGCGTCTCCGTTACCGCCCAAGGGGGCGGCGTTTGCGTCGACGCCTCGCGAAACTCCGCCGCCAACGTCTCCATAACGAACTGCGCCCTCTTTGGCAACGACGTCGAGGCGATCTCCGGACGGGAAGCCAACGCCAGAGGGGGCGGGCTCTATTCCAACGCCGCCCTCGCCTCGGTCGTCGCGACCAACGTCGAAATCTCCGGAAACTTAGTCGAAGCGACCTCTTACGGAACGATTCGGAACCAAGACTCCGCCTTTGCCCAAGGTGGCGGCGTCTGCGGCGATTTCGGGCTGACACTCGTCAACGCCTCGATCGTCGCCAACTCCGCCGAGGCTACCGCGCTCTCTTCCAACGCGTTCGACGACGGCGACGGCGCGCGCTTCTACGGACGCGGAACGCGCGACCTTTTCGCCCTCGACAACTGCGTCGTCGCCCTCAACGGCGACGAAGGGGACGACCTTGCCAGGACGTCCGAAACCGTCGTTAACGGTCGCAACTCCCTCTCCTCCTTCGCCGAATGGTCGAACGCGAGCGAGTCGGGCGTCGAGAATTATCCCTACGCGCCGAACGACCCCATCTTCGCCGATTTCGAGGGAGGCGACTACCGACCCGCGCTCGACGGTCAGCTCGTCGATCGCGGCGACGACGAGCTCCTCCCGAGCGGCGTCCTCGTCGATCTCGACGGCAACGCGCGCGTTCAAAACGTCGTCGATCTTGGCGCTTACGAAACCTCTTCCGAGGGGCGTCTCGCTCCGCCGTCCCTTTCGGTCGCCCGCGACGGCGCTAGCGTTCTGCTCGAAATTGGCGCCTCGGAGGACGCCTCGCGATACGCGATCGAGTACGGAACCGATCCGACCTTCGCCGCGAGCTCCTCGATAACGCGCGACTCCGCCGGCTCTTGCGCGATTGAGCAAATCCCCTCCGACGTTACCCTCTACGTTCGCGTTCGCGCCGAGGCGCTCGGTCGCGTCTCCTCCGTTTGGACCAGGGACTACGTCGGAACTTACGGCGAATCCGCCGCTTGGGAGTCGACGACCGACGTCCTGCCCGACGCCTACGAGCCGAACGACTCGACGCCTTTCGCGACCGATTTGGGCGCTATCTGCGACGCGACGACTCTCCAAATCAATTTGCACTCGGCGTCCGACGTCGATTTGTTCAAATTCTCGACCGTCGCCAACGGCGGCGCCGGGAACTTCGTTCGCGTCGAATACGCCAAAGCGACCGACGGAATCGACGTCGCGCTCGAGCTTTACGACGCGAGCGGGGCTCGTGTCGCGACCTCGAAGGGACCGACCGGCGTCGAGGAAATTAGCCTGGAGAACCTGCCCGCCGGCGAGTACTACGTCAGAATCGCGAACGTTCGCTCGACCGCCAAACCCGGCGATTGCGCGCTGACGATCGCGCCTCCCGCGCCCTTGCGAGAAGGCGAGTTGGACCGCCCCGTCTTTGACGCCGCGCCCTCCGACTCCAGCGTCGTCGTCGATATCGCCGAAGTGCCCGGCGCGAGCCAATACGTCGCGCAGTACGGGACGAACCCCGACTTTACCGGCGCCTCGGAGCGCGTTTTCGACTCCCCCGGCGCCAAGACCCTCGCCGGGCTCGCGCCCTCGACCCTCTACTACGTTCGCGTTAAGGCCCTTGGCGGAACCCCGATCGATTCCGCGCCCTTGTTCGACGAGGGCGACGCGCCTCTTCCCAACGACGAACTCGCCGCGGAGTCCGAATGGACCGCGATCTCCGTTAAGACCGACGCCCCGCGCGACGCCTGCGAGCCGAACGACGCGTTGGACGAAGCGTTCGATCTGGGAACCGTTTTCGGCGAGTCGACGCGCGCCTTGAACCTCCATTCCGACTCCGACGTCGACTGGTTCAAATTCTCCCTCGCCGCGACCTGCGGTTCCGACCGCGAGATTCGCCTGACCTTCTCCGAAACGATCGGCGCCGACCTCGATATGGAGCTCTTCGACTCGCAAGGGGAGCGCGTCGCCCTCGCCAACGGAACCTCCGACGTCGAAACGATTTCCCTCGCGAAATTCCGACCCGGCGACTACTGGCTCCGCGTCTATAACGCCTCCCCGAGACCCGGCGTCGTCGATTACGAGCTCGCGATCCTCGCCCCCGAGGAAAACGCCCTCGACGCCCCGATCGCGACGATTCTCGAGATTAATCGAAACTCCTTCGACGTCGACTTGACCGAAGTCGATGGCGCCGAGACCTACGTTCTCGAGTTCGGAACCGACCCCGGCTACGAAAACGCCTCGACTAAAACCTACGCGACCTCGGGCGTTAAAACCCTCGACAACTTGCCCGAGGGCGTCCGGATCTACTGCCGCGTCAAAGCGGTCGCCGACGCCCGCGAGTCCGCCTGGTTCGAATTCGACGAAACCACGACGATCCCCCGCGATTACTGCGAGCCCAACGATTCGATCGACGCGAGTCGCTCCCTCGGAACCCTTTCCGAGTCCGCCGAATTTACCGGATTCACATTCCACTCCGAAACAGACGAGGACTGGTATTCCTTCGCGATCGTCGCCAACGGAGGCGAAGAGAACGTTGTTCGCGCCCTTTACGATTACGACGCCGACCGCTTCGCCCTCGGTCTCCTCCTTTACGACTCCGAAGGGCGTCTCGTCGCCGGTTCCGAGCGCTCCGGCGACGTCGACGAGCTAAGCCTCGCCAATCTCCTCGCCGGAGCCTATCGCCTAAGGGTTTACAACCGAAGCGCGTCCCCCGCGACCGGGCGTTATTCCTTCCGGTTCGCGCCCCCCGCGAGCCTGCCGGAAGGAACACTCGATCGACCGATTCTCGCCGCGACCGTTTCCGATAAATCGATCGTCCTCGTCGCGACCGACGTTCCCAACGCGACTCAATTCGTCGTCGAATACGGAACCGACCCGACCTTTGAGAACTCCCTAACCTTAGTTGGAAACGGCGTTTTCGCGATCGACGGACTGACCCCCGAGACGTCCTATTGGCTTCGCGTCAAAGCGATCGCCGACGGGCTCGTCGACTCCGTCTGGTCGGAGCTCGTTCTCTCGACCTCGGGAGAGCGCGACCTGTTCGAGCCGAACGATTCCATCGAAGCCGCGACCAATCTCGGAACCCTTTCCGGGGAATCGCGTTGCGATCTCACGTTGCACGACGGAACCGACGTCGACTGGTTCAAGTTCGTTCTGAGCGATCCCGACGGAGAAGGGCGCCTCGTTAAATTGACCTACCCCCAAAGCGCGACCGTCGACGTCGACTTGGAGCTCTACGACGCGAACGGCGCGCTCGTCGCCGCCTCCCGTGAAACGACCGGCGTCGAAACGATTTCTATCGAGGCGCTTCCCGCCGGAACCTACTTCGTTCGCGCCTTTAACTACCTCGCGTCCGGCGACTCGACTCCCTATTCCCTCGAGTTTTCCGCCCCCGTTCCCGTCGTTAAGATCCTCGCCGCGCCCGAAATCGCCGGTTCGACGACCAAAACCGCGATTGTCGTTAAGATTTATCCAGTCGAATGGGCGGAGCGCTACGTGCTCGAGTACGGAACCGACCCGACCTTCGCGACTTGCAAAACGAAGACTTATACTTCCGTCGCGCAACCGAAGACCTTCTCGGGGCTTGAGACTGGAACTCCGTACTACGTCCGCGTTCGCGCCGTCGCCGAGGGACTCGACGATTCCCCGAGCTCGACCCTGACCCTGATTCCCGGCGGACTTACCTTAACCGCGCCCAATCTCTCCGCTTCGGCGACCAAAACCGCCGTCGTCGTCAATATTAAACCGGTCGACGACGCCGACCAATACGTCCTCGAATACGGCTTGAATCCCGACTTCTCCGACGCGGTCGCGAAGACCTATAAAACGAGCGGTCCGAAAACCTTTACCAAAGCCCCGTTCGGAACCCCTTACTACTTCCGCGTTAAAGCGATCGGCGAGGGCGTCAACGACTCGAAGTGGTCCGAGATCTCCTTCGCGGCGGGCCAGCTTGCCTCGACGACCCTCAAATCGACAGGCGTAAACTACGACCGCGTCGAATTTTCCGTAACGAGCGTCCCCAACGCCGTCGGATGCGCGATCGAATACTCCAAGAGCCCCGATTTCTCCGACTCGACCCTTGTTTCCTTCTCGACCTTTGGCGCCAAGACGATCGCCGGGCTCGACGAAAACTCGACCTACTACTTCCGCGCCAAAGCCTTGGGAGACGGAACGAACCGTTGCGATTCCGCCTGGACCTCGACCCTCGTCAAGAGCACGGTCTCCTATCAAGGCGAGCTCGCCGCGCCCTCCGTTTCCTTTACGATGGTCAAGACCTCGATCGTCGTTAAGTTCGCCGCCGTCCCGAGCGCGACAAAGTACGTTCTCGACTTCGGACTCGATCCGAACTTCACGACCTACTCGACGAAAGTCTACGCGACCGCCGGTTCCAAAACCATTACGGGGTTGCAATCTGGCGCGACCTACTACTTCCGCCTCCGCTCGACCGCCCCGGGTTACGACGATTCCGTCCCCGTTCGCTTTACCGCCGCGACGACGCCCCCCGCCTCGAGCGCCGTCCTCGACGCCGAGTCCCCCTTCGACGACGCCTGCCTCGACGAGTTCGAGGAGCTCGAAGAGTTCTGGGATCTGCTCGCCGAAGCCGCCGTCCGACCGTAGTCGAGCCTTTTCGTTTTCCCCCCTTTTACCCTCGCAATCCCCTTTAAGAAAAACCGAACCTATGAGCCCCAATAACTTTTCCCGCGTCGTCCGCGCGGTTTTCGAGCGTTTTGTTTCGAATAAGGATGCCTTGAAGGGGAAATCGCCCCAACCGCGCAAGTTGCGCGTAGAATCATTGGAGGACCGCTCCTTGCTGAGCGCGAGCCCGGTGGATCCTCAGAGCGAAGAGCGCTCGTTGATTGTAACGACGACCCTCGACGTTGTCGATCCGACTGACGGTATCGTTTCCCTGCGCGAGGCGATTCAATACGCGAATTCCGTTTCGGAGAAGGAGATTACTTTTTCGCCGGATCTCAAGGGGAAAACGATAACGCTTGGATGGACACTTGAGATTTCGTTGTACCGGAACGATTTATTGATGATCGACGCGACGAGTCTTTGGGACGACGAACGGGACGCGCCCGGGATAACGATCGACGCCAACGGAGTTGATCGGGCGTTTTACGTCAAGAATATGTGGGCCTCTTTGCCTTACGAAAGCTCTGCGCTTGCGACGTTGATCGGTTTAAAGATAACGGGCGGATGTTCGGAGAAAGGCGCGGGCGTTTATATCGACTCGGAAACGACCGTCGTTATGGATAAGTGCCTTGTCTCCGAGAACCGGCTTGTTCCGACGTCCTCGTACGACCTTAGAGGCGGCGGTATTTACAACGCGGGCGATCTGACCTTGACGAATTGCAAGATTGGCGGGAACTCGACGAACTTTTCCGTCTCGGGACAAGACGCGATCGTTCGAGGACTTGGCGTTTATTCCTCCGGAAAATTGACCGCTACCGACTCCAAAATCGACTCCAATGGCGGATCCGTATATGTCTCGGACGCGACTTTTGACGTTAGGGGCTGGGGAATCTGCGCTGAGGGCGAGCTCGCTCTCTACGACTGCGAAGTTAGATTCAATAACGGCGCGAGAAACTACTCCGGTTCCCCGGGAACTACGGAGGATAATAAATGCTACGGCGGTGGGATCTGCGCGACTGGAAACGTCGCGATTCTCGAAGGGTGCAACATTTCCGATAACAACGCCGGTTGGGGCGGAGGGCTTTATCTCGAATTGCCCTCCGCGAGTGTCACGAACTGCGTCGTCAAGAACAATTCCGCCTCTTGGGGGTCTAATGCCGCGTACGATATCTACGTTTGCGGCGGAGGGATTTGCAACAAAGGCGTTTTGACCCTGATCGACTCCGATTTCTCGAACAACTCCATTTCGGTCTCTTCCAGCCGCGCCGCCATCGCTAGCGGTGGCGCCCTATATTCCCATGGAAATACCGAAGTTCAAAACTGTTCCTTCTCTGGGAACCAAGCGACCGCGAGCGGAGCGACCTCTTCTTACGCCAACGGAGGCGCGCTCTACGCCGGAGGAGCCGCCTCCGTAACGATTTGCCAAAGTTCCTTTAACGACAACTCGTCCAATTATGGGGGAGGGGCGATCGCCTTTGTCGATCCGACGAGCGCCGCGCTACTCGATTCCGTTGTCTCCGGCAATGCCGCGACGATCTATGGCGGCGGCGTCGAGGCGCTCGATTACGCGAACGTAACTATTAAAAATACGATTATTACGGACAATAGCGCTCGCTATGGAGGCGGCGTTTTTTCTCTGGGCTCTTCCGCTGTCGACGTTGAGAACGCGCTTATTTCCGGCAACCAAGCGGAATGCTACGGCGGGGGGCTTTACTTGATTGGGAACTCGACCATTACCGGAGCGACCGTCGTTGACAATACCGCGAAATCGTACTGCGGCGGCGGACTCGCCGCCTATGGCGCGACCGAGATTCGCAACTCGATTATCGACTCTAATTCCGCCCCTAACAACCAGAGCTATAACGAAATTTACAAAACCGCCGCCGTTAACGCCAACAACGTCCTTTCCTCTTACGTCGCTTGGACGAACGCCTCGAATTCCGGAGTCGTAAACTACGTCCCCGATTCCTCGAAGCCCCTATTTATCGATAAAGCGAGCCGAGATTATCGACTCGCCGACTGTTCCCAAGCGATCGACAAAGGTAATAACGCCTATGTCTCGACGGAAACCGATTTGCGCGGCGCTCAAAGAATCGCCGACGGAAACGTCGATCTCGGAGCTTGCGAGTTCGACCCGAGCGACTACGATCTTATTGTAACGACGACCGAAGACTCGGCGACGACCCAAGGCTCCTTCCGTTACGCCCTAGCCAACGCCCAAGACGGCGATACGATTACTTTCCACTCCTCTCTAAAAGGCGCGACGATTGTCTTAGGTGGAACTCAACTCCAAATAACTAAATCGATTACTATCGACGCCTCGAATCTTTGGGACGAGACGAACGATTCCCCGGGCGTCGCGATCGACGGAAACAACCTCTCGCGCGTTTTTTACGTTCAAGCCAAAACATCATTTGTCGGCTTGACCATCGCCAACGGGCGCGCCGACGACGGGGCCGGAGCCTACTTGCTTTCGGACGCGAACTTTGAAAAGTGCGCCTTTGTCTCCTGTTGCGCGGACGGGCGCTTCGATGATATCGACGTCTCCATATACTCCCGCGGAGGCGGCGTTTGCGTTTCAAGTTCTTCTACCGCGACCTTTTCGCTATGCGACTTTAGAGACAATTCGGCGGTTCTTGGCGGTGGCGCCAACGTCGAGGGAATCGCGACCTTCGAGGGATGTAGTTTTACCGGAAATCAAGCTATTTCGATCGTAAGCGAGGCTGGAAACGCCTATAAACCCGGCGGAGGCGGGGCGATCCGCGTTTGCAATGGAAACGCAACGGTCGTTGATTGCGATATCTCGCGTAACGAGGCAGGAAGCTGGGGCGGTGGCGTTTACGTTCAAATCGGTTCTACGGGATACTTTGAGCGTTGTCGCATCTCGTATAACGCCTCAAATAGAGATCCGTACAAGACGTTTGACGGATTAAAGGGTGGCGGAATCGCCGTTACCGGCGGAACTAGTTGTTTTGTGAACTGCGAAATTCTGAGGAACGAGACCAATAACAGCGGGGGTGGTTGCGCTTTGTATTGGGACGGAGTAGCCCTGTTCAAAAATTGTCTCATTGCCGAAAATGCCTCTCCTAAAGGCGGCGGCGTCTATTCTTATTCTAACTCGACCAGAACGACCGCCCCACTTGGCGATTTTACGAACTGCGCCATTGTCGATAATGTGGCGTCCAATTCCGGCGGAGGCGCGCTGCAAGAAGTTACCGGGGAATTGGCGTTTTACAATTCGATCATCGTCGACAACGAAGCCCCGACCAATCCCGAAGTCGACGGTTCCGTCGTCGCCCTCAGGTCCCTTTCCTCGTTCGACTCTTGGGCGAACGCCTCGACCTCCTGGGTCGTCAACTACCGCTACGACGAATCGTTGCCGTTGTTCGTCGACCCGAACGGCGGAGACTATCGCCTCGCCGAAAACTCCCAAGCGATCGACAAAGGAAACAACTCCTATGTCGAGGTCGATACCGACTTGCGCGGCGCTCAAAGAATTGGAAACGGCGTCGTCGACCTAGGTCCCTGCGAATACGATCCCTCGATCGCAAGGCTCCTCGTTACGACGACCGAGGACTCCGCGACGACCCAAGGCTCCCTCCGGTACGCCCTAGCCAACGCCCAAGACGGCGATACCGTTACCTTCCACTCCTCCCTAAAAGGCGAGACTATTACCCTGGGCGGAACGGAACTCTCCGTAAATAAATCGATTACCATCGACGCCTCCAATCTCTGGGACGCGACGAGCGACGCCCCGGGAATCGCGATTAGCGGAAACGGCGCCTCTCGCGTCTTTAACGTCTCCACGAAGGCGTCCCTAATCGGACTAACGATAACCGGAGGAAACGGTTACAATGGCGGCGGGATTTACGCTAACAATGATCTGTTCCTCAAAGATTGCGTCGTGTTCGGCAACAATGCGACGAACAATGGCGGAGGGCTGTATTTATCGTACGCGAACGGCGAACTCGTTAACTGCTCCCTTTCCGATAACATTGCGAAGTACTATGGCGGTGGATGTTACGCTTACTACGGCTCGCTTAAAACGACAGATTGCGAAGTCGTTGGGAATAAGACGACGACGAATTACTATGGAGGAGGGTACTATCTTTCTTACTGCGACGCCGAGCTGACTCGCTCTAGGTTCTCCGGTAACTCCGGTTATTACGGAGGCGCCATTTATTCTTCGGGGAATCTTGTCGCGAAGGCTTGCGAGTTTGTCGGCAACTCCGGTTATTACGGAGGCGCCCTTTATCTTTACAATTCTCAGAAAAACTTCAACTTCATTAATTGTTCCTTTGTCGGAAATGTCGCTTCCGACTATGGCGGAGCCATTTACGTTTCTTCCTTCAATTCGGGGACTTTTGCGAATTGCACCGTTGCCGGGAACTACGCTGGCAACTACGGTGGAGGTCTCTATGCCGAGTCGTATTCTCCTCTTTTCCAGAATTCGATCGTCGCGCTCAATCGGAGCGGACGCCAGGGCTTCGAAGACATTTACGGTCCGTTGGATCCCTCGTCGAACCATAATTTAATAGGAATCGATCCCGGGTTTGTCGTCGCGCCCGTCTTCGGGTCGAACGGAGCCTTGACCAATGCGGAGTCGGTCGATATCCGACTCGTAGCGAACAGCGTCGCGATCGATCGCGGCGATAACTCCGTCCCGTCCGACGCTCGCGACCTTGACGGAAACCCAAGAAAGCAAAAGAGCTGGGAGTCGACCGCGACCGTCGATATCGGCGCCTACGAGTATCAACTCGCCGTCGCGAAAACACCGGAAGCCAAATCCCTCGTCGTTACGACCGATCAAGACGTAGTCGACGATACCGACGGGTTGATCTCCCTTCGCGAGGCGATTCTATTTGCCGAGAGCGGCGAGACTATCGAGTTTGCCTCGTCTTTAATAGGAAAAACGATTACCCTGAGCGGTTCTTCCCTCGTCGTCGACAAAGCCGTCGCCATCGACGCCTCGTCCATTTGGGACTACCAAGAGGGCAAGCCCGGAATTACGATAAGCGCCAACGCCGCTTCCCGAGTCTTTGCCATATTCGCGGACACCTCGTTGATCGCCCTCGATATCGCCGATGGATCCTCTTACAATGGAGGCAACGTGTACACCGCGGCGAACTTAAACGTTTCGCGTTCTTTAATTCGCGGCGGGACGGCGACTTATATCGGCGGCGGAGTCTACGGCTCCGTCTCCGGCAAAACTTACTCCTTCGAAGGATCCTTGATTTACGGCAATTACGCTTCGAGTTACGGCGGCGGAGTCTTTATTAGAGGAACGGCGGCGTTCTATAACTGCGCGATTTCCGGTAACGCGACCTCCTCCCGCGGCGGAGGCGTTGACTCGAACGTAACGTCAACTTTTTACTTTTACAATACGATCGTCGCGTTAAATCGAGCCGAATACGAATCGCAAGTCGGAGGTTCCGGGTATTTCGCCGTCGGAAGTCTTATTGGTGTCGACCCCGACTTCCTCGTTCCTCCGACCTTCGATTCCAATGGGAAACCGAACAACGTTTCTTCCGTCGATTTCCATCTCGCGCGAAACAGTCTCGCGATCGATCGCGGCGTTAACGACAAAGTTCGCTCGACGATCGATTTTGCCGGAAATCAAAGAATTTTCGCCAGTTGGAATTCCAGTCCCATCGTCGATTGCGGTCCTTATGAATTCCAAGAAACCTTCGTCAAGAACCCCGAAGCCCCGTCGGTCGTCGTTACGACCGCCGAAGACCTTGTCGACGAGTTCGACGGGAAAATCTCCTTGCGCGAAGCCATAGCCTATGCAAACCAAGGGGATACGATTACGTTCGCGCCAGACCTACAAGGCGCGACGATCGCGTTGGGGGGAGTCGATCTTTACGTGGGAACTCCGGTAACGATCAATGGAACCGGTCGCGATATTACGATTAGCGGTTCAAATAAGTCCCGCGTTTTCACCGTCCAAGCCGACTCGACGATTAAAGGGTTGACGATTGCCGAAGGCAACGCCTATCAAGGCGGCGGTCTCTATTCTAGCGCTTCATTGACAATGGAAAACTGCGCTATCGTCGGGAATTACGCGAACAGTTATGGCGGGGGAGTCTATTTGCGCGCCGGAACCTCGACGTTCTCCAACTGCTCTATTAGCGGAAACGCAATGAATTCATCGGGATATGGCGCGGGGTTGTATTGCTATTCCGGAAGCCGTTCTTTCGTCGGCTGCGAGATTACCGGCAATACCGGCGCAACTTACGGCGGCGGCGCGTATCTCGACTTTGGAACATCGACGTTCTCCAACTGCTTGATCTCTGACAATTCCTCTTCTTCCGGCGGCGGCGCTTACATTTACGACGGAATGGGAAGTTATGTCAACTGCACTATCGCCAACAACTCCGCTACTTACAGCGGAGGCGTCCGCTGCTATTATGGAACCCATAATTTCGACAATTCGATTATCGCGAGCAATACGGCGACGCAAAGCGGCGACGACGCCGATTGCTTCAACGCTACGGTAAACGCCCGCAACGTCTTATCCTCCTACGACGCTTGGTCGAACGCCTCGAACTCCGGCGTCGTCAACTATCTCTACGACCCCGCGATCCCCCTATTTGCCGACGCGACCGAGAGCTATCGCCTCGCGAGCGATTCCCAAGCCCTCGATAAAGGCGACAACTCTCTGACGTCCGCCGAGTTCGATATCGTGGGCAACCCCCGCGTTTACAACGGAATAGTCGACCTGGGCGCCTACGAGTATCTCCCGCGCCTCGCCGCGCCGACTCTCTCCGCAACGCCCGCGAAGACCGCGATCACCGTCAAGATCAACGTCGTCGAAAACGCGACCCGATACGTTCTCGAATACGGAACCGACCCCAATTTCCGAAATTGCACGACGAAAACCTATTCGACGACCGGCGCCAAAACGATTTCCGGTCTAACCCCCGGCGTTAGATACTATTTCCGCGTCCAAGCGACCGCGACGAACTTCGACGCCTCCCTTTGGACTTCGATCCAAGCGACGACCAATCTCGACCCCGACGCCTACGAGACCAACAATACTCGCGCCCAAGCCTACGACTTGGGAATCCTTTCCGGTGACTCGACGCGCGAGCTAACCCTCCACAATCCGACCGACGTCGACTGGTTCAAGTTCGCGACGAATTACGAGGGCAAGAAGCGCCACTACGTCGAGGTAACCTACGATCCCGCCGAAGGTTTTGCCGACGTCTCCCTCGAGCTTTGCGACGCCGACGGAAATCTCGTCGCCGCGTCGAACGGTGGAACCGGCCTCGAAAAAATCTCCCTCGTCGGTTTACCCGCCGACTCCTACTTCGTTCGCGTCAAAAACGAGGCGCGCGAGCCGATTTCCTACTCGATGCGAATCGTCGCCCCTATTACCGAGAACGATTTCCAAACCTGGACCGTGACGACCGCCGAGGATTCCGCGACGCTTGAAGGCTCCTTGCGTTGGATTCTCGCCCAAGTCGAGGACGACGACAACGTCGTTTTCGATAACTCCTTAAAGGGCGCGACCATTACGCTTTGTGGAAGCGAGCTGTTGCTCGACAAGGCGATCGCGATCGACGCGTCCAGTCTCTGGGACGCTGCAAACGACGCCCCCGGTATCGCCGTTAGCGGCGCCGGACTATCGGGCGTTTTCGTCGTCGAAAGCGCGGCAAAGCTGATAGGGTTGACTATAACCGAAGGAAATGCCGATAAGGGCGGCGGGGCGCTCGTAACGTCCGAGAACGTCGAGTTTTTCAATTGTTTCTTTGTCTCGAATCAAGGAAGATATGGGGCGTGCGTCGACGTTATTGCCGGAGGTTCGGCGACCGCCTACGAATGCCGATTTGTCAATAACGCCGCTTCCTATACCGGTGGAGCGGTTCATTCTTGGAAAGGTGGAACTTTCGTTGCCGTGAATTCGATTGCGACAAATAATAACGCCGTTTCTTACGGGGGCGCGTTTGACTCGGACGGGTTGATCGAACTTCGCGACTGTTATGTCGCTTCTAATAGTAGCGGAAATCTTTCGGGCGGTTTCCACGTTGGAATGCTCGGAACGGGAACGGTCGAGCGTTGCGTTTTTTGCGAAAATGAAGCCGCGTTCGGCGGCGCGATGAGCGTGAACGGGGTCGCGTCTATTGTCGACTCGTCTTTCCAAAGCAACGTCGCGCTCAATGGATCCGGCGGAGCTCTTTACGGCAAAGGCGCCGTAACCGCCTCGCGTTGCTCGTTCATGGGCAACGAAGCGGCTCGATACGGTGGCGCCGCGTATTTCTTTTCCGGCTCTAATTCGATTCAAAACCTCTCGATAACCGATTCCCTTATTGCGAAAAACAGGGCGAATGCAACGGGAGGCGTCCATTTGACCGGATCTACCAATAACGTCAATACAAGGGCGGATTTGCGCAATGTCTCGATAATCGATAATGAAGGGGAAGGGGCGGAGATTTATACGACCGGAACCCTTAGCTTGTACAATTCGATCGTCGCGATTGGACGCGCGGGAATTCAAGCGGACGGGATTAAAGCCGTTGTGACCGGAAGAAATGTCTTGTCGTCGTTCGCGTCTTGGTCGAACGCCTCGGACGAGGGCGTCGTCAACTATCTTTACGACCCCGATCTGCCCTTATTCTTTGATTCCGTGAACGGCGATTATTCCCTCGCCGCAAGCTCGCAAGCCGTCGACAAAGGCGACAACTCCCTCGTCGCGACCGAGCTTGACCTCGCGGGCAATCCGAGAATCAACGGCGATTCGGTCGATCTCGGAGCCTACGAGTTCTACGTTAGAGCGCTGGCGACCCCGACCCTCTCCTCGTCGACCACAAATAGCGCGATCGTCCTAAGAATTGGCGCCGTTCAAGGAGCCCAGAAGTACGTCGTCGAATACGGAACCGACCCGACCTTTGCGACCTTCGCGAGCAAGACCTATTCGACCGCCGGCGTGAAAACGATCTCCGGCTTGACTTCCGGAACAATCTACTACGTCCGCGCGAAAGCGACCTCGACGACCGCCCCCGAGTCTCCCTATACCGAGACGCTTACCCTAATCCCCGGCGGACTGGCGCTCGCCGCCCCGAACGTCTCCGCGACCTCGACAAAGACCTCCGTCGTCTTAAAAATCGACGCCGTTCCCAACGCTGACGCCTACCTGCTCGAATACGGAACGAGTCCCGATTTCGTCGGCGCCAAGACCAAAATTTACTCGACCGAGGGGGCCAAAACGATCTCCGGATTGACCTTCGGAACCCTCTATTACTTCCGCGTTAAGGCGACTTCCAATAGCGAGGACGTTCGAGATTCCGAATGGACGACTCTCGCTCGCGCCGCCGGACAGCTCAACGACGTCTCCGCCTCGATCCTCGCCGTCGACGTTCGCTCGATTACCCTCAAAGTCGTCGCCGTAACCGGCGCCTCCGGATACGCCGTCGAACTTGCGACAAACTCCCAGTTCGACGATTCCTCGATCTTTGTCGACGAATCCGCCGGAACGATAACCGTCGGCGAACTAAACCCTTCCACCCAATACTACCTCCGCGTCAAAGCGCTTGGCGACGACGTCTCCCGCGTCGATTCCGCTTGGACCGAACCCCTCGTCGCGACCACCCTCGACGATACGCCAACCCTAGACGCCCCTTCCGTCCAAGCCTCCTCGAACTCCGACTCGATAACCTTCGACGTCGCGCCCGTTTCCGGCGCTTCGGCTCTCGTTCTACAATACTCGCTCGATCCGAATTTCGCGAACGCGATCGAGCGAGTCGGGACCTTCGGCGCGACGACGATCTCGAATCTTACCCCCGATACGATCTATTATTTCCGCGTCAAAGCGATCGGGGAAGGGGCGCTCGACTCCGATTGGACCGTCGGTTGCGTCGCCACCCTGCCGGTTCTCGAGCCCCTCGACGTCCCGACGATCTCCCTTTCCGGTACCAAAACCGCCGTCGTCGTAAAAATTAGCGCCGTCGACGACGCCCAGAAGTACGTCGTCGAGTACTCGACCGACGCCAACTTCGCGACCTTCTCGACCAAGACCTATTCCAGCTCCGGCGTTAAGACGATCTCCGGCTTGACTTCCGGAACCTGGTACTACGTCCGCGCCAAAGCGACCGCGACCGGGCGCGCCGATTCCGAATACTGCGTCAAGTCCAAGATCTACACCGGCGGACAACTCGCGATGCCCGTCGTTTCCGCCTCTGCGATTAAGACCTCGATTACCCTCAATATCAAACCGGTAACGAACGGTGAAAAGTACGTCGTCGAGTATGGCGAGAACGAGGACTTCTCCAACGCGAAAACCAAAACGTTCAATAGCGGCGTCCGAACGATTACCGGGCTTACCTTCGCGACCAAGTACTACTTCCGCGTCAAAGCGACCGGCTCGGCCGCCAACGACTCGATGTGGAACGTCCTTAGCTACTCCGCCGGTCAGCTCGCGACGCCAAAGACTTACGCGACGAGCGTCGGCTCCGATCTCGTCGTCGTCAAGAGCTATAATTCCGCCAACGCCTCCGGATACGAAGTTCGCTACTCGACGAGCCCCGATTTCTCCAACGCTCAGTACGCGACCTGCGGCGCGACGAGTAGCTGTCGCGTCGACGGCTTGACCCCGAAGACGAAGTACTACTTCTCCGCGAGAGCCTTGGGCGACAACGTCTCCCGCGTCAATTCTAACTGGTCGACCTCCTTTAGCGCGACCACCAAGGAGGGCGCCCCCGCGCTAAACGCCCCGACCCTCTCCTGTTCCGCCAACTCGACCGAGCTCGATCTCGTTATTGGAGCCGTTCCGAACGCGACTCGATACGTTCTCGAATACGGAACCTCTCCGAATTTCTCCTCCGCGACGAGCGTTTCCCTCTCCTCCCCCGGAGCCCTCTCGCTCGCCGATCTAAACCCCGGAACGACTTACTACGTTCGCGTTAAGGCGACCGCCGCGAACTACCTCGACTCGCCCTGGGCGTCCGCCTCCGCGACGACGACCGCCGCGAGCCCGGTTCCCCCGACCGTCGCCGTTACCCCGAACAAGACCTCGATCGTCTTAAAAATCAACCCCGTCGACGGCGCCGCGAAGTACGTCCTCGAATACGGAACCGACCCGTCCTTCGCGACCTGCGCGACAAAGACTTATACGACCTCCGGCGCCAAAACCCTCTCCGGGCTTGCCTCCGGAACGACCTACTACTTCCGCGTTAAGGCGACCGCGACCGGCGTCGCCGACTCCGAATGGAACGAGTTCCAAGCCCGAACGACCGGCCTCGCCGCCCCGAGCGTCTCCGCCTCCGTTACCAAGTCCGCCGTCGTTCTCAATATCGGAGCGGTCGACGGCGCCGAGTCCTACCTCGTCGAGTACGGAACCGACTCCTCTTTCTCGTCGAGCTCGACCAAAACCTACCCGAGCTCCGGCGTCAAGACGATCTCCGGGCTAACTTCCGGAACGACCTACTACTTCCGCGTCAAGGCGACCTCGACCTCCCAAGGCGAGTCCTCCTGGACGACCCTGACCGCGAAGACGACCGCCGCGAACGACCTTACTCCGGCCCCGAGGATCGTCACCCCGGCGATCGTCGTCCTCTACGACCAAGAACTTGACGACGCTCTCGACCTCGAGCTGGGCGATTCACTCGACGCCCTCGCCCGATCGCTCGTTTCCTCTCGCGAGGAAAAACGTTAGACCGACCTCGAAATACGGAGCGAGCCCCGGCGCTCGCTCCTACCAGACCCCTTTTTGGTATTTGCGAAACAAACTCGTTCGACGACGCAACGAAAGCGGAACAAAATGATCGAAGCCAAAACCCGTCGCTCCGTCTTGGAAGAACTGGAGGCGCGCGCCCTTCTGAGCGCCGTCCCTTGTTCCCCCTCGTTCGAACCGCCGAGCGACTCCGTCGCGCAATTTGCCGAGCCGTTCGAGTCTCTTGACGAATCCTCCGCGCTAGTCGACGAATCCGTTTTCAATTCGGAAGTTATTTCCGCCGAAGCCTCGTCGAGCGCGACCTGGATCGTCGATTCGGTTTCCGATTCCGCGACCGTCGAAGGCTCCCTCCGCCGCGCTCTCCTTAACGCGAAAGACGGCGACGTCGTTCGCTTCTCCCCCGCCCTAAAGGGAAAAACGATCGTTCTTTCCGGCTCCGAATTGGTCGTCGACAAATTGATCGTTATCGACGCGACAGACCTCTGGGACGAAACCGGCGACGCTCCCGGCTTGACGATCGACGCCAACGGGGCGTCCCGCGCCTTTCTTATTCGGAATTCCTGCGCTATTAGCGGGTTGACCGTAACCGGCGGGCGCGCCGACGAAGGCGCCGGGATCTACGTCGCGAACGGGGGAAAAGCGTTCGCGCTCGATAAGTGTCGCGTCGTCGGCAATAGAGCCTACGGCGTCGGCGGCGGTCTCCTTTCCCTCTACAATCGTCTTCTGATTTCCGATTGCGTTTTCAAAGACAACGTCGCCTCGAACGACTCGAACGACTCTCTCAAAGGACGCGGCGGCGCGATTTATTACGCCGGTTCCCTAGTCGTCCAAAACTCCGCGTTTGTCGACAACTCCTCCGCCGTCGACGGCGGCGCGATATACACCTACTGCGCCGGCGATTTGACGATCCAAGCGTGCGCGTTCGAGGGAAACGCCTCCAAATGGGGCGGCGCCCTCTTTTCCTTGTTCGACGCCTCCGTTGTCGATTCCCGCTTTGCCGACAATTCCGCGTCGAGTTGCGGAGGAGCCGTCTATTCCTATGGCGACTCCTCTTATAAAAACTGCGAGTTCGTCGCGAATTCCGCCTATTGGGCCGGCGCCTTCTACAGCGATTGTAACGACGACAAAATCGTCGGTTGTCGTTTTGTCGACAACGTCGCCTCCGAAGGGGGCGGCGCGATAGAAGGCGGTTGCGCCCCGCTCGAAATCGTCGACTCCGACTTGCTGTCCAATAGCGCGATGATGGGGGGAGCCATCTATTATCGCGGTTCGAAGCTGATCTTGACAAACTGCGAAATTTCTCGCAATACCGCGAGTTCCGGTGGCGGCGCCTACGTCAGATTCGAAGAGGAATTCCGCGCCGCGAACTGCGTTATATCCGAAAATAGCGGCGATTACGTCGGCGCCGGGTTCGATTTGGCGTTCGAGGACGTCGACGGCGACGGAACGATCGCGAACTTTGTCGGTTCCGCGACGAATTGCGTTTTCAGTCGCAATGTCTGCGATAGCGCGAGTTGTACGTACGGCGGAGCCCTCTACGTTTGCGCCGACGTCCGTTTTGACGATTGCCTTTTCCAAGAAAACTCCGCTCTCATCGGCGGGGGGATTTACGCGCTCTTGGGAACGTTCGCTCGTTGCAAATTTGTCGGAAACGTCGCCAAGACCGACGGAAACCTCTGGTGGTTTTCCGGTTACGGAGGGGGCGCCGCCGCCCTTTACGGCGAGACGTCCTTCGTCGATTGCTCTTTTGAGGACAACGAGGCGGGGCTCGGCGCCGCCGTCCGCGTCTGCGGTAATTCAAACGCCGACTTTGTCGACTGCCTCTTCGACAATAACCGCGCGACCGACTCCGGCGGAGCCTTCTACTGCGACGAAACGAGCGTCGCGAGACTCGTCAACTGCGCCCTCGTCGACAACTCCTGCTCCGAGGGCTCCGGCGGCGCTATCTTTACCGCCGGAGAAGTCGCCCTCGACAATTCCATTCTCCTATTCAACGCGTCCCCCGACGCCGGAGAAATCGCCAAGGATTCCGCCGGGACCGTTCGCGCGAGGCGACTCCTCGCGGTCTCCTTTGAAATGGTAGAGGTCGCGTCGAACGAGGATTTCTTCTTCTACGACGCGAATCTTCCCCTCTTCCTAGACCCCGACGCGAGAGACTATTCTCTCGCGCCGGGATCGCAAGCGATCGACAAGGGAAACGACGCCCTCGTGTCCGTCGAGACCGATCTCGCCGGAGCCCCGCGCTTCCAAAACGCCGTCGATCTGGGACCTTATGAATATCGATCCGAAATTCCGACCCTCGATCCCCCGACCCTCGCCGTTTCTTCCGTTTCCGAGACCGAAATCGCGCTCGAAATTGGAACCGTCGACGGCGCCGCCCGATACCTCCTTCAATACGGAACCGATCCCAACTTCGAAAACGCCGAGAGTCGCTATTGCTCGACTCCCGGCTCTGTCGCCGTTCCGAATTTAAGCCCGGCAACGACTTATTACCTCAGAGTCAAAGCGACCGCCCCCGCGACGATCGACTCCCAATGGTCCCGCGTCGAGGCGACGACCCTCCGACTCGTCGCCCCGAAACTCGATTCCCCGACCCTCGAAGTCGCCTCGATCGCCACTCGCGAAATCGCGCTCGTCGTCGGATCCGTCGACGGCGCCGACGCTTACCTACTCGAATACTCGACCGACCAATCCTTTGAGAACTCGACCCTCGTCCGGCTCGCCGCCCCCGGTGCGACCTCGATCGCCGCGCTCGAACCCGAAACGACCTATCGCTTTCGCATTCGAGCCGTCGCCGAGAATCGCCTCGACTCCGAGCCGACGCTTATCGTCGCGACGACCCTCTACGAGGAAAGCGACGTCCTCGATTGCCCCTTCGTCTCCCTTTTCGGCGCGACTTCGAGCGAGATAATCGTTTCCGTCGTCGAAGTTCCAAACGCGACCGGTTGCAGAATCGAGTGGGGAACCGATCCCTCCTTCGCCTCTTTCGCCGTCGTCGAAACCCAGTTCGGCTTAACGACCTTTGCCGATCTAACTCCCGGTTCAACCTACTATTTCCGCGTCTTCGCTACCGCCGACGACCGCGAGGACTCCGCCCCGACTTGGTTCGACGCCACGACCCCGGACGTCGCGCCGCCGCTCGATACTCCCGGCGTCTCCCTTCTCGACGCGACCGTCTCCTCCCTCGCGATTCAACTCGCCCCCGTCCTCGGCGCGACCGTCTACGTCGTTCAATATAGCGCCTCGCCGAACTTTGCGTCCTTCGGATCCGCCCATTTCTCCTCGAGCGGCGACAAGACGATCGCCGGGCTCCCCTCCGACTCGACGATCTATCTTCGCGTCAAGGCGACCGCGCCCGGGCGCAACGATTCCGATTGGGCGACCCTCCAAGCCCGAACCCTCGCCCCCTTGGGCGTTCTGTCCTCTCCGACGCTCGTCGCGGCTCGCGCGACGCTAACGTCCCTCGACTTGGCGATCGGAGAGGTCGAGTTCGCCGAGGAATACGTTCTCGAATACTCGCTCGACCCAAACTTTGCGACCCGATGGACTAGACGCCGGACGTCCCCGGGCGTCGAGACCCTCGCGAATCTCCCCTCCGGAACCGACGTCTACGTTAGAGTTAAGGCGACCGTGCCCGACCGCGAAGATTCCCCCTGGACGACCGCGACCTTCGCGACTCAAAGCGAGGAACGATACTTGGCGCCCCCCGAGGTCCGTTCGATCGAATCGACCAAATCCTCGATCGCGTTTCAAATCGTCGCCCCCGCGAACGGTTCCGAGTTCGTCGTCGCATACGGAACCGATCCGACTTTCGCCGACGCGAGCGTCGCGACCTTCTCCGGGCTTGGCGTTAAAACGATCTCCGAGCTCTCGTTTGAAACCCTTTACTACTTCCGGGTCAAAGCGACCGCGCAAACCCGCGACGACTCCGAGTGGACCCCTTTCGAGGCTCAAACCCTGCCCGAATTTCAGATCCTGACCCCGCCCAACGTTTCCCTCGAGTCCGTCGGCGACGCGAGCGTCTCCTTCCGACTCGAGCCGACCGACGGCGCCAACTCCTATCTCCTTTACTACGGCTTGGATCCGAACTTCGCGACCTATTCCCGCAAAAACTACTCCTCGACCGGAACCAAGACGATTTCGGGGCTCGCGACCGGCTCCGTCTACTACTTCCAAATCAAGGCGATCGGCGCCGGTTACGCCGACTCCCCTTGGACTCGCTTCTGCGCGAAGCCCGGCGCCGAAATCCAACCCCTCGCTCCCCCGACCCTCGAACTCGTTTCGGTCGGCGAGTTGGAAATCGTTCTCAACGTCGGCGCCGTCCCGGGCGCGGACCGCCTTGTCCTAGAATACGGGTCCGACCCCAATTTCGAATTCTGCTCTCGGCGCTTCCTTTACGAATCGGGCGAGACGACCCTCGACTTGCCCTATTCCGAAACGAAATACTACGTTAGAGCGAAGGCGGTCGCGCGAGGTTGCGACGACTCCGTTTGGCGACAAATTTCCGCGACGACCGGCGCCTTCGAACTCGACCGGCTCCTCGTCGAGCTAGGGAACGACGCCCAACTTCCGACCCCCGACGATTCCGCCTCGCGCCTCGCCTACTACTGGAATTTGTCCGGCAAACCCGACGACGCCCTCGAAGACTACGAGCTCGCCCCGGACAACCTTGTCCTAGTCGCCCCGACGACCACCGGCGAGCGCCGCGCGAGAACCCTAGCCCGCGATCCCTCCGGCGCTTTCGGTCCCTCGAAAGAGATCGTCCTGCAAGTCGTCGAGTCCAACCCCGCGCTCAAAGTCGACGTCGAAACCGCCGCCGAAGGAAGCGCCGCGATCCTCAATTTAGAGACCGCTCGAAACGGTTCCCTAATCGCGCGTTGGGAAATCGACTGGGGCGACGGCGCGACCTCGACCTGCGACCGCTTGGGAACGTCCCTAGTCGCGTCCCACTTTTACGACGACGACTCCCTCGCCCCCGCGCGCCTCGCGACGATTCGCCTCTACGATCCCGACGGGCGCCCGTTCGACCACCTAACTATCGCGATTCCAAACGATAGAGTCCCCGAAGAAACCCCGGCGCCGACCCTCGACCCCGACTCGCCCGTTCCAACCGAGTCCGCCGAGAGTTCCGACGCGAACCTTTTGTTCCAATTCCCGCTAGAAGACGACTCCGACGAGTTCTGGTCTCTCCTAGCTCGTTCCGCGACGCCTCGCGACTAAAACGTTCCAAGTTTCCCCGACCCTTCTAACCCCGTCGACCTTTTGAAATCCAACGCAATGACTCGCAAAAACTTCGCCCGTATCGCCCGCGCCCTCGTCGAACAAAAGACCCGCAAAATCGATTCACCGAAAGCGAAATCCCCAAAAACGCGAACCTTGCGCTTAGAATCGCTGGAAGAGCGACAACTCCTCAGCGCGACCCCCGAGGGACTCGCGCCCGTCGCGTCCGCCCTTATTGCCGAGGAAGCGCCCCTCGTTGCCGAGGGAACCCAATGCGTCGTCTCT
This sequence comes from Thermoguttaceae bacterium, assembly GCA_017441605.1. Lineage (GTDB taxonomy): Bacteria > Planctomycetota > Planctomycetia > Pirellulales > Thermoguttaceae > RUG369. Next base: position 34,578 of record JAFRXD010000086.1, on the reverse strand, counting down.
TCGTTAACCGATTCGCTGGACGACCCCGGTTCGTTGCGCGCCCTTCTCGCGAGCGCCCAAGACGGGGACTCGATCGTCTTCGACGCCTCCCTAAAAGGCGGAACGATTACCCTAGGCGGTTCCGAACTAGTCGTCGATAAAGCGATTACCATCGACGCCTCCGCCATTTGGGACGACGCGAACGATGCGCCCGGAATCGCGATTAGCGGAAACGACGCCTCTCGCGTCTTCAACGTTACCGCCAACGTCTCGTTCGTCGGATTGACGATTACGCGAGGATATTCGCGCGACAACGGCGGAGGCGTTTACGCGACCAAAAGCCTATCGCTTGTCGATTGCGTTATTTCCGAGAACGCGGCGGCCAATCAAGGGGGAGGCGTTTATCTATCCGGATACTCCGGTTCTTATTCCTTTGATCATTGCGTCGTAAAAGGGAACGTCGCCGCTTCCGGCGCGGGATTTTACGCTTACCAAAAAAACGGCTCTCTTACCGGTTGCTCGCTTGTTAGCAATGACGCGTCCTCTTATGGAGGCGGAGCTTTGGTTAATTTTGCCTCGGTCTCTCTGTCGAATTCTGTTGTCGCCGCGAATAAAGCGAATTCTTACGCCGGAGGTATTTACGCCGGGTACGGAACTCTAACTCTCTCCAACGCGACGATAAGCGGAAATAGCGCGAAATACGCCGGAGGTCTATGGAGTTCCCAAAACACGATCTTAGAGAATTCGATTGTCGCGTTAAATTACGGCGAATGGAAGAGCTACGAAGACGTTTATCGCTTTTATGTCGAGTCCTCGACCAACAGTCTTATCGGATTGGATCCCGAATTTGTCGAAGCGCCCGTCTTTGATTCGAACGGAACTCTGACAAATCCCGATACCCTCGATTTGAGACTCGCCCCCGGAAGCCGCGCGATCGACAGGGGCGATAATTCCCTTGTGACCGATTCCCTCGATATCGATGGAAATAGCAGAATCGTCGCTAGTTGGAAATCGTCCTCGACCGTCGATATCGGCGCCTACGAGTATCAAGGAACGTTCGAAAATACTCCCGAAACCCCCTCTCTCGTCGTCACCTCCGAGCTCGACATCGTCGACGATTCCGACAATCTTATCTCCTTGCGAGAAGCGATCCTCTACGCCAAAGCCGGAGATACAATCTCTTTCGCCCCAATCCTTAAAGGCAAAACGATCGTTTTGAACGGCTCCGCTCTTGAAGTCGATAAAAACGTGACGATCGACGCGTCCGATCTTTGGGACGCCGAGAACTCGAAACCCGGAGTTACGATCAGTGGAAATAACGCGTCCCGTGTCTTTTCTATTTACTCCGGCGCTTTTCTAATCGCCCTCGACGTCGCCAATGGCGTCTCCGTCGACGGCGGCGGGATCAATTCCATTGGAAATCTTGTTGTTTCAAGATGCGTTATTCGCGATAACGTCGCGACCAACTGCGGAGCCGGAATATTTCAATACGACGGCGTCATTAGCGTCGATAATACGTTGATTTATGGAAATTCCGTGTCCGTATATAATTTTAGTTGTTGCTCTGGAGGCGGGGTTTATATCAACTACGGATCCGGTTCGTTGACTAATTGTACAATCGCGGGGAATTACGCGAAGAATTACGGTGGTGGAGTCGCGACTTATTGCTCCGTCGCGTTTTATAATACGATCGTTGCCCAAAACGCGGCTCCGTACGACGCCGAAATTACCGGACGAGGTTACGCCGCTTATTGTTGCGCGATTGGCGGAGCCCCCGGGTTCGTTTCGGGACCGACGTTAAGCGCCGCCGGTGTTTTGACCAACGAGAGCGAGCTCGATTTAAGGTTGTTGCAAACGAGCTGGGCGATCGATCGCGGCGACAATTCTCGAGCCGCCGAAATCGATTTCGCCGGAAATCAAAGGACGAACGCCGGTTGGAAACAAACGCCGACCGTCGATATCGGCGCTTTCGAATATCGAACTTCGTTCGCCAGAACTCCGGAGGAGCCATCTCTTGTCGTTACTACCTACGAGGACGTCGTCGACGATACCGACGGAAAAATCTCCTTGCGCGAGGCGATCGCCTACGCTAACGACGGCGAAACAGTTTCCTTCGACGAAGCGTTACGAGGCGCGATGATTGTTCTTAACGGCGTCGATCTTTGCATTGACAAGGCGATTACCATCGACGGCGCCGATTTGGGGATTACGATTAGCGGCGGCGGCGCGTCGCGCGTTTTTACCGTTGCTGCAAAATCGAACTTTACGAAGATTATCGGTTTTAGAATCTTCGATGGAAAAGCGGAATACGGTTCCGGATTGTGCGTTTATCTGACGACTACCGACTACGCGGTCAATGTCGAAAACTGTCTCTTTACAGGCGGTTTCGCTTACGAGGGCGGAGGCGTTTTCATTTACGGGGGAACCGCGAACCTCTATAATTGCTCGGTTGCGGGTAATTTCGCGTCTTACGGACGCGGCGTCTATCTAAAATACGGCGAGATCAATCTCTATAACTCGATCCTTGCGACGAATAGCGAGAACGGAACCAACGAGATCAATGATTACGGCGTCCGCAATGCCCGCAACGTTCTCTCGCCATATTCCGTATGGACGAACGCGTCCGATCCCAATGTCGTCAACTACGTCTACGACATGACCCTTCCGCTTTTCGCCGACCCCGAAAACGGCGATTACTCGCTCGCCGAAAACTCTCAAGCGATCGATTTGGGCGATAACCAATACGTTTCCGCCGAATTTGATCTTGCCGGAAATCCAAGAATTGCCAATGGAATCGTGGATCTCGGGGCTTACGAGTTCGTCGACGCGGCGCCCTCACTCCTAACCGTCCCGACCCTAGCCCTAACCTTCGCGGCCGAGAACTCCCTAACCGTCGAAATCGGCGAAGTCGAAAACGCGACCTCATACGTCCTTGAATACGGAACCGACTCGAACTACGAGAGCTGCAAAACGCTCAACGTTCTCGCCTCGGGCGAGCTCGTCCTCGAAGGACTGTCCCCCGAAACGACCTACTACCTCCGCGTCAAAGCGACCGACGGAGAAACCGAGTCCGACTGGAGCCGGTTGACCGCCGAGACCGGTTCCGAGTCGTCCCCCTACGACCTCGGCGACTTAGCCGTTGTCGAGTCCCTAGGCTTGACCGCCGAAAGCGACGGCGTCGTCTGGAACGACCAAGGGCGACTCGTCGAACTGACCTGCTCCCAAACGACCGCGACGAGCGTCGATCTAACCGACTGCGACGCATTGACGAAGTTCGTTTGCAACGGAACTAGTTCCGCCCATCTCCCCCTGTGTGAATTAAACGCCTCCGGACTTCTCAATCTTCAAACGATCAATGTCAATTATTGCAGTTTGATTTCTCTCGACCTCTCCGGTTGCGCGAATTTGCAAACGCTTGATTGCTATGGCAATCAACTAACGTCTCTCGATCTTATAGGGCTCTCGAGTTTGCAAAGTCTCCTATGCGGAGCCAATCAACTAACGGAACTGAACGTTGTTGGGTTCGCGAGTTTGCAATACCTCTATTGCTATCATAATCAACTAACGGAACTCGATTTGACCAATTGCGCGAATTTGCTAGTTCTCGACTGCTATTCCAATGAACTAACGTCTCTCGATCTGACCGGTTGCGCGGATTTGTATTATCTTTGGTGCGATTCCAATGAACTAACGTCTCTCGATCTAACCGATTGCGCGAATTTGCAAACGCTTAGGTATAGTTACAATAAACTGACGAATCTCGATCTGGGCAGTTTCGCGAATTTGAAATTCCTCGATTGTGGATCCAATGGACTAACGTCTCTCGATCCGACCAATTTCCCGAATTTGCAAACGCTTTGGTGCTATTCCAATGAATTAACGTCTCTCGATCTGACCGGTTGCGCGAATTTGCAATATCTCTGGTGCGATTACAATGAACTAACGTCTCTCGATCTGTCTGGTTGCACGAATTTGCAAACGCTCAGGTGCTGGGACAATGAACTAACGTCTCTCGATCTGACCGATTGCGCGAATTTGCAAACGCTTTGGTGCGATGGCAATGAACTAACGTCTCTCGATCTGTCTGGTTGCGCGAATTTGCAATCGCTCAGGTGCAGTTCTAATCAACTAACGTCTCTCGATCTGACCGGTAGCGCGAATTTGAAAACGCTCTGGTGCGAATCCAATCAATTAACGTCTCTCGTTATTTCGGATAGCCCAACCCTGAACTCGTTGCGTTTTGATTCAAATATCAAACGAATCGCGACGAACCCATCGGATTCTATTGAATTAAATATTGCTTATTCGACCGCGTGGAATGATATTCAAGTCGTCGACGGCTCTGGAACCCAGATTCAACATAGATATAGATCGATAACGCTTCCGCCCGACTCCGTCGCGCCCATTACGATTTCCTATCTAATGAATGGCGAAATCGTCGGAACAACGACTATCAACGGTTCCTCGCAAACGGAAATCCTAGAAGCCCCGACCCTAGCCCTAACCTTCGCGGCCGAGAACTCCCTAACTGTCGAAATCGGCGAAGTCGAAAACGCGACCTCATACGTCCTTGAATACGGAACCGACTCGAACTACGAGAACTGCGAAACGCTCAACGTTCTCGCCTCGGGCGAGCTCGTCCTCGAAGGACTGTCCCCCGAAACGACCTACAACCTCCGCGTCAAAGCGACCGACGGAGAAACCGAGTCCGACTGGAGCCAGTTGACCGCGACGACCGCCCGCGCGCCACTCGCCGCCCCGACCCTAACCCTTTCGCAAATTACCGATACTTCCTTCGTCGCGACGATCGGTCCCGTCGCGGGCGCGAACCGCTACGTCTTGGAATACGCGACCAATCCCGTTTTCCAGGGCTATCAACTTATATACTGCGACGACCCCGGCGATAGGACGATCTCCGGACTAACGATCGACGCGACCTATTATGTTCGCGTTAAAACCGCCGCCGAAGGATTTTACGACTCCGACTGGACGACCGCGTCCGCCAAGACCGACCTCGGATCTCTAGTCACCCCCAGCGTCTCCAACGTCGCCGTCAAAGGAACGTCGATTACCGCCAAACTCGCCGCCTCGACCAACGCGCGCCAATACCTCGTCGAGTACGGAACCGACGAAACCTTCGCGACCGTCGAAACCGCGACCTATACCGCCGCCGGGACGATGACCTTCTCGTCGCTTTTGTCAGGCTCCACCTACTACTTCCGCGTCAAAGCCGTTGCGGATCACTATTACGACTCCGACTGGACGACGTTCCAGGCCCAAACCGCCCCCCGCGACACCGATCTGTGCGTTACCTCCGTTACCGCTCCCGCGACCGCCGTTTCCGGCTCTCTAATCGAGCTGGTCTGGAATGAAAAGAACGCGGGCCCGCGAACCGTAAGCGAGGTTCGCCGCGACGCGATCTACATTTCGACCGACGGAACCCTCGAAAACGCCGAGCTTATCAAGACCGTTCGCTATACCGACGCCCTCGCGCCGAACGAATCGATTCAACGACGCCAAACGATCACCGTCCCTTCGACCGGTTATACCGGGAACGTTAAGTTCGTTGTCGTCGCCGACTACGACAATACCGTCTTGGAGAGCGACGAAACGAACAACTCGCGCGCGACCTCGACCGCGACCGCGCTAACGCAAACCTTAAACGTCTCGCTAAGCGCCTCTTCCCTCGACGAGGGAACCCAAAACGTTCGTGGAACCGTCTCCCGAGCCGGCGATCTCTCGCAACCCCTCGTTGTCTCGATCGCCTCCAACGACCCGACCGAACTAACCGTTGCCGAGTCCGTTACAATCCCCGCCGGGCAAGCCTCCGCCCCGTTCTTCTACTCCGCTGTCAAAGACGACGAGTGCGATTCCGACGTTTACGTCGAACTGGCGTTCTCCGCGACCGGTTTTGATACGAAATACGCGAGCGTTAAAGTGGTCAATATCGACTATCCGCAACTCTCGCTTTCCGTTTCGAAATACTCCCTAAACGAGGGCGAGGAATTTATCCTAACGGTTACCCGAAGCTGCGTTACCGACAAGCCGATTACCGTTCGCCTGACCGCGTCGAGCTCCTCGCAACTGAACTTGCCGTCGAGCGTCGTAATCCCCGCGAACGAAAGCGCCGCCGCCGTAACGGTCTCAGTCGTCGACGACGATCGACCCGAGAGCGTCGAGGAAGTCAAAATCGCCGCGACCAGCCCGACCTTTACCTCCGCGTCGAAAACGATTTCAATCCTCGACGACGACGAGCCGACCATCGCGATCTCGCTCGACGTCGACGCGGTCGGCGAGGGCGTCGGAGGAGGCGCGTTCGTCGGAACGGTAACCCGAACCGAGAGCGCCTCCAGCGCCCTGCGCGTTCGCTTGACCAGCTCCAATCCCTCGAAAATCGGCGTTCCGAACGAGGTTACAATCCCCGCCGGACGAACCTCGGTCAAGTTCTACGGCGCATCCTACGATAACGGAATCGTCGACGGCGACGTCCTCGTAACGATTACCGCGACAGGAGTTCAGGAAAACTGCGGCTGCTCGATGAGCTCCGATTCGACCGGAACTGCCGCGACTCAAATCCTCGTCGCCGACGACGACGGAGCCGCGCTGACCGTTCGATTGAGCAAAGCGCTTCTCTCGCAAGGAGAAGAAAACGCGTCGACTGTTACCGTCTCGCGCAATACGGCCGCTACCGACGATCTCGTCGTGTCTCTCGTCTCCTCCGACCCGATTCTAATCGTTCCCGAAACGATAACGATTCCCGCCGGAAGCGCTTCCGCGACCGCGACGATCGCTACCGGCCTTGGAGAGTCTTTCGCGATGGAGATTTGGACGACGATTACCGCGACCGCTCCGGGTTTTTCCCAAGGAACCGCGAAAGCGCTCGTCTCCGACGCTCTTTGGCCCGATCTGCGCCCCTCGAACGTCCAATCAATTCAGAGCGAAACCGATCTTAGTTCGTTCGAAGTCTCTTACTATGTCGTTAACGAGGGACGCGCGGAGACCCGATCCTCTTGGAAAGAGCAAGTCTGGGTCTCGACTAAACCGACCCTCGACGACGACGCCCAACTAGTCGCGACCTTCGAGCGAAACGACGCGATCTCCAACGCCGACGGGAACAACTCCGTCTATCGCTCCTTCTCCTGCTCCCCGCTCGATATGGGCGACTCCGTCTACTGGATCGTCGTCGTCGATTCCGACGAGACGATTACCGAGCTGTGCGAAACGAACAATCTCGCGACTAGCGGCGAGCAAAACTACGTTCCGCCCTACGCCGCCGTCGTCCAAACCGACGTCGAAAAGGCGGATCCGTCGACCCCGATTCCGCTTTACGGCTACGCCTACGACGTCAATACCGGCGCGCGCGTCGGAGGCGTCGACGTAACGATCGATATTTCCAACGGCTCCGTTTTGCGAACCCTGACCGTAACGACCGCGAGCGACGGTTCTTTCGAGACGACGTGGATTCCTCTGTCGACCGAAGTCGGAAGCTATTCCGTCGGCGCGCGACGTCCCGGCAAGACGACGGCCCCCGTTCAAGACCGTTTCAGCTTAATGAAATTGAGTCTCGATGCGACCAAGGCGACGATCAATATTTCCACTGGCCAAACCGTTGTCGGTTCATTCGTTATTCGCAACAAGACCGCCGAGCCGATCACAAATCTCGACGCGCTCGTCGAAGGACTCGCCGACAACGTTCGCCTTGCCGTTAATTTCTCCTCGACCATAATTCCCGCGGGCGGTTCCGCGACCGTAACCCTAACCGCGACCGCCCTTAGCGCCGACGCTCCCGCCTCGACCGCGAAACTTCGCGTAACGAGCGAGGAGACCCGCGACGAGGAAATCGCCCTTGCGTTCAACGTCTATCCGTCCCACGCCGTCCTAACGACCGACAAGCCGATCCTTTCGACCTCGATGACCGTCGGCGCCCAAAAGATCGTCGAGTTCGAGATTTGCAACGAGAGCGGCGTCGAGACCGGTCCGATTACCGTCGATTTGCCAAGCGATTTCGCCTGGCTCTCCTGCGTCAACGGAACGACCCTCGATTCCCTTGCTCCCGGCGAGGCGCGAACCGTTCAACTGCTCCTCAATCCGAGCGCCGACATGCCGTTGCAAATGTACCAAGGGCGTTTCGTTCTTCATTACGGCAATACCGGGCTTGGCGTCGACTTCAAATTCCGCGCCAAAAGCGAGGTCTACTCCGATCTGACCGTTAGAGCCGTCGACGAATGGACTTACTATACCGACGACGGCCCCGCCGTTTCCGGCGCGAGCGTCAAAGTCGTCGACGCGCTTACCAAACAGGTCGTTTCCGTCGGAACGACCGGGGACGACGGACTTTGGAGCGTCGTCGGGCTCGCCGAGGGATACTACGATATCTACGTCGACGCCGAGAAACACAACAACTACCATGAAACGATTTATCTCGACGACGACCAAAATCTTGACGCGTTCCTCCAGATGCAAACGGTTCGCTACGAGTGGACCGTTACCCCGACGACGATCGAGGACGAGTACGACGTTTCGATCGAGACGATTTTCGAGACCAACGTCCCCGCGCCGGTGATTACGGTCAGTCCCGCGCTTGTGGACGTTAGCGATATGGAAGTCGGCGAAATTCGCCAAATCGATTTCACGATCGAAAACCATGGACTGATAGCCGTTTACGACTTCGCTCCGTTGTTTGGCCCAGAAACCGACTACGGCGAGTTCGTCGTTACCCCGCTCGTCGACGTACTCGACGTCCTCTCCGCCAATTCGAGCGTCGTGATTCCCGTGATCTTCGAGCGCCGCGACCCCGCGACCGCCGACGCCAACGAAGAGCTCGTCGAGGCGCCCGTCCTTGCGGATCAAACGACCGCCAATGCGCGCGGCGTCGCGATGAATATCATGGTTTTCGAACGAAGAAACGTTAACGCGTCTCAAACCTCTTCCTTAAATTCGACGACGACGGTCAACGACGACCGTTTGTCGCCCCTCGTAACGAGCGGTGGATCTCCTTGCTCCTTCCTGCTTGGATACGCGGGTCATTACGAATGTTCCGGCGATCGACTAGTGGAAACCTCGACTTCCGTTGTGATCGATTCGATTTGTTATAGAAGCGGATGGGGCGGCGGTTCCGGTGGCGTTTCCTTTTCTGGCGGTTCCGGCCCTAACAATAATTCTCCCCTTTCCCCAGCCTCTTCTTCGACCTCCGTTTCGGTTACCAATAGTTGTGAAAACGCGAATGGGGACGAGGAGGACGACGGGGACGACGACGATTGTAAGCCGTGCGGGGTTGAGGTTGGAGGGTCGCTTAATATCAAGGGATTTTTATTGAATAAACTATTGAGGGCGGTGAATAAAGCGTTACCCACCACCCTTTCTATTTTAGATCTGGAGCCTCGGGTTTCCTTCTCCATTGATGGCGGGTTGTGTTGTGAATGTGGTGGATTGACGGGATTAGGGTCGCATATTGAAGCTAGCCTTTCCGGGGCGATTATGGTGAAAGCCCACTGGGGACCTGCCAAAACAATTAGTAAGGAGTACCAGTTATCAGAGGACGTTTACGCCCAAGCGTATTGGGTTGCTAAATGTGGGGTGGACGTGACGGTTGAGTTGTCCGCTTCGGCTTCGTATAAGAAAGAATGTGGCAAAGATGCGGAATGGTCTGTTTCATTTGGAGTAAATATTCCTCTTTCCGCTGGAGCCGAGATTACTGGAACATCGAAAATAGCGGATCTTAAGACTCATAATGTTACTACTACCTCCGTGTCGGGGCGCGCTTCGTTCGATACGACAATTACTGTCGGGTGCTCTGGGGATTCCCGTTCGGGATGGAGTCTCCAAGCGTGCGTACAACCCATCACTTTTACAATTAGCGCGAGTTTTGACTATTTAGGAGCCTCCGTTGAAGTTCACGATTCTTGGACACTGGTAAACGGAGGTTGTATCCCTTCTTCAAATTCCTCGTCTAACCAAGATATGTTGCGATATGGTTCGGAAGGGGACGATGAAGAATTGGACGAGTCTCTAGAGGATTATTTTAGTTATCCTGCAGATTTAGATTTTTCCGATGTGGAGTTTGATGGTATCCTTGACGATTACGCAACAGCCGAAGAGGCCGCCGAATTGATAGGGTATTCGTCCAGAACCGAATTGGAGGCAGATCTGGGCTATGAATTGAACGATACGATGTCGTTCGACGAATTCGTTCAAGTCTCTTACGAGATCTACCAAAAATATCACGCCGCCGATAAAGGCGTCTGTGCCAAAGTCAAACTTCAGCTCAAGCAAAACGCGGTTCTAACGCGCGACGCGTTCGACGCCAAGCTCGTTTTGGAAAACGCGACCGACGAGCCGATCTCCGACGTCGCCGTCGATATTATGATCTACGACGAGTGGGGGAACGATGTTACGAATATGTTCGGAATCTATCCCCCGACGACCGAGAACTTCTATAACGCCGACCTCGACAACCTCGGCGATCTGGAGGGAATGGCGGCGGGCGTCGCCAATTGGATCTTTGTCCCCTCCACCGAATGCGCCAAGAACGGTCCGCAACAATACTCCGTTGGCGGAATCCTTCGCTATGTTGCGGCGGGCAAAGAGTTTTCGATGACGATGGCGCCCGCCTCGATCACCGTCTATCCGCAGCCGGAGTTGGAATTGACCTACTTCTGGCAGCGCGACGTAATCGGCGACGACCCATGGACCGACGAAGTCGAGCCCTCCGAACCGTTCGAGCTCGCCGTTCTCGTCCAAAACAAAGGCGCCGGGGACGCGCAAAACCTGCGAATTATCTCCGCCCAACCGGAAATCGTCGAGAACGAAAAAGGACTCTTAATCGACTTTACGATCGCCGGCTCGAAGCTCAACGGTCAAGAGGTTCCCAATTCTCTAACCGTCGATTTCGGGACGATTCCCGCCGACGGAACCGCCGTCGGACAATGGTTTATGGAATCGACCCTCCAGGGACATTTCATCGACTACAACGCGACCTTCCAGCACGTCAACGGATTCAACGACCTCCAATTCTCCTTGATCAAAAACGTGACGATTCACGAGTTGATCCACTCGGTCAAAGACGATTCGGACGGCGCCGACGACTTGCCCGACTTCCTCGTCAACGATAACGAAACGGTAATCGAGGTTTACGACCTCCCCGATACGTTGTACCTCTCCAGCGGCGAGATCGAATCGGTCGCGACGACGACCAACTACTCGATCTCCGGCTCGATCGGTTGGGACGCCCTGACCGTCGATCTAACGGCGAGCGCCGCGGACTCCGGCTGGAACTACGTCTGGGTTCGCGACCAAGACCCCGGCGCGAGCGACTACGAGCTCTATCGCGTCGTCCGCTCCGACGGCAAAGAGTTGAACTCCGCCAACTTCTGGCAAACCCATAGAACCTTTATCGACGGCGTCGACGTCAAGAACGAGAACACTCTTCATATTCTCGACAAGTTTGAATCCGCCTCTGACGTCTATACTTATACCCTCTTCTATCGTCCCGGCGACCAAGCCGGTCCGCGAATCGCGTCGATTGAGCAATTGCAGTCGAATATCCGCGTCGCGCCGCTGGAGAGCGTCGACATCGAGTTCTCCGAACCGATCGCCGAGTCGACCTTTACGACCGCGAACCTGTCCCTAACCCGAAACGGCGGGCGCAACCTGATCGACAATCTCGTCTCGATCCAAAAGATCTCCGACACGATTTATCGAATCTCGGGTCTTTCCGCCGCCACCGGCGCCGACGGCGAGTACAAACTGACCGTCTCGACCCTTGGAATTACGGACGTCTGGGGCAACCTCGCCGAAACCGGCTCGACGAGCCTCGAGTGGATCAACGCCTCCGAGTCCCCGATCGTCGTAAGTATCGACCAGCCCGCCGAGTGCGGGCAAGACGCCGTCGGCTCCCTCGCGATCGTCTTCTCGCTCCCGGTCGACGCCTCGACCTTCGGGCTCGAAGACCTGACCCTGACCCGCGACTCCGGCGAGAACCTCCTAACCTCCGCCTCCGGCGCGGCCTTGAACGCCCGATCCGCGACCGAGTTCGTTCTCTCCGGCTTAACTAACTTGACGAGCGAAGACGGCAAGTACGTCCTCTCCGTCAAGGCGACCGACGTTCACGGAACCGATAACAAGCGCGGCGTCGGCGTCGCGTCGATCGAGTGGGTCAAAGACGTCGTCGGACCCTCCAACGCCGTCTGGTTCGGAGTCGACCGTAGCGCCGTAAACTACGGCTACGACGCGCTCTACCTTGGATTCGATGAGCAAATCGACTTCGCGACCCTCTCGCGCGCCGACCTGACCCTGACCCGAAACGGCGTTAACGTCCCCCTCGACGCGCGCCTCGCGATGGGAATTCTCCCCGAGTCCCTCAAGTCGACCGACGCCGTTCAGGAATGGAAACTTGTCGGTCTGCGGAACTTCGCCACCGAGGACGGCGACTACGTCCTGACCGTCGATCTCGCGAACGTCGCGGACCTCGCCGGAAACCTCGGCTCCGGGCGGTTCTCCGTCTCTTGGACCGTCGACTCCGAAGCCCCGAGCCTCGCCTTCTCGCAGGGAATCAACGCCTCGAGTTCCGAAGTCGCGCTCGCCGGGCTCGCCTCCGAAGAGAACGTCGTCGTCAGGATTTACGACTCCTCCGACTCCTCCGAGCTCTTCGCCGGGTCCTATTCCGGACGCGACGTCGCGATCAATCTCGCCCTCCCGCGCGAGGGCGCCAGAAATCTCCGCGTTCGCGTTACCGACGCCGCGGGCAACTGGTCCGACTCCGAGCTGACCGCCAGAATCGACCGAACCGCCCCGTTTGTCCTCGGAACCTCGATCGAGGAGAACGTTCTGAGCGTCCGATTCTCCGAACCGACGAACCTCGCGGAGCTTATCGCCGGCGGTTCGATCGTCCGCGCGGTTTCCGTTCTCGACGACGTCGCCGGAACCGCGCTCGATCTCCCCGCCGCGAAGTTCGTCTACGACGCCGCGACCAAGACCCTTGAGATCGATCTCAACTCGATTAACGTCGCCGGGCGCGAAACGATTCCGCTAACCCTGCGAATCGACGGTTCTCTCGTTCTCGACGCGGCTGGAAACGCGCTCAAGGGCAGCGCCGCGACCGCCGGAACCCCGATCCGATTCGCCCTCTCCGGAACCGTCGCGACCGCCAATTCTTATAGCGTCCCCTCGCTCGTCGACTGGAACGGCGACGGCAAGCTCGACCTTCTCGTCGGCGAAAAATCCGCCGACGGGCTCGGGCGCGTCCAAGTCCGCCTCAATACCGGCTCTAACGCCGCTCCCAGCTACGCCGATCCGTTCTACGCGACCTATCGCGACGGAAACGCGACCGTCGAGCTGACCGTCCCAGGTCAGGGCTGCCAAGGCGCCGCCCCGCGCGCCGTCGACGTCGACGGCGACGGAGCCCTCGACCTGTTCGTAGGTCTCGCCGACGGAACGATCCTCTTCTATCGCGGGCAAGGAACCGGCGCCAACTGGCCCCTGACCGCCCCCGAATTCGTTACCGTCGGGCTCGACGGCGCCAAGTCCCAACTGAGCGTCGGAAGCCGCGCCGTCTTCGAGGTTTGCGACTGGGACGTCGACGGTCGATACGACCTCCTCGTCGGCGCCGGAGACGGCAAACTCTACGTTCTCGTCGACTCCGCGTCCGAAGGACTCTTCGACTTCCGCAACGCCCTCGCCCTGACGAGCGCCAACGGAACCGGCGAGCTCGTCCTGAGCGCCGGGCGCGCCGCTCCGACCCTCGCCGACGTCGACGGCGACGGCAAGCTCGATATCGTCGCGGGGGACTCTAACGGCGCCTTCTGGACCCTCCTGAACGTCGGAACCCCCGCCAATCCGAGATTTGAGAGCGCCGTTCGCCTGACCGACGTCGACGGCGACCTCGCGCTCCCGAATTCCGCCAAGCGCTCGCGACCCTTCGCGACCGACTACGACGGCGACGGCGCCGCCGACCTGCTCGTCGGTTCCTCCGACGGTAACGTCTATCTTTATCGCGGGTTGAAGTCGGCCTCGTTCAATACCGACGGCGAGTCCGGCGGCGAGTTCGTTTGCTCCGTCGACTGGAGCTACGACGCCAACGTCGTTTCCGAACAACTCGCGACCCCGAACATGATCAAGTCGCTCGCCAAGCCGACCTCGATTACCGTCAAGATCGGAAGCGTCGCCAACGCGACCGATTACGTGGTCCAGTACGGAACCGACCCCGAGTTCGCGACCTACGAGACCGCGACGACCCAGCCCGGCTACTTCACCGCGAGCGGCCTCCTCTCCTCGACGACCTACTACTTCCGCGTCAAAGCGACCGCGAGCGGTTACAAAGATTCGAACTGGAAAGAGCTTAGCGTTACGACCGACAAAGCGACCTTGAAGGCGCCGGAGTTTGCCGTCGACACGACTAATACCGCGATCGTCGTCAAGATCTTCTCGATCGAGGGCGCCGACCGTTACGTCATGGAGTACTCGACCGACCCGAGCTTTGAGTCCGGCGTCGTCCATAAGGAATACGCCTCCTCGCAAATCGGGTCGGCGAAGACCTTCTCGAAACTGACGACCCTAACGACCTACTACGTCCGCGTTAAGGCGACCGGCGAAAACTTCTACGACTCCGCGTGGACGACCGCCTCGCCGATCCCGGGCGCCCCGCGCGTCGCCGCTCCGACGCTCTCCGCCTCCGCGACCAAGAGCGCCGTGATCGTCAATATCAGGGCGGTCGACGGCGCCGCGACTTACGAGTTGCAATACTCGCAAGATCCCGATTTTACCGGCGCGACCGTCAAGACCTACCAGACCGGCGGAGCCAAGACCTTTACCAACCTGCCGTTCGGAACGACCTATTACTTCCGCGTCAAGGCGAGCGGGGACGGTTACAACGACTCGAAGCGGTCGACGATCGAGTTCGCGGCGGGCGAGCTGAGCGCGACGACCCTCAAGCCCTCGAACGTCAACTACGGATCTCTCGACCTCGCGATTTCCGTCGTCGCCAACGCCTCGAGCTACGCGCTCCAATACGCGACCGATCAGAACTTTACCGACCCGAAGACCCTGACCTACTCGACCTACGGAACCAAGTCCCTCTCCGGTCTCGATCCGGAAACGACCTACTACTTCCGCGCGAAGGCGATCGGCGACGGCGTTAATCGCGTCGATTCCAAGTGGTCCGTCGTCAAAACCACGACCACGAAAGCGTATCTCGGTCAACTCGCCGCTCCGACCTTTACCGCGACCGCGACTAAGAGCGCGATCGTCGTCAAACTGGAAACTCCGGTCGAGAACGCGGCGAAATACGTCGTCGAGTTCGGAACCGACTCGAACTTCGCGACCTGTGAGACCAGATCGTACGCGGGCGTCGGGCTGAAGACGATCTCAGGCTTGCAAACCGGCGCGACCTACTACGTCCGCGTCAAGACGACCGCGCCCGGCTACGCCGATTCCGACTACGCCGCGACCGTCAAACTGATCCCGGGCGGCGCGACCCTCGCGACCCCGACCGTCGCGCTCGCGCAAGCGGCCAATACTTCGCTCGATCTCGAAATCGCCGAAGTCGCCAACTCGACCGCGTACGTCGTCGAGTACGGAACCGACGAAACCTTCGCGACTTGCGAAACCGCGACCTTCGCGAGCGCGGGCGTTCAAACGATCTCCGGCTTGACATACGGTCAAACCTACTTCGTCCGCGTTAAAGCGACGAGCCTCGCCGCCAACGACTCCAAGTGGTCCGCGACCCTCGAGGCGAGAACCACCGGAATCGACGCCCCGACCGCGAGCGTCTCGACGACCAAGACCGCCGTCGTCGTTAAGATCGGAACCGTCGCCAACGCGTCGAGTTACGTCGTCGAGTACGGAACCGATCCGAGCTACGTCGGCGCGGGCGTCAAGACCTACCCAACCACCGGAATCAAGACGATCTCCGGCTTGGCGTCCGGAACGACCTACTACCTCCGAGTGAAAGCCGTCTCGACCGAGTTCGGAGAGTCCGACTGGGTCGAGCTGGTCGCCGAGACCAAGCCCGACGTCCAAATCCTCGCCGCGCCCGAGATTACGAGCGTGTCGACCACCAAAGCGGCGGTAACGTTCCGACTTAACCCGGTAGAAAACGCGACGACCTACGTCGTCGAGTACGGAACCGATCCGAGCTTCGTCGGCGCCGGAACCAAAACTTATGCGACGACCGGCGCGAAAACGATCTCCGGCTTGGTCTCCGGAACGACCTACTTTTTCCGCGTCAAAGCGATCGCCGAAGGGTTTGCCGACTCCGCGTGGACGACCTTCGACGCGACGACTAAACCCGCGACGACCTCGAGCGCCGTTCTCGACGAGGAACAAGAGTTCTTTGAAGAAAGTCTAGCGACCAACGGGAGCGAGTTGTTTGCCCAATCGCGCGGAAGCGCGAACCGCTCGTCCGGCGCGGACTTTGAAAACTATTTTGAAGACGACCTCGAAGAATTCTGGGATCTGCTCGCAAAATCGGCGGCGCGCTCGAGAAACAGATAAAAATTTGACTTCGCGGATTCTTTGCGTAAAATGACGGTCGGGCGCTCGCGCCCGATTTGGTCAACCGCATAGAACGCGAGGTTAATTATGCCGCGAAAAATTGCGCGCCCGATAGCGGCGCTGGTCTTTTTGTTCGCGCTGGCGTCGACGACGCTGGCGGAGTCCCCTTATCGAGTCGTTTGGACGAACCCTATGTCGGGGTGGAACCAAACAATGCCGCTCGGGAACGGGGAAGTCGGGGTCAACGCCTATTTCGACGGGGACGCGGGGCGTCTCCACCTGCTCGTCGCGCGAACCGACGCTTGGGACGAATTGGGGCGGCTCGTCAAGTTGGCGGAGGTCTGCGTAGGCGGGTTCGCCCCTTGCGCGGGGGACCCGAACTACGCCCAAACGCTCGACGTCGAGCGCGGACTCGTAACGCTGCGCTACGGCGCGGAAAACGAGCGGACGGAAATCGATCTTTGGGTCGACGTCGAGCGCGACGTCGTCGTCGTAGAGTCGCGGACCGATCGTCCGAGCGCTCCCAACGCGTTCTTCTATCTCTGGCGTGACGAGGACGCCGGAACGATCGAAAACGCGGAGGTTAGCGATTTGTTTTGGGGTTCGAAAACCCCGGCGCAAATCCGTCCCGACGTCGTTATGACCGACCCTGGCGCGGAGAATCGAATCGCCGTCTATCACCGGAACGTCAAAACGCCCTATTTCGACGAGGTTTCCAAAACTCAGGGGCTCGACGACTTCCCGGGTCGCGTCGATCCGCTGGTCGATCGAACGTTCGGCTGCGTCGTCTCTTGCGAAGGGGCGAAACGCGAGAGCGGGAACCGGCTCGTCGCGCCGGAAGGGATCGCGAACCGATTCGAAATCGCCGCCTGGACGACCCCGAGCGCCGAGTCGCCCGAGCAATGGCGCGCCGAGGCGATCAAACTTCTCGACGACGCGAAGAGCGTCTCGATCGAGTCCCGCCGAGCCGCGCGCGACAAGTACTGGCGCGAATTCTCCGACCGAAGCTGGGTTCGCTTCTCGCCCAACGAGAGCGCGAGCGCGACCGAGGAGGAGCGCGCCGCGTTGGCGAACGAAACGTTCGTCGTCTCGCAAGGCTACGCGCTGCAGCGCTTTATTATGGCGGCGCACGGACGCGGAAACTATCCGATCAAGTTCAACGGCGGACTCTTTACGACCGCCCCGCTCAACGGGGGCGCGGGCAGGCACGATTACCGTCGCTGGGGTCCCGGCTATTGGTTCCAAAACACGCGGCTGTCCTACTACGCCATGCCGCAAAGCGGGGACTTCGACCTTATGAAGCCGTTCTTCGATATGTACTTCGGATTGCTGCCGCTGTGCGAGTATCGCGTTAAGAAGTATTTTGGGAACGACTTCGAGGGGGCTTATTACCCCGAGTGCATATATTTTTGGGGCGACGTTTTTCCGGAGACCTACGGGCTCGTTTCTTGGAGCGCGAAGGACGACCCGTTGCAAGAGTCGCGCTGGCACCGCTGGGAATGGGTCGGAGGACTCGAAATCGCGTTCCTCGCGCTTGATTATTACGACTACGTCGAGGACGAGGCGTTCTTAAAAGAAAAGGCGATACCGTTTTCGATCTCGATTCTCAAGTTTTTCGACTCGTTCTATAAAGTCGACCCCGAGACGGGCAAGCTAAAGATGTCCCCGTCGCAAGCGTGCGAAACGTGGCAGGACTGCGACGACGCGGCTCCGGAAATCGCCGGAATTCGCGCCGTTGTCGCGAGGCTTCTCGCGCTTTCCGACGATCAACTTCCCGAGAGCGATCGGGCGTTCTGCGAAAAGCTACTGGCCGAAACGCCGGCATTGCCGTTGCTTAAAGACGCGGAGACCGGCGAGACGCTGCTCGCGCCCGCCGCGCGGTTCGATATGCGGAGAAACGTCGAGAATCCGGAGCTTTACTCGCTGTTTCCGTTCCATCTTTACGGATTCGACAAGCCGGATCTCGACCTAGTTCAAAGAACGATGGAAAAGCGCGCGAACAAGGGATTTACCGGCTGGGATCCGGACGACGTCCAGTACGCGGCGCTGGGGGATCGGGAGAACCTGCGGAGCTATCTTTCCCGCCGCGCCGCCGCCAAAGATCCGACGATGCGCTTCCCCGCGTTCTGGGGGCCGAACTACGACTGGACGCCGGACCAAGACCACGGGGGAATCCTTTGCGTTGCGGCCGAGCGAGCGGTTCTCCAATCCTACGGGGACAAGATTTACGTCAATCCCGCCTGTCCGAAGGAATGGAACGCGGAGTTCAAATTCCGCGCTCCTCGCAACACGACGGTCGAGGGCAAAATCGCGGACGGCAAGGTCGTCGAGCTCAAAGTCGACCCCTCCGAGCGCGCCAAGGACATCGTAATATGCGAATAGTACGCTAGTTACCGATAAGGCGTCGGGTCGGGAACGCCGGCTTGCTCGAACCCTCTTTTGCGAAGCAGACACGCCTCGCAATGCCCGCAGGAGAGCCCGGCGTCGTCCAAATCGTAGCACGTGCGCGTGATCGAGTAATCGACTCCGAGCGACAAACCGAGTTTGATAATCCCCGCTTTGTCCAAGCGCATAAGCGGGGTTTTTATTTCAAATCTCCCGCCCTCGACGCCCGCCTTCGTTCCCAGTCGCGCGACGTTCGCGAACGCGTCGATAAACTCGGGTCTGCAATCGGGATACCCGCTGTAGTCGACCGAATTGACCCCGAGCCAAATCTCGCTCGCGCCGCGCGCCTCGGCGTACCCGAGCGCCAGCGACAGAAAGATCGTATTGCGCGCCGGCACGTAGGAGGAGGGGATTCTCGCGCCAATGAGCTCGAGGGGCGCGTCTTTTTCCACGGCGATTTTATCGTCGGTGAGGGAGCTGCCTCCGAAGAGGGTCAGATCCATGGGAAAGATCACGTGCTCGGCGACCCCGATTCGCTCCGCCACCGCTCGCGCGGCGCGAAGCTCCCAGACGTGCCGCTGATTGTAGTTCAGCGTCAACGCGTAAATTTCGCGCCCCTCGGATTTAGCGATCGCGCAAACGGTCGAGGAATCGAGCCCTCCGGACAACAACGCAACGGATTTTATCGACATAGTTCTTTCTCCGCGATCGACGCGGACAATAATATTCCAACGGCTTTCAAATCGCCCTCGCGAGACGATGCTATTCAGGCGACTTTCGACAATTTTCTTATCGCGGAAGGATTGAGATTTGTGTATTTTGCAATCTGGGCGATAGGAAGTCCGTCGGCGAGCATCTTTCTCGCGCAATTCGCGTTTGCCTCGCCCAATCCTTCTTCCTTTCCCTCCTTCTTTCCTTTATCGAATCCGCGTTTTTCGCCGCGTTTTTCGCCGCGTTCCAACCACTCTTGTTCCTTGGCGCGGGTAATTTGCTCTTGAACAAAATCGTCTTCTAGAATAATCATGATCTCAAACTGCCTTTCTTGCAAGAACTCGCTCAAAATATCCCGTTCGAGACAAAGACGAAGCGTCTCTCGAACCGCCTCTTTTCCAATGTCACGAAAGACCTCTTGGACGTTTCGTCTCTCTTTTTTGGCGCGGAGTTCCGCCGCTTTGACCTCGGCGCGCCTCGCGTTCAGTTGGTCGTCGAAGATTTGGGAGAACGCGACGTACTGGCTAATAATATCGCGCCCGTCGGGGTCTCCGTAAAGTATTCGAACGCGCCCGTCGACCCAAGGGGAGCTCGGCTTGTTAAAATGGATTTTGGAGAACTGCAAGTATTTCGGGCGCTTCTTGACCTTTGCCGTGCAAACGGCGTAAAGTTCCGCCTCGGGCAAGCGAACCGCGTCTTTGCCAAAAACGTTCTGTTTCCGTTTCCCGATCAAAAACCAGTAGGTCAAGAACAGGTAGTAAAGCGCGCGAAAAACGATATTGTAGCTCCAAGTCGATTGCGCCTCAAGCAAAATCAACAATTTGTCTCCGACGGTAAACCCGCAGTCGTTGTACTTTCCGTAAACGAGTGCGCGCTTAATCTCGGCGGGGCGCAAATCTTCCGGGGTCGTCGTTTCGTCCTCGGGGTGGATCGCGCGATAAACCAAGTATCGGCGCTCCGGGATAGAGAGGAGGGTCGTAAAGACGCTGTCCTTAATATTTCGCTTGACGATCGAAAAGCGCATCCTAGAATCCCCCGTCCGGCTTGTCGACGCCCTTGATGAGATCGTCGACGTCGTAGGAAGTCGGCGGCGTCGATTCCTCCTCCGCGTCCTCGGCTTCCGCTCCGACCGACCCGCTTTCGAAATATTGGTCTAGCGGAAACGAGATCGCGAACGGGTTCGGTTCGAAGAGGGGCGCGGTCTTTCTCATCGCCTCGCGAAGCGCGAGATCCGAATCGTCGAGAAATTCCTCGAACTCGAATTGGTCGGACGCGGGCTCGGACCCGCTCGACTCCGAACTCGCTTTCGAATCGAGGGTTTCGAGAGCGCGAGGGGGGTTCTCAATCTCCTTCGCCGTCCCTTGCTCGATTTTCGTCAACTCGTCGATCGATCGGTATCGAAGCGCGGTTTTCTCCCGGCAGCGCGGGCACAGCACCTCGCGCCCGAACAGGGAATCGTCGGCGGGCAACGCCGCGCGACAACGCTCGCAATAGAATTCGGTTCGCATTGCGACCTCGTCGATTTATGGCGGATCGTATCCGCCGCGATTAAACGGATTGCACCTCAACACGCGCCAAGCCGTCTTGAGAAGCCCGACGATTAGCCCGTATTTTTGTATCGCCAGAACGCAATACTGACTGCACGTCGGACGAAACCGACAGCAAGGTCCGATCAGCGGGCTAATACAGACCTGGTAGAACCGAACGAGCCAAATGGCGATTCGTCTCGGCGCCTTCCAAATCGCGCGAAGCAAATCGCGCGCCGCGAATCGAGGAGCGCTCATTTCGACTCGTCGGGCGACGACTCGGCGCGAGTCGCCACCTCTTCGGCTCGACGTTTTGCCGCGATTCGCTCCGCCTTTCTCGCGACCCGGCGAAAAAGCTCTTTCACGTCGACGGCGATCTGACCGTACTTGGGAACCCTCTCTTGTCTCAAAGGGATCGCCACGTAGTCGAATCCGGCGGGAATCTCTTCGTATTGCAGTCGAAACGCCTCGCGAATCAAGCGCTTCCATCGAACGCGAATATGCGCCTTGCCGACTTTTTTCGAGACGGAAAGCCCAAGTCGCGCCGGGGCTTCCGGGGAAGTCGGACGGCAAAGCGCGACCATTCGCTCGTTTCCGCAGCGAATTCTCGCGCGATAAACGAGCGAGAACTCGCGGGTTTTTTTGATTCGCTTGGTCGCGTCGAACCGAAATCGTTTCCTTTCGCCGAGTTCGGTCATTCGGTCGGCTCCGGGGCGGGACTTTCCGCGCCTCGTTCTTCCGACTCGGAGCGCGCGACCGCCTCGTCGGTCCAGTCGCCGGGCTCGGTCGGCGCCGCCTCGGTTTGGCAAATACTATCGATCAAACTGGCGAGCGATCCGGGATTGTAGCCGACAATATTCGAGTAAAGCGAGCCGCGATAGAAAACGAAAACGTTCGGAATCGCCTTGATCCCGAGCTCGTTCGCGAGCGCGTCCATTTCCGGATCGTCGACGTCGACGTCCGCGAACTTCGCGTCTTGGGTCTCGTAGTACCCCGCCATTTTGCGCAATTCCGGGGTTAGCTTTTGGCACGGCCCGCACCATTCGGCTCCGAATTTCACAACGGCGATTTCGCAACTTTTGCAGAATTCGTCGTATTCTTTACGGGTTTTGAGCTCGGCAAGGTCGATTGGCTCCGCTAGCGAGTAGTTCAACGAGGACTCGATCGGGGCGCTCGAATCGGCTTCGTCCTCTTTGGCGCAACCGGAAAGCGCGACGAGTATCGCGCCGAAAAGAAATAGGGCGAAAACGCGTGGAAATCGTTTCATAACTCGCTCCAAATCGGACGTTTGTGAAAGCGCGCGGTCGCGAGACTCGACCGCGCCCAAAAACAAAATGGGAACTCGCTCGAGCTTATCGAGCGAGTCCCGTCGGAACAACGCGCTTTTTACGCGCCGAATTTGCCCAAGCGCCCCGCGTGCGCCATGGCGAGCGGCATAAGGTGTTGCGCTTGGAAGTGTCCGAGACCTCCGAAATTGTTCGCCTCGGTCTCGCCGAATTTCTGGCAGGAGTCGAAACGCGCGATTTCGGCGACGATCATCGTCGGAACCGGGTGGAACGAGTGGGACGCCATCTTGGCGGGGGTGCTGTGGTCGCCGGTAACGACGAGGACGTCGTTCTTGCCGAGCAGGGCGGCGATCTCCGGCACGACTTTATCGAGCTCTTCGACCATTTGGCGCTTCGCCTCGAAATCGCCGTCCTCGCCGCGCGAGTCGGTGTACTTCCAGTGCAGGAAGAAGAAGTCGTACTTGTCCCAGTTCTCTTTAAGAACTTCGACTTCCTCTTGCAGATTGGCGGGCTTGCCGACCAATTCCATACCGACGAGGGACGCGAGCCCTTTGTACATCGGGTAGACGGCGATCGCGGCGGCGTTGAGCCCGTACAGTTCCTTGTAGCTCGGAAGAGACGGCTTTTTCGCGAAACCGCGCATTGTGAGGCAGTTCGCTTTCGGCTGGTTCTTCAGAATTTCGAGCGCTTGGTCGTAGAACTGTTTCGCGACTTGGGCGGTCTTTTCGGAGTCGGGATTGGTCGCGACCGGATCGAGCGGCTTGACGCCGGTCTTTTGCGGGTCGGTGTCGGCGACGTTTCCGCCGAGCCCCTCGCCTCGGAAGACAACGACGAATCGGTGCTCTTTAACCGGTTCGACAAAGACTTCGATTCCGGGGATCTTAATCGCTTGAAGGGTCTTGACGACTTCGGTCGATTCCTCGGTCGGAATGCGCCCGGCGCGACGGTCGACGATCAGCCCGTCTTTGTCGATGGTGCAGAAGTTGCAGCGCGCGCAGACGTCGTTCGGTCCGACCGGGAAGGCGATTCCCGCCGCCTCTAAGACGCCGCGCCCGATTTGGAAGACGAGCGGGTCGTATCCGAAAAGCCCGAGGTGTCCGGGTCCGCTGCCCGGGGTAATACCCGGCAGGATCGGGAGGGACATACCGCAGACGCCGCGCTTGGCGAGCGCGTCGAGATTCGGGGTGTTGGCGGCTTCCAGTTCGGTCGGTCCGCCCGGTTGGAGCGGCAGACCGCCAATACCGTCGGAAACGACCATTACGATCTTTCCGCCTTCGTCCGTCTTCAACGATTGGATCAGTTCGTGCAAATCCATTTTTGATTCCTCTTTGTCGTCTATGTCGAGGGCGCTCCGATTAACTTAATTTCGAAGCGTCCGAAATTGTCCTCCTATATTGTAATCGAAAATCTTGTTTCCGTCTAGTCGGGCGCCGAGAGCGCCTTTTGTTTTGCCGCTAGCGCGCGACGGGCAGGGAGTTCCAGTCGGTGGTGTAGCAAGGGGAGACGAAGGACGCGTTCGCGAATTGGGGTTTCGCGGCGCCTTGGGCGGCGAAGAAGAGGGCGTCGCGGCCGAAGCCGGAGTTGATTTTGTCCATGGCGGAGCAGAGTTTTCGGTCGCGTTCGCGGATCTCTTGGGGACGAGTCGGGTCGGGCTCGAAGAGGTAGCCTTGGGATCGGGCGAACTCCTCGTCGGTGGTGGCGAGGGCGGTAACTCCGGCGCGCTTGTAGTCGTAGCCGGAGGCGAAGAGGCCTCGCAGGAGCCGCAGGGCGACGCTTAGGATTTCGGGGGTCGAATTGGTCGGTTTGGAGAAATTCGCGGCGGCGGCGACGTTTCTTCTCGGGACTTTTTCGTTAAAGTGGCTCGTCGCGATGGCGACTTGCAATCCGGCGGCGACGATTTTCCGCGCGCGGAGTTTCTCGGCGACTTTCGCGGCGAAGTTGGCGACCGGTTTTTCCAGCTCCTCGAGATTCGAGATCGGGTCGGCGAAGGATCGGGAAACTCGGAGCGACTTTTGCGGCTCCGGGGTCGAGACGTCGAACATAAGCTCGCCCCTTAGCTCGCGCAAGGTTTTCTCTTGAACGATCGAGAAATCTTCGCGAACGCGTCGGGGATCGAGCCGGGCGAAGTCGAGGGCGGTTTCGATTTTTCCGAGGGCGAGGGTTTTCGAGAGCCTCCGCCCAATTCCCCAGACCTTTTCGATGGGGAGATTCGCGAGGGCTTGGGCGCGCTCTCGCCTCGAGAAGAGGAGCGCGTATTTTTTGCCGGTCGCGGCGGCGGAGTCTTTGGCGATTCGACTCGCGGCTTTCGCGAGGGTTCTGGTCGGACCGAGACCCATCGAGACGGGGATCCCGGTCCACTTTTCGACGATTCTCGTGATTTCCGCGGCGAGTTTTTCGAGCTCTTCGCGGGTTTGGCGGGGAATGTCGCCGAGCGATTTGCCGTCCATTGGGTCGTCTTCGATCCCTCGGAAATTCCCCTTGGAGTCGACGAAACGTCCGGTCAGATCGAGAAACGCCTCGTCGATCGAATAAACGTCGACGCTCGGGGTCCATTGGGAGAGGGTTTGGATCACGCGGCGACTCATATCGCCGTAGAGTTCGTAATTGCCCGAACGAACGACCACGCCGCGCGAATTTGCGAACGATTTTATCTTAAAATAAGGTTCGCCCATGGGAATTCCGAGGGCTTTCGCCTCGGGGGATCGGGCGACGACGCAACCGTCGTTGTTGGACAGAACGACGAGGGGCCGGTTCGCCCAGTCGGGTCGAAAGACCTTTTCGCAGGAGGCGAAGAAACTATCGCAGTCGACGAGACCGATGATTCTGGACATGGCGAAATCGGGGGATTCAACACTCGAGCGAGCGCCCCAACGGGAGAGGTTCGCCGAGAACTTTGGGCGCTCTGGAGCTATTTTAATCGCTATCGAACGAGACGTCAAGGAGAAATTTTCGGCGGAAACGAGACTCGCGCGCGAGCGCCGCGCTCGGGGAAACGAGGACTCTCGCTTTCGGTTTTTTGGGGGCGGAAGTCAAAAAAGGTCGGGAAGGTTCGCGCGGGGGTTGAATTTGGGGTCGCGGGGGGGTATAATTCACATCGGTTCGCGCCGACGTCGGCGCGCAAACGAGAAAACGAGTCCTTTCGCGACGAGAAGATCGGAGGCCGATATGATTCCGCGCGTTTTACTAACGGTCGTCGCGACGCTGAGCGCCGCGGTCGCCTTTTCCGGGGAAATAAAGTTCGAGGAGTCTGGAACCCCGGTTCGCGCGATCGTCTTGCCGGAGAGTCCGACTTCGGTTCAGCAAACGGCGGCGAGCGATCTCCAGACGTATTTGGAGCGAATCTCGACGGTTCGGGTTCCGATCGTCTCGGAAGGGGAATTTTCCGGGGAAGGGGGCTTGGTAATCGGACCCGGGGTTTTGTCGCAAAAGCTGCTCGGGGAGTTCGACGAGAGCGCGATCAAGCCGGACGGAATCGTTCTGAAAACGGTCGGGTCGAATCTCGTTTTGACCGGGGCTCCGGAGCGGGGTCCGATTTACGCGGTTCAGGAATTTTTGGAGTCGCTCGGGGTTCGCTGGTGGACGTCGACGTCGGAGACGGTTCCGAGCGAGCCGAATTTGTCGCTTCGGGAATACGACGTCGACTACGCGCCGGAATTGATCTATCGGGAGTCGTTTTATAAGGACGCGTTCACCGATCCGTTCGCGGTTCGGCTTCGTTGCAACGGAGGCTCGGCGCATATTTCGCCGGAACGGGGCGGAAAAATCGATATTATCTTCGGGTGCCATTCGGCGTTTTCCCTTATTCCTCCGAAGGATTATTTCAAAGAGCATCCGGACTGGTTCGCGTTTATCGACGGTAATCGCCGGGTGGGGGCGCCGTTCTGCTGGGGAATGGAGGACCAGTTGGGGCCGGGCCAGGCTTACGGTCGGGGGACGCAGCTTTGCTACTCGAACGACGAGATGATCGCGGAAATGATCGAGAACTCGAAGAAAGTTCTGCGGGAGTTCCCGGGGGCGACGTTTATCGATATGAGCCAGAACGACTGCGAGGGATATTGCCAGTGCGAGAAGTGCGCGGCGATCGACGAGGAGGAGGGCTCTCACAGCGGGTCGCTTCTTCGCGCGGTCAACAAGATCGCGGAGGCGCTGGAGGAGGAGTTTCCGAACGTTTACGTCGAGACGCTGGCGTACCGATACACGCGCAAGCCGCCGAAAATTACGAAACCTCGTCGAAACGTCGTGGTTCGGCTCTGCTCGATCGAATGCTCGTTTGGCGAACCGTTGTCGGCGGAGATCAATTCGAGCTTTCGCGAAGACTTGCTCGGATGGAGCGCGATTTGCGACAAACTTTTCGTCTGGGATTACGCGACCGATTTTGGCTACTACGTATTGCCGTTTCCGAACTATCGGGTTATCGCGCCAAACATCAAGTTCTACGCCGAACACAACGTTTTGGGAATCTTGGAGCAGGGAGACTACCATAGCCCGACCGGGGATTTCATCGAGCTTCGCGCTTGGCTGGTCGCGAAACTCCTGTGGAATCCAAACGCGGACGTCGAGGCGCTGTTCGAGGAGTTCGTCTCGAATTATTACGCGCCGGAGCTGGTTCCGGTTTATCGGGAGTATTTCGATTTACTCTCGGACGCCGTCGAGCGGGACAATTTCAACCTGACGATTTACCTCATGACGACGCGCGACTGGCTCGACGTCGAGACGCTGACGAAATGCTCGGCGCTCTTGAACCGCGCGTCGGAGATCGCGGCGCGACTGGCGAAGGAAAACCCCGAGCGCTATCCCGATTTGGTCGAGCGAGTCGAGAAATCGCGATTGCCGCTCGACGCGGTCTGGGCGCAAGAGTATCGCCGCGCGCAGGTCGAGACGCGACTGCGGGGGCTGGAGTTCCTCGGACCGAAAGACCCCGTCCAAGCGGCGAAAGATTTTCTTCAAAAGCTGGACGACTACGGGTTCGTCAAGCGCCGGGAGAGCGAGCCGGATCCGATGTATCCGAATTTCCGGAAGGAGACGCTGGAGGAGTACGTCGGTTGGCGAACCCCGTTCGCGAGGAAGCCGGAGGTTTGCGAGGGCGCGCCGGACTCGGCGTGGCTCGATTTGCAGGAAATCGATTTCGTTCGGAAGGAGTCCGGGGACGATTTCGCGGAGAGCGAGTCGGCGTCGAACGGCTGGGAGGTCAAAATCCCGAAAGGGGAGCGCGGGGAGTGGACGGTTCCGGAACAGATCGAGTCGCTGAGCCCGGCGGAGGAGAAAGATCGGATTTACCCGAGTTGTCGGACCGGAGAGGGCGCGTCGTTTAAGCTCGGGGTCGGCGAGTCGGAGATTTCGCTCGACGAGACCGGAGGGGCGGAATTGGAAGCCGGGACGTTGCGCGCGGGCGCGACGATTTGGATCGAGGCGGTCGACGGGGACGTTTTCGTCGATCGGCTCGCGATCGTTCGGAGTCAACTTTAACGCGAGTAGTTTGGCGCTGCGATATGCGAGCGATAGAAGAAATACCGGCGCGGTACGTCGTCGGGATCGATTTGGGGACGACGAACAGCGCGGTCGCGTTCGTCGATCTCGAGGGCGAGTCCGTTTCGGGAAGCGCGATCGAGATATTTCGGATTCCGCAAGGGGTGGCGCCGAACGCGGTCGAGGAGCGCGAGGTTTTGCCGTCGTTTTTCGCGCGAACGAGCGCGGCGCCGACGCTGCCCTGGGACGACGCTGAGAAGCGCCGGGATTTTTCGCTGAAGGGTCGCGGGGCGACGAATCCGAAAGACGGGAAGTTCGGGGTCGTCGGGACGTTGGCGCGCGATTGTTCCGCGACGGAGCCGGATTCGTTCGCGTCCTCGGCGAAGTCTTGGCTGTGCCATTCGGGGGTCGATCGAACGGCGCCAATTCTTCCTTGGTCGTCGAGCCCTTCGGAGGAGACGTCGAGCAAGCGTTGGTCGCCGGTCGAAATTAGCTCGTTTTATTTGGGACATATTCGCTCGGCTTGGAACGCGCGTTTTCCGGACTTTCCGCTGGAGACGCAGGACGTCGTTCTGACGATTCCGGCGTCGTTCGACGAGACGGCGCGGGCGCTGACGCTGGAGGCGGCAAAAACGGCGGGGATTCCTCGGGTCGCGCTGGTCGAGGAGCCTCAGGCGGCGTTTTATTCTTGGATCGCGCGCCGGGAAAACGACTGGGACGAGACGGTCAAGCCGGGTCAGAAGATCCTCGCGATCGACGTCGGGGGCGGAACGACCGACTTCGCGCTGATTTACGCGCTGGCGCGCGAGGAGGGAGAGGGCTCGGAGGTTCGGGCGAAGAGCGCGAAGTTCTATCGGGTCGCGGTCGGAGATCATCTCGTTCTGGGCGGCGACAATCTGGACTTGGCGCTTTGCCAATATATCGAGGGAAAGATACTCGAGAAGCGCCGGGAGCCGTTAACGTCGCGCGAGCGCGCGCTTTTGCTCAAAGAGGCGCGGGAGGCGAAAGAGCGTTTTTTGGGCGAGGACAAGGGTCAAAGCTCGGTTCGGCGGTTCGTCTTGCCGGGTTCGGGGTCGAAGTTGCTTTCGGGGAGCGTCGCGATCGAGCTGGAGCGCGCGGAGGTCGAGAAACTGCTGATCGACGGTTTTTTCCCGAGGGTCGAGTCGACGAGCCGCCCGATCCGAACGCGGTCGGGGGTTCGGGAGATCGGATTGCCGTACGCGGCGGACCCCGCGATCACGAAGCATTTGGCGAGTTTTTTGGCGGCGCATAAGGACGCGGGCAGAGATTTGGAGCGCGCGGGGGCGCTGGGGGGGCTTCGCCAGACGCGCTCGGCGGAAGGCGCGCCGGAGGTCGATTTGGTTCTGTTCAACGGGGGCGCGTTCGAGTCGCCGAAGTTGCGCGCTCGGGTTTTGGAGTCGCTGACGGAGTGGCAGAACGGGGTCGCGCCGATCGAGTTGCGCAACGAGAACTTGTATTTGGCGGTGGCGCGCGGGGCGGCGTACTACGGGCTGGTTCTTCGGGGTCGGGGAACGCGGGTCGGGGCGTCGCTGGCGCGGACGTATTACGTCGGGGTCGAGCCGGGGGGCGGGGCGAACTCGAACGGAAAGCCGAAGGCGGTCTGCCTTTTGCCGGCGCAGAGCGAGCCGGGGGACGAGATCGTCTTGGAGAAGACGCTCGAGCTGACGGTCGATCGCCCGGTCGCGTTTCCGATTTTCGTCTCGTCGGTTCGCGCGACGGACGCGCCCGGGGATCTAATCGAGATCGAGCCGAACGAGACCCGCGAGCTGGCCCCGATACGAACGGCGCTTAAAACGCGATCGAAAACGAAGAAGGAGTCGGGAACGATCCGCGCGCGGCTCGTCGCGAAACCGACGGAAATCGGGACGATCGAGCTGTTTTTGCAAGAGGTTTTGCCGGAGGGCGCGAAGCCGGGCTCGCGCGCGTCGCGCTGGGCTCTGCAGTTCGACGCGCGGGGCGGAACGCGATCCGACTGGGTCGCGGGGGACTCCTCTTTGGAGCGCGAGGGGGCGATCGACGAGTCGCAAATCGAGCGAGCGCGGGAGGTTTTGCGCGCGACGTTCGGGAGCGACAAGGAACTTTCCGGGCTAGATCGCGTCAAACCGAGAGATCTGTTTCGGAAGGTTTGCGAGTCGCTCGGGGTTTCCAAGGGCGAGATTCCGGCGATCGCGCTGAGACGGCTCGCGGAAACGACGCTCGATTTGACGTCGGGGCGTCGGATTTCGTCGGCGATCGAGGCGCGCTGGCTGAATTGGCTGGGTTTCGCGCTTCGGCCGGGATTCGGCGCGGCGACGGACGACTGGCGAGTCGAGCGCGCGTGGAAGACGATCGCCGGGAAGCTGGCGTGGAAGACGCCGGAGACGGTCGCGCAATACTGGATTCTTTGGCGCCGAATCGCGTCGGGACTGACGGCGGGTCGCCAACTGACGCTCGCGGAACCTATCCTCGCGAACTTGCGGGACTTGCGCAAGGCGCTCGTCGAAGGCAGGGGTCGCGGACCCGACTTGGACTTCGCGTCGAGCGAGGGCGCGGAGATCTGGCGGGCGCTCGGAGCGCTGGAGCTATTGCCGCTGGAACGAAAAGAGGAGATCGGCGAGACGATCCTTGACGTCGCGCGGAAAAAGAAGCTGCGCGCGGTTCGCCCGGCGCTAATTTGGGCGCTGGGTCGGGTCGGGGCGCGGACGTTGTTCCGAGCCCCTTTGGATCGAACGCTGCCGAGCGCGGTCGCGAATCGGTGGGCGCTTCGTCTTCTCGCCGACTTGGAGACTCCGGGGGTCGAAGGGGCGCTCGACGACTACTTCGCGCTGGCGCAGTTGACGCGCGCGTCGAGCGACTCGAGCTTCGACGTTCCGCTCGAAACGCGGGAGCGAGTCGCCGCTTTTCTGGCGAAGCGAGGGGCGGAGGAGACGACGCTCGCGGCGCTTTCGCGGAGCGGCGGGGGGCTCGACGCGAGCGCGCGCGTCTTTGGGGAAGAACTTCCGTTGGGACTGCGCTGGGACTAACTTTCGGCGCCGTAACCGTTTATATTCCGAAACGATCGAACGATTTAATGGAGAGACTCAATGAAAAAAACGCTCGTCGCCATTCCGACGCTACTTTTCGCGACGCTGGTCGCCGTTTCTTTCGGCGCCGAGGGAACTTTTAAGCTGGGCGTGATCGGCGCGACGACCTCGCACGTTCCGGCGTTCGTCAAGACGATCAACAATCCCGACGGGGCGGAAATCTTTAAGAAATTCGAGGTAACGTCGGTTTATCCGGGCGGGGTTATCGATAATCCGGACAGCTGGGATCGGGTCGAGGGCTATACCAAGGAGTGCGCCGACGCGGGGCTGAAAGTCTACTCGACGATCGAGGAGATGTTGCCGGAGGTCGACGGGATTCTGCTGGAAAGCGTCGACGGTCGAATGCACCTAGAGCAGGTCAAGCCGGTGATCGCCGCGAAAAAACCGGTCTTTATCGACAAACCGATGGGCGGCTCGCTACGCGACGTCCTCGATATTTTCGAGATGGCGGAAGAGGCGGGGGTTCCGGTGTTCTCGGCGTCGTCGCTACGATACGTCAAGGCGTATCAGGAGATGCGAAACGACAGCCCGATCGGGCAAATTCTCGGCGCCGACGCGACCAGCCCTTGCTCGATCAATCCGAAGCACCCGTCGCTCTACTGGTACGGGGTTCACGGGGTGGAGTCGCTCTTTACCGTGATGGGGCCCGATTGCGTTTCGGTTTCTCGAACGAACACTCCGGGCGCGGACGTGGTCGTCGGGGTCTGGAAAGACAAGCGAATCGGGACGTTCCGAGGAATTCGCAAGGGTTCGGCGCCGTATAGTTGCAAGGTCTACGGCGAGAAGGAAGTCCGGAACGTGGGGGACTACGAGGGGTACGAGCCGCTTTTGGTCGAGATCTGCAAGTTTTTCGAGACGGGCGTCTCGCCGGTCGACAAGCAAGAGACGATCAATATTTTCGCGTTTATGACCGCCGCCGATATGAGTCGCAAAGAGAAGGGCAAGTCGGTGGCGCTCGCCGACGCGATTCAAGCCGCGAAAGACGAGAAGCGGATCACCGTGACGATCACCGCGACCCCCGATCAGAAGTTCGTTTGGGACGACGGGGAGTCGAAGGAGACGCTGGACGAGCTGGAAGACCTTCGAGAAGCGGTCGAAGAGGCGTTGGAGGACTGCGACGTCGTTCGTTTCATTTTGGACAATCGCGCGGGGCTTCCCTTCGACACAATTCAGAAGGCCCTCGACGAATTGGAGGACGCGCGGCTCGCGAATTACCTGTACTAGGACAAGGAAGTTGGGTCGTGTCGATAAAATTGCTCGCGCAGATTATTAAAGATAGGCAAAATGAGTCGATTAGACTGAGCAAGATTGCAAAAAAAGTTTAAATTTTGCCGAATTTGGAATCCGCGGGCTTTTCGACGTTGCAAAAAATTTTAAAATTCAGTAGAGTCGCAATACGAGCGTTTCGCAGAGTCGCTTAGTAGTTGAGAGCGCGGCGAAAACGCCAGCGCGCTTTCACAGGGAAAGCGAAAAGTCGGCGGCGCGCGTCGCGGCGCGACTTTGAGCGCATATGTTTCGAGACGAGTTGCGGTAGGGAAGATTCCGTAACTTCGTTTTAACGATTCGGTTCGTTCGAGAGAGCGAGCCAAAACAACCGCCATATATATGGGGACATTTTTAATGAAAAAAAGTTTTTCCTCCTATTTTTCGAAGCTTCGAAAGTCGGAAACTTTGAAGGGCGCTCGTCCTTCCCAACTTCGTCTGGAAACGCTCGAAGATCGTCAACTCTTGAGCGTTACGGATCTGGCGACGGTCGCCGCCGCTAACGAGACGGTCGAGTACTCGACGGTCGTCGCGTCCTCCGACGCGGTTATCGACGTCAACTCGGTTCTCAACACGACCGCGACAAACATAAACAACGACGAACTGGTCGCGTTGAACAGCGCTTTCCAAGCCGCGTTCACGGGTCAGGAGTCGTACTTTACTTGGAACTCCGAAGGTCATCTCACGAGCATTGATCTTTCCAACTATGGCGTCCCGTTGTCTCCCAATCCCGACACGGTCGACATTTCCGGTTTCCCGGCGCTTCAGAGCGTGAACATTTCCGGTTGGGCGGGCAAGAACGGGCACAGCAAGTTGAATCTGACGATCAACGAGTCCACGCTGACCTACCTCAACTGCTCGAACAACGGTCTGACCGAGCTCGATCTGTCGAACTGCGCGAACTTGGAAACCCTCCTTTGCAACGACAACGCGCTGACCTCGCTCGATCTTTCCGCGCAGAGCAAGCTGTTCACGCTCGATTGCTCGAACAACCAACTTACCGAAATCGAGTTCGCCGATAATAACGGCGTCAACACCGCGCTTTACGCCGCGACCGTCTACGGCAACAAGTTCGAGACGCTCGACTTCGTCAAGTGCTCCGGTCTGCGCCAGCTGAACGTCTACAACGCCGAGCTGACCGACGTCTATCTCGATCACTCCGCGACCGTCGCGGTTCAACTTTACGCGTCCGGTTTCGACGCCGCGACCGCGACCGACTCCACCGGCGCGTCTTTGGACGTTTCCGCCGCTTCCGGCTACTACGCGTTCTCCCTCGGCTCGAGCGTCGCCGACGCGGTCGTCGTCGATCTGACCAGCGGCGGCGAAGTCGCCAAGACGGTTAAGTTCAACCAATTCGTCGCCCTCAATCCGACCTCCGGCTCGGTTTACGCGGTCGTCGACGAGAACGTCGATCTCGCGGACATTACCGTCAACTCTTCCGCCGACGAGCGCTTTGGCGTCGCCGGTTACGCTTTCGTCGTTTACAACGACGGCGAGCTTGTCGACAATCCCAACTCCTACTTCGAGATCTCCGGCTCCACGCTGAAGTATATCGGCGGTCTGGCTTCGAGCGAGAGCGTTTACGTCGTTTCCGTCGGCGCGGTTGGCAACAACGGCAAGTCTCTCGGCGTCGCCGACTTCGAGCTGACCGTCGCGCAAGCGCAACTCGCGACCCCGTCTCTTACCGACGCGACCGTTAGCTACGACACCGCGTCCATCATTTGGGACGCCGTCGATTACGCCACCGCTTACGTCGTTTCTTACTCTTACGAAGCGGCGACCGACGATCCGATGGGCGGTTTCTTGGGCGACGACACGACCGTCGTTTCCGGTACCGAGACCGTTACCGAAACGGAGTTTAACCTTGGCGACCTCGACGTCGCGACGACCGTTTCGTTCAGCGTTGTCGCGATCCGCGACGATATGATCGATTCCGAAGCGGCGACGATCGACGTTACGACGCTCGATTACCCGACGCTGACGACCCCGACGAACCTTTCCTACACCGCGACGACCGACACGATTACGGTAACTTGGGACGCGGTCGAGGGCGCGGAACTGTACGCGGTTCTCTTGGGCGATATCCAAGACACGACCTCCGAGACCTCGTACACCTTCACCGGTCTCGACGTCAACACGGCGTACGACTTCTCGGTTCAAGCGACGGGCGAAGGCGCCTACGCTTCCGAAGCCGCGACGCTCGAAGTTCAAACCGAGGACTACGCGCAACTGGCGGCCCCGACGAACCTCGCGTACACGGCGACGACCGATTCGATTACGGTAACTTGGGACGCGGTCGAGGGCGCGGAACTGTACGCGGTTCTCTTGGGCGATATCCAAGACACGACCTCCGAGACCTCGTACACCTTCACCGGTCTCGACGTCAACACG
>JAFRXD010000085.1 GCA_017441605.1 Thermoguttaceae bacterium | reverse complement strand
TGGAGATCTTCTGGCGACCATATCCAAGTGGAAACGCGCGTTCCCTTCCCGAATACGAATGCTAAGCGCTTGGAGCCGATGATAGTTGTGAAACCGCGAAAGTAGGTATCGCCAGGTTTTTTTAGTTTTGCCGCCGCAACCTAGGTAAACTACCCGCGAGGCGTTGCCTCGCTAGTCCCGGTCGGTCTTAACTTCCTTCCTTGGCGCTCGCGCCTCGGGAGTCGAGACGCCAAGGTGGTCTAGAACGCTAAGGCGAAACTGTATAGCCCGCTATTACGCGGGCTTTTTTTATTGCCTGGCGCGGCGTCTTCGAAAACGACCGAGCGTCCCTGGAGTCGTTCGATCCAAGTAGCGTCCCCAACGGGGACGCGGGTCGTTTACCCAATTGCGCGGTAGCGCGAACAAAAGCGCCCTCGGCGTCGACGCAATATCCGGAACTGGACGATTGCGAGAAACGTATATAATCGACCCCGAGCGTAAACTTACCCAAAGGGATCGAGAGCGTCGCTGGACGCTTTTGCGCGCCCTGTTCGGCAAGAAGCGCAGGGGACCGGATCCGGTTCACGACCTTTGCTTTTTCATGGCAATGTCCGACCCCGAGTTCGTGAAGGAGGTGAAGGAGGTCTTGGCGACCTATTTTCCCGAACTCTCGGACGAGCTGGATCTTGACCAAATCACGGCGGAGCCCGTCGCGTTTCTCAATAGGCTCTTGAAGCGCATAATTGCGGATCTGATTTTTTTCCGTCCCGTTCAAAAACAAGTCGTGGGGAGACGTCAAAATCCGAATCGTAATCGAGCGTAAAGCTCAATGTGAAAAAAAGGACAATCGCCGAACGATTTTGAATCTGGTCGAGTACGTCGTCCTCGCGATAAAAGAGGGTTTGACGCGGTTTCAATGAAGAAGCAAGTTAAAATAACCAATCATGTCGCGCGCAAAGCGGCGCCGCAAGTTCAACGTCGAATCGACGCGCTGAAGATCGGGCAAAAGATGCAAGATTTGCCCGAGGAGCTTTGGCACGAGAGTTTCCGGCGCTACGTCAAAGAGACTCCGAACCGCGGCGGGGGGCCGAATCTTCGTATGATTCGCCTGAACCCGAACGAGCCGTCCCTCACGGTGACCGGGTTTATTTTCAACAAGTTCGTCCACCCCTACGAGAATCGCTTTATCACCGTTCGCGAAGCGGCGCGTTTGCAAGGGTTTCCGGACGAATTGGAGTTTATGGGCCCGCTAACGAGCGCGCAACGGCAAGTGGGGAACGCCGTCCCCGTTCCGCTGGCGGAGGCGCTCTTTCGCGAGATTTTGTCGATCGCGGATCGGATGAAATCGCGCAAAAAGACCTTGACCGCGCTCAGTCTTTTCTGTGGCGCTGGGGGGCTGGACATAGGTGCGGAGCGAGCGGCGAGCGAGTTGGGGCGTCGGATCGACGTTCGCGTCGCGACCGACCTCTGGCGCGACGCTTGCAAAACCCTAGCGAATTATCGGGGCGACAAAACCTCCGTTGTCGAATCTGACATAACCAAAATCGAGGATCCCCTCGAATTCTGGAGAACCAACGCGAAAATCAAAACTCCCCCGGACGTCGTTTTCGGGGGGCCGCCGTGTCAGTCGTTTTCGCAAGCCGGTAAACAAAAGGGACTTAACGATAAGCGCGGTTTGCTCGTTTACGACTTTATTCGGTTTGTCGAGAAGCTCTCGCCAACGTTTTTCCTAATGGAAAACGTGTCCAACATCAAGTCGGCGAATAAGGGCGCGTTTTGTCGGGAGATCGTCGAGACGTTCGAGTCGCTCGGGTACGACGTCGCGAGCGGCGCTCTTTGCGCGGTCGACTACGGGGCGCCTCAAAAGCGCAAGCGCATGCTTTTTTTGGGCGTCAAAAAGGAGTTTGGCGCGCCCTCGTTGCCATTGCCGACGCGAGGCGTTGGGCTAAAGCCTTGCGCGACGGTCGGCGAGGCGTTTCGCGGACTGCCCGTTTTACCATAGCCGCCCACGCGGATCAAAATGAAGCGCCTCCGAACCGCCAATGGCGACGCGGAGGCGCTTTTTTGGGGCGAGTCGAGCGCTTATTTCGCGACCGATTTCGCTAGAACGTCCCAGAATTCGCCGAGTTCGTCCTCTTCAAAGTAGTTCTCAAAGTCCGAGTCGGAGTCGAGAAGGGCGCTCGACGCGGGGGCGGATTTGGTCGTCGCGGAGCCGACGATCACCGTCCAAGGGGAGTCGACGCGCGAGACGCCGTCGCCGAAGGCGCGGACTTTGTAGTAGTACTTCGCGCTCGGATCTAACCCGGTAATCGAGACGGTTCCCGCCGAGGCGGAGCCTTGCGCGCATTGAATTTCCGAGAAATCGGAGCTCGTCGACCACATTACCTCAAATCCGGACGCGCCGGCGGAGTTGTAGCACCTGACGTTGAAGAATTCGGTTCCGACTTTGCTGGTAAAGAACTTTGGCACGGCGAGTTGCCCTGCCGCGATCGGTTTACCGCTATTGGCGTTCCAGGCGGAGTCGTTCCCGTGCGAGCCGATCGCCTTAATGCGGAAATAGTATTGGGTCGCGAAGATCAGTCCGGAAATCGTCGGTTTGCACGGTTTAACGATTCCGCCTTCGTCGGTGGGCAGATTAATGATTCTCCTTTTCGCGTTCGAGAAATCGGGGCTCTCGCTATACTCGACGACGATTTTTTCCGGCGCGCCTTGGCTCGCGTCGATCCTGCCCGGCTTGATATTGAGCACGATCGCGGTTTTCGTCGTTGAGAACGTGAACGACGGCATCGCGTAAGCCGCGCCGGTGTAGATTGTTCTGACCTCGGTATAAGGCGAGTCGGGTCGCCCCGTCGCGGTGGCTTTGACGCGGACGTAATACCACGTTCCGGTCGGCAGGCCGGAGATCGTCTTGGAACCGGGGCTGGAATAGGTCTTCGAGGCGGCGTTGGAGAAATCGGAATTGGTCGCGTATTCCACGACGTACTTCTGGGCGCCCTCGACGGCGTCGAGCTTAACGACGATCGCGGTCTTGGTTCCGGAGAGCGCGGCGATGGTCGGGACGTCGAGCGGAACGACCTTGAATTCGTACGCCCCCAAATCGACGATCGAGTTGACGACGCGCTCGGAACCGTCGAGGTCGGTCGGAAGGTCGATTAGGGAGTTGTTTCCCTTGTCGACCGCTTGCGAGTCTTCGACGAGGCGATAGTCTCGCGCGCTCGGATCGCGGAACAGAGACAAGTCGGGGTCGTAGAGCAGATTATTGGCGTCGGGATCGGAGGCGTTCGACCATCTTTCATACGTCGAGAGGACGTTGTTCGCGGTCAGTCTTCCGGTTCCGGTCGTTCCTCGATTGCGAACGTCGGGACTCGAGCTTGCCTCGTTGAGCGCGATAATCGAGTTCGCGATTCGCGAGAAGCTCGTCGAAATGCGATGGACGAACAGCCCGCCCCCCTCGTTCGACGCGGAATTGCCCGCGATCGTGGAGTTGATAATCGCGACCGAGCCGGAGATCGAACAGACGCCTCCCCCGTTGTTAGAGGCGATGTTCCCGTAGACGGCGCAATTCGTCATCGTCCATCCGCCATATTGCGAGTAGACCCCTCCGCCGTCTTTAGACTCGTTGTCGAAGATAACGCAATCGACGAGCGACGTTTCGCCCTCTCGCTCAAAGAATCCTCCCCCTTGCAGGCTCGCTTTGTTGTCGTGAATCGAGCAACGAACGATGGACGCGTTTCCGTATCCGACGTAAATGCCCGCGCCGTAATAGGACGCCTCGTTTCCGCTAATCTCGCAATCGACGATCGTTGGGGAGCCGCCGCTAGAGCAAATACCCGCGCCAAACGTGTCGTAATTATTGACGACTCGGCATCTTTCGACCGTTCCGGTCGCGCGGTCGAGATAGATTCCTCCCCCCGTCTTGGTCGATTCTCCCCCGGTTACGATCAGCCCCTTCAAGGAGACGTCTCCGATCGCGTAGATCGCGCGCGAGCGCCGGCCCGCGTCGATCGTAATTCCGGGGGCGTCGGTTTGGGCGTCCCAGAGGGGAGTCGCGTCGATCGTTAGCTCTTTGGGGACGTGGAGTTGAGAACCTTGAAGTTCGATCGTCGAACCTTTGAGGGACGGGTCGAACGTAACGACGTCCCCTTGATTCGCCCACAGAATCGCCTCGCGCAGGGACGTGAGTCCGTCGGAATCGTCGACGACGTCGAGGTTTGTCGTTACGACGGTGGAGGGAGTTTCGAGCGTTTTTTCAAACGTTTCTTGGTATTCGTAGGCTCCGATATCGACGGTCGGGCTCTCCTTCCAGTTCGCTCTAACTCTCGGGGCGCCCGAGAGGTCGACGTCGGTCGAGACGTATTGTGAGTCGCCGCGATCGATCGCCAAGCTGTTTTGGGACAAGCGAAGATCGAGCTCGTTCGGATTGAGGAGCCGATCCCCTTCGAATTGAGGGGGGACGACGAACGCGGGGGGAACGTCGATCAACGAGTTGACCGCCTCGAGCGACGCGGCGTCGATTCCCGAATCGGAGTTTTGCGCGGTTATCGTATTGTAGAGACGCGAGGTTCCGTACGAAACGTAGATTCCGTGTCCTTGGTTCGCGGTAACCGTGCAGTTGTAGAAATCCGCCGTACCCTCGCGATTATAGAGTCCGCCCCCGTGGTTGGTCGTGCGATTTCCGTAGATCGCGCAGTTGACGAAGACGACGTCGCCGAGCCGGTTTTCGATTCCGCCCCCGTACTTCGCCGACTCGTTGAAGCGGATTTGGCAATCGAGGAACGTCGCCTCGCCCCCTTGGACGTAAACCCCGCCCCCGTCGACGGAGGCGTAGTTGTTCTCCACGACGCAAGAAACGAAAGAAGGGGCGCCGTACTGGACGTGGATCGCGCCGCCGTTCGTCGCGCTCGAATCGCGGATTACGCAACGCGTTACGACCGGATTGGCGTATCGGGAATAGATCGCGCCCCCGACCTCGTCGGTCGCGCCCCCGACGATTTCAAGCCCCGCGATCGAGGCGTCGTCGGAAATATAGAGCGCGCGCGAGGCGCCATTGGCGTCGATCGAGAGCCCCGGCGCGTTTTCGCTTTCGTTCCAGAGCGCGGTCGCGTCGATCGAGATCGCCTTGTCCAGAACGAGTTGGGAGCCGTTGAGGACGATCGTTCCCCCTCGCAAGGACGGGTCGAACGAAACGACCTCGCCGTCTTTCGCCTCGGCGATCGCGCGCCTCAGGGAGCCGATCGTTTCCTCCGAATCTATCAGAGTCGTCACGACGAGGGGATCCGGAGTCGTCGCGGCGGTCGCGCTCGTCCACGAGGAATCTTTGTAACCGTTCGCGGTCGCTTTAACTCGGAAATAGAGCTCGGTTTGCGGCGCGATATTGTCGAACGGAACCTCGCCGGGCGCGCCGAGAACGACGGAAATCGCGCTCGAGAAATCGAGGCTCGAGGAGCGCTCGAGGACGTAGCGAGTCGCGCTTGGGACCGCTCCGACGGACAGGCGGACGGAGCGCGCGTCGACCGAGAGGACGTCGAGGGTCGGGGCGGCGAGCGTCTCGCGATCGGTCGTCGCGACGAGCGAGGCGGGCTCGGAAGTCTCGTAGCCCTCGGCGGAAGCGAAAACGCGAACCCAATAGGTTGTATTGGGTTCCAGGTTCGTTATCGTTTTCGTTCCGACGGAGGAATAATTCCTTACGATCGGATTGGCGAACGACTCGTTCGCCGAGACTTCGACGCGATAGTTCGTCGCGTTCGGAACCTCGCCGACGCGCAGCGCGATCGCGGTTTTAGTGGTCGAGGCGGAAACCGTCGGGGAGGAAAGTTTTAGAACCGGTTTTGGCAAGGTCGCGGCGGAGATCGAGACGAAATCGGAGTCGTCGTAGTCGGGGGCGACCGCCTTGACGCGAACGAAAAGGGTCGAGTCGTCGGGCAAGCCGGAGA
This sequence comes from Thermoguttaceae bacterium, assembly GCA_017441605.1. Classification (GTDB taxonomy): domain Bacteria; phylum Planctomycetota; class Planctomycetia; order Pirellulales; family Thermoguttaceae; genus RUG369. The sequence continues at coordinate 10,754 of JAFRXD010000085.1, read as the reverse complement.
GCGTTTTCGTTCCGGCGGAGTCGAAGCGATAGGAGACCGGCGACGCGAAAGTCGAGCTCTCGGTGACGTCGACGACGTAGGCGCTCGCGCCGGTCGAGGCCCCGATTTGGATCGAGATCGAATTGATCGAAACGGAGGAGACGGCGAGCGTCGGAGTCGCCAGCTTCAACTTCGGAGTCGTCGCGGTCGCGGAGCTCGGCTCGGAATCGTCCCGCCTCGGAGCGATCGCCTTGACGCGGACGTAATACGTCGTGTTGGGGCGAGCCCCGGAGATCGTTTTGACGCCGGAGGAGGACCACGTCTTAATCGAGGACTCGGCAAAGTCTTCGGACGTCGAATATTCAAGGACGTACCGCTCGGCGCCGGAGACCGATCCGATACGCGCGACGAGCGAGGTCGCGGTCGCGGAGACCGAGAGCGTCGGGGAAGGGAGGTTCGCGCGCTCGAATGCCCCGATATCGACGCGAGTTCCGACGATTCGAGACGCGCCTCTCGCGTCGAGCTCGGTCTCGACGAACGCGTCGTTTCCGCGGTCGACCAGCGCCGATCCGCTCGCGGGGCGATAGTCGCCGTTTTCCGGGTCGACGAACAACGAAATCGCGGCGCTTTGAACTATGTTGTTTCCGTCGGAGTTCGACCAGAACGCGTCGCTCGACAAGGAGTTGAACGCGGTCGCGGAGCCGGAGACGATCGACGCGTCGGGGGCGCTTTGCGCGCGGTTCCCCGCGGCGACCGAATTTTTGAAGGTCGCGGTTCCTCCCGCGATTCGGAACCCGCCCCCCTCGGAGGTCGCGACGTTGTCGCTCGCGGTGCAGCCGACGAAAGTCGAGGAACCCGCCGCGACGCAAACGCCGCCGCCGACCGACGCGACGTTTTTGACGATCGCGACCTCGACGAACGTTGGGTCGCCCCCTCCGACGTAGATTCCGCCCCCTTGGGTCGCGCGGGAGTCTTTAACGACGCATCGCTCGAATCGAGGGGCTCCGTCGGCGACGTAGATCGCGCCGCCGCGGTCGTTCGCCGCTTTGCCGTTGACGAAGACAAGCCCTTTAATCGTCGCGCTTTCGGAGACGTAGATCGCCCGAGATTCCGTTCCGGCGTCGATCGAGATTCCAGATTCTCCGGCGTCGACGGTAATCGCCTTGTCGATAAGCAATTGCGCGCCGTCCAGCGCGATCGTCGCCCCGTCGAGCTCGGGGGCGAAAGTAATCGTTTCCCCGGGAAGCGCGCGAGAGATCGCCTCGCGAAGCGAGGTCAGCCCGTCGGTTTTGTCGACGAGGTCGAGCGCGGTCGTTACGATCGTCGAGCGCGGCTCGGAATAGGAATCGTCTTCCATTTGGAATTCGATCGCTCCGATATCGATCGTCGGCGCGCTCGCCCAACATTTTACGACTCTCGGGTTTCCGAGCGCGTCGACGAGCGAGGCGCCCTCGAGTTCGACGCCGGCGTCGACGGCGGGGCTTTCCGAAGTCAGTCCGAGATCGAGGGTCGTTTCGTTGAGTAATTTCGGCTCGGCGGAGAAAGTCGGGGGGACGACGAATCGCGGGTCGACGTCGAGCAGGCAATGGTCGACGAGGAACGGACCGACGACGTTGGCCGCGGTCGCGTTGAGATTGACGTTCATCGCGACGATCGAGTTGACGAGCGCGCCTCCCCCCGTCGAGACGACGCCCCCTCCGACGTTGCCCGACACGGTGCAGGAGGTTAGGGACACTGTGCCGCTCTTGGCGTCAATCCCGCCCCCCTCGGCGGCGGAATTCGCGCCAAAAACGCAGTTGTCGAAGGTCGAGTTGCCGAAGTCGCGATAGCAGCCCCCGCCTCCGAATTTAGCGTCGCCCCCTTCGAACGTCGTCCGCAAGTATTCCGATTGTCCGTATTTCGCGTAGCTTCCCGCCCCGTTGCCCAAGGTCGAGTTTTGCGAGAACGAGCAGTCGACGATATACTGCCGACCCTCGTAAGAGCAGTAGGCGCCGCCGTTATAGTCGGAACTGTTGGCGACGAAGTCGCAAGAGTCGAGCCGAGTCGTTCCCCCGATCGTGTAGAGCGCGCCGCCGCCGGTCGGAAAGAGACCTTCGCCCATCGCGTCGTCGTTCGAATTCTTAACGACTCGGTTTCCCGTTAGATGGCAATCGGTTAGCGAAACGACGTTCCCTTCCGAATAGATCCCCCCGCCGGAAAGAACCGCGACGTTGTCGGCGACGAGGCATTTCTCCAGCGAAATGGTCGCCCTCGCGAAGATCGGAACGTAGATTCCCGCCCCTTTGTCGACGTTTCCGCCGTCGCGAATTTCAAGTCCAATTAGCGACGCGTTCTCGGTAACGGTCATGACGCGAGACAGCCCCGCGGAGCTGATCGCGATTCCCGGGGCGTTGTTTTCGGCGTTCCAGAGCGCCGTCGCGTCGAGGACGACCTCTTTGTTTATCTTGAGCTCCTCTCCTTGGAGGGTTATCGTTTTCCCCTTGAGCGACGGGGAAAACGTAATCGAGTCGCCGTTTTTAGCGATCGCGAGGGCGCGCCGGAGCGAGCCGTCGACCGAGGGGGAGTCGGCGGTCGAGGTTACGAGAATCGTCGAGGGGGCGGCGGAGGTCGCGAGCGGCGCGGCGACGATTTCCGCGTCGAGAGTCGGCTCGAGGCTCGCCGCGCTCAAGAGCGCGCGATCTTCGAGCGACTCGATTCGCAACGCGCGGGTTTTGGGGGCGCGCTTGGCGCTCTTGTTCGATTTGGCTCGGGAGTCGGAATTTTCCGCCCGGAAGAACGCGGACTTTCGTTTTTTCGTCATCGTTTGGCTCGTCTTTATCAAAGAATTAAAGAGGTTTCCCTATCGCTTGTCGCCGCAAAGCGCCTCCCCGCTCGTTTTCCGCGGAGTTTTCGCGGTGCCGCCGGGGGGATAGTTTAGCGCGCGGGTCGCGGTTTTTCAAGAAATCCGTTCTTTCCTCGCGCTCAAATAGCGGGGCGCGAATCGTTAAAACGCGCATAATAGTTAAATGTCGCAAGAGAGACGCTCGATTTTCCGCCGTCCCTTCCGGCAGGGCTAGAAGTCGAAGTCGCTTTGATCTTCGCGCCGACGCGCTCGACGACGCGATTTGGACGATCGGGAAGTGGAGAAATGGAGAGAGAAACAAGACGGCGAAAATTTCCGTCGCCCTTAATCAAAAATACGCTTTTTAGCAAAATGCCCCGCGATTCAAAAGACGGCGCTGACGAGGTTTCTCGTAAGTTAATGACGATAAATAAATACGTTTAACCAAGTTATCTAATCGTCGTAATTGAGCGCGCAAGAATTCATAGGTTTTTGTCGATCGCGCCCCCGTCCGCGCTTCCTTCGCATTCTACCGTAAAAGGGCGTTTATTCAAGTCCCTTTCCTAATTCGCGAGGCTATTTTCTCTTTATTTCGCGCCATAATTGGTCATTTTTCGATCGACAAAAACCTATGACTTTTTGTCAATAGCGCGACCGCGCCAAAACGCCAAACGGCGCGTCGATAGAGCGGGATTTGGTTGTTCGCGCTCTACGCGTATTGCGAGCTCAAAGTCGTTTTCGAGATACGGTCGCGCCGCGGACATAGCGAATCATTAAGCGAGGCGCGATATGGAAAACGAAACGCTGGCGAGAGTTAACGCCGACGAGACAGCCCGTTCAAATTATGTGGAAAGCGGTTCCTCCGGTCTCCGAACGGTCTTTGGCGTCGTTCTTTTGGGTATTTCGCTCTTATTGTTCTTGACGCTGGCGCTTGGCGCGCTCTCCGATTTCGGTCATTTACTCGCGAGATTGGGGGGAGAAGGAAGACCCGCGTTGTACTTTGACTTGATTTCGTCCTCTATTACGATGTTGCCTTGGGCGATTCCTTTCATTCTCGCGTCCGCCGCTTGGAGAACCCTTTGTTCAACGCGCGGATTGGGCGACTTCGCGAGGATCTCGTTGATTTCGGCGCTCGTCGGCTTTTTTTAATCGTCTTGCTTTACTCGTTCTTGGCTTTTCTCCACTCGGGCTCTCTCCGCGACATTGAATATCCGCCGTTTTTCGCCGGGTACGCAATTATTTTTATTCTAATAGCGATCATATGGGAATTTCCGGGCTCGACTCGCGTCTCGGACGAGATTATGCGGGCGATCTTTGCGCTCGATTTTTTTAGCGGCTTGTTCTATTTGGCCTATTGGAAATTCGTTGTTTGTCTCTAACGCGAAGAGCGAGACCGACCGGCGAGGCGACCCTCGCGCGTCGTTCATCAAGGTTGCGACGGCAAAACAAAAGGCTCTTTTCGGGGCTCACACCGGATAGACGAGCCGCCGGATTTGCCTCGCTTTTCCGTTGGCGGGGTCGACGTCGACGATAGCGCCGTTGATCGCGGGGCTTCCGGAGGCGCAGTCGAAGGTCGCGGGCTTGGCGGTTCGGAAATGCTCGACGACCGGCTCGATTTTCCGCCCGATAATACTGTCGAACGCCCCGGTCATCCCGACGTCGCACTGAAACGCGGTTCCGCCGGGGAAGATTTGCTCGTCGGCGGTCGCGACGTGGGTGTGGGTTCCGAGAACCGCGGAGAATCTGCCGTCGAGATACCGCCCCATGATTTGCTTTTCGCTCGTCGCCTCGGCGTGGAAGTCGAGAAATCGGATTTTGACCCCGGAAAAGCGCTCGAGCGCCTTGTCCGCCGCGAGGAGCGGATTGTCCGACTGGGTTTGCATAAAGACCCGACCGAGCAGGGCGAGAACCCCGATTTTCGCGGCGGGTCTGGTTCCCGAGGCGGGAACGTCCAAAACGGTCCAGCCGCGCCCCGGGGCTTCCGGGGGCAGGTTCATCGGGCGAACGACGCGTTTGTCGTCGGAGTTGAGGATCGGCAGGATCGATTTTTGGCGAAAGGCGTGATCCCCGAGGGTGACGCAGTCGGTTCCCGCGGCGAGAATCGCGACGTAGATATCGGGCGTGAGCCCCGAGCCTCCCGCCGCGTTTTCCGCGTTGACGATAACGAAATCGATTTGTCGCGATTCGCGAATTTCCGGCAGATTTTTAACGAGGACGTCGCGCCCGGCTTTGCCAACGACGTCGCCGATCATAAGAACGCGAACGAGATCGGGATTCTTTTCCAGAGAGGAATCTTTTGTTTTGGTCGACATAACGGGGCGGAGTTTTAGGAAAGATCGGCGCGTTTTCGCCGCGCTTGGAAGAATTGTCGCAATTGATTGGCGCACTCGTCGCGCAGGATCCCCTCGACCGTTTCGCAGCGCCAGTTGAGACGAGGGTCGTCGAGAAGCGAGTAAAGCGAAACGACCGCTCCCCCTTTCGGATCGCGCGTTCCATATACGACGCGGTTCACTCGAGATTGCGCCAGCGCCCCCGCGCACATCGCGCAGGGCTCCAGCGTCGCGAACAGCTCCGAGTCCTCGATTCGCCACGACGGAAAGAAATTCGACGCGCTCCGAAGAACGAGCATTTCGGCGTGAGCGGTCGGGTCGCAAGCGCGCTCGCGACGATTGTGGTCGCTCGCGACGATTCGATTGCCGCAAACGAGAACCGCCCCGATCGGGACTTCCCCCTCTTCGGCGGCGAGCGCCGCCTCGACCAGCGCTCGCCGCATAAAAAATTCGTCGCGATCGCCGTCTTCCGGCGACCATTCCACAAAGGGAACGTCGGGCGGAAACATTGCGGCGTCGCGGCGAGTCATCGGCGATTCCTTGACGTCAATTTATATTAATAGCTTTCCCCGTTCGCGTCGTCGTACAGGGCGAATTCCGAGCCGTCGACCGAAGCCTGGCGAATTTGACCCGCGCTCGGATAATTCGGGAGCGACGACTGCGCGTATTGCGCCTCGGACGCGTTTTCGACGACCGTCGTCTCGCCGTTGGCGGAGTAGTACTCGACTTGCCCGCCGCAGCAGGACTCGCAGTAGCCGTCCTCGTTCGTTCGGCGCTCCATGCCCCCTAAATTGGAACCGCACCGATACAACTCGCCCATGCACTGGTCCCCTCGCTCCGGAAGGAACGTCGGCTGGCAGTGATCGTAGGGCGCCAAGCAAGAGCGGCAGCCGACGAAACCAACGGCGAACGCCATAACAATCCCCATGATAATAACTCGCGTCATCGTACCCGCTCCGTTTCTAACCATTGTTATCGTCTATTCCTATGCGACAAGGCGAAAAGTTCTCGTTTGGCGACCGCGAGGCGCGCGTCGCTCTAAAACTTATTTTCGACCGCAAAACCAAAACGTTTAGAAAAATCGTTATTTTTGTTGAACTTTTTTTAACCGGCGCCCGACGACTTGCGCGAAAAATGTTTTCGACGCGTCGACCATTTTTGCTCGAGATTTAAAAAATAATGCGGAGAACTTGAAAAAAAACTTGACCGGACGGCGTTCTTGATGTTACAATAGAGTCGAGCGCTACTATGGGAGCTTTGCGCAAAGTCGGAGCGCGAGGCTTTCGGCGTTATTGCGGGCGACGCGGCGCGTCCGCGGAGGACGCGGCGCTATAGTTTTGAGCGCCCCCGACCGCGCGGCGCGTTTTCGCCTATGCGGCGAGTAAGAAACAACGGGACGAATTAATATGTCAAAGAATCAAACCGTATGGGGTATCGACGTCGGAAACACCTCGTTGAAGGCGCTTCGTTGCCGCAGAGGCGCGGAACCCGGAACTATCGAGGTTTTGCAGTTCGATTACATCGAGCACAGCAAAATTATGACGCAACCGGGCGCCGACGCCGCCGAAATTCTTGCCGAATCGTTGAAGTTGTTTCTGTCGCGCAACGACGTCAAAGGCGAAAAGGTCGCCATCTCCGTCTCCGGTCAAAACGCGCTTTGGCGTTTCCAACCTCTCCCGCCGATCGATCCGAAAAAAGTTCCCGATCTTATCAAATACGAAGTTAAGCAATGGCTTCCCTTCGATTTGCAAGACGTCATCTGGGACTATCGCCAAGTCGGCGGCACGATCGAGGGGGGCGTCGCGCTCGATTTGCACATTTTTATGTACGCGATGAAGCGCGACTTCGCGAAGCGCCTGCTCGAGCGCTACTCGAGCGCGGGGCTCGACGTCGACTGCGTGCAAGGCGCCCAGGTCGCGCTGTACAACGCGTTCACGCACGACATGTACGACTACGAGGCGCTCTCCGAGACTCCGATGGAAGAGTTGAACGAGTACGACGTCATTTTGAACGTCGGAACCGACGCGTCGGAAATTGTCGTGACGAACGGGGTGGGGGTTTGGCTCCGCAATATTCCCGTCGGCGGCAACCTCTTTACCAAAGCGCTCACGAAGCAGCTCAAGCTCACCTTCTCCAACGCGGAGCACATTAAGCGCAACACGGAAACCGCGCAAGACCCGAAGGCGGTGCTGATCGCGATGAAATCGGTCTTCAACGATATGTTGACCGAAGTCGATCGCTCCCTCAACTTCTTCCGCAATTTGTACAAGAAGGCGAAGATTCGCCGCGTCTACGCGCTCGGCAACGCGATGAAATTGCCCGGCTTGCGCCAGTATCTCTCGAAGAGTCTCGGCGTCGAGGTCGTTATTCCGAACCGCTTTATCAAAATGACGGGGGAAGAGGCGCTCGCGAACAACGTGTTCCGCGAAAACCTCTCCTCGTTCGGGGTCGCGTACGGGTTGGCGCTACAACTTCTCGACGAGGCGCCCCTCAACGTCAATCTCGTGCCTCGCGACCTGGTCGTCGACCGATTGATCGAGCGCAAGAAGCCGTGGGCGCTCGCCGCCGCGTCCCTTATCGGGCTCGGGCTCGCGGGCCAATACTTCCAGACGACCCAGACCTACAACGTCGTTAAAGACGACAATCTCTCAAAAGCGCAAAAGCAGGCGGAGTCCGTGACGAGCCGGTCGAAAGACCTTATCGCGAAGGCGACCGCCGAAGTGACGAAATTCAAAAGCTACGACGACATCGGGCAAAACCTAACCCGCGGCGTCGAGGGCAGAATCACCTGGATGGAGTTGCTCAAGGCGATCAACTCCTGTATTCCCGCCGAGGCTCCGAACAAGGAAATCTTGTCCGAGGGCGTCACCGCCATGAAGAAAAACGCGATTTATCATCAGGATCGCGTCTACGTCAACAATATCGAAGTACAAGACGTCGAAGACCTTAGCGAATGGTTCGAGCTGGTTCGTCGCTGGTACTATATCGACGACCTCGAAGCGCAGGCGTTCGATATCGACGCCGAGGGCCATAGTCTCGCGCCCGCCGAGGGCGCCGCCGGAGCCGAGGGCGCCGCGACCCAAGTCGCCGACGCGACCGAAACGACCGCGGCGAGCGACGCCGCCTCCGACGATTCCGATTCGAGCGACGCCTCGTCCGGCGACGCGACCGCCTCTTCTTCCTCGACCGCGTCCGGGTCCGATAAACCCGCGGAGTGGAAGCCGAAGTACACTCTTGAGGAAATGTTCCCGTTCGTCGCCAAGTCCGACACCAAGGGCGGTTCCGGCGAGAGTTCCTCGAGTTCTTCCAGTTCCTCGAGCTCTTCGAGTTCTAGCTCCTCTTCGTCAAGCTCGAGTTCTTCTTCCAGCGGAAGTTCCGATTCCGCTGGAGCGGAGCTCGCGGCGTACAACGAGTTCACCGAAGCCAAAGACGCGCGCCTCGAGCTGATTCCCGGCCCGACCGGCCCCGGCAAGATCGTTCAGCTCACCGGATACCACTACCACAACCCCGACGAAGCCGACGACCCCGCGCGCGGCGCCGAATATTTGCGTCGAACCTTGCTCTTTAATCTCAAACACGGGCAAATTGAGCTCCCGATCAGTTTGGAGCGACAGCGAGCCGGCGAGACGGGCGTCGATAACGTCACCCTTAAAGAGATGGGAATTTACTTCCCCGTCCTGGTCGACCCGGGCGTGATCGACGACCAATTCCGCCTTCTCGATCCGGAAGCCGCCGCCAAAGCGCGCGCGGAAATCCTAGCGAAGCAGGTCAAAAAAGCCCCCGGTCGAGCCGGTATGAACAATAACTCGATGGGCATGGGCGGCGGCGATATGATGACCGGCGGAACCGGACGCGGCGTCACCGGGGGAGTCTCCGGCATGGGCGCCTCGATGGGCGGCGGCATGAGCGCGATGAACAATCAAATCGCGAACCAGCTGTCCGCCGATAAGGTTTTGAATTTGAGCCGCTACGACTTCATCGTCCAGTTCGTTTGGATGGAAACGCCTCCTAGCGACCGCGACGCGCGCAAAAAGGCCGCCGAGGACGCCGCGAACGCGGCCGCCGGGGAATCTTCCGGCGATAGCGCGACCGACGCCGATAGCGCCGACGCGACGGTTCCGGCCGATACCGCGGCTCCGACCGACGCGGCGGCTCCGACCGATACCGCGTCTCCCGCCGAGCCCGCTCCGGAAGCTCCCGCCGACGCGGCGGCTCCCGCGGACGCGAGCGAGGCGAATCCCAGCTAAAGCGAAACGTCGCGCGCGACTTAGTCTTCGTCGGGCGCGGAAAGAAATAAAGCTCGTCGTTTCGGGTTCGAATCGTCGAGGCGGACGAGAAGAGCGAGCGTCTTTTCGTCGCGATTTCCCGCAAGAAAACCGAGCGCTTCCTCGATCGCGAGCGCGAGCTCCGTCGAGGGTTAAAAGGTGATAAGAATGGCAAAAGCGAAAGGCTTCAAACCCGAAGATCTCAAAAAGTACTCTTTTTGGGCGATCCTTCCCTTGCTGGTGATTCTCGGCGTCGCGTTCACGTTTGTCGCCAAGGGCAAGATTAAGAAGGATTACGTCGAGACGACGACGGCGATCGAGACCGCCAAAAAAGACGTCGAAGAGGTCGCGAACAACTCCAAGCACCCGAACGACGACACGATCAAAGCGATCAAGCAAGAAACCGGCGTTCTCTCCGACAACGTGTACAACGCTTGGGAGCTGATGTACAAAGATCAAAAGGAGCGCAACGATTGGCCGCTGCAGTTGTCGCGCGAATTTCGCGATCTCGTCAAGAACAAGTTGAAGTTTCGCGATCCGATCGGCGTTGGCAAGCCGTACCTGCTCGAAGACTACGGGTTCTTTATCGCCAATCATTTGCCCGATTTGCTTAAAGAAATGAACCGTCGCCGTTGCCAGGTCAAGCACTATAAGCTCTTGAAGAAGGCGGAGATGTCGCAGCTCGGAATCACCGGTCTCGAAGAGCGCTTTTGGCCGGTCTACGTTTCGCGCGACGAAGACGGGAACGAATTTACTTACGTCGCGATTTACTCGAATTTGGAAGACGAAAAGTCCCCGATTACCGACGTCCTCCTTTACGACGTGAAGAAAGATTTGGTTTCGCAATTTGACGACAGCGCGATCCGCGACGAGCTCAAAGCGAAAACCGACCCCGAGCCCTATTATCTCGACGTCGATCCTTGGATTCTCGAACCCAAGGACATGCTCGTTTACGGTATGCAAGACAGCGACTTGCAATCGATCGTCCAGGCGATCCAAAGCGCCGGCGCCGAAGGCGGCGTGGCCGGGGGAGTCTCCGGGGGCGGCGGCATGATGGCCGGCGGCATGATGGGCGGAGGAATGTCCGGCGGCGTTTCCGGCGGCGGACCGGGCGGCGGTTCTCGCGGCGCGGCCAGCGGCATGGGCGAAGGCGGCGGCTTCGGCTCCAGCATGTCCTTTGGCATTGGAACGATTCCCGGCGACGGTTACGATCCCGCCGAGGAGCAAGTGCCCGGCACCGCGCTCGAAGAGCTCGGCGGAGGCGGCGCTCTCGGTATGACCGGAACCGGCGGCGGTCGCGTCGGCGGACCTGGCGGCGGCATGCCGGGCGTCACGGGCGCGGGAGTTTCCGGCGGCGTT
>JAFRXD010000084.1 GCA_017441605.1 Thermoguttaceae bacterium | reverse complement strand
GGGCGCGGAGGAACCTCCGAGATTGTCGAGCAGGAAGTCGAGGACGGAGCGCAGGGTCTGGAAATCGTCGAGGGTCTTGGTACCGTCGGGCTGGACGTCGAAATACTCGCCCAATTCTCCGAAGAGTTGCCCCTTCTTAATGCTGTCGATTCCCAAATCCGCCTCGAGATTGGCGTCGAGGTCGACGACCTCTCGGGGATACCCGGTCTGCTCGACGACGAAGTTGATCAGGAAGTTTTCCAACTCGCCTCGCGAGGGCGCGCTCGCGGCGGGAGCCGTCGGTTTCGGCGCGGGCTTTGCGACCGGCGCGACGGGACGCGGCGGAGCGACCGGGGCGGGCTTCGGCGCGACGGGTTTCGGTTTCGCCGCCGGAGCGGGGGACGCGACCGGGCGCGAGGACTCCGCGACTTGCGCGCGATTGACCCCGCCCCGAGCTTGTTGACGCATCTTTTCCAAGCGACGTTGCGTCGCGTCGTAAAAGACGACGCCTGGCGTCGTCGACGAACCGTTGTGTTGACTCATTTTACGCTCCAAACCGGCGCGACGCGGGATCGGTTCCACCGCCTTCGCGCGCTCTAAAATCAAATGACAATGGGTTCCCGTTCGGGATCCCGCGACGACGCTCGCGAAAAGTCGACCTTGCGACTGGCAAGTTCGAAGCGCGGCGGAATCCGAAGGCGCGCGCAGCGCCCCCGTTTCCGCCTCGCGAGTCGGTCGAGTTATTCCAAAATTGCCCGCGAACGTCTCCGTCTCCAATTCGACGAGCGCCGCGAGCGCCGCGAGAGCTCCGGAGCCCCCGCCCAAAAGTCCAAATTCTCCGACGCGCGCTCCGACGCGAACGACGTCCTCCGGCTCGACGTTTCCCGAGCGCGGCGTTAGCTCGCTCGAGAGCGCCAAGAGCGCCGCTCGGTCGTCTTTGGCGTCCCCTATGCCCGAGAACTCCGCGGCGCGAACGTCGCTCGGGAGGATTCCCGCGTCGTCTAGGGCTCGCGCGGCCGCGGCGCGAACCGCGTCGGCGACGTTCTCGCGAAGCGGCTTGCTCGCCCCGAGACCTTGAACGATTCCGTAAATCGCGTCTCCGTCGCGTTTCGCGTCGTCTAGGCGCTTGAGCGCGAAGGCGACGCAGCCCTCGCCCGGGAGGATTCCGCGCGCGTCCGCGTCGAGCGGGGAAGGGGCGCTCGCGTCGGGAGCCAGCCGCCCTCCGAGCGCGGTCATTTCAAAGTTTTCGACCGAAAGATCTTGCTGCCCCGAAACGCAAATCGCGCGCTCGACGTCCCCCGCCGCCAAAAGGTCGACGCACGCGGTCAGCGCCGCGTGGAACGATTCGTACCCGGAGTCGAGGGCGACGCCTCCGCCCATGAGGTCGAACGATTTCGTTATGCGCGACGCGAGCGCGCTGGCAGTGAAACTGCCGGTCTCGTCGAGCAGCGCGGGGAATCGCTCGAACGTCTTTTTGGAGAAATTCGCCTCGAAAACAGCGATCGCCTCGTCGCTTAGACCGAGCGCGCGGAGTTTCGGGCGCGCGAGCTCTAGAACGAGCGGAAGTCTCAGTCCGAGCGTGAGCTGCGTTCCAAAATCGCCGACGAACATCGTTCCCATGACGCAGCCGGTTCGCTCCGAACCGACCGGTTTTTTAACTCCCCCGAGCGCTCGGTCGACCGCCTCGAGCGCCATAAACTGCAACGGGGAACCCTGTTGCAACTGCTTCGGCGGGATCTTGTGCCTACGCCAATCGTAGACGAAGTCGACCGACGCCGCTCCCGGCATGGCGACCGGCTCGCCCCCGGTTCGCGTCGAGGACGCGAAGAGCTCCGCGTCCCAACGCTCTTTTGGAACCGCGCGACGGCGATCCTTCTTTTCGAACAGCGCCGTCTTAAACGCGTCCGGATCGTTCGCTCCCGGCAAAATCGCGCCGACGCCGACGATCGCGACTCGCTCGCCGCGGGTTTGTTTCGAACAAAACTCCAAGCCGGGATAGATCTCGCGAAGCGCGACCGGATCCGAGACGTCGAATCCGTCGATTACCGCGTGCCCGTTTAATCCCCCGATTCCGAACGCGTCGACCGCGCCCCGGCGAGGGAAAATCCCGTTCTTTTTCCAGGCGATCGCCTCGGTCGTCGGGACGAACGAAGAGCTCGACCAGTCGACGTCGGGGTTGAGCGAGGCGTCGCGCGCGATCGTCGCGGGGATCGTCTCGCGTTTCAATTGCAGAAGCAACTTAACGAGCCCCGCCGCGCCGGCGACTTCCAACGTGTGGCCAATATTGCGCTTAACGCTCGCGATCGGGATTTTGCGCCCGGCGAGCGCGTCGCCGAACGCGACTTGCAACGCCGCCAGCTCGGTCGCGTCGCCGAGTCGGGTCGAGGTGGAGTGCCCTTCGACGCACTGGAGCTTCGACTTGTCGGTTCCGTTTTCGTAGGCGCGATTAATCGCCTCGATTTGCCCTTCTTTGCGAGGGGCCCAGAGCGATTTTCCGGCTCCGTCGCTCGAAAGACCGATCGCCGAGACGACGCCCCAAATCGGATCCCCGTCTCGAATCGCGAGATCGAGTCGCTTAAGACAAACGGCGACGCTTCCCTCGCCGACCACCAGACCGTCGGCGTCGGCCGCGAACGGGCGGGAGCCGGTCGCGGTCAGAGAGCGCGCGGCGGAGAAGAGAACGAGCGTGTCGGACGCGAAATAGGACGCGCCCCCCGCGATCGCTCCCTCGACTCGACCCAATTGAATCGAGCGAACCGCGCTCGCGAGCGCTTGAAGGGACGACGCGCAGGCGGAGTTGAACGTTTGGGTCGGACCGACGAGCCCCAGCGCCTTGGCGGTGAGCGACGCGATTTGACCCGCCGAAAGATCCGGATTGAAATCCGCCGTTCGTCGCGGAAATCTCGCGCGGACGTCGGCGATCAAGTCGCGCGCGAGGCGCTCTTTTTGCGCGACGGTTAGACCGGGAATCTCCGTTTCCAGAAGGAGTTCCGCCTGCTGCGGAAAGTGAATTCCAAACGTCAGGTCGGCGGACAACGGCGACCCCGCCGCGTGCCCGACGAACACCCCGATATTGCGACCTTGCAGCGCGTCCCGGTTTCGACCGGAGGAAAGAACCGCCTCGACCGCCGTTTGGCAAAACGCCAAATGCGCCAAGTCGCTTTCGCGAATATCTTTGGAGGAAAGACCGGTTATTTCGGGGCGAAGTCGCGAATAGTCGACGAGCGCCGCCAAGTCGGTATAGGATTTCCCGACGACGCCTTTTCGCGGGTCGTAGTAAAGCCGACGATTGAAGCGCTCTTCGGGGACCGGACCGCAAGCCGATTTGCCCGCGAGCAGCATGTTCCAGAATTCGTCGAGGTTGTCGGCGCCCGGGAGGCGACAAGCCGCGCCGACGATCGCGACCGGAATCGAGGCGTATTCTCTCGCTTGCATCGGACGTTACCCCTTCTCCCCCGTTGGTTCGCTCGTCGACGTTAAGGACGACGCGAAGATCTTCAGAAAACGCGAGGCGATCGCCGCGCTTTGCAGACTCGAATTGCTCGTCTCCCAAACGACCGCGCCGCTCGCGACCGCCGCTTCCGGGGAAACGAGCCCTTCGCGCAGCGCGTCGAGGGTTCGCGACGAGGTCGAAAGCCGCGCGTCGCTCGACGTCGCGATGCCCTCTTCGACCGAGCCGATCGCGCCCTCTTCGATCGCGACCGTCCAGTCGCCTCCGCCCGGGCCTTGAATCGAAATCGCCGCCGCGAACGCGTCCGGCGTCCTCGATAGCGGCGCGAAACTTGGCTCGATCGGCAAAAGATCGCGGACGAAGAATTTGGGAACGATCGGTTGGGGCTTCGGCCACCCGAAATTGACGTCGAGCGCGTATTTGGAAAGGCGCGCGAGAACCTCGCGGGTCATCTCGGGGCACGGCAAGTCCGGGAGCGCCGCGTCGGTATTGGAGGAATCGAAAATCGGATCGTCCCGCCAATAGGAGCGATAGACCTTCATTTGGTCGCGGAAGCTCGTCAGGAGCGCTTCGAGAACCTCCGGCGCGAGCGGCGCGCCGCTCGATTTCGGCGAGGTTTCGCGGTCGGCGCCGTAGTTCTTAAGCGCTTCCGTGAAAACGTCGTACATCTCGCGAACCGTCGGGCGATTCCTCGGCGTCAAATGGAACGTCGAACCGACCGATTCCGGACGGTTCATAAGCGCGACGATCGCGCGCGAAACCCATTCGACCGGGACGAAATTCTTATGCTCGCTCCCGCTCATTCCGAGGAAGTGAACGATATCGTCGGACGAGCCGCGAAACGCGCGCTCCGCCACGAGCGCCGAGGCCACTTTCAACGGGGTGTAAAATCCGTGGTACGTCGACGTGTAACCATTGACGGAATCCCCTGTTATGATCGCTGGACGATAGATCGTTGGGGGTTCGGGAAACGCCGCGGCGCGAACGATCTTCTCCGCTTCGACCTTCGCTTTTTCGTAGTCGTTGCCCCAAGATTGCCCGACGTCGAGCTCTTCCTCGCGGCAAATTCCCGAGCGAAGACCGCAGACGTAGGCGGTCGACACGTGGTGGAATTGAGGTATCCCGCAATTCAACGCGAATTCGACCGCGTATCGGCACCCCGCGACGTTCGAGCGATACGGCTCGTCCGTTTTCGGATCGCGCTCGAAACTTAAGCTCGCCGCGTTGTGCAAAATTCGCCCGCAGTGGCGCCGAACCCATTCGGTCGCTTCGCGATCGAGTCCCAAATTCTCCGTTAGCGCCCCTTCCAAAACGACGGGTCGCGGCGTCGCGACTCCGGTCGCGCGCTCGAATCGCGCCAAGAGCGACTCGACCCGGCTCGCCGCCTTTTCGAAGCGGTTCGAACGGACCAAAACGGCGCAACGCGTTCCGCTAAGGAGCGCGTCCCGAAGGAGATAGGCGCCTAGCAAACCGGTCGCGCCCGTGATCAATACGTAATCGCGCATATGCGATAATATCCTAGAACGTCGAAACTAAAGTTCGAATTGTCAAAAATCACGCGCCGCGGAATCCGCCGCCGCCGTCGACCACCAGCGTCGCGCCCTGAACCATGTCGCTCAGCGGAGACGATAGGAAAAGAATCGCGTTCGCCACGTCCTCCGGCTGGAGAACCCTATTGCCGACTTGCGTGTACTCGACTTGCATGTCGAACAGCTCTTTCGAGCCCGGAAGCCGCTCCGTGGAGTCGGTGCGAATCAAGCCGGCGCGAACGACGTTGATATTGATATTGCGATCGCCGAGCTCGAGCGTCAGATGCCGAACGAGACTTTCGAGCGCCGCCTTCGACGCCCCGATTAAGCCGTAGTTCGGAATCGCGTGCGTGACCCCGTGGCTCGTGATCGTTACGATCTTGGCGCGCCCCGAGCTTTTCTCCAAGAGAGGCGCCGCCGCCTGAACGAGCCAGACCAGCGCGAGGACGTTCGTCTCGAACGCCGATCGGAAGTTGTTGCGCGACGCGTCCATAATATTGCGGAACCCACCGGTCGCCGCGTTGCTTACGAGTATGTCGAGGCTTCCGATTTCGCGCTTAACGAAATCGAACATTTCGTCGACGTCGTCCTTTTCGCTCACGTCCGCTTTGACGATCCAGCATCGCCGCCCCATCGCGACGATTTGCGCGGCGACTTCTTCCGCCGCCTTGCGCGAGGAGACGAAGTTCACGATCACGTCCGCGCCGGACTCCGCCAGCGCCAGCGACGTCGCGCGACCCACGCCGCGCGAGCCCCCCGTTACCAAGGCGACTTTTCCCGTTAAATCGATGTTCATTGCGCGAGCGCTCCTTAACTAACGATCTCTAATAATAAACGCGGTAAATAAACTTAATAACGAAGCGAACTTGCGAACTACGCGCGTCCGCTCGGCAAAATCTGGCAAACGTAGTCGTCGCCCCATAGCGCCGGCGCGCCGTCCTCGCCGAAGAGAACGAATTGGAACGTCTCCTCGCCCGTCGCTCCCGCGCTCGAGAATCTCGTCGCGCGACAGACGACTCGGCATTTCTCGCCGTCTTTTAAGGCGCGACCGAACTCCAAGCGCCCGAGCGACTTTGGAAGTCCGATTTGATTGTCCCGTCGGCGCCAGACCGAGACCCCGCAAAGGTAAAGGCACGCGTCGATCGTCGCCGCGGGCAAAAGCCAATCGGTCGAGCGCCCGCCCGAAAACTTCGCGACCGACCCGACGACCAACTCGCCCCAAACGATCGCGTCGTTCTCCCCCGTCGTTTCTCCCGGGAACGCGCAGTTTCGCAACTGCTGGAAGACCGGCCCGTGCCACATCGGCGCGCCCTTGGGCAGGTACTGGATCGGATAGAACTCGACCTCGTTCCAGTTCGCCCGGCTCGTCCAATTGGAACCGTCCTCGAAACTCCTGGGCAAAGCGAGTTTCGACGCGTTGTCCGAAGACGCGCGCGTCGAGACGACGCAACGCGAGCAAACGCGATTCGGCGCGATCAACTTGCCCCGCGAGTTATGGAAATCGGAGCAAAGCTCCGCGCGCCAAGTCGTCGCGTCGATCCGCTCCGCGCGAACTCTCGCGAGAATCGGATCCGGTTTCGGGAACGTCAGCCCGTTTTGGAACGTCAGATCCCCGATCGCGAACGGGGACTCGCTCGGCTCGAGCGCCGCGACCGTCTCGCAAAACGCCTCGGCGGCGACGACCGCCGGCAAGAGCGGGCGATCGCGGAGTCGGTGGTCGATCAAGAACGGGTCGCGCTCCGGATCGAAGAGGAATTCCCCGACGCTCTGTTTCGCGGTCGCGTCGAGCGATTTCAGGAGCGGAAACGCGCGCGCCTTCGAAGCGCTCGGGGCGTCGGTCGCCAGTTCCATTTCCGGGCCGTAGAACGTCGAGAAGTAGGCGCGATCGGTAACGATCGGCTCGGTCTCGGGGGAGTTGGCGAGCAGTTCGTCGATTACCCTCGACACGCCCTCGTCCGGGCTCATAAGCTCCATTTTCAACGCGTTGACCGAACTGAAGCTGACCGGGCGCGTCATCATGCCGACCTCGCCCCACGCGTGCCAGTGGAACGCGATCGAGCGCGTTTCCGGGCGCTCCGCTCGGAAGATCGGGATCATTTTGCACAGCGCGTCGTTCGCCGCGCAGTACGAGGACGCGCTCGCCGAGCCGAAGCAGCCGCTGATCGAGCCAAATCCGACGAAATAGCGGAGCGGGTCTTGTTTCAACAGTTCCCACAAATTGAAAACCGCGTCGATCTTAATCGCGGTAAGTCGCTCGTCGTCGGCGAATTGCGACTCTTGAACGTCGCGAACCGTCGCCGGAACCCCGTCGATTCCCGCGCCGTGAACGAGCCCTTCGATCGGGCCCAATTCCCGGCGAATCTCGTCGAGAACCTCGGCGACCCGACCGAAATCCAAGACGTCGCACCGTTTGTAAACGACCTTGACTCCGGCCTCGCCCATCGCTTTTAAGTTGCGCGCGATCTCGACTCCCTTGCGAATCGGAGCCCACGCCTTGTCCGGCGAAATCCCTCGCTTCATCGCGTCGCGAACGACCAGCTTCTTGCGCGCCGCCAGCGCCCCCTCGTCGAGCTCCGCGAGCGAGATCGCCTCGGCGTCGGGCGCCGGACTCGTTCCCAGGAGGCAAATCGACGCGCCAAAACGCTTTCCGATTCCAAGCGCGACCCGCGCCGTTACCCCGCGACCGCCCCCGGTTACGACCCAAACGCCTTTCGGCTCCTCCGCGCGACGCGGATAAGAGCGAACCGGAACGGCGACGACTCGAGGCGCGTAGCGACGACCAGCGACGCAGGCGCGCTCAATTCCGACGTCCGGCAGGGTTAACTCCGCCAAGAGCGCCTCCGCGACCAGCGCCGGGTCCGCGTCGTCGGGCGCGTCGAGCAAGCGAACGACGACTCCGTCGCTCGCCGGGCCGTTCTCCAAGTGAACGCACTTCGCGACCCCCGCGATCTCCGCGCTCTCGACCGCGCCGTTGGAGCGCGTCGGCGCCTTCTCGTCGACCGAGAATCCGAATCCGCCACCTTGAGCCGTCGCGACGCCCAGCGTTGCCGATCCGAGCAAGTTATCGCGCGTCAATAGTTTGAGCCAAGTTCGGCAGATCCAGCTAACCGCCGTATAGTTTTCCCGACGTCGTTGGGTCGCGTTCGCGAGCGTCGTCGGCGCGGCGATATTCGAGCGCGGCGAGACGACGAACAAATGCGGCGCCGCCCCTTGGCTCCAGAACCGCTCGATCGCCGCGAGCGTCGCCGGATGATCCTCGCTTTCGGGAATCGTAAGAACCGTCGCCCCGCGACGTTGCAGCGCCGCGCGCAAGGCGGTCGCCGTCGGATTGTCGCCGTAGATTATCGCGTTGCCTTTGGGAACGAACGGCGGGTCGCTTTCCGAATAGTCGGGCAAGCGGACGCAACGACGCTCCCAGCGCGTTAGTTTATAGGGAACCGAAGGCTCGTTCCAACCCGTCGCGGCGCCGGTTTTCACGCTCGTCGGCTCCGATTCTTTGGGCGTCGCGACTTCCGCGCGGCGCTCCTCCTCGGTCGGCGCGTTATTGTCCGCCGGGTAGAACATTTGGAAGTAGTCCCATCCCATAAAGACTTTCTCGACCGGCTCTTCGGGCGATTCCAATTCCTCGAGAACGTACTCGAGCCCCTCTTTCGGCGGGAGGAACGTCATCTGTTGCAGAATCGGATTCGAGCGCATTTCGGGGCGCGTCGCCATGCCGATCTCGTCCCAAGGTCCCCAATGGAAGAGAGAGACGCGGACGCTCGGGCGCTCCGCTTGAAGACGATCCAAAATTTTCGCCAAGCAATCGTTCGCGGCGGAGTAGTCGGTCTGACCGAGCGAGCCCATGCGCCCCGCGATCGAACCGAGCGCGAGGAAATGGGTTAGCGGATCTTTTTCGAGTAGCGTCGCCAGCGCTTTCGCGCCCCCCGCCTTGACCGCGAGCGTTCGGCGAACGATTTCCCATCGCTTCTTTTCGAAGCTCGTCGACTCCTCGATTCCCGCCCCGTGCAGAACTCCGGTGATCGGCGCGACGCGGCGGATCTTTTCGAGCGTTTCCGCGAGCGCGCTCGGGTTCGAGACGTCGCAAGAGTAGTACGTCGCGGCGACGCCTTCCTCGGCGAACCGATCGAGCGACTTGGCGAGCGAGATCTCGCGCTCCGCTCGCGACCAAGCGACTTGCGGATTTTCGTTTTTCGACTCGGCGCGCTTAACGATCTCGTCGCGCAGCGCTTTGAGCCCCTCCGCGTCGAGCTTTTTCCAAGCGTCGGGAACGTTCGGAACCGGCGAGCCCCCGATCAGCGCGAGACTTAAACCGTATTTCTTCGCGATTCCGAGCGCCAAATACGCGGTGATTCCGCGACCGCCGCCGGTAACGACCCACTGTCCGCTCGGGCGAGGATCCGCCCCGGAACGACTCGCGCGAGCCGGAACGAGCCGCGTAAGAACGCGCTCGCCGTCGAGGAATCCCGTCTCGACTTCGTACGGAACGTTCGCCGCCAGAACGTTTAGCGTCTTCTCGACGACGAACTCCGGATCCGCGTCGGTCGGGAAGTCGACGATCTTGGATCGGAACGCGAAATTGGTCGGTAGTCCCGCTTCCAAATCGAGCGACTTAATTAGCCCCGAGAGCGCACCCGCCTCGATTCCGCGCGTCGGCGAAACGACCCCGAACCCGCCCCCGAATCCGGCGATCGCGACGATCGTTCCCTTCGCGAGCGAATTCGACTTCAACAGCGGAGAATACCACGCTTGAGCGACCGCGTAAGACCCTTGCGCGACGAGATTTCGCTCGGCCCAAAGATCGCGATCGTCGAGCAAACTCGGATCGCGCGACGCGACCAAGAAGAGTGAAAGAGTCGTGGTCGCCGCGCAGATTTCGCGCGCCTTTTTCGCGTCCGCTTCCGGGTCGTCGGAGCGATCGAGGATCGTCGGCGCGACTCCTAGCGACTCCAAGCGCTTCGCTAGCGCGCGCGACGTCGGGTTGTCCCCGTAAATCAAGGCCGCGCCCGAGAGCCCGACCGCCCGAGGATTAAATTTCGGGAAAGCGCGCTTTGTTAGCGCGAGCCGGAAACGGCGGTACTTTTGGTTCGGCGACGACCCTTCCGGCTCGGTCTCGCGAGAAACTTCCGCGTAGAACGCTACCGGAGAGATAAAGGGCGACGGCGCGCCGACTTGGGCGCTCGGCGTTTCGACTTTCGCGCCCGTTTTCGCCGGAACTCCTTGAGCGCTCGTCTCTTTCGCGATCGATCCGCGAGCCGCCTCGCGCTTCGCCGCCTCGGCGTATTCCGTCTCGAAACGATTCGACCACTCGTCGACCGCCTTCCAAACGGCGAGTTTCGGCTCGGTCGCGTCGAGCGAATTACCGAGCCGCTCGCGAAGCCAGACGACCAGCGTTTCCGGAACGACCCCCGCGAGCTTCGCGATTTCCGAGAACCGCGCCTTGGTCTCCGGATCGACGGGGGCGACCTTCGCGGTCGCGACGTCGAAGTTCGCCGCGCGCTCGATTAGCGCCGCGCGCAGTTTCGGCGCGATTTCCGCGAGCGCCTTGTCGAGATCCGCCGGAACCGCGCTCGTCTCGGTCGGTTCGAAGTCGGAGTCGAAATAACCGATAAGCTCGCACAGGGCGCGAAGTTGGTAAAGCCCGAGCCCGCCCTCGCGACCCGGAGCGTCGGGGGCGAACCAACGAACTTTGTCGCTCGCGCCCAAAATCTTGCCGTGAAGCCCGGTTAGCGCGCGTCTGGGTCCCGATTCGACGAGCAGCGAAAATCCCTCGTCGACCAGCTTATGGACGAGCCCTATGTAATCGACTTGACGCGTCATTTGTCGCGCGAGATTGTCGAGGATTTTCGCGGGTTCTTTCGTCTCTTCGTTGGTAACGCTGCTAACGAACCGCGTCTTCGGCGCTTTGGGAGGAACGGCGACGAGTCGCTGGCGAAGGAGCGGCTCGACCGGAGCCATGAGGGGCGTGTGGAACGGGCGCGGAACCGCGATGCGCGAAAAGCGGAACCCCGCCTCCGAGAGCGCGCTTTCGACCAGCGGCAGCGCTTCGGGGCGACCCCCGATCACCGTTTGCGTCGGCGAGTTGAGGTTTGCGGGAAACGCCTTGTCCGGCGCGACCCGTTGGCAGATCTCCGCCGCCGTCGCCGCGTCCGCGTTCGTCGCGGTCATGCCGCCGACCGCGTCCTCGCTTTCCACGATCGCGTCGCAACGTATCTTCGTCGCCTTCGCGCCTTGCTCGAAGTCCCAAGCTCCCGCCGCGACCAGCGCCGGGAATTCCCCGTAACTATGCCCCGCGACCGTCTCGGGCGAGATTCCGAGCGCCTCGAGCGACCGGAAAAGAACGTAGTCCGCGCACAGAAGCGAAAGTTGCGTTCGGAAAACGTCGACTCCGAGCTTTTTGTCCTTGTCCTCGATAAGCTCCTCGAAACACGGGAATTCCAACTTCGCGAGAATCGCGTCGATCCGCTCGACGACCTCGCGCGCCGGTTGGAACCGCTCGACGAGCCCTTTGAGCATATTGGGATACTGAGAGCCCTGACCCGAGAAAAGAAACGCGATTTTGCCGGGCTCGCTCGTCTTGCGAAGATAGAAAATTTGCAGGCGCTCGAGTTTCGTCTCCAATACCGACGCGTTTCGCTCGTTCGCGAGCAGTTCCGCCGCCTCGGTTAAGCGCTCGCTCGTTCGCGAGCTCGCTTCGGAGCCGTCCGTCGGAACCAGCGCGATCGCGCGCTCGACGTCCGCCGAAGAATACGCGCCCTCGATCGTCTCCCCGCGCTTGATTTTCGCGACGAGTCCCTCGCGATCCGACGCCCCGAACCGAAGGAACCGCCAGAGATTCTCCGCTTTGGCGAACTCGCTCGACTTCTCGCTCGTCGCGCTTTTCGCGCTCGATTCGAGCGCGTAGCGACCGTCCTCGCGGTATTCGATAATCACGCAGTCGGCGAAACCGTAGGGGTCCCAACCGGTTACCGACGCGAAGAGCGATCCGTCGGAACCCGGCGCGATTTTTTGCGGGGCGCTCGGGTCTTGGAACGACTTGATCGTTTCCTCGACCTCGCGACTCGGACGATCGTACCCGACCGTCTTCGGAACGCGTCGTTCCGCCAATTCGACGCTCGCCTTAATCAGCGACGCGCTTCCCGACGCCGCGAACATGTCGCCGAACTGCGACTCGACGCTTCCGAGCGCGAGCTTTTGGTTCGGATATTCCGCCTTCAGCGCGTCGAGCTCCGCCGCCGCGACCTCCGGCGTCGCGACCGACGTCTCCGCCAGCGCGACGCTCGAGCGAGACGCGCTCGTCTGGTTCCAAGCGCGGGAAATCGCCCGGCGGAACGCCTCCGCCTTTTGCTCGCGCTTCGCTTGCGGCGAAACCGCGGCCGCCCCGACTCCGCGAATTACGAAGCGAATCGGGTCGCCGTTTCGCAGCGCGTCCGAGAGCCGCTTGAGAACGAACACCCCCGTTCCCTCGCCGGGCACCGTCTTGCCCCCGTCCGCGTCGAGCGGCGAGCGAACGTCGGATCCGTCCGCGAGCCGATCCGCAAGACCCATCTTAATAAAGGTTGGCAACCCCATCGAGCGGCTGCCCGCCGCGACGAACATAACGTCGTTTTCGCGAAGTCGCAAAATATTGACCGCCGCCGAGAGCGCCGCGAACGCGCCGACGCCGCCGGCCTCCGTCGTAACCGCGCCCCCCATAAGGTCGTAGGCTTTGGTAACGCGGCTGGAGAGCGAGCTGGGCGTGAAGCTTCCCGTCTCGTCGAGAATCGCGGGCATGCGCTCGCAGAACGTCTTAAAATACGCGTCGCAGACTTCCGCGATCTTCGCCTCGTCGGTCAAGCCGAATTCCAACAGCTTTTCGCGCAAGACTTTCTGGAAATGGAACCGGCGGAATCCGACGCTCAGCGCCAGCGAGAAGTCCGCGTCGAACGACGACGCCACCAAGACCCCCGTTCGCTTCCGATCGAATTTCTTGCCCCCTTTGCCGTAACCCGCGTCGGTTAGCGCCGCGTCCAAAGCGTCCAAGAGCATAAATTGAAGCGGATCCGCGTTTTCAATCTGCTTCGGGGGAATCATGTGCTTGCGCCAGTCGTACTCGTAGTCGACGACGAATCCGCCCCGACCGCTTGGCGCGCGATAGGCGCTCGCGACGCCCGGCTCGATCCCCAGCTCGGGGTTCCAGCGATCGGCCGCGACGTCCGTAAAGACGTTCTTTCCGGAGAACGCGACCTCCGCGAAGTCTTGGAGCGTTCGCGCGCCGGGGAAAATTTCCCCGAATCCAATTACCGCGATCGGTTCGAGCGACTCGCGCCCGAGCTCCTTCGCCGGGCGGATTTCCAACGCGTCGGTTTTCGGCGCCGAGACGACCGTTTTGGTCGAGCGCTTCGGGGCCTCTTCCAGCGCCACGTGCACGTTCAACCCGCCGATTCCGAACGAGTTCACCCCCGCCATGCGCGGGCGCCCGTCGATCGAGCGAGGAAGTCGCGTCGCTTCGAGCGGAACGTAGAACGGGAGTTTCTCCCAGTCGACTTTCGTATTGAACGGTTGACAGTTGATTTGCGGAGGAGCGACGTCTCGTTGCAGAACGAGAACCGCCTTGACGAGCCCCGCCAGACCCGCCGCTTCCAGCGCGTGACCGACGTTCGCCTTGACCCCGCCGATCGGGCGTTTCTCCCCGTTCGGGAATTTCCCCGCGAACGCTTGGGTCAGCGCGTTGAGTTCCGTCAGATCTCCGACCGCCGTCGACGTCGCGTGCGCCTCGACGTACGCGATCCGAGAAAGATCGTCCGGAGACTCGTAGGCGCGCGAGATCGCCTCGTATTGACCGACGCTCGACGGCGCCCAGAGGCTTTTTCCTTTGCCGTCGGAGGAGACCCCGATTCCGCTTATCACCGCCTGGATCGGATCGCCGTCTTCCAGCGCGCGCTCCAGCGTCTTAATAACGATCGCGACGTTTCCCTCGGCGGGAATCAAGCCGTCCGCCGCGTCGCAGAACGGGCAACATCCTTTAGCCGAGCCGGAACCCGCCGCCGAGAAAATCATCAAACTATCGACGCGGAAAAACGACGCGCCGCCGACGATCGCCATTTCCGTATTGCCGAGCGCCAAGTCCCGCGCCGCGACCGCCAGCGCCTGAAGCGAAGAAGAGCACGCGGCGTCGAACACCATCGCGGGAGCGTCGAGCCCCAAAGCTCGAGAAACCGCGGCGGCCGTTAGGTGGTACGCGACGGTCGGGTACCCGCCCGTTCCGTAGCGAGGAAGCTCGCGACGAACGGCGCGCGTCGTTTCTTCGACGATCTTTTTCGCTTTGGCTCCGGTAAAATCGCGAAACTTCGGAACGTCGAGCAGGAAGTTCGCCGCCTCTTCGACCATGACCGAATACGCGAGCTGCGAGCCCAGATCGCCGCTCTGGTTGTTCCCAACGTAAACCCCGACCCGCCTCGTCGGCAGATCGAACGGGTCGAGACCCGCGTTCCGGCACGCGTCCGCCGCCGTCTCGCACATTAACAGGTGCCCGACTTCGAGCGCCCCCGCGACGTCGCGAGGTTCCGGGCACCGGCTCGAATTGAACGCGGGATAGTCGATAAGCCCCGACTGATCCATATAGGTTTTGCCGCGAATTCCCTTTTTCGGGTCGTAGTAGAGCTCGTAGTTCATACGAGACTCGGGAACCCGCGTTATCGCGCTCGCGCCAGAACAGAGCAACTTCCAAAAATTCTCCAATCCGTTGGCGCCGGGAAGACGGCAGGCGGTACCGATGATTGCGAAAGGAATTTTTTGGGAGGTCATATCAACTCGCGCTATCGTTTAAGGCAAGCGCGCGAAGATTCGCGTCGCGATCCGTCGGATCGTTCGTCGAAGCCGCGCGCAAAATAGGAACGTCCGTTATATTCGGCGATTATCGTCGCGCATTTTACCAAAATGGAACTTTTTCTGGAATCGCGCTCCCTTGGCGACGTTCTACTTCTACGATACGTTGAGAATTCGCGCCGCGAAACCGATCTCGGACGTCCCCTCGTCGGAGAGCTCGATTCGGGAAGCGAGGCTCTTTTCGCCGAATCCCGGTGGGCGCGGACGCAATGAGAAGAGTTCGCCCCCTATTCTCATTTCAAGCCCTGCCCATTTCCTCCATTTTATCTTAATTTGAGTCCTGTAAAGGGGAGGCGCCCCCGCGTCCCCTCTCTTGTTGTCTCTTGGGTTCGTTAAAACGCTAATAAGCAATACTACCCTTCCAGATTCGGTTCGCCTCCCATAACAAAAAACCCCGAATTCTCGTCGCGACGACTTGAATTCGGGGCGCTAGTTGTTTGTTCGCTCTAGGATCCGACGGCCAATGCCCTCGTTATTGCGCGTCCTTACCAACCGGGTCGATACGGCGGAGGAGGCGGAAGCCGATGCGGCGGAGGGGGCGGCATATACCCGCGACGCGGCGGAGGCGGGGGGGGCATATAGCCGCGACGCGGCGGCGGGGGCGGGAGATACCGCCGAGGGGGCGGAGGCGGGGGCAAGTAGCGCGGCGCCACGACGACCGGGGCCGGCGCGACGTACACCGGAGCGACGTCGTACGACGAAACCCCGAAACCGACGTTCCCGACGCTTAGCGAGAACCCAAAATCCGACGCCGACGCTTCTCGTGCGAAGCCGAAGGCGAAAACGAGCGCCGCTATGCCTAGCGGAAGAGCGAAGACGCGAGCTTTGCGATACGCGAGCTTGTTCATGGCGAAACTCCTTGTGGTTGGTGGGAGAGGCGGGGAGCCTCGAGAACGTTTCTTTGCGTCCTCGCGAGTCGGTCTTTGCGACTCGCCGCCCTTTATTACGCAAAATTTTTCTTTGCGACAACGTTTTTTTTGATTTTTTGAGAAGGAGTTCGTTTCAAAAAAAAAGACTCCGAGAAATCTCCCGGAGTCGGTGAAGATAATCTTTTTCGAAGACTGTTCCTCTAGGCTAGAAATGGCGCGGTCCGGGACCGGGACCGCGATGCGGAGGACCGCCAAAGCGGGGACCTCCGGGAGGCGAACCCGGAAACGGCCGCGAACCCGGCGGGGGCGGACCAAAGCCGGGTCGGGGACTCGGGCCGCCGATGTAGAGCGAAAAACCGGGAGCCGGATAATAATAGCGCGGCGGAGGAGGAGGCGGAGGCGCCACCACGACCACCGGGCGGCGAACCACCACCGGAGCCGGAGCGATGACCTCTTCCACGACCTCCTCGACCGGCTCTTCGACGACTTCTTCTTCGTAGGTCGCCGTAGGGGTCGCGGTCGCGACCACCGTCGTTCGAGGTCGAACGACTCTTACCGCCGAACCCGGAACGTAGACCGTCCTCGGCGGAGCCACCGCGACCACCATGGGCGGCGGAGGCGGCGCGAAACCGGGATGCGCCGCCAATACGACGCGTCCCCCGGCGATAAACACGTGGGCCGCTTCCGCGCGAGACTCGAACGCGAAGAGCGCCAACAAGCCAAGCGCGAGCAATGCGACCCCGCGACGCAATAGTTGCATGTAATTTCTCCTTGCTTTTGACGAGCGCGAAGAGTCTCGATCGCGCCGATCGGCGACGACCGAGCGTTATTAAAACGAAAACGCCGCTAATACTATTGATAAAAAAATCGAAAATCAAGACCGCTTTTTCAAACGACCTCGATTTTCGATTTTCCTAGCTAATCGTTAAGATTCGCGCGAGACTACGCGGAGACGCAATAGGGCAGAGGCGCGAGATAGTTCGCTTGAGGTTCTGCCGCGGCGCTCGGCGCGTCGGCGGGAACCGCCTCGGGAGCCGCCGCCGGCGCGGGGACGTCGGTCGCCGCGTC